>CAWFQO010000005.1:0-209170 GCA_963817865.1 uncultured Solirubrobacterales bacterium | reverse complement strand
GCAGGCCGCCGCGCCGGACCGTCGGGCTCGGCACGTAAATCGGGATGCGGTAGGCGGCGAAGCTCGGCTTCTGCCTGCCGCTGCGGAACTCGAGCCCGGTCTCGAAGCTCGCGGCCGTGCTCCCGGGATCCGAGCAGCGCGTGCAGGCGATCGGCGGCGCGTCGATCAGGAGGAACTGCGAGAGGTCGCGGACCCGGGGGTTGCTGTAGGCGATGAACTCGGCCTGGTTGAGGTAGGCCGCCTGCTTGGTCAGGGTCACCCCGGCTGCGCTCGGCGGGTTCGTCATGTAGCCGAACTCGGTCAGGTAGTAGGGCAGCCGGCGCGATCGGTGGTAGGCCCGCTGGGCCGCGTCGAGCACGGACCCGAGGCGGCCGAGGTTGGCGATCGTGATGTAGTCGGGGTCGGCGAGCCGGACGCTCGGGCCGAAGGTCAGCTCGTAGGGGTGGTGGGCCCATCCGGTCGCCTTGAACAGTCCCGGGTGGGCGGCCGGGAAGGCGGCCGAGAGCTTCGCCGTGGCCGGGCAGCCCATGCGCAGGGCCGCCGTCCCGCGGAGCGGGCGGTAGCGCGTGTCGAGGCAGTAGAGGTCGCGGATGAAGCGCAGGGGCTTGATCGCCCGGGTCTCGCCCTGGGCGTTGACGCCCTTCGGCGCCGTCTCGCCGATCAGGATCGTGTCGCGCGCGTGCCCGGTTTGGAGGAGCTGGGCGTAGGAGGAGTCGACCAGGCTCCGGTAGAGCGCCGGCGAGGTCTCGACCAGGCGACCCTTGGCGTCGGGGGCCCATTGCGGCGTCAGCCAGCCGGCCTGGTTCGGCTCGTTCCAGATCGACCAGCTCGTGACCCGCGGAAGCACGGTGGCCGGCGGCAGCGGCGCCGGCGGGGGCGGGGCCGGGTTGCTGCCCGAGCCGTTGGGGTTGATGCCGAGCAGGAGCTGGAGCAGGTTCGGCGGCTGGACCGGCGGCGGGGCCGGGGCCGGGGCCGGCGTTGGAGCCGGGCCGGGAATCGAGTAGGTCCCGCTGTAGCGGGCGCCGACGGCATGGACGAACTGCCCGAACTCGCCGGCCGACGGCTTGTAGGTCGCCGCGATGTCGGAGCGGTCGGGGGTACGCGTCGCCCAGAGCGGGCCCGGCGAGGTGATGTCGAGGTTGACGGCGATGCCCAGCGCCTGGGCGTCGGCGATCACCTGGTCGTAGCGCGCCCAGGCGCCGTCCGGATAAGCGGCCGGGTCGGCGGCGTTGAAGTTCGCCGGGCGGGTCGTCGAGAGCGGCTGCGGGGCGATCAGGCGCCAGAACACCGAGACGCGGATGCTCTTGATCCCAAGGGCGGCCAGCGTCTCGAGGGTGCTGACCGTCCCGGCCGGCGTGTTGTAGACGAGCAGGTCGTCGTCCTGGAAGATCGCCTGCTGCTTGGTCGACGCGACCGCCGGGGCCGCGGCCACGCCGCCGAGGAGGGCGCCGAGGAGCGTCGCGATCGCCGCTGCGGCCCACCGGCCGCGGGCCCGGCGCAGGGCGCCAGACAGTCGCGGCTGTGAGGCGGCCGCGGGCGCCGGAATCCGTTCGGGCATCAGGAGGCGATCAGGTTAGCTCACAGGGCGGCGACCGTGAGGCGGCCGTTGCCGCCGACGGCGAGGGCATGGCGGCCGCCGAGCAGCTCGAGCAGCTCGGCGCCGACCACTTCCCGCCGCCAGCCCCGGAGCGTGCGGAGGTCGGGCTCGGCCGTCCCCGCCCGCACGCTGGTGACGATCCGCTGGAGATCGGCCCGGGCGGCGATCAGCTCGTAGGCCAGGCGGCTCTCGAGCGCCCGGGCTCGGACGAGCGCCTCGCAGAGCGCGATCAGCGGCGCGTCGAGGGGCGAGCTCGCCTCGTGGTGGCTGCTCTCGGCCGGGATCGGCGCCCGCCGGCCGCCGCGCTCGATCGCCGCCAGCAGGTCGGACCCGCGCCGGCGCAGGCTGCCCGGGTTGACCCCGCGGATCTGGTCGAGCTCGCCCGGGCTGGCCGGACGGCGCTTGGCCAGCTCGACGAGCGCCGTGTCGTTGAGCACGGTCGACGCCGGCCGGTCCTGGGTCTCGGCCACCTCCTCCCGCCACTCGACGAGCTCCCGCGCCACCGCCCGGGCCGCCGGCTTGAGCGAGTTGATTCGCGGCAGGCGGGCGAAGATCGTGTCGGCCTCACGCGTGTCGCTCGCCAGCTCGAGGGCCCGGCACTCCTCGCGCGCCCACTCGAGCCGGCCGCTCTCGCCGAGCCGGCGCTGGAGCTCGGAGGCCAGGTCGAGCAGGTGGAGGACGTCGTCGCGGGCGTACCCGACCTGCTCGCGGCTCAGTGGCCGCCGGTCCCAGCGGGTGTAGCTCGCCGTCTTCTGGACGTTGACGCCGAGCACCTCGCGGAGCAGGCTGTCGTAGCCGGCCTGGGCGGCCAGGCCGCCGAAGCCGGCGGCGACCTGGGTGTCGAAGAGGCGGTTGACCTCGGTGGCCAGGCACCGCCGCAGGAGGGCGACGTCCTGGCGCCCGGCGTGGACGACGACCTCGACCGCCGGGTCGGCGAGGAGCTCGGCCAGGGGCGCGAGGTCGAGCGACTCGTCGAGCGGGTCGAGGACGATCACCGTGAGCCCGGCGGCGTCGGTCACGACGAGCTGGATCAGGCACAGGAGCGTCCGGTAGCGGCCCTCGCCGACGAACTCGGTGTCGACGCCGAAGCGGGCGACGTCCCGGGCCCGGCGCGCGAAGTCCTCGAGCTCGGCGCTCACGCCTCGACCGGGACGAGGGCGATCGGCAGGCGCAGGCGGAACGCGGCGCCCGCCTCGCCCTCGACGAGCTCGAGCGAGCCGTGCATGCGACCGGCCAGCTCCCGGCCGATGGCCAGCCCGAGGCCGAAGCCCCCCTCGCCGCTGCGCTCGCTCCCGCGCTTGAAGCGCTCGAAGATGAGCTCCCGCTCGTGGGCCAGGACCCCGGGGCCGCGGTCGCGGACCTCGAGGTGGGCGAACCGCGTGTTCCCCGCGAGTTGGACGGAGACCGTGCTCGAGCGCGGGGCGACCCGCAGCGCGTTGTCGAGGAGGATGCGCACGATCCGCGCCACGCTACCCGGATCGCCCTCGGCCCAGCAGGACGCCTGCGGCGGCACGATCGCCACGGTGACGCCGCGCTCCTCGGCCCGCCGCTCGAACTCGGCGGTCACCGCCCGGGCCAGCTCGACCAGCTCGATCGGCTCGCTGCGCAGGGGGATGTCGGCGTCGATCCGGCTCAGGTCGAGCAGGTCGGCGGCCAGGTTGGCCAGACGGCGCGACTGCTCCTGGGCCTGGGCGACCCGCTCGCGGGCGTCCGCGATGTCGAGCGGGTCGTCGTCGAGGTCGTCGGCCAGGAGCTCGAGCATCCCGTCGAGGGAGGTCAGGGGGGTGCGCAACTCGTGCGACGCCGTCGCCACGAAGGCCCGCCTGGCGTCCTCCTGCTGGCGCAGGCGCCCGTGCATCCCGGCGAACGCCCGGGCCAGCTCACCGATCTCGTCGTGCGAGCCGTCCGACGGCGGGGGAACCGCGTCGAGCCCGCGCTCGTCGAGGTCTCGGGTCGCGTCGCGCAGCCGCTCGAGCCGCCGGAGCATCGTCGCCGAGAGGCCGATCCCGAGCAGCAGCGCGACCGCCAGTCCGACGAGCGCCGCCTTGACGAACACGTCCTGGACGACCCTCGTGGCCTGCTGGACGTAGGCGAGGTGCTTGCGCGCGGCGAGCACGTAGCGGCGGGCCCCGATCTGGACCGACTGGGCCACGAGCAGGTCGCTGCCCTCGATCACGCGGACCAGGTTCGTCCCGTGGAGGCCCTGACCGAGGGCCTGCTGATCGAAGGGAGGGTCGATCCCGGCATTGACCAGCGGCATCAGGTGGTCGTCGAACACGGCGACCCGGGCGCCGCCGGTCCGGCTCTCGAGGGCCCGGACCTGCAGGCGGAGGTCGGTCGGGTTGGGATAGCCGCGCGAGGTGTCGAGCTCCTCGAAGCTCAGCCTCCCGGCCCCGATGGCGGCGACGAGGGTCGCCGTGCCGTCGGCGCGCAGGCGGTCCTTGAGCGGCGAGAGCAGCGCGTACGCCGCGAAGCCGAGCGAGGCGGCGCTCGTCAGGACGAGCGCGGCGAGCAGGCGGGGGCGAAGGCCGAAGGCGCGCAGGTTAGCCCTCCGCAAAGCGGTAGCCGGCCCCTCGTACGGTGAGGATCAGGCGCGGCTCGTCGGGGCGCTTCTCGAGCTTCTCGCGCAGGTGCCGGATGTGGACGTCGATCGCCCGGGGATCGCGGTAGGCCGAGTCCCCCCAGATCGCCCGGAGCAGCTCCTGGCGGTTGAACAGCCGCTGGGGCTCGGACATCAGGCAGGAGAGGAGCTCGAACTCGGAGAAGGTCAGCCGGGCCGGCTGACCGTCGACGGTGACCTCGCGCTGGGCCCGGTCGAGCCTGACCGTCCCGATCGTCAGCACCTCGCCGCCGAGCCCACCGAGCCCGCGCGGGCCGGCCCGGCGGAGGACCGCCCGGATGCGGCTGCGCAGCTCGGCCAGGCCGAACGGCTTGGTCACGTAGTCGTCGGCCCCGGCCTCGAGGCCCTGGACGGCGTCGGCTTCGCTGTCGAGCGCGGTCAGCATGATGATCGGCACCACGTTACGCCGCGCCCGCAGGGTGCGGCAGACGTCGTATCCGTTGGGACCGGCTCCGAGGGCGACGTCGAGCAGCACGATGTCGAAGTTACCGGCTCCGGCCTGCTCGATCGCCGACGCGCCGTCCGGGACGGCGGTGACGCGGTGGCCCTCGCGGGTGAAGGAGCGGACGAGCATCTCGCGCAGGGAGGCTTCGTCGTCGACGACGAGGATCTCGAGCGTCGGGGCCGGGCGCTGCTGCATCCCGTGAAGCTAGCGGCTCCCCAGGCGCCAGAGGAGGTTCGGCCGGTCGAGGCCGGCGACCCGGGACACGTCGGTCCCGTGGGCCCGCACCCAGAAGGCGAGGCTCGAGCACGACGGGAGCTTCCGGGACGTCCGGGGCCCGCAGCCCCCACCGAGGAGCGCGTAGCGGACCGCGCCGCCGGCCGCGAGGGAGGCGAGCCGGGCGACGCTGACGAGCGGGCGGGCGTCGAAGGAGGTGAGGATCAGGACCGGCTGGCCGTCATGGACGATCAGGGAGGCCGCCTGGGTGGCCGCGCCGGCCGCGAACTCGTAGCGGGCGCCGCCGCGGTGGGCGAGCAGGTAGGAGCTGAGCGCCCGCGTCTGCGCCGGGGCCATCACGCCGACGCGCCCGGCGTCTGACTCCGAATGGGCGTTCAGGCCGGCGGCCACCTGGGCCGGGAGCAGGAGCGCGGTCACGCCGAGGCCGGCGCCGAGGAGGACGCGGCGCAGGGCGGGCTCGAGCGGCAGGGCGGCGGCGGCGAGGGCGACGGCGGCCGCCGCGCCGCTGATCAGCCAGACGGTGCTCGCCCCGCCGAGCAGGTGGTGGCCGTAGACGGCGAGGCCGACGGCGGCGACGGCGGCCACGGCCCGGGCCCCCGCCTGCCGGCTGCGGATCGCCCAGGCCAGGCCGATCCCGGCCGCGGCGGCCACGGCCGGGGTGAAGCCCTCCGTGTAGCGCGGGTGGAGCCGCGCCATGGCGCTGAACAGGACGACGCCGGTGGCCAGCCAGAGGAGCAGCGCGGCCGCCGCCGACCGCTCCGGGGCCCACCCGGGGGGGCGCGCCAGCCCGAGGACCAGGGCCGGAACCCCGAGCAGGAGGGCGGCGAGGAGGACGTAGCCGAGGCGCAGCCCGGACAGGGGTCCGTCGTGGTCGAAGAGGCGGAGCACCGACGGGGTGCCGATCGGCACGGCGGCGCGCTGGACCTCGGTGTCCCCGGCCGGCTTGCGCTTGGCCGACGCCGTGTCGGTCCCGCTCAGGTCGGGCGAGGTCGCCGGCTTGGCGATCCGGTCGTAGCCGTTGAACACGAAGGCGGCGTTCCACGCCGAGCCGTTGGTCGACCCGATCGCATAGGGGGCGCCGCCGATGGCGAGCACGGCGAGCAGCCAGGAGAGGGCGACGACGACGTAGACGGCCGCCGCCCCGGCGAGGCGCCGCCAGCGACCCTCGCGGGCGGCCAGGAGCGCCAGCAGCCCGAGGGCCGGGAGGGCGACGAAGCTCTCGAGCAGCTTGACATCGAAGGCCAGGCCCATGACCGCGGCGGCCATGTAGAGGAACCGCGGGCGCCCCTCCCCGGCGAAGCGAACCAGGAGCCAGAGGGCGACGACGCTCAGCAGCATCATGACCGCGTCCATCGTGTCGCTCCGGGCGCTGAGGACGGCGATCGGGAGCACGGCGAGCACGGCCGCGGCGGCCAGCCCGGCGAGCGAGCCGAAGACTCGGCGGACGGCGTCGTAGAGGACGGGCACGGCCAGGGTTCCGGCGATCGCCTGGGGCAGCTTGAGGGCGACCGAGCCGAAGCCGAAGAGCTTGACCGAGATGACCTGGAGCCAGAGGTCGATCGGCGGCTTGTCGATCGCCACGCTCCCGCCCGGCTCGTAGACCCCGAAGAAGAAGTTGTGCAGCGACTGGGACATGCTCCGGACGGCCGCGTCGTAGAACGGGTCGAGGGGAACCGGGCCGAGGGCGGTGAGCCGGAGGACCGCCGCGGCCACCGTGACGAGGGCGAGCCCGGCGATCAGGGGCGCGCGCCCGAGCGGTGTCCGGCCGCCGTCGGGGGTTGCTTCTCGAGCCACGACGCGAAGGATCGCACGGCCCCCATGGGCTAGTCTCGGCAGCCGATGCCCGACGAGACCCCTCCGGCGCCCGGCCCCGGCGACTGCTTCGCCTGCCGGGCCACCGGCCAGGTCGTCTCCCGCCTCGGCGGGGAGTCCCAGCTCGTCCCGTGCCCGTGGTGCGAGGGCAGCGGCCTGCGCCTGGCCGGCCACGACGCCCAGGCCCGGTGGCGGGCGGCGGCGCCGGGCGACGGCGCGCGGGCGGCCTGACCGCTCGAACATCCGCCGGCCCGGCTCGCCTCCCGGGCGGGGGTGGCCGATGGAGCCCACGCCGGCCCGAGCCCTACCGCTCGCGGGCTTCCGTGGGTCGCATCGTCCGCCGGCGCCCCGCCCGCGGACGGGTGACCGGCCGCCGGGGGGGTGGAGCGCACTCCCTCAAACATCCGGCTACGCCTCCTCATCCCGGCTCAAGCGACCGTCGATAAGCGCTTTGTAAGGACGCCAGAGCCGAGGTGCCGGAGGGCAAAGCGCCCGCGAGGGTGTGACGCAAAGCCACGGATCTCGACCGCCTCCCACGGAGCGGGGCAACGAGACAGCCGGGCTGTCAAGGCGACAGGCTGCGGTCACTGCATGGAGCTGGCGCTCATGTACACAAATTAGGATCCAGGAGGATTCAATGTTGCAGAAGCTGCGCCAGCGTGCCAAGTCGGAGAAGGGCTTCACGCTCATCGAGCTGCTCGTCGTGATCCTGATCATCGGCATTCTGGCCGCGATCGCGATTCCCTCATTCCTCAACCAGAAGTCCAAGGCGAGCGACGCTTCGGCCAAGGAGCTGGCCCGCACGGCGCAGACCACGGCCGAGACGATCGCCACCGACGCCAACGGCAGCTACCTGTCGGTCACCCCGGCGACGCTGAACGCCTCCGAGCCGTCGATCCTCACTGCCCCGGGCACGGGCAAGGACGCCTACATCAGCAACGCGAGCGGTACCGCCACCTCCTACACGGTGACGGCGACCTCGCAGCCGACGGGCAACACCTACACGATCGCCCGGGCCACCAATGGCGCGACCTCCCGCACCTGCACGGTCGCGGCCGGTCAGGCGACCAGCGGCGGTTGCACCGGCGGCGTGGCCGGTGGCGCAGCCGGCACCTGGTAGAGCCCAGCGACGAGACGCGACGCCCCTGTGGCGGACGGAGGGTCCCGTCCGCCACACGGCGTTAACCACTCCGCCTGCCACATTCGTCGGGCCCCACCGTCACCGCAGGGCCACGTCGCCGACCCGGACGCTCGCCGAGTCCCGGCCGCAGATCTCGCGACGGAACGGTCATCCGGCCGTACGTCCGCCGACCCTCGCCGCCGCCGCCGCGGACCGATCCAATATCCGGCCAGGTTCTCTCAATCCGGCTCAAGGGGCGCCCGATAAACCCCCTGTAAGGACGCCAGAGCCGAGGTGCCGGAGGGCAAAGCGCCCGCGAGGGTGTGACGCAAAGCCACGGATCTCGACGGCCGTAGGGGCCGGAGAGACCGCCGGGCTGTCATGGCGACAGGCTGCGGTCACTGCATGGAGCTGGCGCTCATGTACCAGGTAATCCGGATCCAGGAGGATTCAATGTTGCAGAAGCTGCGCCAGCGTGCCAAGTCGGAGAAGGGCTTCACGCTCATCGAGCTGCTCGTCGTGATCCTGATCATCGGCATTCTGGCCGCGATCGCGATTCCCTCATTCCTCAACCAGAAGTCCAAGGCGAGCGACGCTTCGGCCAAGGAGCTGGCCCGCACGGCGCAGACCACGGCCGAGACGATCGCCACCGACGCCAACGGCAGCTACCTGTCGGTCACCCCGGCGACGCTGAACGCCTCCGAGCCGTCGATCCTCACTGCCCCGGGCACGGGCAAGGACGCCTACATCAGCAACGCGAGCGGTACCGCCACCTCCTACACGGTGACGGCGACCTCGCAGCCGACGGGCAACACCTACACGATCGCCCGGGCCACCGACGGGTCGACCTCCCGCACCTGCACGGTCGCGGCCGGTCAGGCGACCAGCGGCGGTTGCACCGGCGGCGTGGCCGGTGGCGCAGCCGGCACCTGGTAGAGCCCAGCGACGAGACGCGACGCCCCTGTGGCGGACGGGCAAGCCCGTCCGCCACACGGCGTTAAGGGAGGCTGGGGCGGGGGGCGCCCGCCTCGACGCCGTTCGAACAAACGTCCGCCGGGCATCGGCTGCGGGCCCGGAGCGACCGATTCGTCGAGGGAAGGCCAGAGCCGAGGTGCCAATGGCAAAACATCAGTGATGGTGTGACGCAAAGCCACGGGTCTCGACCGCGTCGTCGCGCTTGCGAGAGGCGCGCCTCGAGATAGCCGGGTTGCCGCGACCACGGCGGTATCGACCACGGAGCTGGCGCATCCAACGCCCCGGATCCCAGGAGGATTCACCATGCTCCCGCTCCCGCCCAAGCGCGCCGCGTCCGACGACGGCTTCACGCTGATCGAGCTGCTCGTCGTGATCCTGATCATCGGCGTCCTCGCCTCGATCGCGATCCCGTCCTTCCTCAACCAGAAGGGCAAGGCCAACGACGCCGGGGCCAAGGAGGTCGCCCGGACCGCGCAGACCGCCGAGGAGGCGGCCTACACCCAGGGCCAGGCCTACGTCTCGCAGGCCGCCGGGGCCGGCCCGACCGGCGCGCTCAACTCGATCGAGACCACCCTCGTCGCCGCGAACGCCCCGTGCGTCGGGAGCCCGCCCTACGCCGCGAGCCCGTGCGGGCTGACCGGCACGGCGACGGCCACCCGCTTCGCGATCAGGGTGACCTCGAAGACCGGCATCGTCTTCATGCTCACGCGGACGTCGGCCGGGTCGGTGCTGCGCACGTGCGACGTCTCGGCCTCGGTCGGCGGGAACGGCGGCTGCGCCTACGTGGTCGGTGGCATCGGTACCTGGTGACGCCGGGGCGGACCCCCGTAAAGCCGGGGCGCCCGGGCGCCGATAGAGAGGCGAACCCTATTCTCGGAGGAGAGGCCGCCGCCATGCCCGTAGCTTTCACCGCCGTCCTCGGGGCGATCTTCGGCTCCTTCCTGAACGTCGTCGTCTACCGGCTGCCCCGGGGCGAGTCGCTGGCCTCGCCCGGCTCCCACTGCCCGTCGTGCGAGACGCCGATCAAGCCCTACGACAACGTCCCGGTGTTCGCCTGGCTCTGGCTCCGCGGGCGGTGTCGCAGCTGCGGCGAGCGGATCTCGGCGCGCTACCCGCTCGTCGAGGCGGCCACGGCCCTGCTCTGCGGGTCCGTCGTCCTCGTCGACGGCCCGACCCCGGCGGCGGCGCTCGGCGTGGTCCTGGTGCTCGTCCTCGTCCCGATCGCCCTGATCGACCTCGACCTCCAGATCATCCCCAACCGGATCACCGCCCCGGCCGCGGTCCTCGCCGTGGTCCTCGGCACCGCGCTCGACCCGGGCGGCGAGGTCGAGCGCCTGATCGCCGGGGCGGCCGCCGGCGGCTTCCTGCTCCTCGCGGTCCTCGCCTACCCCCGCGGAATGGGGATGGGCGACGTGAAGCTCGCCGCCGTGCTCGGACTCTTCCTCGGCCGGGCCGTCGGTCCGGCCGTCCTCGTCGCGCTCGTTACCGGCGTCGTCGTCGGGGGCGCGATCATGGCCCGGGTGGGGGTCGCCGCCGGGCGCAGGACCAAGGTCCCGTTCGGCCCGTTCCTCGCCCTCGGCGGGATCGTGGGCATCTTCGCGGGTGACGCCCTCGTCTCCGCCTACCTGAACGCCTTCGGCCTCCAGTAGCCCGGACCTGAGCGGCCCTAGGCCGACCGTCCCTCGGCCCAGGCGGGCCACCACTGCGCCGGGAGGTCGAGCGCGCCGGCGATCGTCAGGTACATCCCGAAGGCGCTGAAGCGGACGATCTCGTTCCGGGGGGCTCCGGTCGCTCGCTCGACCGCCTCCATCCAGCCGGTGAATCCCGCCGCGACCTCGGTGCGGATCTCCGGATCCCCGCACGCGGCGTAGGCCTGGAGCTGGAAGGTCAGCAGGCGGCGGTCGCCGAGCAGCGACCGGTAGGCCTCGCCCATGCGCCGCAGCGTGTCCTCCCGGCCGGTCGCCGTCCGCCCGGCCTCGGTGAACACGCGGCGGAGCTCCTCGCCGACCTGCTTGTAGGCGGCGAGGAAGAGGTCCTTCTTGCTCGGGAAGAGGGCGTAGAGGTAGGGCTGGGAGATGTTCGAGCGGCGGGCGATGGCACTCGTGCTCGCCCCGTGGTACCCGTGCTCGGCGATCTCGGCGATCGCCGCCTCGACCACGACGGCGCGCCGCTCGTCGGCCGACATCCGCGGGGACTTCGTGGTCGCTGCCATCGCCTTGATTATAGGTCGATCGCTAGTCGGGATCCGGGCCCGCCCCGGGACGGGTGTCCCGGGGCGGTCCTCCGGAAGGGCGAACATCCCGCGGCTACGCGGTGGTGCGGGGGCCGTGCTGGCGGCCCGGGCGGTGGTGGGCGATGATCACGAGCGGGAAGATCGCGACGAACGCCAGGCCGAACGGAAGCCCGAGCAGCTCCGCGGCGACGGCGAGGGCGGTCACGGCCGCGGCGATGGCGAGCGGGCGGCGGGCTCCGCGGATGCCCCGGCGCCGGACGATCCGGACCAGTCCGAAGGCGAACCAGGCGAGGAGGACGGCTGGGCTGATGAGCACGGCGCCGACCACGCTCAGGGCGATCGCCGCGGTCAGGGCCCCGCGGACCAGGGTCCGGCGCGGCCGTCCGGCGATCCACATGGCGGCGATCAGGACTGCGCCGGGCACGGCCCAGAGCTCCGGCGTGTCGGTGGCACCGGCGATCACGCCGGTGCCGATGAGCAGGGCGGCGACGGCCAGGAAGCGCGGCCGGCGGAAGCGGCCCCGGCCGGTCGGCGTGTACGGGTTCCCCTCCGGCGGCGTGGTGGGTAGGCGTTGGTCGGACATTTCACGGCTCCTATGTATCGGTCGGCCTATAAGTTTGACGAGAGAAAAAGAAGCCGGATGGTGGTCCGCCGGCTCGTACAGCAACTTATAGAGCACTCGCTAAGTCTTGTCAAGGGGCATCTTCGCGGGGAAGATCGCCGGGGAGGGGCACCTCGATCGGGGGCCGACCGGGCCCGGGCTCATCCCAGGAGGTCCAGGCGCGGGCGTCGCGCCCGACGTGCTCGCCGTGGGCGCCGAGGGCGAGGAGGACGAGGCGGGCCGGGCCGGCGTTGACCAGCTGCCGGCGGACGGACGGGGCGACCCGGACGGCCCGATCCGGACCGAGTCGGTGGGGATCCCCGTCGACGAGCAGGGTGAGCTCGCCCTCGAGCACCAGGTAGATCTCCTCCTGGTGCTCGTGCGCGTGGATGCGGCCCCGCTGGCCGGGCTCGAGGACGACCAGGTTCAGCCCGAGCGAGGTCGCGCCGAGCGCCCGGCGCAGGGACTGGAAGCGCTCGCCGCTCGCGCGGTCGAGGGCGGCGAAGGCGACGGCCGGGGGATCGGCCATGGCCGGGAGCCGCCCGCCTACCGCCGCCGGGCCGCCGGGGCGAGGGCGGGGTTCGCCCAACCGGCGTCGGTCGGGTTGATCGTCACGCCCGGGGCGACGATCGCGTCGATGCGGTCGAGGAGGTCGTCGTCGAGCTCGAGCGCGGCGGCGCCGAGCTGCGACTCGAGCTGGTCGAGGGTCCGCGGCCCGATGATCGCCGCGGTGACCGCCGGATGGCGGATCACGAAGGCGAGCGCCATGTGGATCAGCGAGATGCCGGCCTCGTCGGCGAGCCGGGCGAGCGCGTCGGCGGCGTCGAGCTTCGCCTGGTTGGCCGGGAGCGAGAGGTCGTAGCGCTGGGGGATCATCGCCGCGCGCCGGGAGCCGAGCTCGTCCGAGCCCTTGCGCCAGCGCCCGGAGAGCCAGCCGCCGGCGAGCGGGCTCCAGGCGATCACGCCCATGCCGTGGTCCCGGCAGGTCGGGAGGACGTCGGCCTCGATCGCGCGGGCGAGGATCGAGTAGGGCGGCTGCTCGCAGACGAAGCGACGCAGGCCCCGGTCGCGGGCGACCCACTGGGCCTCGACGATCTGGGCGGCCGGGTAGGTCGAGGAGCCGATGTAGCGGACCTTCCCCTGGGTCACGAGGTCGGAGAGGGCGCCGAGCGTCTCGTCGTGATCGGTCCACGGGTCCCACCGGTGCACCTGATAGAGGTCGATCCAATCGGTCTGGAGGCGGGTCAGGGAGTCTTCGACCTCGCGCATGATCCAGCGCCGCGAGTTCCCCGCCTGGTTGGGGTCCTCGCCCATCGCGCCGTGGAACTTCGTGGCCAGGACGACGTGCTCGCGCCGGCCGCCGGCCAGCGCCCGGCCGACGATCTCCTCGGACTCGCCGCGCGAGTAGACGTCGGCCGTGTCGATGAAGTTGATCCCGGCGTCGAGGGCCCGGTGGATGATCCGGACGCCGGCCTCGTGGTCGGGCTCGCCCCAGGCGCCGAACATCATCGCGCCGAGGCAGAGCGGGGTGACCTTGACGCCGGTGCTCCCGAGCGTGCGGTGCTCCATGTCCCTCACGTTAGGGCACCCGCAGAAGTTATTGACGGCTCCGACGGCGTCTGGCCGCGCCTGACGCCACCCGCTCGCCCTCGCGTACCACCAGTACTGTCGCGGCGAGCCGGCGACGTGAGGCACGCCCAGCCACTCGCCAGATTCCGCCACTAACTTCTGCGGGTGCCCTTCGCGCCCCCGGGCCGGGGTCCTCGGCGGGCGGACGGCGACCCGGGGCAACCCCGGGAGCGCGGGCCGGGCACCGGCGCTGGCCACATGTTCGAGCGAACGCTAATGGTCGCGCGGACGCTGGCCGATGAAGGGACGGAAGGCGCTGGACAGCAGGCGCCAGTCCCCCAAAAAGAGATTGAACTGATGCCCAACCGTCTAACCCAGCCAATCAAGCTCAAGCGGCCGTCGATGCCGGCGCGCAAGCGCCCCGCTGCGGTCACCGAGACACCGGCGCAGGTCGTGGACAAGCCCGCGACCGGGGGCCGTCTCAGCCAGCCGGTCAAGCTCCGCCGGCCATCCATGCCAGGCGTGTCGATGCCGTCGATGGCGGGCGTGCGCCGTGGCTCCGGGAGCTCCCGGCGCACGGCCCAGGCGCTCGTCGGCCTCGACATCGAGCCGAGTGGGATCGTCGCCGTCCAGGTTCGCGTCAACGGCGGCGTCGCCGTCGAGCGCGCCGCGGGCATCCCGCTGCCGCCGGACGTCGTCCGCGACGGAGAGGTGACGGATGTCCCGACGCTGACCTCGGCGCTCGGCCAGCTCTTCGAGACGAGCGGGATGTCGAACCGCGTGCGGATCGGGGTGGCCAACCAGCGCATCGTCGTCCGCCGCCTCGAGCTCCCGCCGATCTCCGACCCGAAGGAGCTGGCCACGGCGGTCCGCTTCCAGGCCCAGGACGAGATCCCGATGCCGCTCGACAGCGTGATCATGGACTTCCACTCGGTCGGGGTGATCGACACCCCGAACGGTCCGCGCCAGCAGATCGTCCTCGTGGCCGCCCGTCGCGACATGGTCGAGCGCGTGCTCGACGCCGCCCGCACGGCCGGTCTGCGGCCCGAGGGCGTCGACCTGTCGGCCTTCGCGATGATCCGCGCCCTGGCGCCGGCGCGCGAGGCCGGGAGCGAGCGGGTCCTCTACCTGGCGATCGGCGGCCTGACCAACCTGGCCGTCGCCGAGGGGCAGACCTGCCAGTTCACGCGGGTCATCGGCGGAGGCGTCGACCAGATCGTGGCCGACGTCGCCGAGCGCTGCGCGGTTCCGCTCCCGGAGGCGCGCCGGCTCGTCGCCGGAAGCTCCCCGGTGAGCCCGTCCGGGGACGCCGAGGCGCCCCGGCGCGACCACCAGGCGATCGCCCAGACCGCCCTCGCGGAGGGAATCCACCGGATCGCCGCCGAGGTGCGCAACTCGCTCGACTTCCACACCGGCCAGGAGGCCGGAGCGGGAGTCGCCCGCGCCGTCCTCTGCGGACCGGCGCTCGATATCGCCGGCTTCGACACCGCTCTGAGCGCTGAGCTCGGAATGCCCGTCGGAGCCGGGCTCGTTTCCCAGGTGACCGCGGATGCCGCCGGCAGCGTGCCGGCCAGCCGCCTGACAATCGCCGCAGGCCTGGCGATCGAGGAAGGTGCGTCATGAAGGCCGTAAACCTGATCCCTGTCGACCAGCGCCGGGGCGCCGGCGGCGCCGCCGGTCGTGCCGGGGGAGCCGTCTACGTGCTCCTCGGCGGCCTGGCCGTGCTCGTCGTGATGAGCGTGCTCTACGCGGTCTCGGCGAGCCAGGTCAACGATCGGCAGAGCAAGCTGGCGCGGGTGACCGCCGAGACGGGCGTGGCCCAGACCCAGGCGAGCTCGCTGCAGCCGTACGTGACCTTCGCCTCGATCCGCCAGACCCGCGAGCAGGCGATCACCGGGCTCGCCAACAGCCGCTTCGACTGGGCGGCCGCGATGGACCAGATCGCCCGGTCGCTGCCCGGTGACGTGACCCTCTCGGCGATGACCGGGACCCCGCCGGCGACCTCCCTCGACGGCGCCGACGGCGCCGACGGCCCCGGCCGGCACGACGCCCCCGGCCGCAACGGCCGGAGCGGCCGGCGCGGCGGCCACGACGACCCCGGCGGCCAGCGGCCCGTCCGTGGCCCTCACCGGCTGCGCGAGCAGCCACAGCGAGGTGGCGAACGTGCTCGTCGCCCTGCACGCGATCGTCGGGGTGACCGGCGTCTCGCTCTCGACCTCCCAGAAGGCGACGGGGCCGGCCACGCCGACCACGCTCTGCCCGGGCGCCACGTTCACCGCGACCCTGGTGTACGGCCCGAACTCCACCACCGTAGCTCAGACCACGAACACCAACGGTGTCACGGCGACGACCGCGGCATCCCCGAACGCAGGGAGCATCCGATGAAGCCGCGTGATCGACTCGTTGTATGTGTGCTCGTGGCCGCCGCCGGCCTCGCAGCGATCTGGGTCGGGGTCATCAGCCCCAAGCGCCATGACGCGGCCCAGCTCGGCAGCAGGCTGACGGTCGCGCAGACCCAGCTCGGTACCGCCCAGACGCAGCTCTCCCAGGCCAAGGCGGCCGAGGCCCAGTACCCGGAGAACCTGCGGGTGGTCAAGTCGCTCTACCGGGCCGTGCCCGCCGACGACGGCGTGCCCCGGCTCCTGGTCTCCCTCGACAAGACCTCGCATTACAAGCGGGTCGACTTCCGGGTCATCAGCGTGGCCGGCGCCGCCGGTGCCACGGGCACCGCGTCGGCCCCGGCGGCCAGCCTCCCGGCCGGCCTGACCCCCGTCAGCTTCACCTTCACGTTCAACGGCGGCTACATCGCCCTCCAGCACTTCCTGAAGGCGGTCACCCGGTACACCCTCGTGAAGGGGAGCAAGGTGGTCGCCCATGGCCGCCTGCTGACGATCTCGTCGGTCGCCCTGACCCCGGTCCAGGCGACCGGTACCAGCTCGACCCCGACCATCACCGGCACCCAGGCGGCGGTGACCGCGACCGCCTACAGCCAGCAGCCGGCCTCGAGCGCGGCGACGCCGGGCTCGGGGACCACCACGGCCTCGGCGCCGACCGCGCCGGGAACGAGCTCGGCGGTCAACGCGAGCACGACCACCCCCACGACCAGGTGAGGAATCCACCGATGAACTTCCTGTCTTCCATCCGTGCCGACCTCGTCGAGAAGCGCCTGCTTCCGGTCGCGGTCGTCCTCGCGGCTGCGGCCGTCGCCGTCCCCGTCGGCGTCAGCGTGCTCTCGAGCTCGAGCTCCTCGTCGCCGGTGGTCGGGCCTCCGGCCGCGGTCACGCCGCCTCCGGGGGCGCCGTCCCCGGCCCAGGCGCTCAACGCGGTCGCCGGTCCGAGCACGCCGGCGGCCAAGGTCTACAAGGGTCGCGAGCTCGATCCGTTCCGGCTGAGCGCCTCGGCGGTCAAGGCGCAGGCCGCGGCCGCCGCCAAGACGGCGTCGACCACGGCGGTCAAGGCCTCCTCGGCGACCACCCCGGTGGCGGGCACGAAGACGACGACGACCAAGACGACGACCACGACGCCGGTGACGACCCCGAAGGCGACCACGAGCCCGAAGGCGACCACGACCCCCAAGGCGACGACCACCCCGACGACCCCGGTGGCCACGCCGTCGCCCGAGGCGCAGCTCAGCCGGCTGACCAGCCGCCAGTCCTACAGCGTCACGATGAACGTCGTCGACGCGACCGGCGCCCGGACGCTGGCCAACGCCGTCCGCCTGAGCCCGCTGCCGTCGGCGAGCAACCCGCTCGTCGAGTACCTCGGCGTCCTCAAGAGCGGGCGCGGCGCCTCCTTCCTGGTCAACCCGGGGACGGTCGCCCAGGGACCCGGGCTGTGCCTGCCCACGGGCAGCGACTGCCAGGTCCTCGTGCTCAAGCCGGGCCAGATCGAGGCCCTCGGCGTCCGCACGAGCGGGGCCCCGGTGATGCAGGCCTCGATCGCCGTCGCCGACTGGCACGTGGTCACCCACTCGTCGGTCGCCGCGGCCCGCAAGGCCCGGGCCCAGGTCGTCCCGCAGGGACGGACGCTGGTCACCCAGTCGACGCAGCCGGCCCTGACCGACCTCGTCTACACGGTCACCCAGGGCGCCGTCTCCATCATCCCCTCGATCGTCAGCGCCCTCCCGAGCGCGCTGGCGAAGCTCCTCGGCGGCTGAGCCCGGCGGCAGGCGGGCTCCAGCCCACGACCAGCGGGCCCCCTCCGAGGGGGCCCGCTGTGTTTTCGGGCGCCGGGCCTCAGACCCGGATCCACCGCTCGCCGGCCTCGAGCCGGGCGATCAGGGCGGAGCCGGACCCGCCAAGGAGGGTGGCGGCGGCGAAGTCGGCGGCGAGGCCGTCGAAGAGGTCGTGGCGGGCGAGCATCGCGTGCTTGCCGCCCTCGACCGAGACGTAGGCGACGTCGGCCTGACGGGCGAGGGCCCGGGCGAGCGTGGCGGATCGCTCGGCGCTGGCGATCCGGTCCTGCGTCCCGTGGACGATCAGGATCCGCCGGCCGGACAGCCCGCCCGGGGCGTCGGTCGGTTGGACCCAGGGGGCGAGGGCGACCGCGCTGCGGACCTCGGGCCGGTCGGCGGTGAAGAGGGCCGCGCGCCCGCCGAGCGAGTGGCCGACCAGGCACGTCGGCAGCCGCTCGCCGTAGCGCTCGGCGATCTGCTCGAGCGCCCAGGCGGCGTCCCGGACCGGGGTGTGGTGGGTGTCCCAGCCGCGGACGGAGTTGAGGAGGCGGAAGACGGCCAGCCGTCCCCGCCCGGCCCGGGCGACCCGCCGGGCGATCGGGACCATCCGCAGGACGGAGAGCTGGGTCGGGCTGACCATCATCTGGCCGCGCCGGCTCGCGCCGCCGTGGAGGACGAGCACCGACCCGGCGGGCCGGTCGGGCCCGGCGACCTCGATCAGCCTCGGCGTCAACTCCATCCGGATCCCCTACCCGACATGGCCCGGCCGCCAACGACCGGCCCGGCCGGCCCGGGCGGTGCCGGGCGGTGCCGGGCGCGGGCCGGCGTATCCTTCGCCACCCCCGATGGACCCCCTCCGCCTGATAACCGCCGGTGAGTCGCACGGCCCCGGCCTGACCTGCCTGGTCGAGGGGCTGCCGGCCGGCCTCGAGCTCGACCTGACGGCGATCAACCGGGACATGGCCCGCCGCCAGCTCGGCCACGGGCGGGGCGGGCGGATGAAGATCGAACGCGACGCGGCCGAGGTGACGGCGGGGGTTCGCCACGGCCGGACCCTCGGCGGGCCGATCGCCGTCCAGGTGGCCAACCGCGACTACCAGAACTGGGCCGAGCGGATGAGCCCGTGGCCGGTGGCCGACGCGGTCGCCGAGGTCCACCTGCCCCGACCGGGCCACGCCGACCTGGCCGGGACCCAGAAGTACAACCTGACCGACGTGCGCAACGTGCTCGAGCGGGCGAGCGCCCGGGAGACGGCGGCGCGGGTCGCCGGGGGCGCCCTGTGCAAGGAGTTCCTCCGGGCCCTCGGGGTCGAGGTCGCCTCCCACGTCATCCAGATCGGGACGGTCCACGCGCCGGACTACGCGGAGCCGCTCGGGCCCGAGCGCTTCGCCGGGGTCGACGAGTCGCCGGTCCGGTGCCTCGATCCGGAGGCGACGAAGGCGATGGTCGGACACATCAACATCCAGCGTAAGGCGAACGAGTCGCTCGGCGGGGTCTTCGAGGTCCGGGCCTACGGGCTGATCCCGGGCCTCGGCTCCCACGTCTCCTGGGAGGAGCGCCTCGACGGGCGCCTGGCCGGGGCGATCTGCTCGATCCAGGCGATCAAGGGGGTCGGGTTCGGGGAGGGGTTCGACCTGGCGGGCAAGCCGGGGTCGCAGGCCCACGACGAGATCTTCCACTCGCCGGAGCGGGGCTTCTACCGGGAGACCAACCACGCCGGGGGCCTGGAGGGCGGGATGACGAACGGCGATCCGCTGATCGTCCGAGCGGCGATGAAGCCGCTGCCCACCCTGACCAAGCCCCTCCGGTCGGTCGACATCGCGACGCTCGCCCCGGGCGAGGCCCTCCGCGAGCGGACCGACTCGTGCACCGTCCCGGCGGCGGCGGTCGTCGGGGAGGCGATGGTCGCCTTCGTCCTGGCCCAGGCGTACCGCCAGAAGCTGGGCGGCGATCACATCGACGACGTGCTCGGCGCCCTGCGCGCCTACCGCGAGCGCATCAGCTAACGGCCATGGCCGTCGTCTTCATCGGCTTCATGGGGGCCGGCAAGACGACCGCCGCCCGCCACGTCGCGGCCGTCCGGGGTGGGGGGCCGATCGACACGGACGGGCTGATCGAGGAGCGGCTCGGCCACAGCATCGCCGAGGAGTTCGCCGCCCGGGGGGAGGCGGCCTTCCGGGCGCTCGAGGAGGAGGTGGTCGGCGCGGCGCTGGCCGCCGCCGGGCCGGGCGACACGCTCGCCCTGGGCGGGGGGAGCGTGGTCTCGCCGCGGGTCCGGGCGGCGCTCGCCGACCACACGGTCGTCCTGATCGAGATCGACGTCCAGACGGCCTGGCGGCGGGCGCACGGGCGGCGGCGCCCGCTGGCGCGCGACCGGCGGGCGTTCGCGGCCCTCCACGCCGAGCGGACGCCGATCTACGAGGGCCTGGCCGACGCGATCGTCCCGGCCGCGGCCCGGGCCGACCCGTCGCGGGTGCTCGCGGCGATCGACGCGCTCTCCGGCGCGCCGGCCGGGACCCGCCTCCTGTGGGCGACGAGCGCTTCGGGTGAGTACCCGGTCCTGATCGGCGCGGGCCTCCTCGGGACCGACATCTGGCCGGTCCGGGGGTCGCGCCGCTTCGCGATCACCGACGAGCACGTCGGCCCGCTCTACCTCGACCGGCTCGGCCCCCTCGACGGGCGCATCACGATCGCGGCGGGGGAGGTGTCGAAGACGCTGGCGACGGCCGAGCTCGTCTGGAGCGAGCTGGCCCGGCAGGGGGTCGGGCGCGACGACCACCTCGTCGGGGTGGGCGGCGGGGTGGTCGGGGACCTGGCGGGGTTCTGCGCGGCCACCTACCAGCGGGGGATCCCGATCGTCCACGTCCCGACGACCGTCGTCGCCCAGGTCGACTCGGCCTACGGCGGGAAGACGGGCGTCGACCTGCCCGAGGCCAAGAACTACGTCGGCGCCTACCACCAGCCGGCCGGGGTGCTGGCCGACACGGCGACGCTCGAGACGCTGCCGCCGGCGGAGCGGGCGGCCGGGTACGCCGAGGTGGTCAAGACGGCGCTGATCGCCGGGGGCGAGCTGTGGCGGAAGGTGAGCGCGGGCGGACCCCTCGACGCGGCGACGGTCACCGCGTGCGCGCGGCTGAAGCTGGCCGTCGTGGCCGAGGACGAGCGGGACGGCGGCCGCCGGCAGGTGCTCAACCTCGGTCACACGGTCGGCCACGCGATCGAGGCGGTGACCGGCTACCGGCGCTACCGCCACGGCGAGGCGGTGGCCCTGGGCCTCCTGGCCGCGCTGCGCCTCTCGGGCCGGGAGGAGCTCCGCGCCGAGGTGTCGGCCCTGCTCGCGGCGGCGGGCCTGCCGGTCCGGATGGAGGGGGTCGACCCGGAGGCGGTCGTCGCGGCGACCCGCCGCGACAAGAAGCGGACCGGGGGGGCGGTCCCGTTCGTCCTCGTCGAGGCCCCGGGGGACGTCCGGCCGGGAGCCCGGGTCGGCGACGACGAGCTCGAGCGCGCCGTGAGAGAGTTGTGCGCATGAACCGGATCGAGGTGATGCACGGCGTCAACCTGAACATGCTCGGGCGGCGGGACCCGGCGATCTACGGATCGCAGACGCTGCCGGAGCTCGAGCTGAAGGTCCGCGAGTTCGCCGACGAGCTCGGTCTGGACGCCGCCTTCTTCCAGACCAACGCCGAGGGCGAGTTCGTCGAGCACCTCCACCGCCTCGAGGGCGCGGTCGACGGGATCCTCCTCAACCCGGGGGCGTGGACCCACTACTCGTGGGCGATCCACGACGCCCTCGAGATCACCGGCCTGCCGGCGGTCGAGGTCCACCTCTCGGCGGTCGACCAGCGCGAGGAGTGGCGGCGGGTGTCGGTGATCCGCGACCTGTGCGTGGCCACGGTCAGCGGGCAGGGGGTCGAGGGCTACCGCGAGGGCCTGGCCCGCCTGGTCCGGGAGCTGGGCGGATGACGGCCGGGCGGGCGGAGCGGCTGGCCGAGCTGGCGGCGGCCGAGGGGCTCGACGGCCTGATCGTCACGGGGGCGGCGAACCTCCGGTACACGACGGGCTACACCGGGTCGAACGGCCTGGCCCTGGTGGCGGGCGGGGGTGACCTGCGCTTCCTGACCGACTTCCGCTACGAGGAGCAGGCGGCCAGGCAGGTCCCGCCGGCGTTCGTCCGGGAGATCGCGACCGGCGAGCTCCTCGAGGCCCTGGCCGGGGAGCTCCCGGCCGGGCGGATCGGCTTCGACGACGCGGCGACGACGGTGCGCGAGCACGCCCGCCTGCGCGAGCTCGCCAGCGCGGAGGTGGAGCTCGTCCCGGCTGGGGGTCTGGTGGAGCGGCTCCGCCTGGTGAAGGGGGCGGGGGAGGTCGAGCGGATCCGGGCCGCGGCCATGCTCGTCGACGAGGTCTACGCCTGGATCCTCGGGCAGGGGCTGGCGGGCCGCAGGGAATGGGACGTGGCGGTCGAGCTCGAGCACGAGATGCGGCGGCTGGGGGCGGAGGAGCCGAGCTTCGCGTCGATCGTGGCGTCGGGTGCCCGGGGGGCGCTGCCCCACGCGAGCCCGGGACGGGAGGCGATCGAGGCGGGTACGCTCGTGACGATCGACATCGGGGCCAAGCTCGACGGGTACTGCTCGGACTGCACCCGCACCTTCGCGGTGGGCGAGCCGCCGGACGAAGAGGCGCGCGCGGTCTACGACCTCGTCCTGCGGGCGCAGCTCGCCGGTCTGGCCGCCGTCCGGCCGGGCCCGACCGGCCGGGAGGTCGACGCGGTCGCGCGCGCGGTGATCGAGGCGGCGGGGTACGGCGAGCGCTTCGGCCACGGCCTGGGCCACGGGGTCGGCCTGGAGATCCACGAGGGCC
Organism: uncultured Solirubrobacterales bacterium; assembly: GCA_963817865.1. Lineage (GTDB taxonomy): Bacteria > Actinomycetota > Thermoleophilia > Solirubrobacterales > Solirubrobacteraceae > Palsa-513. The sequence goes on along the minus strand of CAWFQO010000005.1, from coordinate 186,930 downwards.
CGCGGCTGGCCCGGCGGGCGGCGGAGACGGCACTGGTGGCGGGGAACGTGGTGACGGTCGAGCCGGGCGTCTACCTGCCCGGCCGGATCGGCGTGCGGATCGAGGATCTGGTCGTGGTCACCGAGGACGGGGCCGAGGTCCTCAGCCGGTTCACCAAGGAGCTCGTGATCGCCGACTGACGGGCCGAGAGCTCAGGGCGCGACGCCGAGGCCGGCGCGGACGGTGCGCAGGAGGGCGGGGTCGGCGAGGGACGGGGGCGCGGCCCGGGCCGGGGCCGGGCGACGCCGGGCGGGGGCGGCCGGGAAGAGCGGGGCCGGCGGGTGGCAGGACGGGCGCAGGCGGGTCCGGCTGACCGCCGAGCAGGGGTCGGTGCCGGGGACGAGGGGGAGGAGGTATTCGTAGAGGCCGCCCCGGACGACCTCCCGGGCGTGGCGGAGCGACCAGCGGGTGGTCGGCGGGCAGTGCGGGCCGGTGGTGCAGGCGTGGGTGATGATGATGTGGCGGACGGCCCGGAGCCGGACGAGGTCCATCAGCTTCCCGAGGGTGACGACCGGGCCGTGGAAGTCGTTGAGGATCAGGACGGGCTGGGCGTCCTTGACGATCAGGGTGGTCACGGCGTAGACGCTCGAGCTGGCGACCTCGTAGTAGGCGCCGTGGCGGTGGGCGTGGAGGTAGGGGGCGAACTCGTCGCCGGTGCCGATCACCCCGGCGGCCGTGGCGTTGGTGTCGACGAGGTCGACCGAGACGCCGGCCGGGGGGGCGAGGAGGGCGGTCGTGCAGGCGAAGCCGAGCACGAGGGCCAAGCGCCGGCGCCGGCGCCCGGGCGGAAGGGCGGCCCCGGCGAGCAGGAGGACGGCGGCCAGCCCGCAGGCGGCCAACCCGACGGTGACGGCGGCGCTGGGGACGGTGCCGACGGTCAGGACGAAGGCGGCGTAGCCGGCGAGGGCGAGGGCGAGGACCGCGGCGGCGAGGGCGCGGCGGGCCCGCCGCAGGAGCGTGGCGATGGAGATGCCGAGGGCGGCGGCCACGGCCGGGGACACGGCCTCGAGGTAGCGGGGCTGGAGGTCGCGGACGCCGCTGAACAGGACGACCGCCGTGGCCAGCCAGACGGCGAGGCCGAGGACGAGCCAGCGGCGGGCGTAGACGTCACGGTCGCCGGACGGGGGTGCCGCGGGCTTGTCGATCGGGCGTACCGGGACCGGCGGGCCCGCATCGTCGGGTGGAACCGGGGCTGGCGCGGCGGGCTGGGGGACCGGTCGGTCGGGTGGGACTGGGGCCGGGGACGCGGGCAGCGGGACCGGCCCGCCGGCGGAGCCCGGGAAGATCGAGAGCTGGGCGGGCGAGCGGGTCGCCGGGTCCCTGGACGACGGTCGCCGGCGAGGCCGGCGCCGCCCGCGTCGGGGTCGGAGCGACGGGCTCGGCGCGGTCACGTCCGCGGCTCGCCCACCCGGTGTCGGCGATTCCGCGGCCGGCGGGGCGGGGGCGGGGGCCGGGGTTCCTTCGTCGCGCGCGTCCGCCGGCCGGACCCGGGCTGCGGGCCGGGGCACGGCCCTGTCCGGCGCTCGCGCCGGCGCCGGCGCCGGGACGGCCGCCCGCCCGGGCGCCGGCTTCGTCCCGACGGCCCGGCGGGCGGCCGGGAGGGCGGCTGGGCGGTCCGGGCGCGGTGCGATCGCGTTCTCCGGCGCGGCGACCGGGCGGCGGCGGCGCCGGCGGCCGGGCGAGAGGCGGGGGAGCAGGCCGGCGAGGAGGACGGCGAGGCCGAGGACCCCGCCGGCGACCAGCTCGAGGCCGACCCGCGGACCGTAGAACGGGTGGGCCGAGGCGAGCAGGCGGCCCGGCCCGGCCGGGCTCGCGCTGGCCACCGGAGCGACCTGGGCGCTCGTGCCGTTCAGGCGCTCGACCCCGTTGTAGACGAAGACCGCCGCGTAGATGCTCCCGTTGCGCGAGCCGATCGGGTACGGCCGCTGGCTCGCCGGGGTCAGCGACGCGACGACGATCCAGACCATGCCGACGGCGACCACGGTCGCCCCCGCCCCGGCCGCCGCCGCCAGGCGCCGGCGCCCGCCGGCCACGCCCAGCCACATCAACCCGAGCGCCGGGAGCGGGATCAGCGCCTCGGAGAGCTTGACGTTGAAGGCCACCCCGACCAGGGCGGCCGCCACCAGCACCCACCGGACCCGGCCGGTCCGCAGGCCGCGGACGGTCGCCCAGAGCGCCCCGACGAGGAGCGCCATCATCACCGAGTCCATCGTGTCGCTCCGGGACGTGACGACCGAGATCGGCAGGACGGCGAGCGCCAGGCCCGAGATCAGGGCCGCCGGCAGGCCGAAAGCCGGCCGGACGGTGAGGAAGAGGAGGCCGGCGGCGATGCTTCCGCCCAGGGCCTCGGGGACGAGCAGCGCCGTCGTGTTGAACCCGATCAGCTGGGTCGACGCCACCTGGAGCCAGAGGTCGATCGGCGGCTTGTCGACGGCGATCCGCCCGCCCGGCTCGAGCGCGCCGAAGAAGAAGTTGTGCCACGAGAGCCCCATGCTCCGGACGGCCGCGTCGTAGAACGGGTTGACCGGCGCCCGGCCCAGCGCCCAGAAGCGCAGGGCGGCGGCGACGGCGACGACGAGGACGAAGCCGATCCCGGCGCCGAGCGCCGGCCGGCGCCGGCGCGGCCGGCCGGTCGCGCGCGGCTCCTCGGACGGCACCGGCCGGCGGGCGGCGGTAGCCGCGCCTGGCGCGCGACGGCCGGCGCTGCCCTGGCGGCTGCGGACCATGACGCAATCCTATGCGGGCCGGTCGGCGCCATCCCCGCCCCCGCCGGCACCCGCCCCGCGGCGCCCCGGAACCGCCGCGGCCGCCGTCCGCGGACGGCGACGATCAGCGCTGGACGAGCTGGAACCGGGTGACCGTGTGGGCGGGCGGCGTGCTGATCTCGACCGACGCGGCCAGGACGTGGCGCGCCGCCCGGCGCAGGCGGGCGATCACCGACGACGGGAGCCGGAACACGAGCTCGGCCGTCTGCCCGGGGGAGGCGGCGACCCGGACGGACGCGATCGGCGTCGCCGAGACGCGCGTCCCGAGCCGCAGGCGCGCAGTCCCGGTGCAGCCGGTCGGCTCGACGTGACAGCCCATCCGGAAGCTGACCCGGCCCCCGACGACCCTGATCGCCTTGCCGCTCAGTGGCCGCACGAAGCCGGTCTGCGGGAAGGGCGGCGAGGCCAGGGCCGCGCCGATCCCGGTCGTCGTCCCCCCGGCGGTGACCGAGACCGGCCGGCCGCCGCAGACCGTGCACACCGCCCCCGGACCCGGGCCCGGGCCGCCGAAGGTCACCGGGCCGTAGCGGTCGTCGATCGGCTCGAGCGTGTTGAACGCGACGTAGTAGTCCCCCGGCGCCAGGGTCAGGACGTAGGCGCCGGTCGTGTCGGTGCTCGCCAGGGTCACCGCGTCCGGGCGCGAGACCGGCGCCGCGGCCACCGTGATCCCGACCAGCGGCGCTCCGTGGGCGTCGGTCACCCGGCCGGTGATCACGCCGATCGGCGCCTGGGCGCCCGCCGAGCCCGGCCCGGCGGCGAGGCCGACAAGGACGGCGAGCAGGCCGATCGCGCGGGTCGGCGTGAGCCTCATCCCCACCGATCCTAGCCTCGTCCGGTCCTCGCCGGGTCACGCCCGCCGCGCCGGCCGGCGGCGTCTCGCCCCTATCATCCGGGGGACCTTGGCCCAGATCACGACCAACCAATTCAAGAGCGGGAACCACATCGACGTCGACGGGGTCGTCTTCAAGATTCTCGACTTCCAGCACGTCAAGCCCGGCAAGGGCGGCGCCTTCGTCCGCACCAAGCTCCGCCGGGCCAGCGACGGGAACGTCATCGACCGGACCTTCCGCGCCGGCGAGAAGTTCCGCTCCGTCCACACCGAGTCCCGCAAGATGCAGTTCCTCTACGCCGACGGCACCGAGGCCCACTTCATGGACACCGGGTCCTACGAGCAGATCGCCGTCCCCCAACCCAGCGTCGCCGAGGCCCTCCGCTGGACCCGTCCGAGCGACGAGGTCGACGTCCTCTACATCGACGACGAGCCGTCCGACGTCCAGCTCCCGAGCGCCGTCGACCTCGAGGTCACCGAGACCGAGCCCGGCCTCCGCGGTGACACCGCCTCCGGCGGCGGGTCCAAGCCGGCCACCCTCGAGACCGGCGCCACCGTCGCCGTGCCCCTGTTCGTCGACGTCGGCGAGCGCATCCGCGTCGACACCCGCACCGGCGAGTACGTCTCGCGCGTCAACTGATGGCCGTCGCTCGGACCCGGACCACGGCCGCGCCGGCGATGCAGCTCCGAGAAATCGAGAGCTAGCCCCGATGCGCCGCTCAGAGCAGCGCCGGGCCGCCGTGATCGCCCTGTATCAGCACGACCTGACCCGCCAGCCGCTCGCCGTGACCCTCGGCCGCGACGCCCGCGAGCTCACCCGGTCGCTCGCCCACGCCGCCGCCGACCGCGCCGAGGAGCTCGACGCCCTGATCGAGCAGCACGCCCACGGCTGGACCGCCGCCCGGATCGCCCCGCTCGAGCGCAACATCATGCGCATCGCCCTGATCGAGATGATCCATCCCGACGCCGTCCCCGCCGAAGATCCGATCCCCCCCGAGGGGGCGATCGACGAGGCGGTCGAGAGCGCGAAGATCTTCTGCAGCGCCGAGGCGCCCGGGTTCGTCAACGGCGTCCTCGACGCGATCCTCCGCGCCGCCCGCCAGGCGCCCCCGGAGATCGACGCCGGCGGCCCGGCTCCCCACCCGAGCCCGCCGCCCCAGCCGGCCGGCGCTCCCCAGGCGTGACCGACACCGCCCCCGACACCCTCGACCACCTGATCGACCGCCTCGAGCGCGCCGCCGAGCAGCTCCGGTCCGGCGAGCTCTCCGCCGACGCCGCGGCCACCCTCGTCGAGGACTGCGCCGCCCTGGCCGCCGAGGCCGGAGCCGAGCTCGAGCGCCGCGCCCGGGCCGCCGCCGACGAGCCCCCGCCCGGCCAGAACCGGCTCCTCTGATGGGTACCTCCCGGTCGGCCGCCGCACCCCCCGCCGGCGCCGGCGCCCCCATCCCGGGACCGGCCGCCTACCCCGACCACATCCGCGCCCTCGTCGACGACTACCTCGACGCGATCGTCTTCTCCGGCGCGCCCGGACTCGCCGGTCTCGAGGAGGCGATGCGCTACTCACTGCTCGCCCCCGGCAAGCGCATCCGCCCCGTCCTCGCCCTGGCCACCGCCGGCGCCCTCCGCGCCGACCCGGCCCGGTTCCTGCCCGTCGCCGCCGCACTCGAGCTGATCCACACCTACTCGCTGATCCACGACGACCTCCCCGCCATGGACGACGACGAGCTCCGCCGTGGCCGGCCGACGTGTCACGTCGCCTTCGGCGAGAACGTCGCGATCCTCGCCGGCGACGCCCTCTACGCCGAGGCGTTCCGCCATGTCCTCGCCGAGCAGGCCGGACCGCCCGAGCGGGTGCTCCGCGCCCTCGCCGCCCTGGCCGGGGCCACCGGGGTCGAGGGGATGGTCGGCGGTCAGTACCTCGACGTCACCGGTCGGGGCGCCCCCGGCCCCGACGGGCTCCGCGCCGTCCACGCCCTCAAGACCGGGCGACTGATCGGCGCCGCCGTAGAATGCGTACTGATCCTCGAGGATGTCGGGTATGCGGCCAGAGGCCACTACGGACGGTTTGCCGCCGAGCTCGGAGTCCTCTTCCAGATCGTTGATGACATCCTTGACGTCACCGGGAACGACGCCGCGCTCGGCAAGCCGAGCGGGAGCGACGAGCGGCACGGCAAGCGGACCTACGTCTCCGCGTACGGGTTGACCCGCGCCCGCCAGCTCGCCGCCGACTCCCACTCGGGCGCCCGCCGCTCGCTCGATGCCGCAGCCCCCCGCGGCGCCGAGGAGCTCCACCAGATCACCGACTTCATCTACACCAGGACATCGTGACCCGCCTCCACCTCCTCGACAAGCTCACCCTCCCCGGCGCCCTGCGCCAGCTCTCCGAGGACGAGCTCCAGCGCGTCGCCCAGGAGGTCCGCGAGGTCATCATCGACACGGTCGGTGAGATCGGCGGCCATTTCGGCGCCAACCTCGGCACCTGCGAGCTCGCCGTGGCCTTGCACTCGGTCCTCGACTCCCCCCGCGACAAGATCCTCTGGGACGTCGGCCACCAGGCCTACCCTCACAAGATCCTCACCGGCCGGGCCGACCTCCTCGCCACGATCCGCAGCTACGGGGGCCTCGCCCCGTTCTGCTCGATCGGCGAGTCGCCCCACGACATCATGGGCGCCGGCCACGCCTCGACCTCGATCGGCTACGCCGTCGGCATCAAGGAGGGCATGCGCCGCCGCGGCGAGCTCGGTGCCGGGCGCGTCGTCGCCGTCATCGGCGACGGGGCGATGACCGGCGGGGTCGCCTTCGAGGCGATCCACCAGGCCGGCGGCCTCGGGACGCCGATGGTCGTCGTGCTCAACGACAACGGCATGTCGATCGCCCCGAACGTCGGCGCCCTGAGCCGCTACTTCAACCGCGTCCGGCTCAACCCCAAGCTCTGGCACGCCCGCTCGGACGTCGAGGGGGCGCTCGAGAAGCTGCCCGGCATCGGCGCCCGCTTCGAGCGCTTGGGCCCCCAGCTCAAGGAGTCGATCAAGGCCTTCTGGGCTCCCGGGCTCTGGTGGGAGGAGCTCGACTGGGCCTACACCGGCGTCATCGACGGCCACGACGTCCGCGCCTTGCGGGCCGCCCTCTGCGACGCCCTCGCCGCCCAACGCCCGGTCGTCGTCCACATCGCCACCGTCAAGGGCAAGGGGTTCGGCCCGGCCGAGCACGGCGGCCAGGAGGGAATGGAGCGCTGGCATGCCGCCAAGCCCCGGTCGATCGCCGGCGGCATCCCGACGCCCGCCCTCCCCGCCCCGGCCAGCGCGCCCCCGCCCCAGTTCACGACCGTCTTCGGCGAGGCGCTCGTCGACGAGTGCCGCCGCGACCCCCGCGTCGTCGGGATCACCGCCGCGATGAGCTCCGGGACCGGGTTGAACATCCTCCAGAAGGAGCTCCCCGAGCGCTACTTCGACGTCGGCATCGCCGAGCAGCAGGCCGTCCTCTTCGCTTCGGGGCTCGCCCTCGAGGGGGCCAAGCCCGTGGTCGCCATCTACTCGACCTTCCTCCAGCGCGCATACGACCAGATCGTCCACGACGTCTGCCTCCAGAAGCTGAACGTCGTCTTCGCCCTCGACCGCGCCGGACTCGTCGGCGACGACGGCCCGACCCATCACGGGGCCTTCGACATCGCCTACCTCCGCTGCCTGCCGAACATCGTCCTCATGGCCCCCCGCGACGAGGCCCTCCTCGTCCGGATGCTCCGCACCGCCCTGACCTACGACGACGGGCCGATCGCCCTTCGCTACCCCCGCGGCGCCGCGCTCGGCGTCCCCGTCCCCAACCCCCCGCGGCCGCTGACGATCGGCACCGGCGAGATCCTCGTCGAGGGGTGGGCCCCGATCGGCTCCGCTCCGAAGGTCGCCCTCCTCGGCTACGGCGCCGGCGTCGGCAAGGCGCTCGGGGCGGCCGCCCTGCTCGCCGGCGAAGGCTTCTCGGTCACCGTCGCCGACGCCCGGTTCGCCAAGCCGATCGACGCCGGCCTGGTCGTCCAGCTCGCCGCCGAGCACGACCTCCTGGTCACCGTCGAGGAAGGTGTCCTCGCCGGCGGCTTCGGCACCGCCGTCTGGGAGACCCTGGGCGAGGGCGGCGGCCCGATCCCGCGGATGATCCGCATCGGGCTGCCCGACCGCTACGTCACCCACGGCGCCCCGCCGCTCCTCCACGAGGAGGTCGGGTTCACGGCCGAGCGGATCGCCGAGCGCGTGCGGAGCGCGCTGGGGACCGGCCGCCGGACGCTCGTCTAGGACGCGGCCTCGGCGCCTACGGCACGTCCGGCCCGGCGTGCCCGCCACCCGCCCGCATCGCCTCGACCACCAGCTCGGCCCAGGGCGCCGCCGCCGCCGCCGGGAAGGCCCGGCGCGCGCCCGGTCCGGTCACGGTCAGCACCGTCCCCGTGTCCGGATACTCGGCGACCTCGGGGAGGTTCATGGTCGAGACGATCAGCACCCGCGCCGGCTCGGGCCCCGGGTTGGTCACCCGGTGGGCTCCGGCCTCGCCCCGGGGGAACGCGACGACCGCGCCCGGGTCGACCCGGCGCGTCCCGGCCGGCGTCCGGACCGCCGGGCGGCCGGCGAGGACGATCAGGAGCTCCTCGTTGCCGTGGTGGTGGTGGTAGGGCGAGACCGCTCCCCCCGGGTCGAGCTCGTAGAGCGATGCTCCGAGCTCGCGGGCTCCGGCGCGGTGCCCGGCCCGCATCACCCGGGAGCCGAACGGGTCCTCCGGTCGCTCGACATCCCAGTCCGGGTCGTGCAGGTTCGGTGGGTCGGTCACGGCGGGACCTCCTCGTCAGCCGGTCGGCGGGTGGTTCGAGCCACGCTACCGTCCGGCGGTCGGGGCAAGGAAAAGGCCCGCTGGGAGGCGGGCCTTTTCGGGGGAGGAGAGTTGCCGCTCTTTTGCTGCCGGGACGATCATGGCGCAAGTTTGGCCGCCGTTGTGTGACGTTGGTCACACAAGCAGGGTGGGTTACGGTGTGGGCATGGCCAAGCGCCGGCTCGACGCCCTGCTGGCCGACCGAGGCCTGTTCGAATCCCGCAGCCGGGCCGCCGCGTCGGTCCTCGCCGGCGAGGTCCGGGTCGGCCCGGACGGTCGGCGCGCGACCAAGCCCGGCCAGCTCGTCACCGAGGACGCCGAGCTCCACCTCGACGAGCGCCCGCGGTTCGTCTCCCGGGGCGGCATCAAGCTCGCCAACGCCCTCGCCTCGACCGGGATCGATCCGGCCGCCCGCCGCTGCCTCGACGTCGGGGCCTCGACCGGGGGCTTCACCGACTGCCTGCTCCAGGCCGGCGCCGCCCACGTGATCGCGCTCGACGTCGCCTACGGCGAGCTCGCCTGGTCGATCCGCACCGATCCGCGGGTCACCGTGCTCGAGCGGACGAACGCCCGCCGGATCGAGCCGGCGGCGCTCCCGTACGCTCCCGAGCTGATCGTGGTCGACGTCTCGTTCATCTCCCTGCGCACCGTCCTCCCGGCCGTCCTCGCCACCGCGGCGAGCCGCTTCGACGCCCTGGCCATGGTCAAGCCCCAGTTCGAGCTCGGCCGGGGCCGGATCGGCAAGGGCGGCGTCGTCCGCGATCCCGCCGACCGGCGCGAGGCCCTCGTCGCGGTCGGCGAGGCGGCCCGCGCCCTCGGGGTCAGCGTGCTCGGCTTTCACTCCTCGGGGCTCCCCGGCCCGAAGGGCAACCGCGAGACCTTCGTCGCCCTCGCCGAACCCGGCCGGGGGCGGTCGGGCGCCTCCCCGTCGATCGAGGAGCTCGCGCGGGCGGTGGAGCCGTCGTGACCCCGGCCGAGCGGTTCGTCACCGTGCTCAGCCACGCCCGGCCCGACGAGACCGGGGGCGCGCTCGTCCAGCTCGCCGACGCCGCCGCCGCCGGTGGCTTCGTCCTGCGCCTCGATCCCGAGGAGACGCGCAAGCACGCGCTCGACCACCCGGCGATCCTGCCCGACGCTCCGCTCCTGCGCGACGTCGGGCTCTGCGTCGCGTTCGGCGGCGACGGGACGATCCTCCGCGGCCTGCGCAACTACTGCTGGACCGACATCCCGGTCTTCGCCGTCAACTTCGGCGAGGTCGGGTTCCTCGCCACCGTCGAGCCCGCAGCCCTCCCCGACGCCTTCGCGCTCGCCCTCGGCCACGACTTCGACCTCCTCAAGCTCCCGGCGATCGAGCTCGACGCGCCCACCGGGCGCCTGATCGCCATCAACGACGTCTCCGTCCACCGGAAGGTCGGCGAGCGGGTGGCCGAGCTCGCCTACGCGGTCGGCGGGGAGGAGGTCGGGAGCGTCCGCTGCGACGGCCTCGTCGTCGCCACCCCGGCCGGCTCGACCGGCTACAACCTGGCCAACGGCGGGCCGGTCATGGCCTGGGGGGTCGAGGGGATGGTCGTCTCGTTCATCGCGCCCCACTCGCTCAGCGCCCGCGCCCTCGTCATCGCCCCCGGCGACGTCCTCACCCTCCACAACTGCTCGCAGGGGACGCTCGACGTCTCCGTCGACGGCCGGCCGGCCGCCGAGCTCGTCCCCGGCGAGACGATCGACGCCCGCTTCGTCGACGACGCGAGCACCCTCGCCCAGACCCACGGGTCGAGCTTCTACCGGCGCCTGCGCGAGAAGTTCGGCCGGCTCTCCCGCTGAAGGGCGGCGGGCCGGACGCCGTCGGGGCCGCGGCGCTCCCGCCCGGGCGATCCGTCCCCGGCGCCTGCTGAAGTACGCGTCGATGCTCCTCGAGCTCCGCGTCCAGAACCTGCTGCTGATCGAGGACGCCCGCCTCGAGCTCACCGGCGGGCTGAACGTCCTGACCGGTGAGACCGGGGCCGGGAAGACGGTCCTCGCCCACGCCCTCGACCTCCTCCTCGGCGGCCGGGCCCGGCCGGGGATCGTCCGCCCGGGGGCGGCGGAGGCCTACGTCGAGGGCGTCTTCGAGCTCGACCGGGCGGCGCTCGGGCGCGCCCGGGACGACCCAGCCGACGACGTGGGCGGGGGCGGCGTGTCCGCGGGGGCGGGCGGGGCGCTCGACGCGCTCGACCGGCTGCCGGCCGACGCCGAGGAGCTGATCCTCGCCCGGCGGGTCGGCGCGGACGGCCGGACCCGGGCCTACCTCAACGGCCGCACGCTCCCGGTCGGCGAGCTGCGCGCCCTGGCCGGCGAGCTCCTGTCCTTCTACGGTCAGCACGAGCACCGGCGGTTGATGCTGGCCGCCGCCCAGCTCGAGATCCTCGACGGGTTCTGCGGACCCGAGCAGGCCCGGCGTCGCGCCCGGTGCGCCGCCGCCTGGCGGCGGCTGCGGGAGTGCCGGGCCGAGCTCGGCCGGCTCGACGAGCTGGCCGGGGCCCGCGAGCGCGAGCTCGACCTGCTCGAGTTCGAGCTCGGGGAGATCGACCGGCTCGAGCTCCGACCGGGCGAGCGCGAGGAGCTCGCCGCCGAGCGCGAGCGCCTCCGCCACCTCGAGGCGCTCCGGGGGGCGGCGTTCGCCGCGACCGCGATCCTCGCCGCCGACGATGGCCTGGCCGGCGCGGCGGCCGCCCTCGACGGCGTCGCCGGGGTCGATCCCGGGCTCGATCCGCTCGCCGAGCGGCTGCGGGCGGCCGGGCTCGAGGCGCAGGACGTGGTCTCCGAGCTGCGCCGCTACGCCGACGGGCTGGACGCCGAGCCGGGCCGCCTCGAGGCGGTCGAGGAGCGGCTCGCCGCGATCGCCCGGCTCGAGCGCAAGCACGGGGGGACGGTCGCGCTCGTCCTCGAGCACGCCGAGCGCTGCGCTGCCCGCCGGGACGAGCTCCTCGGGGCGGAGGTGGCGATCGCCGCCGCCCGGGAGGCGGCCGCGGCGGCCGGAGCCGAGCATGCCGAGGCCGGGCGCGCCCTGACCGAGGCCCGCGCCGGGGCGGCCCCGGCCCTCGGACGCGACGTGGGCGAGCGCCTGGCGGCCCTCGCCATGGCCGACGCGAGCTTCGCGGTGATCCTCACCCCGGCCGAGCCCGGTCCGACCGGCCTCGACGCGGTCCAGTTCGAGATCGCCCCCAACCCGGGGGTCCCGGCGGCGCCCCTGCGGGACACCGCCTCGGGCGGCGAGCTCTCCCGGGTCATGCTCGCGCTCCTCGGGGCGGCCAACCACGGGAGCGAGGCGACGCTCGTGTTCGACGAGGTCGACGCCGGGATCGGCGGGCAGACGGCGCGCGCCGTGGGCGAGCAGCTGCGCGCGCTCGGCGAGGGCCGCCAGATCCTCTGCATCACCCACCTGCCCCAGGTGGCCTCCTTCGCGGCCCGCCACTTCACGATCGTCAAGGACACGAGCACCGAGCCGGCGCGCACCACCGTGACCCTCCTGGCCGCCGACGAGCTCGTCTCCGAGCTCGTTCGCATGCTCGGCGCCGAGGAGGCCGACCCGGCCGCCCGGCGCCACGCCCGCGAGCTCCTGCGGGCGGCGTAGCCCGGGGGCGAGGGCCGGCCGCGCGGGCGCAAGCACCGTTGCGGGAGGCCGGCGGATCGCCGCGCCGCCGCCGTGCCCCGGGGCCGGCGCCGATACTCTCGGCGAGGTGGCCAGGCAAGAGCTGAGGGTAGGCACGGCGCCGGGGCGGGAGGAGCCCCGCCTGGTCGCCGGGCCGGTGCGGCTCGGGCGGCGGACCAAGCTCCTGACCCGGCGCCTCCAGAACGGCGACATCGCGGTCGTCGACCACGAGAACCTCGACCGCGTCTCGGCCGAGGACCTGGTCGCCGTCGGGGTCAAGGCGGTGCTCAACTGCCGGCCGTCCTCGAGCGGGACCTACCCGAACATGGGGCCGCTCCTCCTGGTCGAGGGCGGCGTCCACCTGGTCGACCTGCTCGACGACAAGGTCTTCGGGCTCCTGCGCGACGGCGAGCACATCGTCGTCCGGGGGGGCGAGATCCTCCGCGACGGGAAGATCATCGCCCGCGGGGCGGTGCTCGAGCGGGCCCAGGTCCGCGAGCAGACCGACGAGCGCCGGCGGGAGATCGGCGAGGCGCTCGAGCGGTTCGCCCACAACACGATCGAGCACATGCTCGAGGAGCGCGAGCTCCTGGCCGGGGCGCTCGAGCTCCCCCGCTTCGCCACCGAGTTCCGCGACCGGCCGGCGCTGATCGTCGTCCGCGGGGTCGACCACCAGCGCGACCTGCGCGCCCTGCGGCCGTACATCCGCGACCAGCGCCCCGTCATGGTCGGGGTCGACGGCGGGGCCGATGCCATCCGCGAGGCCGGCCTGCGGGTGGACATGATCGTCGGCGACATGGACTCGGCCAGCGAGTCGACCCTCCGGTGCGGGGCCGAGCTCGTCCTCCACGCCTACCCGGACGGCCGCGCCCCGGGCCGGGCCCGCCTCGACGACCTCGGCCTCGTCTACCGGCGGGTTCCGGCCCCGGGGACGAGCCAGGACGTCGCGATGCTGATCGCCGCCGAGAAGGGCGCGTCGCTGCTCGTCTCGGTCGGCTCCCAGGCGAACCTGGTCGAGTTCCTCGACAAGAACCGCCGCGGCGCCTCGTCGACCTTCCTCACCCGCCTGCGGGTCGGGGAGATCCTCGTCGACGCCAAGGGCGTCAGCCGCCTCTACCGGCCCCAGCCCGGGAGCGGGCCGCTGCTCTTCGTGCTCGCGGCCGGGATCCTCACCCTCGCGGCGATCGTCTGGACGACGCCCGGGCTCCACGATGTGGCAGACCTGCTCTGGCTGAAGGTCCAGGCGCTGCTCGGGATCGGCCAGTAGGCCGGTCGGGCCTCGGCGTGTTCGACTTCCGCTACCACGCCGTCTCGCTGGCCGCCGTCCTCATCGCCCTCGCCGTCGGGCTCCTCCTCGGCGTGGCCATCGGCGACGCCAACCTCGTCTCGAACGCCGAGAAGCACATCGAGAACTCGCTCCGGGGCGAGATCAACCAGGCCCGCGGCGATGCCGCGCAGGTCCGGGCCCAGCTCGGGTTCCGGAGCCAGTACGAGAGCGCCGTGTACCCGCGGCTGGTCGCCGGCCAGCTGCGGGGCAAGCGGATCGGGATGATCTTCCTCGGCCAGCCGTCGAATCAGCTCTCCGACCTCGCGCGGGCCGCGCTCGGGCCCACCGGCGCCCAGATCGTGCTCGTCGCGGTGATCCGCGACCCGGTTGACGCGTCGGCCCTGGCCAACGAGGCGGCGGGCACCCGCTACGCCGCCCTCGCCGGCGATCCGGGCCTCCTCGGCGAGTTCGGCGTGCGCATGGGCGTCCAGCTCGTCGCCGGCGGCCGGCTCCTCGGCCGGGTCCAGCGCGCGCTCTTCTCCTCCTACAACGGGGCGATCGAGCGGCTCGGGGGAGTCGTGCTCGTCCGGGCGCCGGGGCCCGTCGACCCGGCCGTCCAGAAGGGCAACGCCGAGTTCGAGAACGGGCTGGCCAGCGGCCTCGGGGCGAGCGGCGTCCCCGTCGTCGGCGTCGAGACCTCGACGACCTCCCCGTCCCAGATCCCCTGGTACACCGACAAGAGCTTCGCCAGCGTCGACGACCTCGACGACATCGCCGGCAGCACGGCGCTCGTCGACGCGCTGGCCGGCGCCCGCGGAGCGTTCGGGCGCAAGGCGACGGCGACCGCGGTCCTACCGCCGAGCGCCGGCAACGGCCATCCGTGACGCGCTGGCGGGCGTCGATCGCCGGCTGGGGCGTCGCGCTCGCCTACCTGCTCTCGCGGACCTGGGCCATCTACCGCAACCAGCTGCGCACGATCCTCGTCGTCGCCGGCGGCGTGGTGGCCGTCGTCGACCTGATCCTCGGCGTCGGGCTCGGCCAGTTGACCGCGTCCTACCGGGCGAAGACGTCGACCGGGGCCGGGGTGGCGACGTTCGCGGCCGCGGCGCTCGTGACCACTCCGCTGATCACGGCCATGCTCGCCCGCGCGGTGCTCGACATCGTCGCCGGGGACCAGCCCTCGGTCCGCCGGTCGGTCCGGTCCGGGCTCGACCTGTTCGCGCCGCTCCTGATCGCCGTGGTCCTCTGGATCGGGGCGGTCGTCGTCGGCCTGGTCGCGTTCGTGATCCCCGGCGTCTACGTTCTGGTCAGCTGGTACTTCGTCGCCCAGGCCGTCGTGGTCGACGACCGGCGCGGCCTCGGCCGCGCTCGCCCGCAGCGGCGAGCTCGTCCGGGGCCGGTGGTACGGCGCGGCGCTCACCGGCCTCGCCTTCCAGCTCGCGGTGCTCGTCCCGAGCCAGCTCGTCGCCCTCGTCTTCGACGCGGCGGCCCGGCAGGCCGACGCGGCGGCGATCCTCGTGGTCGGCGACATCGTCATCCAGTCGTTCTCCGTGCCCTTCCTCGCGATCGGCGCCACCCTCTTCTATCTCGACCTCCGGGCCCGGGGCCAGCCGCCCCCGGCGGGGGCGCGGACCTGATCTTCGAGCCGGGCCCGAGCGCCGGCCCGGCGGTAGCGGGCCGCTCGCCGGCGCCGTCGTCCCCGCGGCGGGATGGCCGCGACGCGCCGGGCACGCCGCCGCCCCGCGGCCCCGTCCGCCGGCGTCGGTACGGTCATTTCCGTGCAGGCGCTCCCCCTCTTCACGGCGACGTTCGTCGCCTTCCTGATCGCCCCGGCGGCGATCCGGACGCTCTCGGACGGGTCGCTGGCCCGGGAGAACTACCGCGGACGGGTGCTCGCCTGCCCGCTCGGCCTCGTCATCGTCGCGGCCGCCGTGTTCGCGCTGATCCCCCTGGGCGTCGCCCAGGAGGTGGCCGGCGGGGTGCTGCGCCCGGAGTTCGGGTGGATCGCCGTGTACGTCCTCGGCGTGGCCCTGCTCGGCCTGGCCGACGACGCGGTCGCCGACCGGACCCGGGGATGGCGCGGCCATGCCGCCGCGCTCGTCCGCGGCGAGTTCGGCACCGGCGCGCTAAAGGCCCTCGGGTCGGCCGGTCTCGCGCTCTACGTCATGGCCCAGCCGGGCGCCGGGGCCGCCCGGTTCCTGCTCGGGGCGGGGGTGCTCGTCCTGGCGACGAACGCCCTCAACCTGCTCGACCTCCGTCCGGGGCGCGCGGTCAAGGCGTTCGTCGTGCTCGGGGTCGGGCTGACGCTCGCCGGCGGGGACCTGCTCCGATTGTGGGCCGTCGGACTGTTCGTCGGCCCGGCGCTGGTCGTCGGGTTCTACGACGTCCGCGAGCTCGGTCTGCTCGGGGACACCGGGGCCAACCTCCTCGGCGCGGTGGCCGGGGTCTGGCTCGTCCTGACCCTCTCCGACCTCGGACTGGGGGTCGCCCTCGTCGTGCTCGCGGCCCTCACCGCCTACGGGGAGTTTCGGTCAATTTCCGATTTCGTCGAGCGCACCCCGGGGTTGCGCCACCTAGACTCCTGGGGGAGACCACGTGATGACACAGCCGTTTGACCGCCAGCGCGGTGCCGGAGAGCCCAGGTTCGGGGGCCAGACCGGGCCCCGCTTCATCTTCGTCACCGGCGGCGTCGTCTCCTCGCTCGGCAAGGGCATCGCCGCCGCCTCGATCGGGCGGCTCCTGGTCGGCCGGGGCCTGAGCGTCGGCCTCCAGAAGTTCGACCCGTACATCAACGTCGACCCCGGGACGATGTCGCCCTACCAGCACGGCGAGGTGTTCGTGACCGAGGACGGCGCCGAGACCGATCTCGACCTCGGCCACTACGAGCGCTTCACCGACGTCAACACGACCCGGGCGTCGAACGTGACCGCCGGTGGGGTCTACAACGCGGTGATCCGCCGCGAGCGCCGGGGCGACTACCTCGGGGCGACCGTCCAGGTCGTCCCCCACATCACCGACGAGATCAAGCAGCGGATCGTCCTGATCGCCGAGGCGAGCGGCGTCGATTTCGTGATCACCGAGATCGGCGGGACGGTCGGCGACATCGAGTCGCTGCCCTTCCTCGAGGCGATCCGCCAGTTCCCGGTCGACGTCGGCCGCCGCCGGTGCATGTTCATCCACCTGACCCTCGTCCCCTACATCGGCCACGCCGGGGAGCTGAAGACCAAGCCGACGCAGCACTCGGTCAACGAGCTGCGCCGGATCGGGATCGCCCCGGACATGGTCATGTGCCGGTCGGAGTCGGCGCTCTCCCACGACATCCGCAAGAAGATCGCCTTGTTCGCCAGCCTGCCGATCGAGGCGGTCGTCTCCGCCCGGGACGTCGACAACATCTACAAGGTCCCGCTCGGCTTCCGCGTCGAGGGGGTCGACGACTTCATCCTCGACCACTTCGGCCTGACGGCGCCCCCGGCCGTGCTCACCGGTTGGGAGGAGCTGATCCGGCGGGCCGGGGAGGCGACCGAGACGGTGCGGATCGCCCTGGTCGGCAAGTACGTCGCGCTCGAGGACGCCTACCTCTCGGTCTCGGAGTCGCTGCGCCATGCGGCGTTCCACCACGGCGGGCGCGTCGAGATCGACTGGGTCGACTCGGAGACGCTGACCGAGCCGCGCTCGTCCGAGCGGGCGGCGGCCGTCGAGCGCCTGGCCGGGGCCGACGGGATCCTGATCCCGGGCGGGTTCGGCGGCCGGGGGATCGAGGGCAAGATCGTCGCGGCGCAGGTCGCCCGCGAGCGGGGGATCCCCTACCTCGGCGTCTGCCTGGGCATGCAGATCGCCGTCTGCGAGTTCGCCCGCAACGTCGTCGGGATGGACGGGGCGAACTCGACGGAGTTCGACCCGGAGACGCCGTTCCCGGTGATCGACCTCCTGCCCGAGCAGAAGGAGATCTCCGACCTCGGCGGGACGATGCGCCTCGGGGCCGACCCGGTCAAGCTCCACGTCGACTCGCGGGTCCGCGAGCTCTACGACGAGGCGGTCATCTACGAGCGCCACCGCCACCGCTACGAGGTCAACAACCTGCTCCGCAAGCGGCTCGAGGCCGCCGGCCTGATCGTCTCGGGCACCTCGCCGGACGAGCGGCTGGTCGAGGTCATCGAGCTGCCCGATCATCCGTTCTTCGTCGCCTCGCAGTTCCACCCGGAGTTCAAGTCCCGGCCCGAGCGTCCGGCGCCGCTCTTCCGCGCGTTCTTCGGGGCGGCGCTCGACCGTGCGCGGGGCCGTGAGCTCGAATCCGGGTCGGACGGTGAGGCGCGCGCGACCTCGGGCGAGGCGAGGATCGAAGGGGCGCGAGCCGGGCGACCGTGATCCGGGCCAGCGCGGCCGAGCGCCGGCGGCTGAACGCGGACTTCGCCCGCCTCTGCGCGGTGGCGAGCCCGTCCAGATCGGAGCGGGCCTGTGCCGAGCTCGTCGGGCTCGAGCTCGGGCGGCTCGGCCTCGAGGTGGACGAGGACGACGCCGGGACGCTGATCGGCGGCGACTGCGGCAACCTGCTCGCCCGGGTGCCCGGGACCGGGTCGGGGGCGCTGCTCATCGCCACCCACCTCGACACCGTCCCGCCGGACGGGCCGATCGAGCCGGTGGTCGTCGACGGGGGCTGGGAGAACGCCGGCGACGGGATCCTCGGCGCCGACAACAAGGCGGCCGTGGCCGTCGCCCTCGCCCTGGCCCGGCGCCTGGTCGCCGATCCGGCCCCGGTCGCCGTCGAGCTGCTCTTCACCGTCTCGGAGGAGGACGCCCTGGCCGGGGCCAAGGCGTTCGACGTCGGGCGACTGGAGAGCTCGTTCGGCTACACCTTCGACCACGCGTCGCCGATCGGCGAGATCGTCACCGCCTCGCCGACCTACTACCGACTCGGCGCCGAGTTCCGGGGCCTCGCCGCCCACGCCGGGATCCGTCCCGAGGACGGGCGGAGCGCGATCGTCGCCGCCGCTCGCGCCGTGGCCACGATGCGCCTCGGCCGCCTCGACGCGGAGACCACGGCCAACATCGGGGTGTTCACGGGCGGGAGCGCCGCCAACGTCGTCCCCGGCCACTGCCGCCTGGTCGGCGAGGCCCGGTCGACCGACCCGGTCAAGGCCGAGCAGGCCATCACCGCGATGGTCGAGCGCCTCGGGGACGCCGCCAACACCCCCGACTGCGAGTGCGACCTCGACGTCTCGGTCGAGCGGCTCTTCGACGGCTACCGCACGCCCCGCGGCGGCGCGGCAGGTCCGAGTGGCCGAGGCGGCGCTCCGCGACTGCGGCTACGAGCCGCGGACGATGGCCACCGGCGGCGGCTCGGACGCCAACGTCCTCCTCGCCAAGGGCTTCGCGGCGACCAACCTGGCCAACGGGACCGAGCGCAACCATCAGCCGGACGAGCGGGTCAGCGTCGCGGCCCTCGAGGGGATGCTCGACGTCGCCCTGGCCCTCGTCCGGCGAGCCGCCGAGGCGGCGTAGTGCTCGCCCTCCGCCGTGGGGTGGTCGTCGGGGTCGAGGCCGACGGGCCCGAGCAGGCGCTCGTCGTCGAGCTGGCCGACGGGCCCCACCCGGCGATCGCCGATCGGGCCCTCGTCGGTCCGTGCGCGGAGGGCGACGAGGTCATCGTCAACGTCGCCGCGCGGCTCCTGCGCCTCGGATCGGGCGGATTCGACGTCGTCCACGTCAACCTGACCCGGGGCCTCGGCGGCGGCGGGGCGGCCGGGGCGGCGGTGATCAAGCTGAACTACGCGAGCCTCCAGCACGCCGTCGTCCCGCTCGAGCGCGACCGTCCGGTCGCGGTCCCGGTCGGGCGGGTGGCGGTGCTCTCCCTCCACGGCCAGCTCGCCCCGCTGGCCTGGGCCGTCGGCCGGGCTCGTCCGGGCCTCCGGGTCGGCTACGTCCAGACGCCGGGCGGGGCCCTGCCCGGCGCCCGCTCGGAGGTCGTCCGCGCGCTCCGGGCCCGGGATCTCCTCGCCGCCCACGTGACCGCCGGGCCGTGCTTCGGCGGGGCCGACGGGGAGGCGATGACGACGATCGGGGCGATCGACGCCGGGCTCGGCGAGCTCGGCTGGGACCTGGCCGTCTGCGGTCCGGGTCCCGGCATCATCGGCTCGGCGTCGACCCTCGGCCACGGGGGGATGGCCGCGCTCGACTCCGCCCACGCGGCCCTCGCCCTCGGTGCGAAGACCCAGCTGGTCCCGCGGATGTCCGCCGCCGACCCGCGGCCGCGCCACCGGGGCATCTCCCACCACACGCGGACCGTGCTCGAGCTGCTCCTCGCCCCGGTCACCGTCGCCCTCCCGCCCGGGGTCGACCCGCCGGCCTGGGGCGCCCGCCACGACTGGCGGCCGAGCGAGGCCGATCTCGACGGCTACGCCGCGAGCGGACTGCCGGCCACGACGATGGGCCGCACCCTGGCCGAGGACCCCCTCTTCTTCGCGGCCGCCCTCGCCGCCGGCGGGGTGGCCGGGGCTTAGGACCAACGTCCAATTGCGGCTCGGACCGCGACTCCGCCACCTTGGCCACAGGCGGCGCCGCCCCGGCGGCGAGATAACCAGGAGGCACAGAATGCGTGATCTCAGGCGGAACATCGGCCTGGCGGCGCCGTCGCCAACGCGTGCAACCGGCCCCTCGCCTGGACGCTGACCTACACCAACGGAACGACCGGGGCCGTCGACTTCGCCCGGTCCGGCTCGGTGTTCGCGAACGACCGCAAGCGGCATCGTCGACGAGGACTGGGCCGCCCTCTCGACCACCTACGCGGTGACGCTCGCCGTGACCGACACCGACGGCAGCGTCCTGGCCTCCCAGAGCGCCGAGGTCACCACCAAGCCGCCGAAGAGCGCCACCGGCGGGTGACCGGCGATCGGCCGGGCGCTCCCTGGGGCCGACCGGCCCCGCGCCGCGCCGGCCGGCCCCGCGTCGGCGACCGCCCGGCTCGGCCGTCCGGCCCCGCGCCGCCGGCCGCCCCGGCCGGGGGCGTCAGCCGGCGCGGGTGATGTGGCGGCGCTGTGTCCACAGCGCCGCCTGGGTGCGGTCGGTCACCCCGAGGATGTGGAAGATCGCCGTCAGGTGGGTCTTGACCGTCTTCTCAGTGATCTCGAGCTCCCGGGCGATGTGCTTGTTCTGCTTACCCTCGGCCACGAGGGCGAGCACGGCGCGCTGGCGCTCGCTCAGCTCGCCCTCCGGCCGCCTCAGGGAGCGGGCGCTGAGGACGGCGCTCGCCGCCTTCGGATCGAGGGGCGCCTCCCCCCGCGCCGCGGCGCGGATGCCCCGGAGGAGCTCGGCCGGCTCGGCGTCCTTGAGCAGATAGCCGATCGCCCCGTCGCCGGCCAGCTGGGTCTCGTGCTTGGCGTCGCGGATCGCCTCGCGCTCGCCCGTGTGCTGGAGGATCCGGACGGCGGCGAACCCGAGGAGGGCGACGGCGGCCATCCCGGTCGCCGCGAACTGGACGACCGCCTTGGTCGCCGATTGGGCCGAGCCGCCCGGCGGGTCTGCCGCGACCCTCATCGGCGCGTCGGCGGCCGGCGCCACTAGGACCCCCCACGGGCGTCGCCCGAGCTCAAGCGGCCGGCGTCCCCTCCGAGCGGAGGACGAGCGGGTCGTCGAGGTGGCGCCGGAGCAACAGGAAGGCGATCGTCCCGAGGACGGCCGGGAGGGTGAGGGAGATCGCCCGGTAGAGGAGGACGGCGGCGGCGGCCGCGTCGAACGGGACGCCGTAGAGGGCGAGGGCGCCGACCAGGCCCCCGTCGACCGCGCCGACGCCGCCGGGGATCGGGATGATCCCGGCGAGCTGGCCGATCAGATGGGCCATGACGATCGCGGCGATCGCCGGCGTGTGGCTGGTCGCGGCGAAGCTGGCCGCGAGGGTCCCGACGTCGAAGACGAAGTAGGCGACCGGGCCGATCAGGCGCCAGTCGTGGTGGCGGAGCTCGTCGACCGTGTCGCCGACGCCGCGGGCGATCGACCCGAGCGCCGCGGCCAGCCGCTCGCGCCGCGACGACGCGGCGAAGCGCCCAGCCGCCCGGGCGCCCCCGAGCGTCATCGCGATCGCGGCGAGGCCGACCGCGGCCGGGCCGAATGTGAGCAGGATGTCGTGGGGACCGGTCACCAGCCGCAGGCCGAGGGCGAGGCCGACGATCACGAGGAAGGCGACGTTGACCGCGCTGGTCAGGACGAAGACGACGGTCGACCGGCGGGCGATCCGGGCGGCCGGGACGCCGCGGCGGCGGAGCACCCAGGCGCCGAGCCCGAGTCCGCCGAGGCCGCCGGCCGGGAGCACCGAGTTGGCGGCGAGCTCGGCCCAGCCGAGGCGAGCCGTCGGGCGGAGGCGTCCGCGCGGGAAGGCGAGCATCACGGTCAGGACGTAGCCGATGCAGGAGAGGTACTCGAGGCCGATCGCCGCGAACACCCAGGGGAGCGACGCGTGGGCCAGCTGGCGCTCGATCACGTCGAGACCGGGGAGGGCGAGGAGGAGCCCGCCGACGAGGACGATCAGGACGACCAGCCCGATCAGGCTGTTGCGCAGGCGGCGGGCGTAGGCCCCGCCGTCGACGTCGACGTCGACGTCGACGGACGGCGCCGCCGCGGGCGTCGACT
Source organism: uncultured Solirubrobacterales bacterium (assembly GCA_963817865.1). Classification (GTDB taxonomy): domain Bacteria; phylum Actinomycetota; class Thermoleophilia; order Solirubrobacterales; family Solirubrobacteraceae; genus Palsa-513. The sequence goes on along the minus strand of CAWFQO010000005.1, from coordinate 164,938 downwards.
CGCCCGACACCGGCTCAGGCGCCCGGCCGCATGGCGTCGAGGACGAGCTCGAGCGCCCGGGGCCGCCCGGCCTCGCCGGCCTCACCGGCCGAGCCGGCCGGCCGGGTCGCCGCCCCCATCATCTGGAGCAGCAGGCGGACGTCGCCGGGCTCGAGGTCGCGGCGGACGAGGCTCGCCGCCTGGGCCCGGCGGAGGAGCGGCGTGAAGATCGCGAGGTAGGCCCGCCGGCGCTCGAGGAGGTCCGGCTCGGGGAGCGGATGGGCGGCGAGGAGATCGATCAGCCCCCGATCGTCGCTCTGGAGCCGGACGGCGGCGCGGAAGAAGGCGAGGAACGCCTCGGGCCCGTCCCCGGCCCGGGCGGCGGCGAGGCGGAGCTCGGCCAGGTGGTTGTCGGCGATCGCCTCGATCAGGGCCTGGCGGCTCGCGAAGCGCCGGTAGAGCGTGCCCTGGCCGACGCCGGCCAGCCGGGCGATCTCGCAGAGCGGGGCGTCGAGGCCCTCCCGGGCGAAGACCTCGGCGGCGGCGGCGAGGAGGGCGTCGCGGTTGCGACGGGCGTCGGCCCGCAGGCGCGGCTCGTCGGCGACGCGCGTCATGGGATGGAGCATACGGGCCGCTAATCTGCATTCGGACACTCGTGTCCGGTCTCGTCCGGGACGCGCAACTCCGAAAGGCCGGTATGAGCCACGCCCAGCGCCAACGCCCGGCCGTCACCCTCGCGGTCCTCTCGCTCGGGGCGATGGCCTACTCGCTGCTCCAGTCGGGCGTGGCCCCGGCCCTGCCGAACATCCAGCACAGCCTCCACTCGAGCGAGACCGGGGCGAGCTGGGTGTTCACCGCCTACCTCCTCTCCGCCTCGGTCGGGACGCCGATCCTCGGGCGCCTGGGGGACATGTACGGCAAGGAGAAGTGGCTCCTCTACACCCTGACCGGCCTGGCCGCCGGGACGCTCCTGGCGGCGGTCGCCACCTCCCTGGGCATGCTGATCTTCGCCCGGGTCGTCCAGGGCTTCGGCGGTGGCATCTTCCCGCTCGCCTTCGGGATCGTCCGCGACGAGTTCCCCCGCGAGCGGGTCGCCGGGGCGATCGGCCTGCTCTCGGCGCTGCTGGGGATCGGCGGCGGCCTCGGCGTGGTCGCGGCCGGGGTGATCGTCAAGAGCCTCGACTACCACTGGCTGTTCTGGATCCCGCTCGTGGCCATCGTCGCCGCGGCGATCCTCACCTGGCGCCTGGTGCCGGAGTCGCCGATCCGGGTCCCCGGGCGGGTCAACTGGGTGGCGGCCGGGCTGATGGCGGTCGGGCTCTCGACCATCCTGATCGCGGTCAGCGAGACCGTCCGCTGGGGTTGGGGCTCGCCGCGGACGCTCGGGCTGATCGGAGGCGGCGCGGTCGTCCTCGGCGTCTGGGTGGCCGTCGAGCTGCGCAGCCGCGACCCCCTCGTCGACATGCGGATGATGCGCCTGCCGGGCGTGTGGACGACGAACGTCGCGGCCTTCCTCCTCGGGGCGGGGATGTTCTCGTCCTTCATCCTGATCCCCCAGTTCGTCGAGACCCCGGCGAGCAGCGGCTTCGGCTTCGGCGCCTCGATCACCGGGGGCGGCCTCTTCCTCCTTCCGGCGACGATGATGCTGATGGTGGTCGGTGGCCTCGCCGGTCGGGTCGCCGCCCGCTTCGGCTCCAAGCGCGCCCTGGTCGCCGGGTCCGCGTTCGCGATGGTGAGCTTCGGGATGCTCGTCTTCCTCCACGTCGACCCGTGGAACTTCTATCTGTCGACGGCGCTCCTCGGGGTCGGGATCGGGCTGGCCTTCGCGGCGATGGGCAACCTGATCGTCGAGGCGGTCCCGCCGGAGCAGACCGGCGTGGCGACCGGCATGAACACGGTGCTCCGGACCGTCGGCGGCGCCCTCGGAGCCCAGATCGGCGCGACGCTGGTCGCGGGCAACGTGATCAACGGGCACGCGGCGGAGCGCGGCTACAACCTGGCCTTCCTCGTCTCGGCGATCGCCCTCCTGCTCGGCATCGTCGCTTCGCTCGCCGTTCCGGGCCGGCCGGTCGGGCGCGAGCCGCGGGGCCGACGGCGGCCGGCCGGCGACCTGAGCCCCGACGTCGTGTGAGCGCTCGGGTGGCGGCGATCGGGTAGATTCGCCCGGCCGACATGGACGACCGAGCAGACGAGAAGGAGCGGCGCCGGGCCGCGCGGGTCGCCGAGCAGGAGGCCGCCACCCGCGCCGCGGGGCGGCGCCGGCGCCTCCGGATCGGTGGGGCGCTCGCCGCGGTCGTGGCGATCATCGTCCTCGTCGTGCTCCTGACGGGCGGGGGCGGGGGCAAGACGCCGACGACGACGACCGGCTCGACCGCGCCGTTCGTGCTCGGCACGACCCAGGGCGAGGCGGTCGGGGCGACGGTCGACGGGATCCAGTGCCAGACCCAGGAGCAGGTGATCTTCCACATCCACGCCCACCTCGCGGTGTACGTGGACGGGCGCCCGGGAGCGATACCCGAGGGGATCGGGATCGCGCCGCCGCGGTCGGAGGAGCAGTCGGCGAGCGGCCCGTTCGTCCTCGCCGGCTCGTGCTTCTACTGGCTCCACAGCCATACCAACGACGGGGTCATCCACATCGAGTCGCCGCTCCAGCGGACCTACACCCTGGGCAACTACTTCGACATCTGGCACCAGCCGCTCAGCGCGACCCAGGTCGGCCAGGCGAGCGGTCCGGTCTCCGCCTACCTCGACGGGCACCCGTTCGCCGGCGATCCGCGGACGATCCCCCTGAACGCGCACGCGGTGATCCAGCTCGACGTCGGGACCAAGGTCGCCCCCCAGCCGTACACCTTCCCGACCGGACTCTGAGCACCGGATTGCCGGACCCCGGGCGAGGGTAGGCTGCCGCCGTCCACGAGCGGCGGAAAGGCGGCCGAATGGCAGCGCGAGAGGATCCCCACGACGGCGCCCGGCCGGCGTCGATCCTGGACATCCACCGGTCGGGCGACCCGGCGACCGACGCGGGCTACGCCGACCACCCGCCGCGGGTCGGGTTCTTCACCGACACGTCGATCTGCATCGGCTGCAAGGCGTGCGAGGTCGCCTGCAAGGAGTGGAACGGGATCCCCGACGACGGCCTGCGCCAGACCGGCTTCTCGATCGACAACACGGCGAGCCTCGGGGCCGACACGTGGCGGCACGTCGCCTTCATCGAGCAGGGCAAGCCGCTCGGGGCGGGTCCGGGCCCGGATGGGGACATGCGCTGGCTGATGGCCTCCGACGTCTGCAAGCACTGCACCCACGCCGCGTGCCTCGACGTCTGCCCGACCGGCGCGCTGCTGCGGACCGAGTTCGGGACGGTCGTCGTCCAGGAGGACGTCTGCAACGGCTGCGGCTACTGCATCCCGGCCTGCCCGTTCGGGGTGATCGACCGCCGGGAGGACGACGGCCGGGCCTTCAAGTGCACGCTCTGCTACGACCGCCTCGGCGTCGGGCTCGAGCCGGCGTGCGCAAAGGCGTGCCCGACCGAGTCGATCCAGTTCGGCGAGCTCGAGGACCTCCGCGACCGGGCGGCCGATCGCCTGGCCGAGCTCCACGCCGCCGGCGTCGAGGACGCCCGCCTCTACGGCGAGCGCCCGGACGACGGGGTCGGCGGGGCGGGGGCGTTCTTCCTCCTCCTCGACGAGCCCGAGGTCTACGGCCTGCCACCCGACCCGGTCGTCACGACCCGCGATCTCCCGCGCATGTGGCGCCAGGTCGCCCTGGCCGCGGGCGCCCTGGTCGCGGGCGTGGGGATCGCGTGCGCCGGACGGGGCCGGTGAGCGATCCGGATTTCGCGGGCGACCCCTCTGGCCCGGCGGCCCGGGGCGCAGGCCGCCGCGCCGACCGCGAGGGGACTAGGGGCGACTCCTACTACGGGCTTCCGGTGCTCAACGAGCCGGTCTGGAAGGCGCTCGACATCGCGGGGTACCTGTTCCTCGGCGGCCTCGCCGGAGCCTCGTCGCTGCTGGCCGCCGGGGCCGAGCTGACCGACCGGCCGGCGCTGGCCCGGACGGCCAAGGTCGGGGCGTTCGGGGCGATCTCGGTCTCCCTCGTCGCGCTGGTCCACGACCTCGGGCGCCCGGCGCGCTTCCTCAACATGCTCCGCGTGTTCAAGGTGACCTCGCCGATGAGCGTGGGGTCGTGGCTGCTGAGCGCGTACGCCCCGCTGGCCGGCCTGGCGGCGGCGAGCGCGGTCAGCCGGCGGGCGCCGCGGGCCGGGCGGGCGGCGACCCTCGGGGCGGCGGCCGTCGGCCCGGCGGTCGCCTCGTACACGGCGGCGCTGATCGCCGACACGGCGGTCCCGGTCTGGCACGACGCCCACCGGGAGCTCCCCTTCGTCTTCGTCGGGTCGGCGGCGATGGCCGCGGCCGGCCTCGGGCTGCTCGGGGCTCCGGTGGCCGAGGCGGGTCCGGCCCGGCGCCTGGCGCTGCTCGGGGGGGCGGCCGAGCTGGCGGCCACCCGCCTGATGGAGGAGCGTCTCGGGGCGGTGGCCGAGCCGCTGCGGGAGGGGCGGGCCGGGGCCCTGCTCGAGGCGAGCCGGGTGCTCGGCGTGCTCGGGGCCGGGGTCGGAGCCACGCTCGCCCGGCGGAGCCGGCTGGCCGGGGCGGCGGCCGGGGCGATGCTCCTCGCCGGGTCGGCGTGCACCCGGTTTGGCATCTTCCACGCGGGGATGGCCTCGGCCCGCGATCCGGCCTACACGGTGGGCCCCCAGCGCGAACGGGCGGATCGGGCTCAGCCGCCGGCGGCGCGGCGGTAGCGCCGGACGGCGAGAGCCCGCACCCGCACCGGCCGACCGCGGCCGCCTGTCAGGCTTACCCCGATGACGGGACCCCATCGGGTGGTGGTGATCGGCTCGGGCTTCGGCGGCCTCTTCGCCACCCGGCGCCTGCGCCGGGGCCCGGTCGCCGTGACCGTGATCGATCGGACCAACCACCATCTCTTCCAGCCCCTCCTCTACCAGGTGGCCACCGGGATCCTCTCCGACGGGGAGGTCGCCCCGCCGATCCGCGACATCCTCCGCCGGCAGCGCAACGCCCGGGTCGTGCTCGGCGAGGTGACCGGGATCGACCTCGACGCCCGGACGGTCACCTCCGAGGCCGGCGGGGTCGTCCTCTCGACGCCGTACGACAGCCTGATCGTCGCCGCCGGGGCCGCGGTCTCCTACTTCGGACACGACGAGTATCACCTGGACGCGCCGGGACTGAAGACGATCGGCGACGCCCGCGAGCTGCGCAACCGGATCTTCGGGGCCTTCGAGATGGCCGAGGTCGAGCCCGACCCGGACACGCGCACGGCGTGGCTGACCTTCGTCGTCGTCGGCGGCGGTCCGACCGGGATCGAGATGGCCGGCCAGATCGCCGAGCTCGCCCACCGGACGCTTCGCTCCAACTTCCGCACGATCGACCCCGGAACCGCCCGGATCCTCCTCGTCGACGGGGCCCCGCGGATCCTCCTGTCCTTCAGCGAGGGGCTCGCCGCCAAGGCGGCCCGGCGCCTCGCCGCGCTCGGGGTCGAGGTCCACCTCGGGGCGATGGTGACCGGCGTCGAGGCGACCGGCATCACCCTCGAGGGCGACGTGGAGATCCGGGCGATGACCAAGGTCTGGGCCGCCGGGGTGACCGGGTCGCCGCTCGGGCGCATCCTCGCCGACGCCGCCGGGCTCGAGCTCGCCCGGGGCGCCCGCGTCCCGGTCCTCCCCGACTGCACCGTCCCCGGCCACCCGGAGGTGTTCGTCGTCGGCGACCTCATGGCCCTCGACGACCTCCCGGGGGTGGCCGAGGTGGCGATGCAGTCGGGCCGCCACGCCGCGACGGAGATCCTCCGGCGCCAGGCCGGGGAGGTCGGGCCGCGGCGCTTCCGCTACCACGACCTCGGCACGCTCGCTTCGATCTCCCGCTACTACGCGGTCGCCGAGCTCGGGCCCGTCGGGATCTCCGGGCTGCCGGGCTGGCTGCTCTGGCTCGTCGTCCACCTGACGTTCCTCACCGGCTTCAAGAACCGGGTGAGCGCCCTCTTCCACTGGGTGGTCAGCTTCGTCGGCCGGGCCCGGGCCGAGCGGGCGATCACGACCGCCGACACCGAGTCGGTCCGGTGGCCCCGGGAGTGACCCGAGCGGGCCATGCCCGAGGACCGGGGCGCCCCGGCGCGAGCAGGGCCACCGGCGGACAGGAAACTGGTCCGAAAACACGAACTCGAGGGGGATGCCCGGCCTCGCCGCAGCGGTCGCCCCGTTCGACCGCCTGGTCCTCGACTTCCTCGCCTACCTCGAGCTCGAGCGGGGCCTCTCGCGCAACACGCTCGCCGCCTACCGCGGCGACCTGGCTCAGTACGGGCGACATCTCGCCCGGCCGGGAGCCCAGGCGCCGCTCGGCGACCCGGCGGCGCTCGCCGCCTTCTTCGCCGCCCTCGCCGCCGGTGACGGGGCGCGCCGGCCGGCCTCGGCGGCGACCCTCCAGCGCAAGGCGGCGTGCCTGCGGTCGTTCCACCGCCACCTGCTCCGGGCCGGCGTCCTCGACCGCGATCCGACGATCGCCCTCCACCCGCCGCCGCGGGCGCCGCGGCTGCCCCAGGTCCTCACCCGCGAGGAGGTCGCCCGCCTGCTCGCCGCCCCGCGCGGGACCGCGCCGGGGCCGCTCCGCGACCGGGCCCTGCTCGAGCTGATCGCCGCCAGCGGGCTCCGCGCGTCGGAGGCGATCGGGCTCGAGGTGGGCGACTTCGATCGCCGGGGGCGCCTCCTGACCGTGGGCGGCGGCTCGCCCCGCCCGCGGCGCGTCCCCGTCCACGGGGCGGCGCTCGACGCCGTCGGCGCCTACCTCGACCGCGGACGGCCGGCCCTCGTCGGCCACCGGTCGGCCGAGCCCCACCTCTTCGTCAACCGCCGCGGCACGCACCTCACCCGGCAGGGGCTCTACAAGATCGTCCAGGGCTACGCCGAGGCGGCCGGGCTCGCCGGGCGGATGAGCCCGAGCACCCTCCGCCACACCTTCGCCACCCACGCCCTCGCCGGCGGCGGGGATCTCCACACGATCCAGGAGATGCTCGGGCACGCCGACATCGCCACGACCCAGCTCTACCGGCAGGTCTCGGGCCGCCGGTAGGCGCTCACGCCGCGAACCGGGTCCGCTCGCCTCACGGCTCGAGGAGGATCTTGAACGCCCCGTCCTCCTTCTTCTGGAAGATCTCGTAGGCGTGCGGAGCCTCGTCCAGCGGGAGGTGGTGGGTGGCGAAGCCGTCGACGCCGAGCGGATCCTCGTCGGCGCACACGAGGGGGAGGATGTCGGGGATCCAGCGCCTGACGTTGGCCTGACCCATCCGGAGGCTGATCTGTTTGTCGAACATCTGGAGCAGAGGCATCGGGCTGGCCGCCCCGCCGTAGACCCCGGAGAGGGAGACGGTTCCGCCGCGGCGGACGAGCTCGATCGCGGCGTGGAGGGCGGTGAGCCGGTCGATGCCGGCCTGCTCCATCATCGGCGCGGCCAGTGCGTCGGGGAGCGCGGCGGCGACCTTGTGCGCGAGCTCGGCGACCGGGGCGCCGTGCGCCTCCATCCCGACGGCGTCGATCACGGCGTCCGGGCCGCGCCCGTCGGTCATGTCTCGCACCGCGGTGGGTAGGTCGCCGTCGTAGTCGCCCAGGTCGAGCGCCTCGACGCCGTGGGCCCGGGCGCGCTCGAGCCGCTCGGGTACGAGGTCGACGGCGAGCACCCGGGCGCCCCGGCGCTGAGCGACGCGCGTGGCCATCTCGCCGATCGGGCCGAGGCCGAGCACGAGCACGCTCCCGCCCGCCGGGATGGTGGCGTACTCGACGGCCTGCCACGCCGTGGGCAGAACGTCCGACAGGTACACGAAACGGTCGTCGGGCGGCCCGTCCGGGACCTTGATCGGCCCGTACTGGGCCTGGGGCACCCGGAGGTACTCAGCCTGCCCGCCGGGAACCTGGCCGTAAAGCTTCGTGTAGCCCAGCAGCGCGGCGCCGGTCCCCTGTTCGTGGACCTGCGTCGTCTCGCACTGCGACTGGAGGCCCTGGTCGCACATCAGGCAATGCCCGCAGGCGATGTTGAAGGGGATCACCACCCGGTCGCCCGGGGCGATGTCCCTGACCTCAACACCGACCGCTTCGACGATGCCCATCGGCTCGTGCCCGAGGATGTCCCCCTCGTCGATGAACGCGCCGAGCACGCTGTAGAGATGCAGGTCCGAGCCGCAGATCCCCGAGGAGGTGACGCGGATGATCGCGTCCGTCGGCCGCTCGATCGTCGGATCGTCCACGGTGTCGACGCGGACGTCCTCGTTGCCATGCCACGTAACGGCTTTCATCAGCGGCTCCTCTCTGGTCGACGGTCACAGTCGCCGAGGTACCCCGCGCCGGTCGATCACGCACGCCCGATGCGCGCCCTTCCTCGGAGATCGCGTCAGAGCAGGTCGACGAGGAGCGTCGACCAGGCGAATCCGCGGGCGCCGAGCCCGCGCCCGGTCCACGGGTGGTAGTACTCGCGAAACCCCTCCCGGGCGGCGGCGCCGGCCAGGCCCTCGACGATCCGCGCCGCCTCGAGGTCGTAGCCGAGCTCGCGCATCGGCGGCACGAGGATCCAGGCGGTGTTCATCCACGACGGCCCCCGCCAGGCCCGAAAGCGGTCGAAGGCCGGGTTGAACGAGGGCTCGCTCATCGCCACCGACGGGATCCCGACCAGGGCCCGGTAGCGGCGCGGGTCGAGGAGGTGCTCCTCGACCAGCCGGCGGCGGACGTCCTCGGGGATCCCGTCGAGGGCGAGCGGGGCGAGAGCCGACCAGGTCGAGACCCGGACGGGCCGCTCGTCGGGCCCGGCGAGGTCGTAGAAGAGGCCGGTCGCCGGGTCGTGGCACTTGGCGAGGAGGGCCGCCTCGGTGGCCGCCGCCCGCTCGAGCCAGGCGGGCTCCCCGCTCAGGCGGCCCATGGCCTTCAACGAGAGGGCGTAGGCGACGTTCACCCAGACGTCCTCGACGTGGTGGGGGTGGGCGGCGGCCATCGCCCGGGCGTCCCAGCCGGCGCGCCGGCCCCGCTCCATCAGGAGGGCGTAGCCCGGCCGGTCGTGGGTCAGCCGGCCGAAGGACGCCGCGTACTTCGGTGAGTCGTCGAGGCCCGACTCGTCGGGCGCGACGATGGTCAGGAGGCCATCGCCGTCGATGTCCCGCTCGCGGGCGAGCCAGTCGAGGTGAGCCGCTAGGGCCGGGAGGGCCTCGGCCCGAAAGCCGGCATCCCCGCCGGCCACGAGCTCCCAGGCGAGCGGGAGCAGGGGCGGCCCGATCGTCTCGGTCCGCCAGCACCCGAACGGGGCGGCGGTCGCGTAGAGGGGGGCCCGCCGCCAGCCGGCCGGGACGTCCCAGAACACCGTGTGGGGGAGGAAGCCGTCGGGCCGGCCGGAGCGCAGGACCGTCCGCAGCTCGGCCCGGGCCCGCTCCGGGTCGATCAGTCGCCAGGCGATCGCGTGGAAGCACGAGTCCCAGTGCCACATGTGCCGGTAGCGCGGGGTCGCCGGGCAGGTGAAGGCGTAGGCGGCCTCGCCGGCCGGGGATCGGCGGCGGACGCCCTCCCGCCAGTTGGCTCGGAGCACCCGCTCGGCCTCGGCCCTCAGACCGGCGTCGCGGGCGGACGCGAGCCGGCGCTCGCCCCTCAGCCGGTCCGCCTCGGCCCGGCGACCAGGCGCTCGAGGGCGGCGGTCTCCGCGGCGAACGCGGCCGCCCAGGTCGCGCGGGCGGCCAGGGCGGCCGCGGCCACCGGGTCGGGCTCGCTTCGCCGGGCGGCCTCGACCGCGGCGAGCAGGCCGTCGACGTCGCCCGGCTGGTAGGTGTGGACGAGCCCGGCCATCAACCGGGCCGACGGGGCCGTCGCGCAGCAGACGACCGCGGCGCCGCTGGCCGCCGCTTCGAAGCCGGCGAGGCCGAACGTCTCGTGCGCCCCGGGCATGACCACGACCCGAGCGGCCGCGTAGGTCGCGGCCAGGGTCTCGCGGTCAGTGATGTAGGGGTGGAGCGCGACCCGGTCGGCGATGCGCAGTCGCGCCGCCAGCCGCGTGAGTCGTTGCTCGGCCGGGCCGCTGCCGACCAGCCGCAGCGGCCACGGCTCGCTCGAGCGGGCGGCCGCCCGGATCAGCTCGGTGACGCCCTTCTCGCGGGCCACCCGGCCGACGTAGAGGACGTGGTCGCCGCGGCGGGTGCCCGGGTGGGGGACGAAGGCCGGGTGGAGGCCGAAGCGGAGCGGGATCGTCGCGTCGCGACCGCAGTCCGCCCGGCACGGCACGGCCGACATGACGGCGTCGACGTCGCGGTAGGCGTGGTGCATCCACGCCCGGAGCACCGGATCCCAGAGGGCGTCCGGGCCGGGGAGACCGGCCGCGTCGAGGGCGATCGAACCGTGGTGGACGGCGATCACCCGGGCCCCGAGCGCCTGGGCGGCCTCGGTTACGCCGAGCGGGCGCCAGAAGGGGTCGTGGAGGAGGACCACGTCCGGGCGCAGCGCGCGCAGCTTGGCCTTCAGCGCGCCGGCCCCGACCGGGAGGCGGTAGCCGTTGGCCGCGGCCACGCGCAAGGACCGGAGCTCGTGCCAACCCTCGTGGTCGCGGGCGCGCGGCCCGGGCACGATCACGTGGTGGTCGACCTCGGGGGTCTCCCGCGCCCAGGCGGCCTTCGCGTCGATGTAGGTGCGGATCCCACCGCTCCGCGCCCCGTAGAACATGGCGACGTCGGCGACCCGGAGCCCCCGGCTGGGCCGGCTCGGCCGGGAGGCGGACCCCCGGCGGGGTCGGGCGCCCCGGCGGCGGTCGAGGGTCGGTGGGGGGCGGCTGGTCATCGGCGGCAATCCCGCGTCGGCTTCGTCCGGCGTTCCAGGCTACTCTGGCCCCCGGTGGCCGGCGGCTCGTGAACAATTGGTCGCCGGGCGGTGACCGTCACGTGAACCCCGTCGACTCGCGGCCCGATCCGGGCCCCGACCACCGCGGTGACGGCGTAGACGACGACGGCGGCGATCGAGGTCGCGCTGACCACCAGGCCCGCGGCGACGGCCGGGCCGACGCCGCTCGACCCGACCGTGACCAGGGTCGCCCCGGGGGAGCCGGCCGGGCCGAGGGGGAGGAGCCCGAAGGCGCCGAGGGCCGCGAAGACCGAAGCGACGGCGGCGAGCCCGTGGGGGAGGCCGCAGACGTCGAGGATCAGCCAGATCCGCGCCGCCGTGAGCGCGGTGATCGCCGCGACGAGGGCGAGGAGCACCCGGCGCCGGCGGACGTCGGCGAGGACGGCGAGACCGCGGGCCATCGGCCGGTGGGCGAAGCGGGCGAACAGCGCCCGGGTGCCGAGGAGGGCCGCGGCCGCGACGCCGAGGACGAGCGGTCCGGCCCACCAGGCGCCACCGCCACCGGCACCGGCACCGGCACCGGCGGCGATCCCGCCGGCGAGGAGGACCCCGCCGCAGAAGACCTCGAGCACGAAGATCGGCGCATCGGCCACGCCGATCTGGGTCGGCCGCAGCCGCTGGGCGCACGGGAGCCGGCGCAGGAGGGCGACCCGGGTGGGGAGGGCGCAATGGCTCTGGACGCTGCCCATCAGGAACGCCCCGGCGTTCACCGGATGGACGGCCACGCGGGGAAGAGCCGGGCCGGCCACGGCGGCCAGGGCCACGCGCCACGCCTCGGAGCGGGCGACGAGGACGGCCAGGTGGAGGCCGACCGCGGCGGCGAAGCCCTCGACCGGGACGGCGGCGACCGCGGCCCCGACGTCGTCCGCTCGGGTCGCGCAGACCCAGGCCAGGAGGCACAGACCGGCGACCGTGACGGCGGCGGCGACCCGGCGGGGCACGCCTCCTTTATCCCCGCTCGGTGGCCCACCTGCGTGAAGATCCCGATCAGTCGGGCGGCCCGGTCAGGCCGCCCGGGTCGACGACGGGGCGCGGGCGGCTCGCACGAGTCGCTCGACGATCTCGGGCGTCCGGCGGCGGAAGAAGAAATGGCCGTCGTCGGGGTCGAAGGCCGCCCGGCAGCGGGGCAGCGCCGCGGCGAGCTGCCAGGCGTGCTCGACCGGGACGAGGGCGTCCTGGGCCCCGTGCCAGAGGTGGATCTCGGTGTTGACGTCCTCCGGGCCGAATCCCCACGGCCGGCAGCAGACGAGATAGTCCTCGACCAGGCCGTCGACCCCACCCGCGGTGGCCGCGAGCAGGCCGTGGACGGCCGTCGCCCGGGCTTCGGGCTGGCCGAGGAGGACCCGATCGCTCCGCGGGGCGCCGACGGCCATCGTCGGCATCACGAGGGCCGGGTGGCGGCGGGCGACCCGCAGGGCGGCGTTGAGCGCCGTCGTGCACGCCCGGGGCCGGTCGGCGATCAGGCGCATCGGGAGGCGCATCCGGCCGGCCAGGCCGGGCACGGCGTGGGGCGGGCAGAGGGGGGACAGCGACGAGCAGACGGCGGCGGCGCCGACGAGCTTGGGGAGGCTCCGGGCGCAGGCCAGGGCGTACGGGCCGCCGGCGCTGACCCCGACCAGCCCGACCCGGGCCAGGCCGAGCGCGGCGGCGAGCTGGCGGATGTCGCCGGCGAGGTCGAGCATGCGTCGGCCGGGGAGCGGATCGGAGCCGGCGAAGCCCGGGCGCTGGACGCAGATCCAGCGGAGGCCGAGGCGGTCGATCGTCCCGGCGAGCGGCGGCGAGGCCCGTAACGGCGAGCCGATCGCCCCGTGGAGGTAGAGGACCGGGAACCCGTCGGCGGCGCCCCCCGAGGCGTAGGCGAGGGCCCTCCCGTCAGCCAGGCGGATGCTGCCCACCGTGAAGAGGGCGTCGATCATCGCACCGTCAAGGATGCCCGGCCGGGCGGCGGAACGTCGAGCAGATCGTCGAGCAGGCCGTCGAGCGCGCCGGCGAAAGGCTCCGGGCGCTCCATCATCGCGATGTGCCCGGCCCCCGCGACCAGCCTGACCAGGGCGTCCGGACGGCGACGGAGGATCTGCTCGGCTCCCGACGGCGGGATGATCCGGTCCTCGGCCCCCCAGAGCAGCCCGAGCGGGGCGGTCAGCGCGCCGAGCTCGGGCCGCAGGTCGGCGGCGGCGACGGCGGCGAGCGCCTGGCGGACGCGGGTCGCTCCCCGGGAGGCGCCGACCATGGCCCGGGCGTCGGCCGGGGGGATCGACCCGCCGTCGACCGTCCCCGTGGCCAGGAGCAGCCGCCGGCCCCAGCCGGTGTCGGTGAGGGGCGCGCCGGCGCGGCGGAGCGCGATCAGCGACGCGCCCGACGCGCCGAAGGCGGCGGCGGCGATCGGGGGGATGGGGCGCAGGCCGGCCGGGGCGACGAGGACCAGGCGCCGGACGGCCTCGGGGCGCTCGGCGGCCAGGACGAGGGCGACCGCCCCGCCCATCGAGTGGCCGGCGAGGTCGAACGGCGCCTCCACCCCGGCTGCGGCGAGCCCATCGGCCACACGCTCGGCCACGGCCCGGAGGTCGAAGCCCCGGCCGACCGGGGGAGACTCGCCGAAGCCCGGGACGTCGATCCGGACGACCCGCCGCCGGCGGTCGAGCAGCGGGACGACCCGCCGCCAGATCAGGCGGGTCGTGGCCAGGCCGTGGACGAGGACGAGCGGATCGCCCGTCCCCGACTCCGCGAGGGCGAGGGCGGGCCGTCCCCGTCGGGCGCGTGAGCCGGCTACGACCAGAACTCGTCGAAGTGGGCGCCGTGCCCGAGCACCGACGGAACGGCGCCGCGTCCGAATGCTTCGTAGCCGGACCGGATGATCTCGGCGTTTGACTGGCTCATGCGGCGTCCTTTCGTGGCCGGGACGGCGAGCCTATGCGCGACCGGGACCCTCGGTCAACCGCAGGCGGCGGGCAGCTCGGCCCAGACCCGGCAACCGTTCGGCCGATCGACGCCCCACCGATGCGCGAGCCCGTCGACCAGGCGCAGCCCCAGCCCCCCGCCGTGCGGCGGCGGAACGGCCGGCGTCTGCGGGGAGAGGTCCGAGCGTCCGGGATCGTCGACGGCTGATCCGGATCCGGCGGCCGTCGCTCGTGGCGTGGAGGACGATCGACTCCTCAGGGGAGCATCCGGAGTGCATGACCGAGTTGGTCACGAGCTCGCTGACGATGACGAGGAGGTCGTCGAGCATCGGAGCGAGCTCCGGCACCGCCCGGAGCGCGTCGCGTGCGAGCTTCGGGGCGCTCGGGTCGCAGGGCAACGCGGTGCGGACGTATTCTCTTGGCGGTCGCGGTCCCAGACCAGGGGTCTACCCGTTTCGCCAGGACTGACTCGGCCGGCCGGCCGGTCGGTCGGCCGGCGCCGGCCGGTCGGTCGGTCGGTGCCGGTGAGACCCCTAGAATCGCCGGGTGCGGTCACGCTGGCTTCTGCTCGTGTGCGGGTGCTCGGTCCTGGCCGGGTGCGGCAACTCGCGCACCCGCCCGCCGGATCTCTCGGTCGCGGCGCCGGCGGCCGGGTTCACCCGCCAGGCGTTCTCGAGCGCCGGCCTGACCCTGCGCTCACCGAACGGGTGGGCCCTCCAGCCGGGGAGCCCGCCGGTCGTCGTCGCCGTTCGCTCCGGCCTCGCCGCCGTGGTCGTCTGGCGCTACCCGCGGACCCAGCCGCTTCCCCGCACGGCACGCGCGCTCCACCTGGCCCTCCGGCACCTCGTGGCCGCCGTCCGGGCCCGGGACGCCACCTTCCGCCTGGCGAGCGCCGCGGTGGTCCCGGTCGCTCACCGGGGAGCGATTCAGTTGCGCGGCCTCGAGACGATCGACGGTCAGCGCCGCGAGGTCCGCTCGACCCATGTCTACGCGCACGGCGCCGAGCTCGTCATCGATGCCTTCGCCCCGCCCGCCCAGTTCCGGCGGGTCGACCGGCAGGTGTTCCATCCGCTCCTGCGGAGCGTCGGCGTGACGGCGCCCGGGCCGTGAGCGGCCGTCGGACGGCGGGCTGAGCGTGCCGGAGCTGCCCGAGGTCGAGACGATCGTTCGCCGTCTGGCGCCGGTTGTGACCGGGGCACGGCTGACCCGGCTAGAGGTGCGCGATGCCCGCTGGTGCGAGCCGCTGGCCCCGGCCGACCTCGTCGGAGCCGTCGAGGGACGCCGGGTCGAGCGCCTCTGGCGCCGGGGCAAGTACCTCGTCTGGGCGCTCGAGGACGACGTCCAGCTGGTGATGCACCTGCGGATGACCGGCACCCTCCTCTGGGATCCGAGCCCGGTCCCGCCCCACACGCGGATTCTCGCCACCTTCGACCGCGGCGGCCTGGCCTTCGTCGACCCCCGCCGCTTCGGGACCGGCACGCTCCTCCATGGCCCGGCGGCGCTCGCCGTGTTCTTCGCGGCCCGCCTCGGGGTCGAGCCGCTCGCCGAGGGCTTCACGGCCGCCGGCCTGCGGGCGGCGGCCCGGGGGCGACGGGCTCCGATCAAGGCGTTCCTCCTCGATCAGCGCCACCTCGCCGGGGTCGGGAACATCTACGCCGACGAGGCGCTCTTCCGGGCCGGGGTCCACCCGCTGCGTCCGGCCGGGTCGTTGCGGCCCGGGCAGTACGGCCGGCTGCGGGATGCGATCGTCGAGGTCCTCGAAGCGGGCATCGACGCGCGGGGGGCGTCGATCGACGACTACCGCGACCCGGACGGCGTCCGCGGAAGCTTCCAGGACCGCTTCCTCGTCCACCGCCGGGAGGGACTCGGCTGCCCGACGTGCGGGCGCCCGGTCCGCAAGCTGGTCGTCGCCGGTCGGGGGACCTACGTCTGCGAGCGCTGCCAGCCGCGGCCGCGGCCGCTCGCCGGGGGGCGAGCCCGCCGAGCGGCGGCGGGCTAGTTGACGCGTCCGCTAGGCGGCGAGGAGCTGGTCGAGGCGCCCGGAGTTGGCGGCGGCGACGACCTCGGTGTAGCCGCCGACGAGCTCGTCGCCGACGATGATCTGGGGGAAGGTCATCATGCCCGTGCGCTCGACGAGCTCGGCCCGCCCGGCCGGGTCCATCGAGAGGTTGATCTCGTCGTACTCGATGCCGCGCTTACCGAGAAGGGCCTTGGCCATGCGACAGTAAGGGCATGGCTCAGTGGTATAGACGGTGACCGTGACCTCGCTCACCCGCCCAATGATAGCCGTCCGTCGGGCGGCCTCGGAGGCGCCGGGACGCGCCGGCGCAGCTGGCCGGTCGTGAGCGGTTCGATCAAGACGGAGGCCATCGTCCTGCGGTCGCTGCGCTACGGGGAGGCCGACCGGATCCTCCACCTCTACACGCCCGGATCGGGACGGGTCGGGGCCATCGCCAAGGGGGTGCGGCGGACCCGGAGCCGGTTCGGCGGCCGGCTCGAGCCGTTCTTCCGGGTGCGCCTCGTCCTCTACGAGGGGCGGGGCGAGCTCCTCACGGTCACCGCCGCCGAGACCGTCGATCCCCATGCGCGACTGCGCGAGCACGCCGCCGGGCTCGACTCGGCCGCCCGGGCGTGCGACGCGGTCGGGCGGATCTTCGAGACGACCGAGCCCCACGCGGCGGTCTACAACCTCCTGTGCAACCAGCTCGCCCTGCTCGACTCCGATCCGGCGCAGGCCACCCACGCGAACGCCCTCGCCTTCCGGATGAAGCTGCTGATCGCCGCCGGGCTGACGCCGCAGCTGGCGGCCTGCGCGTCCTGCGGGGCGGCCGAGCACCTGGTCGGCTTCTCGGCGGCGGCCGGCGGCGTGGTGTGCAGCGCCTGCGAGGCGGCGTCGTTCCCCCTCGACGAGGCGGCCCACGCCTTCATGACGGCGGTGATCGGCGGCCCGCTCGCCCGAACGCCGGCGGCGACGCCGCGGACGCTGCGCCAGACCGAGCGGGCGATCTCCGAGATGCTCGAGCACCACGCGCACCTGCGGCTGCGCTCGGCCGGTCGACCGGCGTGAGGGGGGTCCGCGAGCCGACCGGCCCGGTGGCGGCGCGCTACGCCGAGCGCCGCCGGGAGCTCGAGGAGCAGTGGCTGTCGCCTCTGGCCACCCGCTCCTACCCGGCGATGCGGTCCCGGGAGGAGGAGGACTGCGCCCTGCGCACGCCGTTCCAGCGCGATCGCGACCGGATCGTCCACAGCAAGGCGTTCCGGCGCCTCAAGCACAAGACCCAGGTCTTCGTCGCCCCGCAGGGCGATCACTACCGGACGCGGCTGACCCACACGCTCGAGGTCACCCAGATCTCCCGGACGGTGGCCCGGGCGCTGGGCCTCAACGAGGACCTGGTCGAGGCGATCGGATTGGGTCACGACCTCGGCCATCCGCCGTTCGGCCACACGGGCGAGGATGCGCTCGACCGGTGCCTGCGCGAGCGCTTCGGGGGGGACGGGTTCCGCCACTGGGAGCACTCCCTGCGGGTGGTCGACCGGCTCGAGCGCGGGGGGGAGGGCCTGAACCTGACGGCGGCGGTGCGCGACGGGATCCTCTGCCACTCCGGCCGGGCGCCGGAGCCGGCGACGCTGGAGGGGGCGATCGTCCGCCTGACCGACCGCTTCGCCTACATCAACCACGACATCGACGACGCCCTCCGGGCCGGGGTCCTGCGCCCGGCGGACCTCCCGGCCGAGCCGATCGCCGAGCTCGGGTCGACCGGGTCGCTGCGGATCGACACCCTCGTCCACGACCTGGTCGAGCAGTCGGAGCGGGCGGGGGCGATCGCCCAGGGCGAGGCGGCGGCGGCGGCGATGGTCGCGCTGCGGTCGTTCATGTTCGAGCGGGTGTACCTCGGCCCGAGCGCCCGGCGCGAGCACGCGAAGGTCGAGCGGGTCATCCGGACCCTGTTCGACCACTACTGCGAGCGCCCCGACGCGCTCCCGGGCGCGGGGAGCCCGGCCGAGCGGGTGACCGACTACATCGCCGGGATGACCGACCGGTACTGCCTCGCGGCGTTCGAGGCGCTGACCGTCCCGCGGGCCTTCACCGGCGTCGTGATCCACGGCGATCCGGGACCGGAGGACTGAGGTGGCGCGCTACACCGACGACTCGAAGGAGCGGGTGCGCGACGCGGTCGACATCGTCGAGCTGATCGGATCGCGGACCGAGCTGCGCCGGGCGGGGGCCGACCGCTACACCGGGCTGTGCCCGTTCCACGACGAGCGGACGCCCTCGTTCGGGGTCACTCCGTCGAAGAAGTTCTACTACTGCTTCGGCTGTCAGGCGGCCGGCGATCCGATCACCTTCGTGCGCGAGATGGAGGGCCTCGACTTCGTCGCGGCGCTCGAGTTCCTGGCCGACCGCTATGGCGTGAAGCTCGAGCTCGAGGCCGAGGACCCGCAGGCGGCGGCCCGCCGCCAGCGCCGCGAGCGGCTGACCGAGCTGCTCGAGCGAACCTGCGGCTACTACGAGCGCTACCTCTGGGACTCGCGGGAGGCGGGGCGCGCCCGGGATCACCTGCTGGGGCGCGGGCTCGACGAGGCGATGCTCCGGGAGTTCCGGGTCGGCTACGCGCCGAGCGCCTGGGACCGCGTCCTCCTCGCCTCACGCCGGGGCGGCTTCACCGAGGCCGAGCTCTACGACGCCGGCCTCGCCCAGCGCTCGCGCGAGCGGGCAGGCAGCCTGTACGACCGCTTCCGGGCCCGGATCATGTTCCCCCTGTGCGACAGCCGCGGCCGCGTGCTCGGCTTCGGCGCCCGGGCCGTGAACCCCGGCCAGACGGCCAAGTACATCAATACGTCCGACAACGAGATCTACCACAAGGGCCGCCACCTCTACGGGATGCACCTGGCCCGGACCGCGGCGGCGAAGGCGGGGAGCGCGATCGTCTGCGAGGGCTACACCGATGTGATCGCCATGCACCAGGCCGGGCTGCGCAACGCGGTCGGGCTGATGGGGACGGCGCTGACCGAGGAGCAGCTCGGCGAGCTTCGCCGCCTGGCGCCGACCGTGACGCTCGCGCTCGACGCCGATCGGGCCGGTCAGGAGGCGATGGTCAGGGCGGCGCGGATGGCGGCGGGCCACCAGCTCGAGCTGCGGGTGGCCGGAATGCCGGCCGGAAGCGACCCGGCCGACCTCCTGCAACGCGGCGGTCCGGAGGCGGTCGCCGGCCTGGTCGGGCGGTCGGTCGCGTTCGTCCGCTTCCGGGTCGAGCAGATCCTCGCCGCCGGGGACGTCAACAGCGCCGAGGGGCGTGACCGGACGCTGGCCGAGCTCGGGGTCGTGCTCGCCGAGGTCGGGCCGGGGGCGCAGCGGGACGAGCTCGTGCAGTTGGTGGCCGGCCGGCTCGACGTCAAGCCGGCGGCCGTGACGCAGCACCTTGGTCGTGGCGGGTCGGGTCCGGCCCGGGCGCCGACGGCGCTTGCCCTCGACGCCGGGGCCCGGTCGGAGCGGGCGTTCCTGGCGCTGTGCATAGCGCTGCCCGACCTGGGCCGGGAGGCGCTGGGCGCACTCGACCTCGAGCGCGTCTTCACGAGCGAGCACAACCGGCGAGCGGCGATCCACCTGCGCGACCACATCGAGGCGCCGGGGGAAGGCCTCACCGAGCCGGAGGGAAGCAACGATCTCGGTGCGCTGCTGGCCGAGCTGACGGTGCGGGCCACCGCGGCCCCGGCCCAGCCGGCCCAGCTCGCGGCCGAGCGGCTCCAGCTGGAGCTGGCCCTGCTCGACCGGGACATCCTCGTAGCCCGGGCGGCCGGACGCGGCGGCCAGAGCGAGCTGGCCGCCCGCCGGCGAGAGGTCAAGGCGGCGGTCGAGCGAGCACTCGCCCTGGCGCTCGAGCAGACGGCCGCGCAGCGGGCGTGACGGGCGGCGCGGGTGCTTGAGCTGATCGGTCTCAGGCGCCGCTACGGCGATGTCGTCGCCCTCGACGGCCTCACGTTCGGGGTGAGCCCGGGTCAGGTATTCGGATTTCTCGGTCCGAACGGCGCGGGCAAGACGACGGCCATGCGCGCCGTGTTCGGGCTCGTCGCCCTCGACGGCGGCTCGGTCCGCTGGCGAGGAGCGCCGATCGACGAGGCGACGCGGCGGGGCTTCGGGTACATGCCGGAGGAGCGAGGCTCTACCCCGGGCATGCGGGTCGCCGGAGTCGTCTACGCCCGCTCGGTGTTGCGGACCGGGGCGCGGGTCAGGCTCCGCCAGGTCCTCGGGTCCGGCTCGGCCTGAGCGGAGGGAGCCGCGGGCGGGCCGCCGTCGATCGACCTGGCCGGTGGTTCGTCAAGGTCGCCGGTCAGGGCGCCGGGTGGTGCGGTCGCGCCCGGGGACGTGCGGCGTAGTCGCGCTAGGGCCGGCGGCCAGCGCATGGTCGGACGGCCGATCCTGGACCCCGGGCTGTCCCGGCGCGAACCCGGCGGTGCACCTTCCCCGAGCATTCGCGAAGTTGGCGCGGCCAACTAGTTGACGGATATCCACACCCTTGCTATGGTCTGTGACGTCAACTAGTTTGGAGAAGATCAACCATGGAGCGCCGAGACCTCGAGGCAGCAGCGGTGAACTACTCCTACCTACGGGGGTTGTTCCTCCTGCCGGCAGGCTTGACCTTCATCCTCGCGGCCGTCGGCAACTGGGGACTCGCCAACTGGGCGTTCCTGCTGGCCTTGGTCGCGCTCGGTGGCGCATGCCTGCCGATCGCCCGCTACTACAACGAGAACTATGGGCGCCTCCACCCGTCGACCCGGCAGCAGGTCCGCGCGACCGCCGTCACGGCCGTCGGCGTCGCCGTCATCCTCGGCGGATCGCTGCTCCTGCGCAGCCGCGCCTCCTGGTCGCTCAATCTGCCGGTGAATGCCCTGGCGGTCTCCGTCGCCCTGGCCGCGCTGATGTTCTACGCGATCGGCGTGGGCCTCAAGGCACACCACACGATCATTTGGGGCGCCGTCCTCCTCGCCGGCGCCCTCCCCGTCTGGAACGGCGCGGACCCCAGCAACATCGGCCTCGTCATCATCGGGGTGGCCCACATGGTCTGCGGGGTGTTCGACCACCGCCTCTTCCTGCATACGTTCGGGTCCCCGAGGAACCCCGCGCTCGAGGACAGCGATGCCGCAGCCTAAGGACGACTTGATCATCGATCGCCTGATCCACGAACCCGCGCGCCTGGCGATCCTGACCGTCCTCTCCTCTGTCAAGGACGCCGACTTCGTCTTCCTCCAACGCGCGACTGGGCTGACGAAGGGAAACCTCTCGAGCCACCTCACCAAGCTCGAAGAAGCCGGCCTCGTAGAGATCCGAAAGCGGTTCGTCCACAAGAAGCCCAACACCAACACTGCCCTCACCCCGACCGGCAAGCAGCGCATCGCCCGCCACTGGGACCAACTCGAACGCCTCAAGCACCTCGGCCACACGGCGGCTGCCCTCCCGGAGGCAACGACGCGCGCGGCCAGTGCCAGCCCGTGACGCATCCAGTGCCATCGAAGCCGCTTGCCGCCGACCCGGCCGGGGCGCATACTCAGGGCGAGTGTCCGCCTGGATCGCAGCGAGCACCCCGATCGTCCTGGCCGCCGGTCTGGCCAGCCGGCTGCGGGTGCGTCGGTTCTCGCCGAGCCACATCACCGCTCGCCTGACCGTCGCCGGTCGCGGCCTCTACTTCAGCCGCACCGGGGACGGCGACTGGTGGGCCCTTCGCCTGCGCCGTCGCCGGTGCCAGGCGGCCTTCCCGGCGCCCGGGCCTCCCGACGAGCCGCCCGACCTCGGGGTGCGCGAGCCGCGGCGCCCGCCCGGGCCCGCCCCGGTGGCCGGGGGCGCCAGCCTCGAGTTGCCCTAGGAGCCCGGAGGCCGGGCGGGCCGGGGCCGCCCTCGCCGTCCGACTATGCTCTCCACGCGGCGGAGGCGGCCCGCCAGGGCACGCACTTCGCGGCTCGCGTGGACGGTCCGGGGTAGCTCAATCGGCAGAGCGGCGCCCTGTTAAGGCGAAGGTTGTGGGTTCGAGTCCCACCCCCGGAGTTACGCGGCAGCGACCGATCGGCGGCCGGCGGCCAGGTCCTCGACCAGGGCCGCCGCCCGAGCCCCGGCGTCGTGGTCGGCGCCCCAGGCGGCCAGGCGGGCGGCGCCCCGCCGGATCGAGGTGTCCGCGAGGGCTCGGGTCACGGCCAGGCGGACGGTGAGCGGGCTGATCAGGAGGCGGGGAACGCGGACGCCGACGCCGGCCCAGTCGACCCGGGCGGCGTTCTCGTTCATGTCTCCGGCCGCCGGCCCGGCGACCACGGCGGCGCCGCAGCTCAGGGCCCGGACGACGGTCCCGTGACCGCCGTGGCAGACGACGACGGCCGCTGCGGGCATCGTCCGGGCGTAGGAGAACCAGTCGACCACCCGGGCGTTGTCCGGCGCCGGGAGGGGACGCGGCGGCGGGCGCCGGTTCCAGGTCGCGAGCACCCGTACCGGGAGCCCGGCCAGCCCGTCCAGGGACGCCCGCAGGAGCCGGTGATCGGGGTCCTGCGAGGTCGACGGCGCCACCAGGACGAGCGGCTCCTCGCCCGGTGGGAGCGCGACGTCGGCGGTCGGCGGCTCCCAGAGCAGGGGGCCGACGACGTGCTCGTGCGCGGCCCAGGTCCGGGGGTACTCGAGGGCCGGGAAGGTCGCCACGAGGCAGAGGTCGGCGCTGATCCCCCCGTGGACGCGGGACAGGGGCCCGAGGCCGAGCCGCCGGCGCGTCTCGTTGAGCTCGGTCCGGCCGAGCTCGAGCCCCCGAGCCACGGGTGGCTCGAGCGCGCGCCAGAGCGCGCGGCCGGCGGCGGTCCGGGGGAGCCGGGCCCCGATCGAGTAGGTCGGGAACCCCGGGGCCCCGCGCGGATGGACGTGGGGGATCAGCGTCGCCACGGGGATCCCGGCCCGTTCGGCGGCGAGGGCCGGGGCGAGGGTGAGGATGTCGGCCACCACGGCATCGGGCCGGAGCTCGGTCAGGAGGGGCGCCGCCTCGCCGGCCGCCCGCACGACGGCCGCGTACGGCTTCAGCGGCCGGCCGTCGGTCGGGAAGACCGGGTACTCGGGGGCCGGGGAGAAGGCGAGCCCGAGCCGCTCGACCTCGGGGGCCCACCGCGCCCAGGTCTGGATCGTCACGGCGTGGCCGCGGGCGTGGAGGGCTCGACCGAGGGCGATGATCGGGAACGCGTGGCCGGGGTCGCCGAACGCGCCGAGGAGGAGCCGGAGCGGGCGCGCGCTCAGGAGCCGGCGAGGTCGGCGAGGAGGCGAAGCTGGGCGAGCCGGTCGAAGGCGTTGAACGCGAGCGGCGTGACCCCGAGCGTCCCGACCCCGGCCTCCCGGTAGACGTCCAGCCGGTCGCGGACGTGCTCGGGCGGGCCGCACAGCGATACCGCGTCGATCAGCCGGTCCGGCAAGGCGGCCATCGCCTCCTCCCGCCTGCCCTCGAGGTAGAGATCCTGAACCGTCCGGGCCGCGTCCTCGAAGCCGTAGCGGACCATGAGCTGGTTGTAGAAGTTCTGCCGGCGGGAGCCCATCCCGCCGACGTAGAGGGCGATGAACGGGCGCATCGCGTCCCGCCCGGCGCCGAGGTCGTCGGTGATCAGGACGTTGACGGTCGGCGCAACGTCGAAGCCCTCGAGCGAGCGCCCGACCCGCGCAGCCCCCTCCTCGAGCAGGGCGCGCGATTCGGCGATGTGCTCGGGGGAGAACAGGGTCGGGATCCACCCGTCGGCGATCTCGCCGGCCAGGGCCGTGTTCTTCGGCCCGATCGCCGCCAGGTAGATCGGAATCCGCTCCTGGACCGGGGCGATCGTCAGCTTCAGCGCCTTGCCCGGCCCGTCGGGGAGCGGGAGCTCGAGGGTCTCTCCGTGGTACTCGACCCGCTCCCGGGCGAGCGCCATCCGCACGACGGCGACGTACTCGCGCGTCCGCTGGAGCTGGCGGGCGAACCGCTGGCCGTGCCAGCCTTCGGCGACCTGGGGGCCCGAGGAGCCGATTCCCAGGCGCATCCGCCCGCCGGAGAGCTGGTCGATCGTCGCCGCGGTCATCGCCGTCATCGCCGGACTCCGGGCCGGCATCTGGAAGATCGCCGAGCCGAGCTTGATCGAGCTCGTCCCGGCCGCGAGCCAGCCGAGCACGCTCGCCGCGTCCGAGCCGTAGGCCTCGGCGGCCCAGACCGAGTCGTAGCCGAGGCGCTCGGCCTCCTGGACGATCGCCAGCTGGTCGCTCGCGCTCAGGCCGAGACCCCAGTAGCCGATGTGGACGCCGAGCTGCATCAGCCGCCCTCTCCAACCCGGAGGAAGGTGATCTCCGGGACCAGGGCGGCGCGCGAGAGGAAGAGGAGGCCTCGCGCCAGCGCCGCGATGTCGGCCGGCTGGATCATCTGCTCCGGCGCCACCCGGTCCTTGACGAAGTCCGTCATCGCCGTGTCGACGAACGCCGGGCACAGGGCGCACGACTTGACTCCGGCGACGGCGAGCTCCCGGTTCATCGCCTGGCTGAAGGCGATGATCCCGGCCTTCGTCGCCGAGTAGACCGAGAGCCAGGCCTGTCCCTGCTGGCCGGCGATCGACGCCGTGTTGATGACCAGGGCGTTCCCGTGCTCGGCGCCGGCCGCCCGGAGGAGCTCGGCGCACTCCCGGTAGAAGACGATCACCGACCGGAGGTTGACCTCGAGCTGGAGGTCGATGTGCTTGGTCGGATAGGCGTCGATCGGCGCGCCGAGCCCGACGCCCGCGTTGTTGACCAGCACGTCGAGGCGCCCGTAGCGGTCGCGATGGGCCGCGACGACCCGGAGGATCTCCGGCTCCGCGGCGACCGACGCGGCGACGGCGTGGACGTCGAAGCCCTCGCCCGCGAGCTCGGCCGCCGCCGCCGCCAGCTTCTCCGGCCGGCGCGCCACCATCGTCACGGCGTGGCCCTCCTCGGCGAGCATCCGCGCCAGGGCCAGGCCGATCCCGCTCGACGCCCCGGTGACGATCGCCGCCCGCCGGGCCTGTCCGTCCGTTTCCGCCTCGCCCATCCGCCGCTCCCTCGTCGCTGTCTGGGACATCAAACCAGCAGGTGAGCCCGGAAGGTTCCCCGCTCCATAGAGTCTTCAGGATGACCGTGCCCCGCCCCGTCCTGCTCGTCCTCGCCTTTGTCGCCGCCGGCCTCGCCGGCCTCGCCGGCTGCGGCGGCTCGTCCTCGCCGCCGCTGACCCCCCCGGCCCGGGCGAGCGACTTTCCCACCGCCGCGAGTCAGACGTTCAAGTCGCTGAGCACCCTCCCCGCCGGGCCGATGCTCGCCCCGAGTGTCTCCGTCCTGCGCCTCGGGACCAACCGCTTCGGGTTCGCCCTCTTCACCGCCGACCACAAGCAGGTCTCGAACGCCGAGGTCGCCCTCTACACCCTCGACACCCACGGCGCCCACGTCGCCGGCCCCTACCCGGCGCACCTCGAGTCCCTGGCCGTGGCCCCGCAGTTCCAGAGCCAGACCGTCGCCCTGGACCCGCTCGCGGCCCACAGCGTCTACGTCGCCGAGGTCTCCTTTGCCCGACCGGGGCTCCAGAACGTCGTCGCGGTCGAGCGGATCGCCGGCCGGCTCGAGTGGGGCGGCGGCTTCAGCTCGAAGGTCGGCCAGCCCGGCCCGCCGGACGTCGGCCAACCGGCCGTCCCGATCCATACCCCGACGGTCTCCGAGGTCGGGCGCGCCAACATCTCGACGATCGACACCCGCCAGCCGCCGGCACCCGATCTCCAGCAGGTCGACTTCGCCAGCGTCCTCGGCCGCAAGCCGGTCGTCCTCCTCTTCGCGACTCCGCAGCTCTGCACGAGCCGCGTCTGCGGACCGGTCACCGACATCGAGGAGCAGGTCAAGTCGGAGATCGGCGACCGGGTGGCCTTCATTCACATGGAGATCTACAACCAGAACCAGATCAGCAAGGGCTTCCGGCCGCAGGTCGCCGCGTGGCGGCTGCCGACCGAGCCGTGGGCGTTCGTCATCGGCCGGGACGGACGGATCGCCGACCGATTCGAGGGCGCCTTCTCGGTCGCCGAGCTTCGCGCCGCCGTCCAGCACGCCGCCTGACCATGCTCGGGTCAGCGCCTCGGGCGCACTCGTCGACCGTCCCTGGCCGTCGACCGCCGCCCCGGGACGACGACCGGCTCGGCTCGGAACGCACCGCGGCCCCGACAGATGTCGGGGCCGCGGGCTGCCTCGGGCTCGACCGGCCGCGCCGGCCGTGGTCGGTCCTAGACGAGCTTCCCGGCCCGGGTGTGAATGGTCAGGCGGAGCGTGACCTTGGAGGTCACCTTCGAGGAGCTGAGCACGCCGCGGTAGTCGTACTCGATGCTCCGGGTGGTCAGGTTGGACGGCAGGATCAGCGTCAGCTTCCCGCCGGGCCGCGACTTCAGGCCCGTCTTGATCAGGTGGCGCTTGCCGTTGATGATGTGGATCACGTCGATCTTGGCTCCGACGATCGACTTCGGGTGGCTTCCGCAGGTGACGATCCGCCCGCGGGTGACCTGCCGGGTCCCGTAGAGGCCCGAGAGGGTGTGCTGCTTGTTGCGGTCGAAGTACATCGTCAGGACGCCGCAGGTCGCCGGTGCGCCGTTGGTCGAGCCGACGTTGCCGTTGTGGTCGAGGCCGTTGGCGCCGGTGCTCGAGCCGCCGCTGCTGATCTGGTTGCCGTTCGCGTCGGTCCCACCGATGCCGGGGGGCAGGACGAACTGCATGTCCTTGTTGCAGACGTTCGGGTCGAACCCACCCTTCGCCTCACCGATGATCACGTCGAGGAGCGGTGCCTGGTTGGCCGGGTTGATCACCGAGATGTGGAGGGCCCGGGTGATCAGAGACGTCGGCGTCGAGATCTTCTCGTTGACCTTGACGCTGACGACGCCGTTCAGGGGTGCGAGAAGCTGGCTCAGCCCCTGGAGGAGCCCGTCGAGCGTGATGACGTTGCCGCCGAGCGTGAGGTTGACCGCCTGGCTGGTGCCCGTCAGGACGGGGTTGCCGTTGACGCACGAGCCGGTGACGGTCGCGTTCGCCGCTCCGACGCCGAGCGCCACGGTCCCGCCACCGGCCGGGAGCTGGAGCGCGAGGTTCTCGACGCCGCCCTTGGCGACGATCTTCTGGGTGATCGACGGCCCGATCTCGGGCGTGATCGTCGTCGTCGCGTACGCCGTCGGCGCGCTCAGGAAGTTGGCTGGTAGGCCGACCGGGGTGGCGAGGTTGTTCGCCCCGACCTCCGAGTTGACGCACTGGGCGCGATCGGGGTTGGCGCCGTTGCCGGTGTTCGGGCTGCCGTTGGCGACCTCCGGCTCGACCCGGTTCATCCCGGCGATCGATGCGTAGAGGGCGCTGCTGCGGCACTGCCATAGCGGGGAGCTGGTGAACGCCCCGGCCGGTGCCGAGGTCATCAGCAGGCCGCCGGCTACCGCCGCGGCTCCGATGAGCCCATTCCGTGCCGTCCGCAGACGCGGTCGAGCTTGTATCCTGCGCGCCTTGCGGACGCGTGTCAGCGATCAAGTCATCCATCGAATTCCCTTTCCGTCCTTTGCCCCTGGGGTTGTCTGACGACGCGAGGGCCGAGCATCATGCTGGAGCCGCATCGCACCGTGCCTGCAAAGCCTAACGTGCCCCGCTGGCGATTTGGGAATCTTGAAGATTGCGTGCGACCCGACGAAGCGGGCGCCGGGCCGCTGGCCGGGGGCGCACCGGCGCAAACGACCGGAGTCCTCCTCGTGCCGACGCTCCAGCCGAGTCGGCCCGCCCGTCGCAATTGCGCCCGCAGCGACGCCCATATCGTTGCCGCGCTGGCCAGAAACGCAGACAGCGACGGCGGCAACGGCCTCGGGCAGACCACGGCCGCCTTCGACCAGGGCTCGCTCGACGTGGTCTCGAGCACCGAGCTGCTCGCGGCCGGCGGCGACACGGTCGTCATCGGTCGGACAGCCAGCGAACGACTGGCGGCGTCAACTCGAGCCAGAGCGCCAACAATTTCCCGGCGGCGCTCCGCCCCTCGGGCTGCTCGAGCAGGACAGCCTCAGAGGTCGAGGGCGTACTGGATCGGCCTCTCTCGAGGTCGACCATCAAGCGCATGCACCTCCACGGTCTGCCGCGGGTCGGGTCCGCCCCAGCCGTGGTGGGAATAGGGGCCGAGGAAGCGCTCGCCATTGAAGTGGATCAGGTGGCTCGGGGCGTCGGCGCACCACACCTCGGTCTCCCATGCGATCTGCGAGAGGTACTTGCGCATCTCGGCCCGGGTCGGGAAGCAGCTGACCAGAATGAGGCCGGCTCGGGACAACCCGAAGAGCCCGTGAAGCTCACCGTGTCGCTTGGCATCGACGGGACCGTGAGAAGCTGCGGCCTCCAGCAGGACGAGCCAGTCCCGAGACGGGAGGTGGACGATGAGGTCGGGGAGCTTCCCGTGTTTGTCGAGCCGCAGACCGAGATCCGCGAGAGCCTCGGCGTCGAACACCGGACCATCTCGACCGGCGTCGCCGACGTAAAGCACGCGTCCCGCCGGGGTCCATCGCGGGCAGAACTCCTCGAGGATCTGCTTGAGGAGCACGTTCTGACCTCCCGGCGAGAGGGCGGCGGCGGTTCCGTCTGGGAGGGTAACGGGAAGCATTTCGTGGTGGCGAGCCCGTGCATACCGGGCGACGAGCCCGGGCGGTCGCGGCGATAAGCAGCGAGTTGGTTCGGATAGCGACGGCTGCCGAAGACCTTGGCCAGGGCTAGGGCTTCTGGCGTCAGCTGGTAGCAGTTCTTCGGTGAGTTGACGGCGCGAGCCGGGTCGTCGGGATTCAGGGCGATGAGTCCGGCGTCGACGAACTGGTGCAGGGTCGGCGACGGATCGTCTCGCGCGTATTCGGCTTGTAGGTCCGACCGTAGCGATCACTGATCCAGGCCATGATCTCGACAGTCCGCATCATGGGGTTCCGGGAGTTTCGCCAGGGGGACGCTGCGTCAAGCTGGAGCAACGCGAGCAGCACGAACGCGGACCGCTCGTTGCAGCGTTCGGGATCGAACTCCAGGTCCCTCAGCAGCGCCTGCGCGTCAGCGATGCGCTGTGCGGCCGATTTCCTCACCTACGCAGCGACCCGGTTGGTGCCCAGTTCGAAGCCGGCGACGCATTCGCCCGCGAGTGCGTCGATGTCGCGCTGATCTGTGGGCCAGCCATGCGAGCTGACGAGGGCCCCAATTCGGAGCAGTGTCGCCCGGTCCGGATAGCGAAGGAGCCGCAAGTCTGTCGCGTTGATCTGCGTATGTCCGCTGAACTGGCGGACGAATTCGTCGACGATGGAGGTGTTCAAGAAGATAGTCAGACCGGTCGCCAGCGCAGGTTCGATGCCGGTGTTTTCTCGATGAAACACGTTGAGGTGGTTCTCGAACGCGACTACCTCGGCGCTCACGTCTCTCTCACTGAACTGCGCCGCGGACACTCGCCGCCGCTCTTCCTTTGACGAGAACCGCTTCACCAATACGTAATCCCCGCTTGGGAGCACCAGCGAACGCGTCCCGTCGTTCAGCGCAAGCGCCGTCGGCTTCCGGTGGGCCCCGGATGGCCAGCGCACACGGCCGGCTGAGAGATGCCCGGGATAGATGAGTGGCGCGCAATGGAGCGACATCTCGAAGCGTAGGTTCTCCCGCGTCCTGAAGTCCACCACTCGGCCAGTGGAGACGCTGAGTGCGAGGTCCGTCAGTTTCGCGGGAAGACTCGCGATGCGGCCCGCGACGGCCGTCGCCGCCTCATCGATCGGGATACGGATGAACAGCTGCGGATCGTCTGGGTGGATCACATCGGAGGCTTCGACGACTGACACGATCTCGGCGCGCTCGGCGCGACCCTTCGACAGCTTGATCCGCCCTTGGCATCCACCGCGGACAGCCCGCACAACTACGTTCTCTTGCAATACTTCGGCGTCGGCGAACAGCTCGCCTCTGCGCTCGTAGACGTGCACGAGCTCTAGACTCATGCGGTCGAGAAAGAACCGACGGAAGGGAAAGAAGTACGGGCCGTTGGCAAAGCTGCGCGGAGTGATTGCAGCGAGCTGACCTCCTGGGGCAAGCGTAACCACCGCGGCACCCAGGAAGGCCGCATAAAGGTTGGTGACGCGTAAACCGATGCGCTGCGCTGCGGCGCGCTCGCGGGAATCAGTGTTGACCTTCCGGTATGGCGGATTCATGACGCAGGCGTGGAATCCGTCGCCGTCACCGAGATCCCAGCCACCCGCGATCGCCGCCGCATGGGACAGGAAATCCTCCGCTCTGAGCTGCGCCGAGAAATCAACGCCGGCCGCTCGCGCTGTGCGCTCGCAGTCACTGAGCGTTTCTGCGAGTGCGGACTCCAGTGCTGGATCGGCCTCGAACGCCACTAGCCGGATCGCGCAGCCCGGCGCGTCGATGATGGCACGAGCGACCAGCGCCGCCGACAGCGACCCAACTCCAGCGCCCGGGTCCAGGACTCTTAGCTCGCCGTCGACCGGCAGCTCGATGAGTCTCGCGAGGAAGTCAGCCACGGCCGGCGGCGTGAAGAACTGTCCCCACCGTGCCCGGTGCTGCGCGTCAAGCTTCTCGGAGACGGCGACGCGACGCAGCTCGGTCCGTTCCGATAGACGCTCGGCGTGCACCAGCGGAAGACTCTCAGGTCCAGCGGACTGCTCGGCGACCGAGCCGAGAAGATCCAGTTGCACCGGGTACGACGTTCTGGAGCGGGCGTCACGCATACGAACAGATGTTCGCAGCGACTTCGGACGGGCATCGACGCGACGCTCGCCCGCGAGCCCCTCCAACCGCGGAAAGGGCCGACGACCGACGGAGGCCATCAGGCCTTCACCAATGGGCCAGGCAGGGATCGAACCTGCGACCTACCGATTATGAGTCGGCTGCTCTAACCCGCTGAGCTACTGGCCCGCGGCCCCATGATCCCATCGATCCGCCCGCCGGAGGGTTCGTTCAATGCTCATGGCGGACGCCGCCGGCGTGATCGTGGGGATGCGAGTGGACGTGATCGCCGTGGCTGTGCTCGTGCTCGTGGGCGGCCGATCCGTCCCGATGCTCGTGAGCATGGCCGCGCTCGCCGATCCGGCTCCGGCCGGACGGGGCGGCCTCGATCGACGCTTCCTCGCCCGCCGTCGCCGCCGCGGCCGCGCACGACGGGCAGAGGCCGACGATCGGGAAGTGGGTGAACCGAACCTCGTACCCGAAGGTCCGGCGCAGCTCCGCGCGGATCGGGTCGAGCCGCTCGGAGCCGACCGCCTCGACTCGGGCGCACCGGTCGCAGTAGAGGTACTCCCGCTCGCTGCGGCCGACGAGGACGTAGAGGCCCGGGCCGTGCCCGAGGTGGACGTGGTGGACGAGGCCGTGGCGCTCGAGCATCTCCAGGTTGCGGTAGACCGACGCCGCGTCGATGGTCAGGCTGCTCGCGACGTGCTCGGCCGAGACCGGCCCGCTCGCCGCGAACAGCAGCTCGAGCACGAGGCGCCGGGCGATCGAGACCCGCAGGCCCCGGGCGCGGAGGGCGTCGACCGCGTCGCCGATGTCGTCGAAGACCAGCTTCTCGGCCTGGGGGGCGATCGTCATCTCGGCAACCGCCGATCAGGCGCTCCCGACGAGGACGCCGATGCCGAGGACGATCGCTCCGCCGAGGGTCACGACGACGAGCGAGGAGCGGAGGGTGACGTGGAGGAAGCGGTAGCGGACCCAGGCGATGACGAACAGCTCGACCGCCACGACGATCCCCGCGACGACGAGCGCCTGGTTGACGTCGTTGATGAGAAAGGGCAGCGAGTGGAATATCCCGCCGAGCGCCGTCGACCCGCCGGTGATGACTCCTCGGGCCAGCGCCGGGCCGCGCCCGGTCACCTCCCCGGTGTCCGAGAGCGCCTCCGACATGCCCATGCTCACCCCGGCCCCGAGCGCCGTGGCGATCCCGACGAGCAGGGCCGTGCGCGAGCTCGTCGAGACGGCCGCCGCGAAGATCGGCGCCAGGGTCGAGATCGTCCCGTCGATCAGGCCGACGAGCGACGGCTGGACGATCTGAAGGACGAAGTCCTCCTCCGACCCTCCGGTCATCCGGCGGATCAGCCGGGCCAGGCGCGAGTTGGATCCCCGGACCCGTCGCGGGGCGGAGCGCTCCCCGTCGGCGTCCGGTGCCCCGTCGGGCCGGGTCGCCGTCGCGGTCGCCGGCGAGGCCGGGTCCTCGGGGCCGTTGTTCTTGACTGGGCTACCCATCCGTCCCGACAATAGCATTCGAGTTCGAATAAGGGTGACCTAATAACAACGATTCACCGCATCAGCTACAGTCTGACTATGGCTCATGAAGTCGCCGATACCCTGCTGATCGAGAAGCTCCGCGACCGCCATCAGCGCGTGACCTCGCAGCGTCTGGTGATCTTCCGGGCCCTCCACGCCCGCCGCCAGCACCTCACCGCCGAGCAGGTTCTCGACGCCGTGTCGCCGGCCCTTCCGGGGATCGCCATGCCCACGGTCTACGCGACCCTC
Organism: uncultured Solirubrobacterales bacterium; assembly: GCA_963817865.1. Lineage (GTDB taxonomy): Bacteria > Actinomycetota > Thermoleophilia > Solirubrobacterales > Solirubrobacteraceae > Palsa-513. Next base: position 132,636 of record CAWFQO010000005.1, on the reverse strand, counting down.
CTCCTCCTCGAGGAGCTCGACCTCGTCCGGCGGGTGAGCACGGGCAGCGGCGCCGTACTCTTCGACTCGCGGGTGACCCCCCACGCCCACACGGTCTGCCGGCGCTGCGGCGCCCTGGCCGACCTCGAGGCGCCCGACGCCCCACCCGAGGCCCTCCGCTGCGCGAGCGACGCCGGGTTCTCGCCCGACCACGCCCAGCTCATCATCTGGGGCCTGTGCGCGGTCTGCCTGAGCGCCGCCGACAACTAAGTGGCTGACTACCAGTTCCTCACCACCTGGCTGATCGACGCGCCGGTCGACCGGGTCTGGGAGGTCCTCAACGACTCGGCGGAGTACCCGGCCTGGTGGAAGGGCGTCCGCTCGGTCGAGATCCTCGCCCCGGGCGACGAGGCCGGCGTCGGGCAGGTGAGCCGCTTCCACTGGCGGAGCGTCCTCCCGTACACCCTGAGCTTCGACATGCGGGTCATCCGCGTCGACGCGCCCCGCCTGATCGAGGGCGAGGCGACGGGCGAGCTCGAGGGGCGCGGCGTCTGGCGCCTCTACGAGGGCGCGGGGACGGCCGTCGTCTACGACTGGCGGGTCCGTACCACCCAGGCTTGGATGAACCGCCTCGGTCCGCTGGCTCGGCCGGCGTTCGAGTGGAACCACGACCTCGTGATGCGCCAGGGCGGCTTCGGCCTGGCCACCCGACTCGGCGCGACGCTCGTCGCCCACGACTGACGCGCCCGCGCGGATGGACCTGACCGGAGCGACATGTCTCGTAACCGGCGCGAACCGGGGCATCGGAGCCGCGCTCGCCGCGCGGCTGGCCCGCGAGCCGCTCGGCACGCTCCTCCTCGGCATGCGCTCGCCGGCCGACGCCCGACGGCCGGCGGCCAGCCCCGGGGGGAGCGGCGGAGGTCCGGGCGGTGCGGGTCGACCTCGGCTCGCGCGCGGCCATCGAGGACTCGTGGGCGGAGCTCGACGGCGAACCGATCGACCTCCTGATCAACAACGCCGGGCAGATGACCGGCGGCCTGCTCGAGGAGCAGGACATGGAGCGGATGTACGCCATGTTCCAGGTCAACCTCGTCGGCGTCGCCCACCTCACCGCCCGCGTCCTTCCGGGGATGCTCGCCCGCCGGCGGGGCAAGATCGTCAACAACGCCTCGATCAGCGGCTACGCCCACTTCCCGGCCGCGACCACCTACGCCGCCTCGAAGGCCGGGGTGGTCGCCCTGACCGAGTCGCTCCGCCGTGAGCTCCGGGGGACGGGCGTGGACGTGATGCACCTCATCACCCCGGGGGTGGCCACGGAGATGCTCGACGACACCGAGTCGGTCTACGGCCGCTACATGGACACCTCCGGGTGGGAGCGCCAGGACCCGGGGGCCTGGGCCGAGAAGGTCGTCGCGGCGATCCGCAGCGACGCTCGGAAGCTCGAGCCGGGCGGCAAGATCGGCTGGGCCGTGCGGGCCGCCCGGGGGCCGGCGGTCCTGCTCGACCAGGCGAGCGCCCGGATGTTCAGCCGCCAGCCCCGGCGGTGAGAGGACCTACACCGGAAGCGCGGCCACGGCCGGCGATTCGTGCCGGGTCCGCCGGCGGATCGCGGCCGGCCCGGCGGCGTACCCGGGCTTGGCCAGCAGCACCTGGACGGTGCCGATCCGCCGGGCGTCGAAGCCGCCCTCGCAGTAGGCGAGATAGAGCTCCCACCGCCGCTGGAAGGTCCCGTCGTAGCCGAGCGCCCGGACTCGTTCGAGCTGGCCGAGGAAGTTCTCGCGCCAGCAGCGGAGCGTGCGCACGTAGTGGCTGGTCAGATCCTCGAGGTGGACCGTCCGGAGGTCGCTCGCCCGGGCCACGGCCCGGGAGATGACCTCGACCGATGGGAGGCAGCCGCCCGGGAAGATCTGGGTGTTGGCGAAGCTCTTGGTCGCCTTCTCGACCTCGTAGGCGCGGTGGTCGATCGTGATCGCCTGGAGCAGCATCGCTCCGTCCGGGGCGAGGAGGGCGCCGCACCGCTCGAAGAAGGTCCCGAAGTACTGCCAGCCGACGGCCTCGATCATCTCGATCGAGACGAGCTTGTCGTAGCTGCCGGTCAGGTCGCGGTAGTCCTCGAGGAGGAGGGTGATCCGGTCCTCGAGGCCGGCGGCGGCGACCCGCTCCCGGGCGAGGGCGAGCTGCTCGGCCGAGATCGTCGTCGTCGTCACGCGACACCCGTAGTTGGACGCCGCGTGGATCGCGAACCCGCCCCAGCCGGTCCCGATCTCGAGCACGTGATCGTCCGGACCGAGGGCGAGCTTCTGGCAGATGCGGTCGAGCTTGGCGACCTGCGCGTCGTGGAGGGTCGCGTCCTCGGACTCGAAGACCCCGCACGAGTACATCATCGTCTCGTCGAGCATCAGTCCGAACAGGTCGTTGCCAAGGTCGTAGTGGGCGGAGATCTGCTTGCGCGACCGGGCCGGCGTGTTCCGCTCGAGCCAGCGCAGCGAGGCTCGGGGAACGGCGATCAGCGGGCGGACGAGGCGTCGCCAGGCGTCGAGCTGGGGCATGTTGAGCGCGGCCAGCCGGGCGAGCTCGGGGAGGTGTGAGCAGTCGAAGAGTCCGTCGGTGTACGCGTCGCTCAGGCCGATCGACCCGCGCAGGAGGGCCCGGTAGAAGGCGACGGAGTGGATCCGCACAGTGACCGCCGGGCCGCCTGGCTCGCGGTCGCCGAAACGGAGGGTCTGATCGCCTTCGACGAGGGTGAGCGTCCCGTGCCGGGTCCGGCGCAGGAGGGCGAGGACGAGGCGCCGCGAGGCCTGGTCGGTCATTGCGCCGCTCCGACGGTTGGCCGCGCGGCGGGGCCCGCCGCGGGGCGGACCGCCACCGGGCAGGACGACCCGGCGGCCGCCGTCTCCCGCGCGCGGCGGGCGCGCCGGTGCTTGGCCGGCCCGAGGAGGGGGGCGTCGCTCGGGTTGGGGTGGTAGGGGGCGCCCTTGAGCTTGAGGCGGACGGCCTGCCCGTAGATGTGGGCGACGACCTTCGCCGTCATCGCCGGGTGACGGAGGAGGACCGCGGTCGAGAAGGGCCGGCGCTCGAGCGAGAGGGTCGCATCGAACACGACGGCCCCATCCCGCTCGCTGTCGATGTGGACGAGGAGCTGCTCGCCCGGGTCGGTCAGCCGCCACTCGTAGGTGTGGTCCATGCCCATGAACGGGGAGACGTGGAACGCCTTCTCGAGGCGTCCGCGGACGAGCCCGCCCGGCGGCCGGTCGGGATCGGCGCCGAGGACGTAGGCGTGACGCTCGCCCCAGGGCGTGTTCGTCACCTCGGCGACGATCGCCTCGACGCGCTGGCCGGCGGCGTCGTAGCAGTAGTAGAAGCTGACCGGGTTGAAGCAGTGGCCGAGGTAGCGAAGGTTCGTCAGCAGTCGAATGGATCCCTGGGGGCGGTTTCCGGTCCGCGCGGCGACGAGGGCACGGATCGTGTCGTCGAGCGGCTCGGCCGGGGGGCCGAGGTGGTCGGCCCGGCGGAACCAGGCGGGCGCCGGGCGGCGCGCCGACCAGAGCGCCATCCCGTCGAGGACCTCGGGCAGCTCGCCGAGATCGAGGTAGGCCATGAACACCGGATAGCGGAGCTCGTGGTCGACCTCGCCGCGCCGCCGATGGCGAACCCAGCCCTCGTAGATGCAGCTTGCCGTCATGCCCGGCCTGCCCCGAGCGTCTCGCACGCCCGTAGCGCCGAGACGACGCCGTCCTCGTGAAAGCCCCAGCCCCAGTATGCCCCGCAGAAGTGCGTACGTCGAGGGCCGGAGATCTCGGCCCACCGGGCCTGGGCGGCGACGCCGGCCGCGGTGAAGACCGGGTGGGCGTAGGGGATGACCTCGATGATCTTGGCCGGGTCGATGCGGTCGGTCATGTTGAGTGATACGCAGAAGTCGTCGGCAGCGGTCAATCGCTGGAGATGATTCATGTAGTAGGTGACGGTCGTCATCGGGCGCGGGTGGGCGAAGAGGTGGTAGTTCCAGGCCTGCCAGGCGGCCCGGCGGCGCGGGAGGAGCGTCCGGTCGGTGTGGAGGACCGCCTCGTTGGGCTGGTAGGGGAAGGCCGCGAGGAGCTCCCGCTCGACGGGCGAGGGGTCGGCGAGGACGGCGAGGGCCTGGTCGGAGTGGCAGGCGAGGACGGCGTGGTCGAAGCGCTCGGGGTCGGAGCCGCGGGCCTGCACGGTCACGCCGTCGGCGTCGCGCGTGATCGCCGTGACCGGCGTCCCGAGGCGGATGCGCTCGGCGAACGGGGCGGTGAGGGCGGCGACGTAGGCCTGCGACCCGCCGACGACGGTCTGCCACTGGGGCCGGTCCCGGAAGCCGAGCATCCCGTGGTTGTGGAAGAACTCGGCCAGGAAGCGGACCGGAAAACTCCACATGGCCGCCGGGTCGGCCGACCAGACGGCGGACGCCTGGGGGACGATCAGGCGGTCGACGAACGCCGGCGAGTAGCCGCGGCGGTCGACCCACTCGCCTAGCGACGGCCCGTCCTCGCCGGCGGCGAGCAGGGCGGTGAGCTCGCGGTTGAAGCGCAGGAGATCGGTGATCATCCGCCAGAACATTGGGTCGATCAGGTTCGAGCGCTGGGAGAAGACGCCGCGGGGGGTGCCGGCGAACTCGAAGTCCATGTCCTCGGCCTTGACGGAGAAGCCCATGTGGGTCGGCTGGATGGCCACGCCGGCGTCTCGGAGGAGCCGGTTGAAGTTCGGGTAGTTGCGGTCGTTGAGGACGATGAACCCGGTGTCGACGTGCCAGGTCCCGTCGGCCCGCTCGACGGTGATCGTGTTGGTGTGACCGCCGAGGCGGCCGGCCGCCTCGTAGAGAACGATCTCGTGCTCGGGGTGGAGCCGTTGGGCGGCGACGATCCCGGAGACGCCCCCGCCGACGATCGCGACCCTCACGCCGACCTCCGCGTGCTCTCAGGACTGCTCGGTAGCATCGGGCGTGGCATCGGTCTCGGAGGTGCTGCGCCCTTTGGAACCCGCCGGATCAATCAGGGGGCATGGAGGAAGAGCGAGGGGAGGCGTCGAAACAACCGCTCGCCGATGAAACGACCGTCCTCGACTCCCCCGGCCCCGTCGCGCGGCGGCCCGCCGTTGCCGCAGACGCTATCGAGCTACATCGAGTCGCGCTTCGAGGAGTGCTCGCGATCCCAGAAGGACGTGGCCCAGTACATCATCGACCACCTCGACGAGGCCGCCTTCCGGACGGCGGAGGAGCTTGCCCGTCGGGCGAACACGTCGAGCTCGACGGTCGTCCGCTTCTCCCAGGCCCTCGGCTTCGAGGGCTTCCCCGAGCTCCAGCAGGCAGCCCGGGAGGAATACCGGCGGGCCAACGCCCCCGGCTCGCGGCCCGAGGGAGACGTCCCGGCCCCGCTCTTCTCGCTCGACCAGACCGACTTCGAGACGGCGCTGGCCGCCGACCACGTCAACGTCGAGGAGACGGCCCGGAAGGTCTCCCGCCAGAGCGTCGAGCGGGCGATCGAGTCGATCGCCTCGGCCGAGCGGATCCTGATCGCCGGAACCGATCAGATGGCCTTCTTCGCCAGCTACCTGCGTCACCTGCTGATGCTCCTCGACCTCCGGGCCGAGCTCGTGGCCAGCCCGTCGCAGGAGGCACTCAGCCGGCTGGGGCGGATCGATGCCGACACCCTGGTGATCGGGCTCTCGGCCGGCCGGCCCCACGCCCTCGTCCTGCGGGCGATGAAGCTGGCCCGCCACCGGAAGGCGCCGACGATCGCCATCACCGACGCGACCTTGTCGGAGATCGCCAAGCTCGCCCGGATCAAGCTCTACTACTCGTCCAACAGCCCGGCCTTCGTCCGCTCCCACACGGCCCTCCTGGGGATGATCCAGGCCCTGGCCTACGGGGTCTACTCGCGTGACGAGGAGCAGTACGCCGACCGGATCAAGGCGTTCCGGCTCAAGTAGGGCTGCGCTCACGTCGCGTACGCCGCCGTGACTCGCTTCGGGTTCACGGCGAAGATCCACTGAAGGCCATGGGGCCCGCCGACGTGGTACTGACGATATCCGAGGGCAACTGGCGGCCAAAGGCTAGGTCCGTCGCGCGGATATGAGCACTGTCTCGTAGGGCATCTCGAACGATCCGCCGACGGCGTCGATTGCCTCACCGACCGCGGCGAGTAGCCGGCGGCGGCGCGGGACGGAGAGTCCACGATGGTCGCTGTGGCTGTCGAGGTGCTCGAGCCACTGGGCGGTGTCGTACGTCTTGCGCCAGGGGAACGTCGCACCGCTGACGCCTTCAAAGCTGCCTGCTTGGGTGATGTCGGTCAGGGTTGCCGGCGCGCGTTCGTGGTGGCGGCCGAGCACCACTGAGTAGTTCTCAAGGCCCGGCTCCAAGCGGCGGTAGATCGGAGCGAGACGCTCCCGGACGTGCGTTGGCGGATCACCGAAGTTCCAGAACACGGCGAAGCGTCCACCCGCGTCGAGCACCGCGGCAACCTTGGCCACCCCGACGTGCGGCTCGATCCAGTGCCACGCCTGCGCACAGATCACGAGATCGAAGCGACGCCCGCGTGCGTCCCATTGCTCGAACGGCGCGACCTCGACCTCGAGGCCCTTCCCGCGGGCGATTTGGGCCATCCGCGGGTCGACCTCGACACCGAGCACGGCGCATCCGCGTTCGCCCAGCAGAGCGGAGGCGATCCCCGTTCCGCACCCGACATCGAGTACTCGCCCGGGCTCGTCGACGAGCAGCCCATCGATGAGCTCCGACGGGTAGGACGGCCGGGCGCGATCGTAGAGCTCGGCCACGGCCCCGAACGACTCTGCACGCGCACGGTCCTCGAAGAGCACGAAGCCATCTTGGCACCGGGGGCCGGAGACGAGATGCGGCCGGCGCAAGGCGAAGACCGACCTCGACCTGACCCCGGCGATGACGACCGACTCGCTCCAGCTGTTCCTCGAGGGGATCGGCAAGGTCCGCCTGCCGACGGCGCAGGAGGAGGTCGAGTAGGCCTGGCCGTTCGGAGCGGCCCGCGTAGCGTCGGGATCGCCCGGGCGCTGGAGCGCCGGGCGGCCCGCCGGCCGGGCCCTCAGCGCTTGACCGTATACGGTCGCCCGGAAGATCAAGGGCGACGGCACCTGGATGTTGGTGATGGCGTATTTGGCGACTAGGTTCGCGTCGCCGTTTACGTAGGTGATCGTCTCCGCCACCCGCAGGGCAGGCGCGCCCGGGGCATCGCAGTTGAAGACCGCGCTCATCGTGAATGGGTCGGCGACGCTCCCAGTGCCGGTGGGCGCCGTCGGTCCGCTGACGGGGGTGGGCAGACCTGTGGGCTGACACGAGGACCACCAGCTGCCGGTCCAGAACCACAAGATCAGCGCCGGGCTGTGTCCGGGTTGGAGGGTAGCCGGGTCGAACTCCGGCGACGAGAAACCGTGCAGATGGACCTGGAGCTGGCCGGTCCCGTCGATCTGAATCTGGAGCGGGTTGCCCGCGATGACGCCCGGCGTGCCGGCGGCCGACGCCCCCGCGGCGGGGACCGTCGTGGCGACGGCGATGACCGCGCCGCCGAGGCCGAGGAGCCGGCGAGTCTGCCGCCAGCGGCTTGCGCGGATCGCCGCTGGTCCTTGTCTCGTCGTGCGGAGGCTATGCCGATCACCGGCGTCCTTGTGTGAGATGGTCACAGAGGCGGCGAGCCCGTCCGGCCGAAAAATGTCCGCATTTGGCCGAGTTCGGCGCCCTTGCTTCCCCGGCCGTCTACCATGAAAGAGCTGGATGCGGCGCGGGACGGCGCGGACGGGCCAGCGGCACGACGCTGGCCGGGATCGGTCGGAGCGCGTTGACGCCGCCCCCGATTCGGTCATCGGCGGCGAAGCGCGACTCCAGATGCCACCGCAGCGCGCCCGCCCGAGCCGGCGCGCGGGACCGGCGACCTCACGTACATCGATGGCAGGAGACGCGAAATGTCTGTGGCGGAACTAGCGGAACTTCAGGAGCTCGAAGAGGTCAAGGGTCTGATCGCGCGCGGTCAGCAGGTTGGGGTGCTCACGTATGCGGAGATCCAGGGGGCGGTCTCGGAGCTCGACTTGGATGAGGCGGATCTCGAGGAGTTGCACGGGTTCTTCGAGCGGTCGGAGATCGAGCTGGTCGAGGAGATCGACCCGGCGACGGCCGCGGGGAGCGAGGTCGAGCGGGCGCCGGACAAGCGCGGCCGGCGCAAGGCGAAGACCGCCCTCGACCTGACCCCGGCGATGACGACCGACTCGCTCCAGCTGTTCCTCAAGGGGATCGGCAAGGTTCGCCTGCTGACGGCGCAGGAGGAGGTCGATCTGGCGAAGCGGATCGAGCGGGGCGATCTCGATGCGAAGCAGAAGATGGTCGAGTCGAACCTGCGGCTGGTGGTGTCGATCGCCAAGAACTACCGCAATCAGGGGTTGCCGTTCCTCGATCTGATTCAGGAGGGGACGCTCGGTCTGGTGCGGGCGGCGGAGAAGTTCGATTATCGGAAGGGCTTCAAGTTCTCGACGTATGCGACGTGGTGGATTCGTCAGGCGATCGCGCGGGCGCTGGCCGACAAGGCGCGGACGATTCGGATTCCGGTGCATGTGGTGGAGAAGCTCAACAAGATCGGTCGGGCGGAGCGCAAGCTGGTGACCGAGCTCGGGCGGGAGCCGACGCCGGAGGAGATCGCCGCGGTGACCGGGATCGACCCGGGCGAGGTCGACTCGATCAAGCGGTCGGCCCAGGCCCCGATCTCGCTGGAGAAGCCGGTGGGCGACGAGGACGGGTCGGAGTTCGGGCAGTTCATCGCCGACGAGCTGGCCGAGTCGCCGTATGAGCGGGCGGCGGAGATCCTCAGCAAGGAGGCGTTGCGTGAGGCGTTGGAGAACTTGAGCTATCGGGAGCGGCGGGTGCTTGAGCTCCGCTACGGGTTGGGTGGTGAGCATCCGCGGACGCTGGATGAGGTCGGGCGGACGTTCAACGTGACGCGGGAGCGGATCCGCCAGATCGAGAACCAGTCGCTGAAGAAGCTCCAGAGCCTGGACGTCGCGCAGAAGCTCCGCGACGCCGTCGTGGCGTGACCCCACCGGTCGCCGCGGCCGTCGACCTTCTCGCCGACCGCCCGCCCGGCGACCCGGAGCCCACCGACCTCGGGGCGGCCGGCCCCGGGGGCGGCGGCCGGGCGATCCTGGACGAGGCGGCGCACCGGCGGACGTTCGCGATCATCTCCCACCCGGACGCCGGGAAGACGACGCTGACCGAGAAGCTCCTCCTCTACGGGGGCGCGGTCACCGAGGCCGGAGCCGTCCATGCCCGGCGAAACCGGCGGGCGGTGACCTCGGACTGGATGGAGCTCGAGCGGGAGCGGGGCATCTCGGTGACCTCGACCGTCCTGCGCTTCCGCCACGCCGGGGTCGTCTTCAACCTGCTGGACACCCCGGGCCACCGCGACTTCTCCGAGGACACGCTGAGGGTCCTGGCGGCGGCCGATTGCGCGGTGATGCTGCTGGACGCGGCGAAGGGCGTCGAGGCCCAGACCCTGCGGCTCTTCGAGGTCGCCCGGGCCCGGGGGATCCCGCTGATCACCTTCGTCAACAAGTACGACCGGCCGGGGATGGAGCCGCTCGAGATGCTCGATCACATCGAGCGGACGCTCGAGCTCCAGCCGGCGGCGATGACCTGGCCGGTCGGGATCGCCGGGGACTTCCGCGGGGTCGTCGACCGCCGGACCGGTGCCTTTCACCGGTTCACGCGCTCGGCCGGCGGGGCGACGCGGGCGGCGGAGGAGATCCTCTCGGCCGACGAGGCGGCCCGGGTCGAGGCCGATGCGTGGCCGACGGCCGGGGACGAGCTCGACCTCCTCGACGCCGTCGGCAACCAGCTCGACGGCGCGGCGTTCGCGGCCGGCCGGTGCACCCCGGTCTTCTTCGGCTCGGCCGTCTCGAACTTCGGCGTCGGGCTCCTCCTCGACGCGCTCCTCGACCTGGCGCCGGCCCCGAGTGCCCGGGCGTCGGGCACGGGGGAGCCGCGCCCGCTGGTGGCGCCGTTCTCCGGGCTGATCTTCAAGGTCCAGGCCAACATGGACCCGCGCCACCGCGACCGGGTCGCCTTTCTCCGCGTGTGCTCGGGGCGCCTCGAGCGGGGCATGCGGGCGACGAACGCCCGGACCGGGCGGCCGTTCACCCTCGCCCACGCCCACGAGGTCTTCGGCCAGGATCGGACGGTCCTCGACGAGGCCTTCCCGGGCGACGTGGTCGGCGTGGTCAACGCGAGCGAGCTCCGGGTCGGGGACACGCTCTACGTCGACGACCCGGTCGAGTTCCCGCCGATCCCGACCCTCGCGCCCGAGCACTTCGTCCGCGTCCGCAATCTCGACAGCACCCGGCGCAAGCAGTTCCAGCGCGGCCTCGAGCAGCTGGCCGAGGAGGGGGTGGTCCACGTCCTGCGGCGGGGGAGCGTGACCGATCCGACCCCGGTCCTCGCCGGGCTCGGGTCGCTCCAGTTCGAGGTGGCGGTCGACCGCCTGCGCCGGGAGTTCGGGGTCGGGGTCGCCCTCGACCCGACCCCGTGGTCGCTCGCCCGGCGGACCGACCGGGCCGGGGCGGCGGTCGTCGAGGCGAGCCGGCACGCCGACGTCCTCGTCCGGACCGACGGGACCCAGCTCGCCCTGTTCACGAGCGACTTCATGCTCGACCGCTTCGCCCGGGAGAACCCCGAGGTCCTGCTCGAGCGGCTGCTCACCCGCTGAGGACGCCTCCACCCTGCCGGGTCGGACGGTTGGGCGAGGGGGGCGGCGCGTAAACTTGGGTCTACCGATGCACGACGAGGCGACATTCCGGGTCAAGGCCGGCCTGGCCGAGATGCTCAAGGGCGGCGTGATCATGGACGTGGTCGACGCCCGCCAGGCGCAGATCGCCGAGGCGGCGGGGGCGTGCGCGGTGATGGCGCTCGAGCGCGTCCCGGCCGACATCCGCCGGGACGGGGGCGTCGCCCGGATGTCGGACCCGACGATGATCCGGGAGATCCAGGACACGGTGAGCATCCCGGTTATGGCCAAGGCCCGGATCGGGCACTTCGCCGAGGCGCAGGTGCTCGAGGCGCTCGAGGTCGACTACATCGACGAGTCGGAGGTCCTCACCCCGGCCGACGAGGCGAACCACATCGACAAGTGGGAGTTCGCCGTCCCGTTCGTCTGCGGGGCGACCAACCTGGGCGAGGCCCTGCGGCGAATCGCGGAGGGGGCGGCGATGATCCGCTCGAAGGGCGAGGCGGGGACGGGCGACGTGGTCGAGGCGGTCCGGCATCTGCGCTCGATCGTCGGCGAGATCCGCCGCCTCCACGCCCTCGACCCGGCCGAGTTGCCGGCCGCGGCCAAGGAGCTCGGCGCGCCGCTCGACCTGGTGCGCGGGGTGGCGAAGGACGCGGCCCTGCCGGTCGTCCTCTTCTGCGCCGGGGGGATCGCGACGCCGGCCGACGCGTCGCTGGTCATGCAGCTCGGAGCCGAGGGCGTGTTCGTCGGGTCGGGGATCTTCAAGTCGGAGGATCCGGCCGGCCGGGCTCGGGCGATCGTCGAGGCGACGACCCACTTCCGCGATCCCCAGCGCGTGCTCGCGGCATCACGAGGGCTCGGCGGGGCGATGGCGAGCGTCGAGACGCGGACGCTCGCCGGCGAGCAGCTCCTGGCCCAGCGCGGCTGGTGAGGGCGCCCCGGATCGGGGTGCTCGCGCTCCAGGGTGGCTTCGCCGCCCACACGCGGGTCCTCGACGGCCTCGGCGCGCGGGCGGTGGAGGTGCGGGTGGCCGACGACCTCGACGGCCTCGACGGCCTCGTGCTCCCGGGAGGCGAGTCGACGACGATGATGCTGGGCGTGGAGCGTGAGGGCCTGGCCGACCCGCTGCGGGCGCTGGTCGCCGCGGGGACGCCGGTCCTCGGGACGTGCGCCGGTCTGATCCTGCTCGACCGCGACCACCTCGACCTGATGGACGTCCGGGCCGAGCGGAACGCCTTCGGGCGTCAGGTCCGGAGCTTCGAGGCCGACGTCGAGCTCGCGGGCTTGGCCGAGCCTGTGCGAGCGGTCTTCATCCGGGCGCCGTGGATCGCCGAGCACGGGCCGGGGGTGGAGCCGCTGGCCACGCTCGACGGGCACGTCGTGGCCGCCCGCCAGGAGGACCTCCTCGCGGTGGCCTTCCACCCGGAGCTGGCCGGGGAGACCCGCCTGCACGAGTGGCTGCTCGAGACGGCCGGGGCGACGGCCGGCGGCCGCTAGCCGGCGCGGTAGCCACCGGTCGTCGCCGGGGGGGCGCCATCGCTCGGCGGGACCGAGTCGGCGGGGGCGGGGAGGAGGCGGGCGGTACCGGCCTTGACGGCCGGGGCGGGGGCCGGGGTGGTGACGGTGCCGCCGTAGCCGGCCGGGACGGCGGGCCCGGAGGTGGGGCTCGCCGGGTGCGAGGGGCTGAACACCCCGGCGATGGCGAGGGCGACGAGGACGGCGACGAGGACGACGCCGGCCGGGGCGAGGATGCGCACGCCGGGCAGGTGACCGACGAGGGTCCCGAGCGCCGCGCCGCGGGTCGGGCGCCGGGCGGGGAGCTCGGCGGGAGGATCGGCGTACCCGAGGGCGGCGGCGACCTGATCGATCGGGATGACGCCGGTCACCGCTTCGCCGGTATGGGTCGGGCGGCCCGGTGGGGGGTTTTCGGGAGCGGTACTCGCCGGCCGGGACGAGGGTCGCCGAATCGGACGGATGGACCGGACTCGGCCGGCAACCGACCGGCGGGCCGGGGCGGCCGGTGGTTCGGTGCCTGCGGGGGCGGCCGCCGGGTCCGCCGGGAGCGGGGTCCGGATGCGCCGCAGCCGTGGCTCGGGGGGTGGGGCTCCGGCGGCCGGGTCCGGGCGCGCGGTGGGCGGGGTCGGCGAGGGGCCGGCGCCGGGTTCGGGCCGCGCGGCGGCCGGTTCCGGGGCGGCCGCGGCGACCGGGTCGGGGCGCGCGGCGGCCGGGTCCGGGGCGGGCGCGGCGGCCGGGTCCGGGGCGGGTGCGGCGGCCGGGTCCGGGGCGGGTGCGGCGGCCGGGTCCGGGGCGGGTGCGGCGGCCGGGTCCGGGGCGGGTGCGGCGGCCGGGTCCGGGGCGGGTGCGGCGGCCGGGTCCGGGGCGGGTGCGGCGGCCGGGTCCGGGGCGGGTGCGGCGGCCGGGTCCGGGGCGGGCGCGGCGGCCGGGTCCGGGGCGGGCGCGGCGGCCGGGTCCGGGGCGGGCGCGGCGGCCGGGTCCGGGGCGGGCGCGGCGGCCGGGTCCGGGGCGGGCGCGGCGGCGGTGGGGGAGGCGATGACCGGAGCGGGTCGGTCGGGAACTGGGGTCGGGTCCCGCGAGTTGTTCGAGGCGCCGACCTCGGCGACGACCGGGGCGGCGTGGCGCAGGGCGGCGATGATCGCCTGGCGGGCGATCGGGTCGAGGGTGCCGACCGGGGGGTGGAGGTAGGCGCGCTCGGCTTCGCGCTGGCTGTTCTGTGCGCCCCGGCAGGCGACGCACCGGGCGAGGTGGCGGCGGAGGTGATGGAGCTCGCCCGGGGCGAGGGCGCGGCCGGCGGCGCCGGCGAGGAGGCGGGGGACCTCGGGGCAGAGCGGATCGTCCCGGCGGGGGACGCCTCCGGCCGGGTCGGGAGCGCGGTCGGCGGCGGCGGCGCGGGCCTTGGCCAGGAGCAGGCTGTCGGGATCGAGGGCGAGGGGATGGACGGCCCCGACGGCGCTCGAGCGGAAGGCGGCGAACGCGGCGGCCGCGGCGTCGACGGCCGGGTCCGGGCCGCAGACGACCTCGCAGTAGGCGATGACCGACGGGCCGCGCAGATCGCAGAGTCCGGCCAGGGCGGCCGGGTCCCCGTCGAGGACGCCGCGAGCGCTGACCGCTGGCCGGTTGTCCGACATCCCTTGAAGCGTAGGTCAATTGCGAGATTTCCCTGCGTGTGACGGCTGTCGTGCGCGGACCCGGGGCGCGCGACCGGGCTCGGGCCGGGTCGCCCGCCGGCGGTTGCCGGGTCGCCCGGCCCGGCCGGCGGCGTAGAGTGGGCCCCGCGGTGGAAGCGGTGGGGAACTGAGAGCACTGGCCGGGGGGTCGTGCGCGGCGGTCGTTGCGACCGTCGCTCTCGCCTGGGGGATCGCCCCGGCGGCCGGGGCGGCGAACCCGCCGACGTGCTTCGGGGCGGCCGCCCGGGCTCACCTGGCCTGCGCGGGACTCCGCTTCGGGGTCAGCCCGACCCCGAGCGTCGCCGAGATAACGCCGAGCGCCCCGTGCACGCCCGAGGAGCACGCCGACGGGATCTTCAACCCCCTCCCCGGGGTTGAGGGCCTCGTCTCGCTGACCGCGAGCAGCAACGGCCTGTTCGGCCTCTGCGTGTTCGGGGCCGCGCCGCCGGCCGCCCGGAGCGGCGTGGCCCTCGTCGGCGACAGCCACGCCGGGATGTGGCGGGCCGGTCTGACCGTCGTCGCCCGGTCACTCGGCTGGGAGGGCGCCTCGGTGACCCGGGCGAGCTGCCCGTTCAGCGGGGCGATGCCGATCATCCCTGCGAAGCTCGTCGACCCGTGCCTGCGCTGGCGCCAGTCGGTCATCGCCTGGTTCGCGGCGAACCCCCAGGTCGGGACGATGCTGGTCGCCGCCCACTTCAGCGCCCGGGTCGTCCGGGCGCCCGGGGAGACCCCTTTCGCCGCCGCGGTCGACGGCTACCTCGCGGCCTGGCGGGCGCTGCCGGCGACCGTCCAGCACATCGTCGTCCTGCGCGATCCCCCGGATGCCGGCCGGGCGACCGGGCCGTGCGTCCAGTCGGCGATCGACCGCGGCCTGGACGCGGCCCGGGTCTGCGCGCTCGACCGCCACCTGGCCCTCCACCGCGACCCGGCCGTCGCCGCCGCCGCGAGGTTCGGGCCGCGGGCCTCGGTGATCGACATGTCGCGCTTCTTCTGCGAGCAGCAGGTCTGCCCCCCGGTCATCGGCGGCGTCCTCGTCTACGTCGACTCCAACCACATCACCCGTGCCTACAGCGAGACGCTCGGGCCGTACCTCCTCCACGAGCTCGGCCTGCTCCTGGCCGCCTGGCAGCGATAGAGCCGGGTCAGGCGCCGGCGAAGCGGACGACCCCGCCGTCCTCGCGCTCGCGGATGCGGCCCTCGTTGAGGAGCACGTCGGCGTGGCCGAGGACCTCGGACAGGGTCAGGTAGGCCTGGGTCACCGCGACGTTGCCCCACAGCTCCTGGGCGATCTCGTACGCCGTGAGCGGCCGCTCGACGACCAGGTCGAGGATCTTCTGGGCCCGGCGGCCGTGGACGCGCATGCGCTCGTCGATCAGGCGCCGGTGGTCGCCGACCGGCCGCCCGTGGCCGGCGAGGACGAAGTCGAGGTCCATGGCGTGGGTGGCCTCGAGCGACGCGATGTAGTCGACGAGCGCCTGGGGCCGGTCCGCTTCGTCGGCTCCCCGGTCGCCGAGCGGCCGGGTCAGGAGCGGATTGGAGGAGATGTGGGCGATCAGGTGATCGCCGCCGATGAGGATCCGCCGCTCGGCGTCGAAGAAGACGGTGTCGCTCGGGCTGTGGCCCGGCCGGTGGAGGACCTCGAAGGCGCGGTCGCGCAGGCGCAGGGTCGACCCGGCGGCGAGCGGGCGGGTCACGGTGACGCTCGCCCCCCAGGCCCGGTAGCCGGCCGAGACGGCGCGCAGGGCGAGGACGACGTCCTCGGTCAGGCCGTGGCGGAGCATCATCCGCGCGGCGAAGCGGTCGTCGGCCTCCATGTCCTCGGTGTAGCGCCGGAGGTACGGGGCGACGAGGTCGAGGGCGGCGACCTCGGCCCCCGACCGGCGGGCGATGATCCCGGCCAGGCCGATGTGGTCCATGTGCTGGTGGGTCAGCACGAGCAGGCCGATGTCCTCGATCGCGTGGCCCCGGCGGGCGAGGGCCTGCTCGAGCTCGTCGAGCGCCTGACCGGAGTTCGGGCCGGCGTCGATCAGGGTGAGCGGCTCGTCCTCGATCAGGTAGAGGTTGACCTTCCCGACGGCGAACGGCGTCGGGATCGCCAAGCAGTGGATGCCGGCCCGCTCGGCGATCTCCCGGGGTCTCACGCCCGGATCAGCGCGAGGACCTCGTCGCGGCGCCGCTCCATGTCCTCGCGCGAGACGAGCGACTCGAGGCAGAGCCGCAGGAGCGGCTCGGTGTTCGACGGCCTGACGTTGAAGTGCCAGTCGTCGTAGTCGATCGAGATCCCGTCGAGCCGGGTCTGGCGGGCGTCGGGGTGCGCCGCGGCGATCGCCTCCATCCGCCCGGGCGGGTCGTCGACCTCGCTGTTGATCTCCCCGGAGATGAAGTAGCGCTCGTGGTAGGGGACGAGGAGCTCAGAGAGGGGCCGCCCGGCGGTCGAGATCAGCTCGAGCATGAGCAGAGCCGGGAGGGTCCCGGAGTCGGCGCAGTAGAAGTCGCGGAAGTAGTAGTGGCCGGAGACCTCGCCGCCGAAGAGCGAGCCCTCGGCGCGCATCCGGGTCTTGAAGAAGGCGTGGCCGACGCGGTTCATGTGCGCCGTCCCCCCGGCTCGCTCGACCGTGTCGGGCACGGCCCGGCTGGCCCGGACGTCGTAGAGGATCGCCTCGCCGGGCGGACGCTTCCCGAGCAGCGACTCGGACAGGAGCGCGGTGAGGAAGTCCCCGTCGATGAACTCGCCGGTCTCGTCGATGAAGAAGCACCGGTCGGCGTCGCCGTCCCAGGCGATCCCGAGGTCGGCCCGCTCGCTGCGGACCCGCTCGATGACCAGGCGGCGGTTTTCCGGGAGGAGGGGGTTCGGCTCATGGCCGGGGAAGCTCCCGTCCGGCTCCCAGTAGGTCTCGATCAGGTCGAGGTCGAGCCCGCGGAGGAGCGGCCCGACCATCGGCCCGGCCATCCCGTTCCCCCCGTCGAGGACGACCTTCAGGCGGCCGACCCGGGCCGGGTCGATGAAGGCGAGCGCGGCGGCCTGGAACTCCTCGTAGAGCTCGACCTCGCTCGCGCTGCCCCCGCCGGGCGCCGGGCCGAGCCCGTTCTCGATCGTCCGCCGGATGTCCTCGATCCCGGTCTCGCCCGAGAGCGGAATCGCCCCGTCGCGCACGAGCTTGGCCCCGGTGTAGGCCGCCGGGTTGTGGGAGGCCGTGCACATCAGCCCGCCGTCGAGCTCCCGCGAGCCGACGAGGAAGTAGAGCATCTCGGTGCCGACCTCCCCGGCGTCGAGGACCTCGGCGCCCTCGGCGATCAGGCCCTCGCGGTAGCGGGCGGCGAGCTCGGGCGCGGTCAGGCGCATGTCCCGGCCGAGGCCGACCCGGAGCTCCCCGGCCGGCTTGCCGGCCAGCTCGGCGAGGACGCGGGCGAACGCCCGCCCGATCTGCTCGGCGACGTCCGCGTCGATCTGATCGCCGTAGAGGCCGCGGATGTCGTAGGCCTTGAAGATCCCGGGGTCGATCGTCACCTGGGGCATCCTACGGCCAGCGAGTCGGCGCCCGCCCTATCCTCCCGCGCGTGTCCCGCCGCCCCGGAGCCCGCCGCCCGACCCTCACCGGTCCGGTTCGGCGCCTCGGCGCCGCGCTGCGGCGCCCGGCGGCGCCCGCGGGCCTCGGCCCGCTGAAGCTCGAGGCGATCGACCGGGCGTGCGAGCTCGTCGGGGCGGCCAGCGTCGCCGACCTCGGCGGGGTCTGGGCGGTCGACGGGGGCTACGCCTTCCACGCGGCCGGGCGGCCCGGGGTCGGCCGGGTGGCCCTGGTCGACGAGGACTTCACCGAGACGGTGACCGCCCGGGCCGCCCGCGGCCGGGTCGTCGAGCTGATCGGCGGGAACTTCGGCGACCCGCGGGTCGCCGAACGAGTCGGACGGGTCGACGTCGTCCTCCTCTTCGACGTCCTCCTCCATCAGGTGCGCCCCGACTGGGACGACGTGCTCGACCTCTACGCGGCCCGGACCGGCTGCTTCGTGATCGTCCAGCCGACCTACGCCGGCGACGGGCCGGCCATCCGCCTGCTCGATCTCGGCGTCGAGCGCTACCTCGCCGCGGTGCCCGACGTCCCCATCCACCACGAGGCGCTCGGGCGCCTCGAGGAGATCAACGAGCGCCGGGGCCGCCCGTGGCGGGACGTCCACGACATCTGGCAGTGGGGGATCACCGACGCGGCGCTCCGGGCCAAGCTCGACCGGCTCGGCTTCGCCGTGGCCCACCACGAGTCCCCGGGTCGGTGGCGGGGCCTCTCGGAGTTCGACGACTCGGCCTACGTCTTCGTCCGCCGCAGCTAGCCTGCCGCCGGTGCGGATCCTCTGCATCGGGAGCATGTACCCCCCGCACCATCTCGGCGGCTACGAGCTCGTCTGGCAGGCGGCCGTCGAGCACCTGCGCCGGGGCGGTCACGCCGTCCGCGTGGTGTGCAGCGACCATCGCGAGGCCGGTGCCGAGGACGTGGCCGAGCCCGGCGTCCATCGCGACCTGCGCTGGTACTGGCGCGACCACGCCTTCCCCCGGCTCGGGCTCCGCGGCGTGCTCGGGCTCGAGCGGTCGAACGCGGCCACGTTCGACCGGCACGTCGACGACTTCGCCCCCGACGTCCTGGCCTGGTGGGCGATGGGCGGCATGTCCCTCGGCCTGCTCGAGCGCGGCCGGGGCCGGCGGATCCCGGCGGTCGCCTTCGTCAACGACGACTGGCTGATCTACGGTCCGCGGGTCGACGCCTGGCAGCGACTCGCCGGCCGCGCGTGGCTTCCGCGGCGGCTGCTCGAGCGGGCCACCGGCCTGCCGGCGCGGTTCGACCCGGCCGGCTGCGACCGCGTCGTCTTCGCCAGCGAATCGATCCGCCGGGCCGCCGAGGACCGGTGGCGCCTCCCGCCGACCGAGGTCGCCTACGGCGGGATCGACCCGGGCTTCCTCGCCGGCCCGCCGGGGGCGGACGCCTGGTCCTGGCGCCTGCTGTACGTCGGGCGGATCGACCCCCGGAAGGGCATCGCCACCCTGCTCGATGCGCTCGTCGAGCTTCCGGCCGCGGCGACCCTCCACGTCGTCGGCGGCGGCGAGGAGGCCCACCTCGAGGAGCTGCGCGCCCGGGCGGCCCGGCTCGGCGTCGCCGACCGCGTGACCTTCGCCGGCCGGCGGGACCGGGCCGACCTTCCGGCGATCTACGCCGCCGCCGACGCCGTCGTCTTCCCGGTGCTCTGGGAGGAGCCCTGGGGGCTCGTACCGCTCGAGGCGATGGCCTGCGGCCGCCCGGTCGTGGCCACCGGGACCGGCGGCTCGGGCGAGTACCTGCGCGACGGGGAGAACTGCCTGCTGTTCACCGCGGGCGACCCGCTCGGGCTCGGCGAGCGTCTGACCCGGCTCGCGGCCGACCCGGAGCTCCGGGCGCGCCTGCGCGACGGCGGCCGGCGGACGGCCCGGGCCAACACCGACCGCGCGTTCAACGCCCGGGTCGAGGCGGTGCTGGCCGAGGTCGGTGGGTCCTGACCGGCAGTCGCCAGCCTAGCCGGCCCCCGCCCGGTCCCAGGCGGCGAGGAAGGGGGCGGCCAGGGCCTGGGCCGAGGCGGCGTCGGCGCTCGCCCAGACCCGGGCGCCGACGAGGGGGGTGGCGCGGGGGATGAGGCCGGTCAGGTGGCGCCCCCGGCCCCGGGCCGGCGGCTCCCGGGCCACGCGGGCGAAGATGTCGTGGAAGTGGGGGTTGACGTCCGGGTACCGGGCGACGAAGGCCCGCTCGGCCACGGCCAGGCGCTCGACCCGGCCGAGCCAGTCGGCGAGCGTGCTCGCCCCCAGGTGCTGGGCCGAGGCCGCCCGCCGGTAGCGGACGACGAGCCCTCCGGCCAGGTCGGCCCGGCGGGCGAGGTCGAGGTCCTCGTAGAGGTAGGGGAACGCCTCCTCGTCGAACCCGCCGAGCCGGTCGAGGAGGCTCCGCTTGATCGAGACGTTGGCCGTGTACATCCGTCCCCACCCGGCGTCCTGGCCGTCGCTCAGCCCGACGTAGTCGAACTGGAGGCCGCGCTCGTCGAGCCAGCGCATGAACGGGGTGACCCGGATCCCGCGCGCCCAGCGGACGTCGCCGAGCACGCAGGTCCGCTCGTCCGGCTCGGCCGCGTGGCCGGCCAGATGCTCCTCGACGAGTCCCCGGTCGGCCAGGATGTCGTCGTCGAGGAAGAGGATCACCGGCGCCCGGCTCGCCCGCCACCCGGCGTTCCGGGCGGCCGAGGCCCCCGGGCGGCCGGCCTTGAGATGGCGCCAGCCGGCGACCCCGAGGGACCGGCCGGCCGTCGCGGCCGGATCGGGGTCGAGGGCGTCGCTGACCACGATCACCTCGAAGTCCGCGTCGGTCAGCGCCGCCAGATGCTCGAGGGCCCGCTCGAGCTTCGCCTGGCGCCCGACCGTCGGGATCACCACGCACAGCCGCGGCTCAACCGCCCGCGCCAACCGCCCGACCCTTGGACGCGTGGTGGACGACGTGGGGCACGCGCAGGCCGTCGGTCGCCCGGAGGGTGAACTTCCCGTGCCGGCGGACCTCGTCGAACCCGGCCGTCCACAGCATCCGCCGCCAGGTCCGCGCGCTCGGCAACCAGAAGACGACGGCCGACTCCCGATCCGCGTGGTAGCGGGCCAGGCCGACCGGCACCAGCTCGCACAGGCGGTCGTACTCCTCGGCCGAGATGAACGTCCCCGTACACAGGGCGGCGATCCGCTCGAGCGCGAGGACCTGGTCGCGCAGGTGCATGAGCACCGACCCGCAGAAGACGAGGTCGAACGTCCCGAGCTCCTCCGGGCGGGCGTCGTAGATCGAGCAGTTGACCCGCTCGACCCGCGAGCCGAGGAGCTCGCGGGCCAGGCGGAAGCCGGCCCCGCGCGGCTCGTCGGCGAACACCCGCGGCCGGCGGCGGGCCGGCCAGTCGAGGTCGCGCTCGTCGTCGAGGTCGAGCGCGACCACCTCCGCCGCCCCGCGCCGCTCGAGCTCGAACGCCCAGAAGCCGTCCCACGTCCCGACGTCGAGCACGCGCATCCCGTCGAGCCGGTCCGGGAGGCCGTAGGAGGCGACGAACGGGCGCAGGTCGAACCAGCCGTCGGTCACCCGGCCGGGAGCCAGCTCGATCGAGTGGTACCACCGGCGCTCCATCGCTCGCTCGAGCAGCTCCACGGGCGTTAGCGTAACCACCCATGGCCGACCCCCGCGATCCCCGCTCCCGGCGACCACGTCCGGCCGGCCGGGGCAGCTCCGAATGATCGACATCGAGCGCGAGGAGGCCGAGCTTCGCGAATACCTTGGTGACGCCTACGATCATTCCCGGCTCGTCGACTGGGAGGGTCAGCTCGAGCGGGAGGCCGCGCGCCTCGGCGACGAGCGGGCCCTCTATCGCAGCTCCGAGGCCTACCTCTACAACCTCACGGCGTTCGCCATGACCCGGACCAAGGAGCCCTACCTCCGCGACCTGACCGCCCTCGTCGCCCCGCCGGCCCGGGTGCTCGACTACGGCTGCGGCATCGGCAGCGACGGCCTCGTCCTCGCCGGCCTCGGCTACGAGGTCGAGTTCGCCGACTTCGCGAACCCGAGCGTCCGCTACCTCCGCTGGCGCCTCGACCGCCGCGGACTCCGGGCCCGGATCCACGATCTCGACCGCCGGCCGCCGGCCGGCCGGTTCGACGCGGCGTTCGCCTTCGACGTGATCGAGCACGTCGACGATCCGTTCGCCGTCCTCGCCCGGCTCGAGGCCCTCGCCGACCTCGTCGTCGTCAACTTCCTCGCCCCCGCCCCGGGCGAGACCTCACTTCACCGGGAGCTGCCGATCCCCGCCCTCCTCGACCACGCCCGCGCCCACGGCCTGCGCCGCTACCGCCGCTACCACGGACGCTCCCACCTCGTCGCCTACGCTCCCCGCCGGTCCGGGGCCCGCGCCCGGGTCGCCGCCGGGGTGGCCCTCGCCGCCGGCCGGCTGCGCGCCGCCCGATAATCCCCCGATGCCAGGCCGCCCGGCCGCCAGCGTGATCGTGCCGTTCGCCGGCGCCCAGGCCCGCCTCGAGGAGATGCTCGGGCGGCTCGGCCGGCTCGAGCTCGGCCCGGCCGACGAGGTGGTCCTCGTCGACAACCGCCCCGACCCGTCGCCCGCGGCCCCGCCCCCGGGCGTCCGGATCCTCGCCGCCTCCGGGCGGGCCTCCTCCTGGTACGCCCGCGACGCCGGCGCCGCCGCGACCACGGCCGAGTGGCTCGTCTTCCTCGACGCCGACACCCGCCCCGTCCCGGACCTCCTCGACCGCTACCTCGACCCGCCGCCCGGCCCCCGGGTCGCCGTCCTCGCCGGCGGCGTGCGCGACTGGAGCACGGCGCCGACCGCCTGCTCGCGCTACGTCTCGGCCCGGGCCAAGATGGATCAGGGCGTGACGCTCGCCCATCCCCACCGGCCCTACGCCCAGACCGCCAACTGCGCGGTCCGGCGGAGCGCGTTCGCCGCCGTGGGAGGGTTCGCGCCGGGCGCCGGGTCGAGCGCCGCCGGGGACGCCGACCTCTGCTGGCGTGTCGCGGACGCCGGCTGGCTTCTCGAGCCGCGCCCCGGCGCCGTGGTCGACCACGAGAACCGCGACCGGTTCCGGGATCTCTACCGCCAGCTCGCCCGCCACGGAGCCGGGCTCGCCTGGCTCGAGCGGCGCCACCCGGGGAGCGCCCCGGCGCCCCGGCCGCGGGAGCTGATCGGGCGGGTCCCCCACTACCTCCTCGCCGCCGCCCGGGCCCCCGACCCCGAGGCGGCCGCCTTCGCCCTCGCCGACCTCGCCTGCCTCTACGCCCGCGACCTCGGGCGCCTGCGCGGTCAAGGTCTCTGACCCGCCGGCCGATGACCGGTGGGGGGCGGCCGGTCGAGCCGGCGCCGCCTTCCCGCCCAGCCAATATCCTCCCGGAGCTCAAGATGGGAACCGCGACATCCAATTGCACCCGGCGGCTCGTGGTCGCCCTGGTCGCGGTGCTCTCCGCGCTCCTGGTCGGCGTGCCCGCCGCCGCCGCGAAGGTCGGCCCCCGGGTGACGATCGGCATCTTCGGAGACTCGGTCGTCGAGGGCTACACGATCCCCCACTTCCTCCAGGACAGCCTCGTGCCCCAGCTCCGGGCCGGGCTCGTCGGGGCCGGCTTCGAAGCCGCCGGCGAAGGCCTGATCCCGGCGAGCGTCTTCCGCTGGAAGTTCAACCAGTACACGGTCGCCGGGACCCCCGAGGTCCCCCGCCCGGACGCCTGGGTCCTCTCCGGCTTCTCGGCCAAGTTCCCCGGTCCGGACGGTCCGAGCGGGTACAGCGCGATCGCCCTTTCGCCGTCGGTGACCGCCACCGCGCCGATCGACGGCCCCTACGTCGGGGTGCTCTTCACCAAGTTCGTCGGCGCCGGCGTGTTCAGCGTCACCGCCGGCGGGCAGAACTTTCCGATCGACGCCGGCTCGACCGGGCCGCCGACCCCGACCACGGTGTGGATCACCGTCCCGCCGGGGACCAAGTCGATCACGGTCAACGGCCCGAGCACGGGCAGCGTCATCTTCGACGGGGTGATCGTCCGCGGTCCGGTCAGCGCCGGCCGCATCGGCGTCGAGGTCGAGAACCTCGGCCACATGGGCCACCGCCTCAGCCAGGACTCCTCGCCCCGGATCCTCGCCTCGCTCGTCCAGCAGCGCTTCGACGTCTCGGTCTTCCTATCGGCCTACATCTGGGAGTTCGCCAACTCCGGGACGCGCGGCTACGCCGCCGAGCTGCGGTCGCGGATCCGGGTCTCGCGCAGCTACGGCGGCCTCTGCGTGGTCGCCGACCCGTCGCCCCTCCCGCCTGAGCTCGGGTCGATCATCGCCCGCTTCCAGGCGGTCGACCGGCAGGTGGCCAAGCAGGAGGGGTGCGTCTACTTCGGCGGGCTCGCCCACCTCTGGAACCCGGTGACCGCGGTCCGGACCGGGCTCACCCTGATCGACGGCGTCCACCCCCGCGCCCCCGGCTACCGCCTGATGTCCCAGGCCCTCGTGCCCCTGCTGGCCAAGCTGGTCCGCCAGCGGGTCCACACCCGCGGGTTCTAGTGGAACCCCGGCCGGACCTGGCCGGTCGGGTCGCCGCCCGCCAGTGGTACCACACGATCGAGCTCGCCCCGGGGATCGTCACCCCCGGCTACTTCGACACCCGGCCGATCGTCGGGCGCCTCCCGCTGCCGGCGCGCCTCGACGGGATGCGCTGCCTCGACATCGGCACCTTCGATGGGTTCTGGGCCTTCGAGCTCGAACGCCGGGGCGCGGCCGAGGTGGTCGCCGCGGACATCCTCGACGAGCGCCGGTGGGACTGGCCGGCGGTGGTCGACCCGGTCGACTACGCGGCGATCACCGAGCGCAAGGGCGGGGGAGACGGCTTCGCGATCGCCGCCGAGGCGCTCGGGTCGCAGGTTCGCCGCCTCGACCTGAGCGTCTACGACCTCGACCCGGCCGTCCACGGGATGTTCGACCTCGTGTACATCGGGAGCCTCCTGCTCCACCTGCGCGACCCGATCGGGGCGCTCGAGCGGGTCCGGGCCGTGACCCGGGGGCACCTCGTCTCGGTCGACGCGTTCTCGGTCGCCCTCACGGTCAGCGGGCCCTGGCGGGCGACGCTCCGGCTCGAGCCGGGGGGCCGCCCCTACTGGCTGAAGCCGAGCCTCCGCGGCCTGCGCGAGGTGATCGCCCGGGCCGGGTTCGCGATCGAGTCGGGGCCGTCCCCGTTCCTCATGCCCCCCGGGCGCGGGCATCCCCGGCCGGAGCTCCGGCCGTACGCGGTCAGGACCCGGGCGGCCCGGAACGTGCTCTTCTGCTCGCGGTTCGGCGATCCCCACGCCGCCGTGCTCGCCCGGCCGCTGGCCGGGGCCGGGGCCGGGGCCGGGGCCGGGGGAGCGGGCGGGCGGATCGGGTGACCGCGGGCTTGGGCGCCGCGGCGGGCGAGGTCCCGGCGCCGGCTCAGCTGATGGTCCCGAAGTCCTCGGTGTAGGTGCCGCCGGGGCCGGAGCCGAGGAGCGCGGGCGCCGGGGCGGTGACGCCGATCCCGGTGTCGCGGAAGGCGGAGCTCAGGATGTTGGCCCGGTGGCCGGCGGAGTTCATCCAGGAGCTGACGATCGCCGCCGGGGTGGCCAGGGAGCCGGTGGCGGCGGCGATGTTCTCGCCGAGCGTGTAGCCGTGGCCGGGCTGGAGGTAGCCGGCGGCGCGGATGCGGGAGAGCGGATCCGAGCCGGACGGGCTGTTGTGGGAGAAGTAGTCGGCGGCGACCATGTCCCGGGAGTGGGCGCCCGCGGCCGTGGTCAGGGCCGAGCTCCGCTTGAGCGCGGCCAGGCCGTAGGCGGCGCGCTTCTGGTTGATCAGGCAGAGGGTCGCGGTCGAGACGGCCGCGAGGTTGCTCGCCGACGGAACCACGTAGGCGTTGGCGCACGGGGCGCTCGCCGCGGCGGCGACCGCCGCGCTGTGCTTGACGACCCCGTGCTTCGCCGCGAAGGCGGGTGACGCGGCGAGCAGGCTGAAGGCGACCGCGAGGGCGGTAGCGGAGCGGGTCCGGCGGGGACGGGCGACGGCGTGGGGCATGGTGGCGACCTCCGGCTGGCGACGCCACCACCCATCCTTCGGTAACCCGGCCTACCCACACCGAAGTGGTGGCACCGTGGCTTTGCGTCCCCGCCTCGCGACGGGTTTGCCCTTCTCGGGAAAGCGGCGTACTGGTTTGGGCTTCGGTATCTCATCGTCGCCCCCCGGTCGGGCAGGAGCGGCGGTCCCAAAAGCGGACGACTGGTCGAGGAGGGCTCGGGCCGAGCGCGCCCGGCGCCACTCACGCCGAGCGCGGGACCCTGGTATCAATTGGCGCCGACGACCTTGAAGCTCTGGTTGACGAAGATGTGGTGCGGCCAGTTGACGCCGATGTTGTGGACCTCGTACTCGCCGTTGCTCAGCTTCACCACCCGGTCGACGACCCCCCCGGAGTAGGCGGCCAGCGCCGCCTCGGTCGCCCGATTCGCCGCCGTTCCGCTGACGATCGTTCCCGACCCCTGACGGTAGTTCGCGGGGATCTGACCGACCTGCCTCGACGTGGACGCCGCATGTTGGTCGTGTGCTGGTGTCCACGATCGCCGCACACGATGAGAGCGGCGTAAGACGGACCTGAGAGGTTCCCCTCCGTCGGACCACTTCGCCGGCAGCCTGACCGGGGGGGAGCCGGTTCCCGAGCCGCTCGGGCCCGACCCGGTCGCCGGGGACCGGCTGATCGCGGCCGTGGCCCGCGATCTCGGCGACGCCGACGGCCAGGCCACCACGATCGGAGTGAGGGTGATCTGGACCGGCGACGATCTCGACGCCGTGAGACGCCTCCAGCGGATGCTCGTCGACCCGGCCCGAGCCGCCGTCGCCGAGCACGCCCTCCGGGCTGACCGCGCGGCGTCCCGGAGCCGGGTGGCGACCCCGTGAGCCGGGCGGCCCGCCGTTTCAGCCGGTGCTGGGCGCGGTGACGGTCGGGGGGGCGGCGAGGGCCGCCCGGGTGACGAGCGCCGTCCGGGCGACGATCCGCCCGCCGCGGTGGACGTCGATCTCACCGAGCCTCGCTCCGGCCGGCAGGGGTCCGCTCGCGCTCGCCGCCACGTCGCGGAGGGTGACCGTCGTGCGCGCCGTGCTGGCGGCGGCGACGAACAGCGTGAGCGGCCGGGCGGCGAACAGGCGCACGCGCTCGCCCGGGCGCCCGAGGACCGGGACGCGCGCGTAGACGACGCCGGTCCGGACCGGTCGCTCGGCCCGGTAGGCGGCGAGCCCGGCGCGGAGGAGGGTCAGCGAGTCGGCGTCCCGCGCGGCCACCGTCGGTTCGCCGAGGACGACGCTGATCACCGTCGTCCCGTCCCGGCGGGCGGCGCCGACCAGGCACTCGCCGGCCGCGGCGGTGCTCCCCGTCTTCAGGCCGACGATCCAGGGCCGGGCGAAGAGCAGGTCGTTGCGGTTGACGACGACCCGTCCGTCGGCCAGGCGGGCGCTGCGCTGTGCGACCACGCTCGCCAGCAGGGGCTGCCCGAGTACCGCGTCGGCCAGCCGCTCGAGGTCGGCCGCGCTCGAGTAGTTGTCGGGTCGGTCGAGGCCGATCGGTGTCGAGAAGTGCGAGTTGAACATGCCCAGGCGGCGGGCCGCGTCGTTCATCCAGGCGATGAAGCGCTCCGGCGAGCCGCGACCGAGGTCGACGGCGAGCGTGTGCGCGATGTCGTTCCCGCTCGGCAGCAGCATCGCCCGCAACAGATCGGCCAGCGTCAGGCGCTCGCCGGCCGCGATGCCGCTCAGCGATTCGCCCGGGCTGGCGGCGTAGGGCTGGACGGTCAGGACGTCTGACGGTCGGGCGTGGTGGACGGCGACCCACGCCGTCATCAGCTTGGTCGTACTCGCGATCGGACGCCGCTGGTCGCTGTTGCGGGCAAACAGCGTCCGCTGCACGTCGCGCTGGACGAGGATCGCGGCCGGCGCGCCGACGCCGAGCCCGGCCGCCCGCGCGGTCGCCCCGGGGGGCGCCGCCGGGGCGAGCGGCGCCGCCCAGAGCGAGCCGAGGAGAAGCGCGGCGAGCCCGGCCAGACGGGGCCGGCGGATGCGCGCCGCCGCGATGGCCGCGAGAATCAGGCCGCCTCGCCCGGGAGGGAGATCGAGTCCCCCGGGTTCACTGAATGCCCGGCAGGACCTTCGTGCCCTCGATTCGGACGGCGGCCAGCGACCTCGGGGCGAGCCCGAGCAGGCGCAGGATCGTCGGCGCGACCTGCGTCGTCTCGACGAACGCGCGGACCCGCGACGGCCGCACCGCACCGGGCGCGTAGACGACGAGCGGTACGGCCCGGTCGCCGGCGTTGTCGCCGCCGTGCTCGGCGATCTTCGTCCCGCCCGTGTAGAGGACACCGACCTGAACCCGGCCGAAGACGTCGGGGTGGCGCGGGTCCGCGGCGGGAACGCCGAAGAAGGCCGCCGTCGCCTGCCCGGCGTAGATCACCGCCAGACCCGAGTGCGCCAGTGTCCGGCTGCCGCCACCGTAGGTGACGCCGGTCGCCGTGTGCGTCCACAGGTAGTTCTTGACGAAGTCAGCGGCCGCCTGCGAGCGGTCGGACAGGTAGCTCTGCCACAGGTCGTCGTCGGTGCCGGCGACGATCAGCTTGCCCGCGCCGGGGTGAGCCGCCGTCCACGCCGCGTTGATCGCGTCGATGATCGGACCGTCGTCGATCCGGGTCAGGAGGTTCGGGTCCTGCGGCGACTGGCCGTGCTTGGCCGTGACGATGATCGCCGTCCGGCCGGCGATCCCCCGGGCGCGGATCTGGCGGTCCATCGCCGTGAGCTGCGCGTTGACGTAGTCGAGCGCGCTGGTCAGGAGCGGGCCCGGCGTCGTCGTGCCGGGCAGGTACCCGCCGGCCAGCGTCGGGCCGCCGATCGCGGCCTGCGACTTGAGCAGCTTCTGCGCCGTCGAGACGGTCTGGAAGTTCATCCCGAAGATGGCCGGCACACCGACCCGCGTCGTGCGGCTGTGGTCGTAGCCGTCGATCTCGTTGAGGATCGCCTGCACCTTGTAGGAGTCGTACTGCCTCGTCGCCGCGTTGTTGCCCGTCCAGGCGATGGCCCCAGGGTACGGGGTCCCGTCGGGCTCGATCGCCGTGCTGTCGATCTCGGGCGCGAACATGTCGTCGATCCCGGCTCCCGACGGCCCGTTGAACGACTCGTAGACCGCGTGCTTGTCCGACCACGCCGTCCGCAGGCCGGCCTGGTGGGCGACCTCGAACATCGTGTTGACGCCCAGGTAGGAGTGCGGGTAGATCGGCTTGCAGCTCGCCGGATCGACCGGGAAGGTCGCCGGGTTCAGGAGGGTCTGCGGCTGGCCGGTCATGTGCAGGATGCTGCCCGGCAGCCCGGCCAGCCCCTGACCGGCGTCGAGCTTGGTCACATCCCGGTCGTCGGGGGAGTCGTAGACGACGTCGGCACCGGTCGACTGGCCGTGGCAGGAGGTCGTGCCCGCGGCGTAGAGGCCGTGGTTGTACTCGACGTCGTAGTAGACGCCCGTGGCCCGCGGATCGCCGCCGGTCATGAGCGCCGTCCCGCCGGGATCCGAGTCCGACGGGACCGCCGTGCGCGCCCGGGAGTATTGGGCACCGCGGCCGGCCAGCTTGGCGAGCTCCGAGTACGGATGCCGGGCGACGTACCAGGCGAGGTCGGACTGATGCAAGCCGTCGACCGAAAGCAGCAGGACGTGCTGGATCCGGCCGGGGCGCGCCACGGCCGCGCTGGAGGTCGAAAGGGCCGCTGGTGTCCCGACGGCCAGCGTGGCGAGGACCGCCCCGGCGACCTTCGTGCGCGCCTGCATGTCGTTTCCCTCCTTGTTCGGGGCTGAGCTCCGCGAGCCTATGCAAGCCCGCGACGGCGGTTGTGACCGTCGCGTGAACCGGTTGTGTAGCCCGAGGCCGGCCGGGGCGTGGTCAGCCGGGGCGAGGCGCGGGGGACGATCCCGAGGGCATGGCGACCGGGGGGCGCGAGCCGCGGTCGGCGAAGCGGTGCCGGTGGTCCTCCGGGTGGCCCGGTATCGTCCCGAGCGGCGTCGGGCAGGATCGCCCACGTCTACACGGAAGGGAACGGCAGCGTGCAGATCAAGCTTGTCTCGCTCGAGGATGGGATCACGTCTTGCGGCTTTCGCAAGATGGCGGCCTTCGCCGCCCGGGTGAACCCGGAGACCGAGGCCTGCTACATCTCGACCGCCCAGTACCGGAGCGTCCGCAACGCGGTCAAGGGGACGACCGGCAACAGCGGTGGCAACTTCGGCCCAGAGCAGATCGACGAGATCGCCCAGGGGCTGGCCGGGGCCGAGATGGTCGGCTTCTCGTCGATGACCGGGTACGCCGACCTGACGCGCCGGATCATCACCCGGGTCCGCGAGGTCACGCCCGAGAGCCTCGTGATCTGGGGCGGGATCCACCCGATCATCCACCCGGAGGACGCGATCCTCGCCGACGTCGACGGGATCTGCGTCGGGGAGGGCGAGTTCGCCTTCGAGGAGCTCCTCGCCGCCCTGTGCGAGGGCCGCGACCACACGGGGACGCGGAACTTCTGGTTCAAGCACGGCGGGGAGGTCGTCAAGAACCACTTCCGCCCGCTCATGAGCGTCCCGGAGATGGAGACGCTGCCCTACCCCCAGTACGGACAGGGCGAGCTCATCTACCGCCCGGGTCAGGGCTTCCAGCCGATGAAGACCGGCGACTTCCTGGCCAACGACGGCCTCGGCTACACGACGCTCTGGTCGATCGGCTGCCCGTTCCACTGCGAGTTCTGCGGCAACACGAAGTTCATCGCCAACGACCCGAAGTACAAGAAGATCCGCCACCCGAGCGCGGAGTACATCGTCGGTGAGGTCAAGGCCGCCCGGGCGCGCTTCCCCCACATCAGCCAGGTCTCCTTCCACGACGACAGCTTCATGGCGATCTCCTACGCCGACATCGAACGATTCGCCGAGCTCTGGAAGGCCGAGCTCGACATCCCCTTCGCCGTCTACGGGGTGATCCCCAACTACGTCAAGCGCGACAAGTTCGAGATCCTCACCTGGGCCGGGATGAACCGGGTCCGGATGGGGATCCAGAGCGGCAGCCAGGAGATCCTCGACTTCTACCGCCGGCCGACGCCGCCGGAGAAGATCATGGCCGCGGGCGAGGTGATCGCCTCGTTCTCGCCCAAGTACCACATCCCCCCGGCCTACGACATCATCATGGACAACCCGATCGAGACCCGCGAGAACGTGATCGAGACGCTCGAGCTCCTCTACGAGATGCCGCGTCCGTACACGCTGTTCATCTACTCGCTGCGGGTGATCCCGAACACCGGGCTCGAGCGGGCGATGAAGGAGCGGGGGATCGACATCGAGGAGATCTCCGCCGCCTATCAGATGATCCCCCCGCGGGTGGCCAACCTCCTCCTCTACGTCCTCGCCCTCGGCCGGCCGCCCCGGTGGCTGTTCGACCTCCTGCTCGGGCGCGTCGAGTCGAGTGCCACCCCGCAGACCGAGTACCCGCGGATCGGCCTCGTCCTGCGGACCCTCTATCTGGCCAAGCGGGCGTTCGACCACGCGCGCTTCATGGACTTCTCGATCACCACCGGCTGGAGCGGCTGGATCGCCTGGCGCCTGGGGATCGTCGACCTCTGGCAGAAGAAGCTCAAGCGCCGCCCACCGCGGCCGGCCCCGCCGGTTCGGAGCACGACCCCGGGTCAGTCGTCGCGCCGGGCCGCCCCGATGCCGTCGCCGTCGGTCAAGACCGGCGCCTGAGACCCCACACCCCGATGGGCCCGGCCGAGGCGACGGCGCTCCTGTCGCTGCAGGACACGCTCTACAACTCAACCAACCCGACCCGGCGGTGGCTCCACGTCAGCCGGCGGGAGCACATCGAGGGGGCGCTCCGCCGCGCGGCGGCCGAGCGACCGCCGGCGCGGGCACTCGAGATCGGGCCGGGCAGCGGGATCTACCTCCCGCTGTTGAGCGAGCTCGCCGAGACGGTTGTGGCCAGTGACATCGAGGCGGCCTTTCTGGAGCGGGCCCGGGAGATCTCGGCCGTGCGGCCGAACATCGAGGTGGTACTCGACGACATCGTCGCCTCCCGGCTCGAGGACGAGAGCTTCGACCTGGTGCTCTGCTCGGAGGTGATCGAGCACATCCCCGATCCGGGGGCCGCGCTCACCTCGATGCGGCGGATCCTCCGCCCGGGCGGCCGCCTGATCCTCTCGACCCCGCACCGGTTCAGCCCGCTCGAGCTCGCCGGCCGGGTCGCCTTCCTCCCCGGGGTGGTCGACGTCGTCCGCCGGATCTACGGGGAGCCGATCCTCCCGACCGGCCACATCAGCCTGATGAGCGCGGTCGAGGCGCGCCGGCGCCTCGCGGCTGCGGGCTTCGTGGTCGAGCGGAGCTGGGCGACCGGCGTCTACCTCCCGCTCGTCGCCGAGCTCACCGGTCGGGCCGGGCTGCGCGTCGAGCAGCGCCTCGAGCGCCGCCTGGCCGGGGGCCGGCTCAACGGGCTCCTGTGGACCCAGTACCACGTGGCCGTCCGATGACCTCGACGTTGTCGATCGTCTTCCCCGCCTACAACGAGGAGCAGCGGATGGGGCACCTCCTCGACGGGCTGCGCGGGGTGGCGGCCAGCGGCCTCGCCGGGCTCGACCTGCTCGAGGCGGTGATCGTCGACGACGGCAGCCTCGACGGAACGGTGGCTCGGGTGACCGCCGCCCTGCCGAGCTCCCCGTGGATCACCCTGGTGGCCGACGGCACCCCCAACCAGGGCAAGGGGGCGGCGACCGCCCGGGGGGTGGCGGCGGCGCGGGGGGAGCTCGTCCTGCTCGCCGATGTCGACCTGGCCGCTCCGCTCGGCGAGGTCGGCAAGCTCCACGCCGCTCTGCGCGGCGGAGCCGACCTGGCCATCGGCTCGCGCGACGTGCCCGGCTCGGTGGTCACCGGCGCCTCGTTTCACCGCAAGCTGATGGGACGGATCTTCAACTACGCCGTGCGCCGGGTGACCGGCCTGCCCTACCGGGACACGCAGTGCGGGTTCAAGCTGATGGCGACCCCGGTCGGGCGGCGGCTGCTCGCCGAGCAGTCGGTCGCCGGCTACGCCTTCGACGTCGAGGTCCTCCTCCGGGCCCGGTCGCTCGGGCTCCGGGTCGCGGAGGTGCCGATCGCCTGGGAGCACCGGCCCGGGTCGAAGCTCAACCCGCTCCCGGCGGCCTTCTCGATGAGCCGCGACGTGCTGCGGCTGGTCCTCGCGGAGCGGCGGCGGTCCGATCCCGACCTCGCGCGCGAGCCGTGCGGTCCCTGATCCGGCCCGACCGCCGGCCTTCGAGTCTTCACGCGGGAAGCGGCGCGAGCCGGCGCTGGGCGAGGCCGGCCTGCTTCGGGCTGGTCGCCCTCGGCGCCGTCTGGCTCCTGTCGGACGCCGTCCTCGGCGGGCGGATCCTCGCGCCGGGCGACCTCACGCTCTTCGCCGTCCCGCCCTTCGGGACCGTCCGGCCGCCCGGCCTCCTGCGGGCGGCCAACCCGTCGCTGACCGACGTCGTCTTCGTGATCGAGCCGTACCTCCTCCACGCGCGCGAGGCGATCCGGGGCGGCGCGCTCCCACTCTGGGACCCGTCGGTCGGGACCGGGCGGCCGCTCGGCGCCCAGGCGGCGGCCCAGCTCTTCCCGACGAGCTGGCTGGCCTACGTCCTGCCCTTCTGGCGGTCGCTCGGCTTCATCGCCCTGGCCAAGCTCCTCCTCACCGCCGGCGGGACGTACCTCTTCGGCCGGTCGCTGCGGCTGCGGCCGGTGGCCGCGGCGCTTGCCGCCGGGTCGTTCGCCTTCGGGACCCAGTACGTCGTCTGGCTCGGCCACAGCATGACCGACGTGGTCGCGCTGATGCCGTGGATGTTCCTCTTCGCCGAGCGCCTCTGCGCCCGGGGGCGGACGGCCGACGCGGCCGGTCTCGGGCTGGCGGTCGGCGTCGCCATGTTCGGCGGTCACCCCGAGTCGCTGGTCGTCGCGGTGAGCGGGGGCGGGGCCTACCTGGTCGCTCGGCTGGCCGCCGACCCGGAGCCGGTCGGGCGGCGGGTGCGCCTGGTCGCCGGGGCGGCGCTCCTCGCCGGGGCGGTCGGCGCGCTCTACTGGCTGCCCCTGCTCGAGCTCGTCGGGCAGTCGACCCGGGCCGGGCGCGACAGCCCGCCCGACTCGCTGCGCCAGCTGGCCGTCGGCCTGGTCTTCCCCGAGTGGTGGGGGCGCCCGGACAAGCGGATCTTCGCGGCCGGCGGGGGCGGCGGGCTGTCGAGCGTGTTCGTCGGGCGGGCCTACGTCGGCGTCCTCCCGGTGCTCCTCTGCTGCGGCACGTTCGCGGTCCGGCGCCGGCGAGCCCAGGTCTTCTTCGCGGCGTCCGGGGCGGCGTCGGTGGCGCTGATCGTCGACCTGCCGGGGGTCCGGTGGATCGCCACCCACGTGCCGCCGTTCTCGCTGATGGTCATCCACTACTACATCTGGCTGGCCGCCTTCTCGGTGGCCATGCTCGGCGGCCTGGCGCTCGACCAGCTGCTCGGGTCGCCACGGGAGCGCCAGCTGCGGGCGCTGCGGTGGATGGCGATCGGCGCGGTCGCGCCGGTCGGGCTCGCCCTCGCCCTCGACGGGCGGGCGCTCGTCGGGGCCTGGCGGGGGGCGCTGCGCCAGCTCCCGGTCGGGCAGCTCGACCCGGGGTCGGCGTCGATCGCGGCCGCCGGGTCGCTCGTCCGCTGGGTCGTCATCGCCGGCCTGGGGCTCGGCGCCGCCTTCCTGGCCCTCCGGTCCTCGCGGCTGCGCCCGGCCTGCGTGGTCGCGGTCGCGCTCCTCGCCCTGGCCGACGTGGTGACCATCGACCGGGGCTACCAGCCGGCTCTCCCCGCGTCGCTCGCCGACCCGCCGGCCCCGGCGGCGCTGGCGGCGGCCCGGTCGAGCGGGCGCCTGGCGGCGCCGGGGGTCGACCTGGCCCCGAACCTGGCCGAGCTCTACGGCCGGGCGGACGTCCGGGTCGAGGATCTGCCGGAGCTCGAGCGCTACAGCCGGCTGGTCGCGGCGTTTGGCGGGTCAGTCCTCCGGGCGTTCGGCGACAGCGTGCTCCCGCCCGACCGGGCGCTCGGCGAGGCGGGGGCGACCGGCTCGACCCGGACGCTGCTCGACCTCCTCGGCGCCACCCAGATCGTCGACGAGGGGGGGACGCGACCGACCGGGCCGGGCCTGCGGGTCGCCTTCGAGGCGCCCGGGCAGCGGCTGATCGACAACGCCCAGGCCGTCCCCCGAGCGTTCGGCGCCTACGCCTGGACCCGGGTCGGGGAGCTCGGCCCGGCGCTCGCCGCGATGCGCGGCCAGGGCGCGGCGGCCCTGACCCGCCGGCCGGTGATCGAGGGTGCGGCGGGCGCGGCGCCCGCCGGGGCGGCGCCGGCGCCGGCGCCGGCGCTCGTCACTGCCAGCTCGGACACGACGGTCACCGTCTCGGTTCGCCTCGCCCGCCCGGGCTACGTCGTCCTCGACGACCTCTACTACCCCGGCTGGAGCGCCCGGGTCGACGGCCGCCCGGCGCGGATCCTCGCCGCCAACGGCGCCTTCCGGGCGGTGGCCGCCGGGGCCGGGACCCACGTCGTCCGCTTCGTCTACCGGCCGGCGACGGTGTGGGTCGGCGGGGCCTTGACGCTCGCCGGGCTGGTGCTCGGGGCGGGGCTGCTCGGGTTCGGACGGGCGCGAAGAGGCTAGGCCGTCCGCGTCCGGTCGAGTCCGGCCCGGATCTGGCGGGCCAGGACGTAGGGGTCGCCGGTCGAGAGCTGGTGGGAGAAGTACAGCTGGGGCTGCTCGGCGGTCTCCTGGTTGTAGAGGCAGCCGATGTCGAAGCCCTGGTCGCGCATCAGCCGGATCACCGGACCGATCTCCCCGGCGGTCATCGAGAAGTCGGGTGAGGCGGCCGCCTGGCGACCGTCGGCGGTGAGGGGGAGGAACTCGATGTTGGTGGACACGTTGGCCTCCGGCGAGACCAGGACGTTGTCGATGAGGATCGGGTCGCCGCGCCCGACGGTCACCGTGACGACGCCGCCGTCCCCGACCTGGGCGTCGCCCCGGAGGATTCGCCCGAGGCGCTTGGCGTCGAACGGCGTCGTCGGCTTCGAGGGCATGTGCTGGGGGAGGGGCGTGGCCGTGGCCGCGATGACGTTGCGCACCCGGTGAGCGAGGCTCCGCGCGTCGCCCACGCCCCGGAGATGGACGAACCAGACCTCGGGGTCGAGGTCGTAGTAGTGCTGGTGAAGAGCCTGGAAGTCGAGCTGATTGGCGAGGATCGCGTCGATCACCGGATCGACCTCGCTCGGCAGGAGCGCGAGATCTCCGTTGAAGAACGCCTGCCGGCCGCCGAGCGGCTGGAAGTAGAGGTCCCCGTGGAGCTCGAAATTCGGGGTGAAGGTCACGCCCCGCGGACCGGTGATCTTCGGGAAGTCCCGGCGCTCGACCCCGATCCCGAGGACGCCCTTGCTCACGGTGCCGTCGGCCCCGATGATGTCCTGGATCCGGGTGGCCGGGACCGTCCCGTGCTGCCGGCGCGGGGCGGCCAGGGCGGTGGCGGCGAGGGGGGACGCCGCGGCGGCGAGGCCGCCGGCCAGACCACCGCCGAGCGCGAGGGCGCGCCGCCGGGTGATGGCCACGGATGGATCGATGGGTGGCATGAGGCTCCTCCGGGGACGCGGGCCGCTGGGGAGAGCCGGAATACCCGCCGGTCCGCCGGGCAAAACGCGGCAACGGGGCCCGGGCCAGGATGCGCCGCTGATGTGTGACGGACATCACACAAGCCGTCGCCCAGGTCGGTTAGCGTCGCGCCTGAAGGTGACGGTGACAACTTCCCGACCGGGGGTCGGGCGCGGGGGAAGCCTCGCGGGGACGAGGGGCGGGATCATGATGGGGACGGACAGGCGTGGTCGCTCGTGGGGGGCGCTGCTGGCCGCGACGGGGTTGACGCTCCTGCTGTGCGGTGCGCTTGGCGCGGGAGCCGCGCGGGCCGCCGATCCGAGCTACGACGTGTTCGTCGGCTACGCCGACAACGTCCGCATCGGACCCAGCCAGTCGCCGACGCCGTGGGAGGGCGCCGCCGGAGTGACCTTCGAGGGATGCTCGCCGGACAAGAGCTGCGCGTTCGACGCTGGCGCGGTCCGCATCGCGAACGCGACGGCGCTTGCCGAGACGGTCGACTCGGTCACCGTTGCCTTCGACGGGTGTGTCTACGACATCTGGCCGCATGGCGTCACGATGCCGGCAGGCGGCCAGATCATCCTCACCCAGACGGCCTCGGGTGCCGGCAACGGATGTACGGCCGGCAGCGGCCCGGCGCTCATGGACAGCTCGGACATCGGCCCCGGTGGCGCCCCCTGGGCGAACAACTGCCACCAGTCCCACGTCATCCCCCAGGTCACGGTCACCGTGAACGGGGTCGCCACCACCTACCCCGACACCGGCCAGGTGCTCAACACCAACGGAGTGGACGCCGCCGATTGCCCGCGTCCCGGGTTCGCGGCCGGCAACGAGACCACTCAGTGGGTCTCGATCGGGTCGCCCCCGTGTCCTGCGGGCGCCGTGCTGACCTTGTCGCCGCCGAGCCAGAGCGACCTGATCGGGTCGACGGCGACGGTCAACGCGAACTTCTCGGCCTGTACCTCCCCGCTCCAGGGGGCCGCCGTGAGCTTCGTCGTCGTATCGGGCCCCAACGCGGGCCTGACGGGCACCGCCGTCGTTGACGGTGCCGGCAACGCCAGCTTCAGCTACTCGAGCGCGGCGGCGGGCACCGACACGATCCAGGCGTCGGTGACCAACCTCGCGGGCACGATCACCTCGAACCCGGTCGACGTCCTCTGGCAGAGGCGCCCGACGACGCTCACCTACGACGGCGCTCGGACCTCTGACTTCAACGATCCGGCGACCCTCTCTGCGACCCTGACCGACACGACCAGCGGCGCTCCGATCCCGGGCGCGTCGGTGAGCTTCACGCTGAACGGCGCCGAATCCTGTGTCGCGCTGACCGACGTCACCGGCCGGGCTTCCTGCCCGGTGACGCCCGGCGAGCCGGCCGGCTCCTACTCCATCAACGCGACCTACGCCGGTGACCCATCGCACCTTCCCTCCAGCACGTCGGTGGACTTCGCGGTGACCCACGAGGAGGCGTCGCTCTCCTCGAGCACCGCGCTGCTCCTCTTCGCCCAGGGCGGCAGGGCCGCGCTGTCCTCGACCTTGACCGACCCGGTCGGCGGATCGCCGGTCGTCGGCAAGGCGGTCACGATGACCCTGGGCAGCGGCGCGACGGCCCAGAGCTGCACGGCCACGACCGACGCGACCGGCGCGGCGGCCTGCTCGATCAACCCGGTGACGGTTGCGCTCGGTCCCGAGCCGATCTCCGACAGCTTCGCCGGCGACGCGTTCTACCAGCCGGCGACGAACGCCGAACGGGCCCTCGTCTTCGCCTACACCAACGGCGGCTCGTTCGTGGTCGGCGACCGCAGCGCAACTGGGACGGTTACGTTCTGGGGCGCCCAGTGGGCCAAGGCCAACAGCCTCAGCGGGGGAGGCGCCCCGCCGAGCTTCAAGGGGTTCGAGGACACCCCGCCGGCGCCCGGGTGCGGTGTGGCCTGGACTACCGACCCGGGCAACAGCACGCCGCCGCCGCCGGCCCCGCTCCCGTCCTACATCGCCGTCGTCGTGGCCAGCCGGATCGACAAGGCAGGACCGACGATCGCAGGTGACACGCGCCACGTCGTGATCGTCCACACCGATTCCGGCTACGCCCCCAATCCCGGTCACCCGGCCAGCGGCACGGTCGTGGCCAGCCTCTGCTGACCGCGGGTCCGGTGGATCAGAGGCCGGCCGGGTGGCGGGCGACGAACCCGCTGCTGTCGGTCATCGTCCGGGTCCAGCGCGTCCCGTCCTGGGCCAGGGCGACCGTGTCGAAGCGCCACCCGGCGACGACCATGAAGGCGTGGCCGGCGTTGGCGTAGACGGTGATCCACTGGCCCGGGCCGGGCTGGCCCCAGCTCTCGAAGCCGGTCGAGTCGAGCGGCGAGGAGACGAGGCCGGCGGCGGCGAGCGCGTAGCTCACCGACCCCGAGCAGTCGTAGGCGTTCGCCCGGAACGACCCGTGGCCGCCGCCGTACAGGTAGGGGAGGCCGGCGATCGCGTTGCCCGCGGCGATCACCTCGGAGACCGCCGCCGGGGCCCCGGACGGCGCCTGGGCCATGCCGCCGGCGTCGATCGGGAGGCTCCCGGCCACGCTGCCCGAGACCGGCGACGTCGCGAACGTCTGGGCCTGGGCGCGCGCGATCTGTCGGTCGAGGGTCGAGATCTCGGCCGTCACCGTGCTCAGCCGGGCCTTGGTGCCGGCCCGCCCGCGCAGGAGCTCGGCCTGGCGGCGCAGGAGGGCGTCCTGGAAGGCGCTGGCCGTGTCGCGGGCGTTCATGACCGCCGCGGTCAGCGCCCGGTCCCGGATCTCGAGCGCCCCGAGCTTCACGGTCTGGCCGACGACCTCCGTCCGCGCGAGCTTGGCGTTGCGCATGACCTCGGCGTCGTGGAGGGCGACGGTCTTCAGGAAGTCGACCCGATCGAGCAGGTCGGCGAACCCGTGGGCGCTCAGGACGACGGTCACCAGGTCGGGCGCGTCGCGCTCGTAGGAGGCGACGAGGTTCGCGGCGAGCGCGGCCGAGGCCCGGCGGAGCCGGTTCTCGAGCGCAGTCAGCCGGTTGCGGGCGGTGACAAGGTCGCCGAGGACAGCGTCGAGCTCCGCTTGGCGGCCCGCCGCCTCCGTCTGGAGCACGGCGAGCTTGCGCTCGGCGACCCGGAGGCCGGCGGTCGTCGTCTGGATCTGGGCGGTCTGCGCGGAGATCGCCGCGCGCAGCTGCGCCGCCGCCGCCGTCCGCGAGGACAGGCTGCCCTGGAGATCGCCCTCGGACGCCACGGGGAAGCAGAGGAGTCCGAGCACGCAGGCCGCGACGGCCAGGAGGAGGCGGCCGGGCGGGCGGCGGCCGGGGCGGCGCGTGGTCGAGGGGGCGGCGTCCATGGACGGTCGAGCGAGCCGGATCGGCTCGCGGGTCTCCGCGATCGCCGTGGCCCGAGCCGGTCGCCCGCGAAACTAACAGCCCAGCTGCCGAGCCCGCGACGCGCGCGGACCCGTGCAAGAAATCGTGCGTGAAGAAGGAGACCGCCATGACCACAGCGACGACCCCGCCGTCCGGCTTCGGCTTCACCATCCCCCACGACCTCGAGGATCTCCTCGTCCGGGTCCGGGACTACGTCGCCGAGGACGCCGTCCCGGCCGAGCCGGAGCTCGCCGACCCGACCGACCTGCTCGCCTCCTGGCCGGTCGTCGAGCGGCTGCGCGAGCGGGCGCGCGAGCGGGGCCTCTTCGCCCCGCACATGCCGCCCGAGTACGGCGGCCTCGGCGTCGGCGTGATCGGGATGGCCCTGATCTCCCAGGAGGTCGGGGCCGCGCCGCTCGCCGCCCTCGGCCTGAACGCGATGGCCCCCGACGAGGGGAACATGCACACCCTGCTCCTCGCCGGGACCGACGACCAGAAGGAACGGTGGCTGCGACCGCTGGCCGCCGGGAGGATCCGCTCGTGCTTCGCCATGACCGAGCCCGACGTCGCCAGCTCGGACCCGACGAACCTCGCGACGACCGCCGTCCGCGACGGGGACGACTGGGTGCTCAACGGGCGCAAGTGGTGCATCACCGGGGCGCGCGGCGCCGCGTTCGCGATCGTGGTGGCCAAGACCGGCTCGACCGGGGGCCATCGCGATCACAGCCTGATCATCGTCCCGGCCGGGACGCCCGGTTTCGAGGTCGGCCGCGACCCGGGCTGGCTCGGCGCCCACTCGCCCGGCGGGCACCCGGTCGTCGACCTGCGCAACGTCCGCGTGCCCGCGGCCAACCTCCTCGGCGGCGAGGGCGAGGGCTTCGTGATCGCCCAGAAGCGCCTCGCCGGCGGGCGCCTCGCCCACGCCATGCGCTGGATCGGCGTCGCCCAGCGGGCCCTCGACCTCAGCTCCCGGCGCGTGCTCGAGCGCCGCGCCTTCGGCACCGAGCTCGCCGGCCACCAGATGATCCAGGCGATGATCGCCGACTCGGCGATCGACCTCTACGCAGCGCGCCTGATGGTCCTCAACACGGCTTGGAAGGTCGAGCAGAACCTCCCCCACCGCCAGGAGGTCGCGATGACCAAGACGTTCGTCTCCGAGGCGTTCGGCCGGATCGCCGACCGGGCGGTCCAGATGCACGGCGCCGCCGGCGTCGCCCTCGATCTCCCGATCGCGCGCATCTACGCCGACGCCCGCGCCGCGCGGATCTACGACGGGGCCAGCGAGGTCCATCGGATGACGATCGCCCGCGAGTGCCTCAAGCTGGCCCGGAACGGCCAGTCGACCCGCGCGGCCACCGGAGACCTCGGCTGATGGCCCAGGAGATCGCGGCCGACGACATCGTCGCGACCCGGGCCGCCGCCGGCGCCCGACCGCCGCTGATCGTCCTCGACCGGCTCGTCGCCTTTCTCGACGCCCACCGGCTCGGCACCGGCGAGCCGTCGTTCACCCCAATCGGCGACGGCCACTCGAACGTCACCTACGCCGTCCGCCGGGGCGAGGCGCAGTTCGTCCTGCGCCGGCCGCCGCGGCCCCCGGTTCCCCCCAGCGCCAACGACATGCGGCGCGAGGCGCGGGTCCTCCGGGCCCTTGACGGGCGGGCCCGCGTCCCCCGAGTGCTGGCCGAGTGCGCCGATGCCTCGGTGTTGGGGGCGCCGTTCTACATCATGGAACAGCTCCAGGGAATCGTTGCCGGAGTCCAGGTCCCCGCCGTTCTCGACACGCCGACCGAACGGCGGCGGATGGGCGAGGAGCTGATCGACGCCCTCGTCGAGCTCCACGCCCTCGACTGGCGGGCCGCCGGCCTCGAGGGGTTCGGCCGCCCCGACGGGTACCTCGAGCGCCAGCTGCGCCGGTTTCGCGGCCTCTGGGAGGCGAACCGCACCCGCGAGGTCCCGGCCGTCGATGCGGTCGCCGACTGGCTTGGGCGCCACCGCCCGGCGTCGGGCCCGTCGACCATCGTCCACGGCGACTACCGCCTCGGCAACGTGATGTTCGCTCCCGCGCCTCCCGCCCGGATCCTGGCGATCCTCGACTGGGAGATGTCGACGATCGGCGACCCACTCGCCGACCTCGGCTACCTCTGCGCCCTCTACGCCGACGCTGACGACCCGCCGCTCGACGTCTTCGGCTTCTCGGCCGTGACCCGGGCCGACGGATTCCCCCGGAAGGCCGAGCTCGTCGCCCGCTACGAGGCCGGGTCCGGCCGGGCGATGACCGGCATCCGCTGGTACCGGACGCTCGCCCTCTGGAAGGTCGCCGTCTACATGGAGGGCAACTACCGGCGGGCCGCCGCCGGCATGTCGGACGATCCGTACCTGCGGTCCTTCGGCGCGCAGGTGGTCGAGCTCGCCGAGCTCGCCCTCGACCTGACCCGGGGCGGCTGACGTCAGTCCGGGCGGGCGCGAGGACCGCCGCCGGCGCGTCCGAGCCCGGTCATGTGCATGCGCAGGTGGACGCGCTGGCGGTCGCGCGGCCACGCGTAGCGCGTCGGGTCGGCGCGGGCGGCGAGGGCCAGAGGCGCCCAGCGCGCGAGCGCGCCGCCGACGTTGGCCGCCGCGCACAGGCGCGCCGGGCCCGGGCCGAGCCGGCGGGCCATCCACGCGTAGGCCGCCGCCTGGGCGCGGATCTCGCGCTCGGCTCCCCAGGGCGCCCCGCGGGTGGCGGCGCTGACCGCGTGGTCGGCCACCGCGCCCGGCACGTAGCGCGTGGCCCAGCCGGCTCGGGCCAGGCGCCAGCAGATGTCGAGGTCCTCGGCGTAGAGCCACTGGTCGTCGTCGAAGCCGCCGATGTCGACCCACGCCGCCCGGCGGATGAGGAGCAGGGCACCGTGCGCCCAGTCGACCTCCCGCGGGCGGTCCGGGTCCCAGCGACCGTCGAGGCAGAGCCGCTCTCCGGCTCCGGGGCGCAGGCGCCAGAGGCCGAGGTTGAAGGCAAGGGTGACGGCCGGGGTCGGGAAGGCGTGGACGCTGTGCTGGGTCGACCCGTCGGGCGTGCGCAGCCGC
Source organism: uncultured Solirubrobacterales bacterium (assembly GCA_963817865.1). Taxonomy (GTDB): domain Bacteria; phylum Actinomycetota; class Thermoleophilia; order Solirubrobacterales; family Solirubrobacteraceae; genus Palsa-513. The sequence continues at coordinate 90,032 of CAWFQO010000005.1, read as the reverse complement.
GGGGCGAGGGCGCCGGCCCGGGGCTCCGCCCGGCCGGCGGCGATCAGCGTGGCGAGCGCCCCGGGGGAGAGGGCGACGTCGGCGTTGGCCGCCGCGACCCACGGGGCGGCGGTCCTGCGGGCGACGAGGTTGACCGCCGGGCCGTAGCCGAGGTTCTGGGTCGAGGCGATCAGGCGAACCCAGGGGTAGGCGTCGCCGACGAGCTCGGCCGACCCGTCGCTCGACGCGTTGTCGACGACCCAGACCTCGGCGAGCCCCGACTCGGCGTCCGGACGGAGGGCGTCGAGCGCCCGCCGGAGGAGCTCACGCGTGTTCCACGAGACGACGGCGACGGCCACCTCGGCCGGCGGACGGGGGTCTGGCATGAGGCGCAAGGGTAGCCTGCCGCGCGTGGGCCGCCCCGAGATCACCGTCGTCGTCCCGGTGCGCGACGGAGCCGGGTCGCTCGAGCTCCTCCTGGGGAGTCTGGCCGCCCAGACGATCGGGTCCGACCGCTTCGAGGTCGTCGTCGTCGACAACGGCTCGCGCGACGATGCGGCCGCCCGGGTCGCCGAGCGGGCCGGGGCCGTCGTCGTCCGTGAGACCTGGGCCAACCGGGGGCTCGCGCGCAACCGGGGCGTCGAGGTCGCTCGGTCCGACCTGATCGCCTTCACCGACGGCGACTGCCGGGCCGACCCCGGCTGGCTCGCGGGGTTGGGCGCGTGCCTCGAGCGCGCGCCGCTGGTCGCCGGTCCGGTGGCCCTCGAGACGGCGCCGCGGCCCGGGCGCTGCGAGCGGCTCGAGCTGCTCTGGCGCTTCGACCAGGAGGCCAACGTCCGCGACCGCGGCTGGGCGGCGAGCGCCAACCTCGGCGTCCGCCGGCGGGCGTTCGCCTCGGTCGGCGGGTTCGATCCCGGCTACCGGCAGATCGGGGAGGACGTCGACCTCTGCCTCCGCGCCCGGGCGGCCGGTCACCGGCTGGCCTACTGCGCCGACGCCGTGATCCACCACGCTGCCGAGACCGCGCTCGGTCCGATTCTCCGCCGCGCCTTCCGCCACGGCTTCTCGAGCACCCAGCACCACCGCCGCCTGCCGATGGAGGTCGGCTGGCGCTACTGGCGCCACCCGCGTCCGGCGGTCGCCGGCGACTGGGCCCTCCGGCGCTTCGGAGCCGATCCCGCCGCTCACCGCGACCTGCTCGCGATCGCCCGGGCCGAATACGCGGCCCGGGTCGCCGGCTCAGCCTGGGCCGAGCTTCGCCGCGTGCGTTAGCCGGGGGTTTCCCGGATTTCGGGGGATCTCGTCAGCTCGGTGGGGTCGGGATGTGGTGGCCCCGGTCGGGGTCGTCGAATCTGGCCGGTCTGGAACGTGCTCGACATGACCCCGCAGGGGCGCGGAACCGAGTGGGCCTTTCCGCAGCTGCGCTATGGCTGAGAGGATGCAGGCGATGAGCCCCGTGGCGCCGGGCACCCAGAGAAGACATCCTGTCAGCACAAGAGGAGGTCAACCATGGCGGCAACGCTGAAGTTGACTCACAGAGCAATCGGCGTGGAGGTTCGTCGCGGCACGTATGACGTCGTGCTCGACGGCGAGCGTGTCGGATCGGTCGAGTTGAACGACACGATCGCGATACCCGTCGAACCCTGACGTCACGTCCTGCACGTCCGCAGTGGCCGAAACTCCAGCCGACCCCAGACATTCGATGCCGCTGACGGCGAGACCGTTGCCTTCCGATGCAGCGGAAAGAGCATCTTGCCGATCTTCCTCCTGTCCTTCGCCTTTCCCAGCCTGGCGCTATCGCTCCGTCGCGAGTAGCGCCCGCTAGGCCGACTCGGAGTAGGCCGGCGACCCTGCCCCCGCGGACTCGGACTCGGGCGCCCGGTGGGCGGCGACCGGCGCCGGGCGCAGGACGGTCAGGGCCACGACGATCGCCGCGACGACGAGCCCGGCCGCGATCAGGAAGGCCAGGTGGTAGCCGCCGGTCAACGCCGCCGGTGTCGATTGCCCACTGGCGATGAGGTCGCGCGTGCGCGTCGCCGAGAGCGTGGCGAGGACGGCCAGGCCGAGGGCCCCCCCGACCTGGGCGGCGGTGTTGACGAGGCCGGAGGCGAGACCCGCGTCCTCGGGGGTCGCGCCGGCCATGGCCAGGGCGATCAGCGGCGCGAAGGACACGCCGATGCCGCCGGCGAGGATGATCATCACCGGGAGGACGTCCCGGACATAGCTGCCGCCGACCGGCGCCCGGGAGAACAGGGCGAGTCCCCCGGCGATCAGGAAGAGTCCGGGGATCAGCGTCCGGCGGGGACCGAAGCGCGTCACCAGGCGCTCCGAGTAGCGGAGCGACAGGGTGCCCATGATCAGGGTCGCCGGGAGGAAGGCGAGGCCGATGTGGAGGGCGTCGTAGCCGAGCACGCGTTGGAGGTAGAGGGCGCCGAGGAAGAACATCCCGAACATCCCGGCGACGAGGAGCGCCTGGACGACGTTGGCCCCCGAGACGTTGCGCGAGCGGAAGATCCGCAGCGGGATCAGCGGGTTGGCCGCCCGGGCCTCGCGAACGACGAAGGCGGCGAGCAGGAGGAGCGAGAGGCCGGCGAGCTCGAGCGCCGTGCTCGAGCCCCAGCCGTGCTCGGCGGCCGGCTTGACGATCGTGTAGACGAGCAGCATCAGCGCGCTCGTGATCAGCACCGCCCCGAGGGCGTCGGCCCCGCCGGCGAAGCCGAGGCCCCGGTCGCGGTCGACCAGGCGCACGGCGAGCACCGCCGTGACGATGCCGATCGGGATGTTGATGAAGAAGATCCAGTGCCAGTTGATCGACTGGGTGAGGATCCCCCCGGCGAGCAGGCCGATCGAGCCACCGGCCGAGGCCACGGCCCCGAACACCCCGATCGCCTTGGCCTGATCCCGGGGCTCGGAGAACATCGTGAAGATGATCCCGAGCGTCACCGCCGAGGTCATCGCCCCGCCGGCGCCCTGGACGAAGCGCGCGGCGACGAGCATCTCCTGGTTCTGGGCGAGCCCGCAGACGAGCGAGGCGGCCGTGAAGACGGCCAGGCCGACCATGAAGACGTCCTTGCGTCCGAGCAGGTCCCCGAGGCGTCCGGAGAGGAGGAGCAGGCCGCCGAAGGCGATCAGGTAGGCGTTGACCACCCAGGCCAGGCTCGACTGGGTGAAGCCGAGGTCGGTCTGGATCGTCGGGAGCGCGACGTTCACGACCGTGGCGTCGAGAACGATCATCAGGACCCCGACGCAGAGCACGTAGAGGGCGATCCAGCGGCGGCGGTCGTCGGTCGCTTCGAGTGTCATCGATCCTCCACGTAAGGTAGCGGTGCCGGCGAACGACCGGCTTGACGGGTCTGGCGCAGGCTGATGCCCCTATGACCGCCGCCGGTCGCGCGACTAATCGGTCGACCGGGCGCCGGCGCCGGGCCCGCGCCGCACGCCGCACGCCGCGCGCCGGTCCGGGGCGGGATACTCTCGGCGTGAGCGAGCGCAACGTGCTCGGTGGAGAGCTCGAACCCTGTGGCACCGACCCCCTCACCGGCTTCTACCGGGACGGATGCTGTAGCACCGGGCCGGAGGACTTCGGGAGTCACACGATCTGCGCCGTGGTCACGGCCGAGTTCCTCGAGCACCAGAGCCGGATCGGCAACGACCTGATGACGCCGGTGCCCGAGTTCGCGTTTCCCGGGCTCGTCCCCGGAGACCGCTGGTGCGTGACCGCGGTCAACTGGCTCCGGGCCCACGAGGACGGAGCGGCCGCCTACGTGGTCCTCGCCTCGACCCACGAGCGGACCCTCTCGATCGTGCCCCTGGCCGCCCTGCGCGAGCACGCGGTCGACGTCCCGGCCGATCCGGGCCCCCTCGTCGACTGATCCGGCTCGCGCGCGTCAGTCACAGACATTGACCGGTCGAGATCGAGCGGCTCAGGCGGCCGCCCCGGCCCCGGGCGTCGCCCCCCGGAGGTACCCGGCGATCTCGCGCACGAGCGAGCGCTCGAGCACCAGCGTGGCCACGACCACGACGGCGACGTAGACGACGATCTCACCGACGGCGACGGGCAACGTGCGCCGGCCGTCGAGCGCGCGCACCGCGAGGGCGATCCCGGCGGCGGGAAGCGTCGGGGCGATCGCCCGGGCGGCGTGCCGGGCCATGCCGAAGGCGGGGAAGAGGCGGGCGAGGTACACGCCGCGGGCGGCGACGGTGACCACGGCGGTGAAGGCGAGCCCGGCGCCGAAGCCGTCGAGCCCGCGGGTCAGGAGGAGGGGGAGGGCGACGCAGACGAAGGCGAGCATCGCGGCGAGGCTGACGACGGCGATCGGCCGGGTGTCGCCGCGGGCCCGGTAGTAGGCGTCCCAGTTGTAGCCGAGCTGGTCGATGGCGGCGACGAGGCCGAAGACCTGGAGCAGGGTGACCGCGGGCGCCCAGTGGGCGCCGAGCCCGAAGCGGACGAGGTCGGGCGCGAACAACGCGATCCCTGCGCCGAGCGGGACCCCCCAGAGGAGCCCGAGGCGGTTGGACTTGACGAACGACTCGAAGAGGAGGTCGGCCCGGTCGCGGACGGCGCAGATCGCCGGGTAGAGCGTCGTCGTGATGATCTGGTCGACCTGGGTCGTGTACAGGGCGACCGAGCTGGCCAGGGCGATCGAGCCGACGCCGGCGAGCCCGACGGCGGCGTTGCCGACGAGCACCGAGCTCTGGGCGACGACGATCCCCCCGGCCCCGGCGGCGACGAGGGGCCAGGAGAAGCGGACGTACTGGCGCAGGGTCCCCCGGTCATAGCGCAGGGCGAGCCGGTAGGGCGAGGCGCGGACGATCGCCGCCGCGGAGGCGTAGTTGCCGGCCAGGAGGCCGATGACGAGGCTCCAGTAGCCGGCGCCGGCGGCGGCCAGCCCGACGGTGACGACGAACTCGGTCACCGGGTCGATCGCCTCGAGCGAACGCTGGCGGGCGAACTCCAGCCGCCGCCAGAACACCCACAGCGGCGACTGCAACACCAGCGCCGGAATGATCATGATCACCGCCAGCCCGGGCGCCAGGAGCTCGGGGCGGGCGTAGACGACGACCATCAGGCCGACGACGACGAGGGCGAGGACGAAGAACCCGGCGCTGATGAGGAGCTCGAGGGTGAACGCGCGCTGGAAGGCGAGCTCCTGGTCGTCGTCGTCCTGCTGGAGGTAGCGGTCGCTGATCCCGACCTGCTTGAGCCAGCCGAGCGTGCCGAGGGTGACCACGAGCACGCCCCAGACGCCGTAGTCGCGGCGGCTGAGGAACCCGGCGACGGCGAAGCCCTTGACCAGCCCGAGGGAGGTGAGGGCGGCGAGGAAGCCGGCGTTGATGACGGTGCCGCGCGCGGCCCGGCGGCGCAGGCCGGCCCCGGCCCGCAGCAACTCCCCGGGCGGCGCCCCCGCCTCGGCGGCGGGGAGGAGCGGCGTCGCCGGCGGGGTGCTCGTGGGCACGGGCGCCGGCGGGCCCCCCGGGGCAGCGAGCGGCGGCGGCGGGGGCGGGCTCTCGGACATGCGCCGCAGCCACGCTAGCAGCGATTTTTGCGCTCGGGCGCCCCCCGCCCGGGCCGGGTGGGGCGCGACTACGATAGGCGGCGTGTCAGCCCCGTCGATCTCGGTGGTGGTCGCCTCCCACGCGCGGCCGCTGCGGCTGCTGTGGCTGCTGAACGCGCTCGAGGAGCAGACGCTCGCGCCCGACCGCTTCGAGGTCGTCGTCTGCCACGACTCGCACGGGGACATGACGGCGCGCGTCCTCGCCGAGCATCCGCTGGCAGCCGGCGGGGTCCTGCGGAGCGTGTCCCTCCCGCCGGGGCGCAACCCGCCGGGCGCCCAGCGCAACGTCGCCTGGCGCCTGGCCCGGGCGCCGCTGGTGGCCTTCACCGACGACGACTGCCGCCCACCGCCCGAATGGCTGGCCCGTGCCCTGGCCGCGGCCGAGGCCCACCCGGGGGCGATCGTCCAGGGCGCGACCCGACCGGACCCGGACGAGCTCGGGCTGCTCCACGCGAGCGTCCACCCGCACACCCAGGACATCGACCCGCCGGTCGACTGGGTCCAGACGTGCAACGTCGTCTATCCGCGGGCGGTGCTCGAGCAGGCGCAGGGGTTCGACGAGCGACTCGAGGGCGGCGAGGACACCGATCTGGCCTGGCGGGCCCGGGCGGGCGGGGCGGAGCTCGTCGGCGACCGGGACGTGCTGACCTACCACGCGGTCGAGCCGCGCTCGCTGCGGGGGGCCCTCCGGGCGAGCTGGCGCTGGCGCCACCTTCCGGCGGTGGTGGCTCGCCACCCCCAGATGCGGGGGAACGCGTCGATCGGCCGGGTCTTCTGGAAGCCGCGTCACGCGCGCCTGGCCCTGGCCGCCGCCGCCGCCGGAGCGGCGGCCGCCGGACGGATGCCCTACACCCTGGCGGCGGTCCTCGCCGTCCCGTGGGTCAGCGCGGCCCGGCCGTCCTACGGGTCGTCCTGGCGGGGACGGGTGCGGGCGCTCGCCGAGCTGCCGGGGGCGGCGGCGATCGACGCCTTCGAGCTGGTCGCCCTCGCGCTCGGCAGCGCCCAGGCGCGGACCGTCTTCCTTTGATCGGCCCGCTCGACGTGGCGCTGCTCAGCCCGTGCTACTGGCCGGAGGTCCGCCGGGGGTCTGAGCGCTTCGCCCGCGAGCTGTCCGACGGGCTGATCGCGCGCGGGCACCGGCCGCGCCTGATCACGAGTCACGCGGGGCGGCCGTCGCGGACGGTGGAGGACGGCCTGCCGGTCATCCGGGTCTGGCGCCCGCCGGCCGGGCGGCTGCGCCGGCGGGGCTACGAGGAGCACCTGACCCACGTCCCCTTCAGCTACGCGGCCCTCTGCGCCGGGGGGGCGGACGTCGCCCACGCGCTCTACGCGACCGACGCCCTGGCCGCCGGGCGCTGGGGGCGCCGGACGGGGCGCCCGGTCGTCTTCTCGCTGATGGGCATCCCCCACCGGCGGGGGCTGGCCGACCACCGGGGGCGGATGGAGATCATGCAGCGGGCGATCGCCGAGGCGAGTGCCCTGGTCGTCCTGACCGAGGCGGCGGCGGCCGCGTGCCGGCGCTGGCTGGGCAGCGACGCCCGCGTGATTCCCCCTGGGGTCAATCTGGAGCAGTTCTCGCCAGGTCGGCCACGGGCCGCGGAGCCGACGATCGTCTGCGCGGCGGCGGTCGAGCAGCCGCGCAAGCGGGTCGGGCTCCTGGTCGAGGCGTTCGAGCTGGTGCGCCGGGAGCGGCCGGACGCCCGGCTCGTCCTCAGCCGCCCGGCCGACCCGGGAATGGTCCTGCCGCCGGCGCCGGGGGTGGTCTTCGCCGACCTCGACGACCGGGCGGTGCTGGCCGAGGCCTACCGGGCGGCGTGGGTGTCGGTGCTCCCGTCGCGGGAGGAGGCGTTCGGCCTGGTCCTGGCCGAGGCGCTCGCCTGCGGGACGCCGTGCGTGGGCTCCAACGAGGGCGGGATCCCGGAGGTGGTCGACCGCCCGGAGATCGGGCGGCTGTTCGACGGCGAGGAGCCGGCGAGCCTGGCCACGGCGCTGCTCGAGGGGCTCGAGCTGGCCGGCGATCCGGGGACGGCGGCGGCCTGCCGGGCCCGGGCGGCGGAGTTCTCGACCGACCGGTGCACGGAGCGCTACCTGGCGCTCTACCGAGAGCTGACCGGGGCGGGATGACCCCGCCGGTCCTCGCCGGGCATGCGCTTCTCGTCGTGGCGGCGGTGGCCCTGGCCGCAGGCGGGCTGCGCGTCGCCGCCCAGCTGGGGGCGGGCGGCCTCGAGCGGGTGCTCAGCGCCTTCACCTTCGCGGCGGCGGCGGCCGTGGTCGAGGCGCTCGCCCTCGGGCTGGTCGGGGCGGGGGGCGACCGCGTCGTCCTGACCGGGGCGGCGCTCGCCGGCTGGGTCGCCGTGCGCCGTTCGACTCCGCGGCCGGCGCTCGCGCCCGGTCTCGAGCTGATCGCCTGGCTGCGGCGGATGCCGGCGGCGGCGGCGGTGGGGGTCGGGGCGACGACGGGCGTGGTCGTCGGGTGGATCGTCCACCAGCTGCGCCACCCGTTCATCGGCGGCGACGGGCTGATCTACCACCTGCCGATCGCCTCGGCCTGGGTGCAGAACGGACGGCCGGGGAGCGTGGTCGGCGTGCTCGACGGGCTCCCGGTGGCCAACTACCCGGTGACCAACGAGGTGGTCGTGGCCTGGGCCCTCGCGATCTCGCGCAGCTGGGTGATCGCGTCGATCTGGTCGCCCCTGCTCCTCGCGGCCCTGGCCGCGGGCGCCTGGCTGGTCCTGCGCGAGCTCGAGGTCCCGCGGGCGGTGGGGGCCCTGGCCGTGGGCGCGGTGTGCGTGCTGCCGCTCGCCGTGTTCGGACTCGGGGGTCCGACGACCGACATCGCGGCGACCGCCTGGCTGGTCGTCGCCGCCGGCCTCGGGGTCGCGTCGCGGCGGGCCCCCGCGCTCGTCTACCCGGCGATCCTGGCGGCCGCGCTGTGCCTGGGGACGAAGACGACGCCGGCGCTCCTGATCGTCGCCCTGGCCGTGCTCTGCGCCCGGCCGCTGCGGGCGGTGACCCGGGCCCATCCGGCGCGGGTGGCCGCGGTGGTCGGGCTGGGCGTGGTGATCGGCGGGCTCTGGCCATTGCGCAACCTGGTCGTCCACGGGTCGCCGCTCTGGCCGCTGGTCGCGGCGCCGTGGGGCGACCCGGTCCCGGCTGGGCTGGTGCCGTTCGAGGTGAGCTTCCTCGACCATCCGCGCAAGCTGGTGGGCACCCACTACCAGGGCTATCTCGACGTGGTGGCGGGGGGCATCCTCCTGGCCGCGGCGGCGGTCGGGCTCCCGCTCGTGCGCCGGTCGCGGGCGGCCCTGGCGGCGGGGGCGGCGGCGGGGGCGGCCCTCCTGGCCTGGGGCCTGGCCCCGTACACGGGGATCCTGGCCGACGACTTCGCCGTCGGGGCGACCCGCTACCTGCTCCCGGCCCTGGCCGCGTGCGCGCTGGCCGCGGGGCTCGCCGCCCGCGGGGCGACGCCGGGCCTGCGCCGCCTGGTCGCCGCCGTCCTCGGGGCGTCGATCGTCTGGTCGGGCTGGCGGACGGCGGCGCTCGGCTACCCGTACGTGCCGTCGCTCGCCCTCCTCGCGGCGTCGCCGGCGCTCGGCGGCCTCGCGGTCGCCGCCGTCCGGCGGGGGGTCGGGCCGAGCCGCTGGCTGGTCGCCGGGGTCGGGGCGATCGCGTGCACGGTGGGGCTGGCGGCGGCGGCGGACGGCTATGTCGCCCGCCACGCCGCGACGGGCCTGGCCGACGGCCCGCTCCTGCGGGCGCAGCTCCCGGGGCTCGTCAACGGGTCGCGGCTGATCTCGAGCGCCCCGGGGACGGTGGTCATGCTCCGCGGCGACGGGCTCGAGCACGGCCTCAGCGTGATCGGCCCGGGGGAGACGTGCGCCGACCTTCGGGGGCGGCTCGCGAAGGGGCCGGTGATCCTCGAGTCCGAGCCGCCGTCACCTCTCTACACCCGCCTGAGCCGGTGTCTGGCCGGGGTGGCGGGACAGGTCGCCCACGGGTACTACGACGTCTACTACTGATGGCGCCCGCGCGACCCGAGCACCCGACGAGCCTCGACCGGGCGATCGCCCTGGCGGCGGTGGACGGGGGCTTCACGGGGACGCTGAGCCGGGACTGGTGGGGTGGGGTCGGGCCCCACGGCGGCTACCTGGCGGCGATCCTCACGGCGGCGGTGGGGGCGGCGGCCGGTCCGGGCCAGACCATCCGCTCGCTGACCACGCACTACCTCGAGCCGCCGCGGGCCGGCCGCTTCGAGCTCGAGGTCGAGCGCCTGCGCTCGAGCCGCTCGACGACGACCGTGGCGCTGCGCCTGCGCCAGGGCGACGCGCTGCGGCTGGCCGCGCTCGCCGTGGCCAGCCGGCGCCGGTCGGGGCCGGAGTTCGAGGATGCGGCGATGCCGGCGGCGAGCCGGTTCGAGGAGACGGCGGTCACCGAGATCGACGATGCGCTCGGCGGGCGGTCCCCGGCGTTCGCGAGACGGCTCGAGTACCGCCAATGCATCGGTCCGCCGCCGTTCGCCGGAGGGTCGGAGTCGCTCACCGGCGGGTGGGTCCGCTTCCGCGACGGCCGGGCGATCGACCTGCCGGGGGCGGCGCTCCTGACCGACGGCTGGTGGCCGGCCGTGTCCTCGCGCCTGCGCGAGCCGCCCCACGCGCCGACGGTCGACCTGACGATCCACTTCCGCCGCCCGCCGCCGCCGGCGGGGGAGCCGGTGCTCGCGGTGTTCCGCTCCCGCCTCGTCGCCGACGGCTTCATGGACGACGAGGGCGAGCTCTGGAGCGCGGACGGCCGGCTCCTCGTCCAGTCGCGCCAGCTCGCCGTGCTCCTGGCCGGCCAGGGCTGAGCGGTCTGGTTGGGCGGTCGCCGGCCGGCGGTGCCGAGCTGGGGCGCGGCGGTGGCGGTCTACCGGCGCGGGAGGCTGATGGCGTCGGTGAACACGTCCTCGTCGTTGACGACGCCGTTCGCCGGGGCGAGCGGGTCGACGTTGCGGGTGTCCGCCCAGATCGGATGGGCGAGGCCTTCGGGGGTTATCGTCAGCCCGCTGTAGTCGCCGAGGAAGCCGAACTGGTCGCCGCCGGGCGGCGGGAAGCTCGGGGAGATCGTCTTCGCCTCGAACGGCGTGTTCGTGCCCGTGCCCCCGGCCAGCGTGTAGTCGGACGGGCGCGCCTGGACGCCGGGCTGGCCGGGCGCGAAGCCGCCCGCGGGCACGGTGTTCTCGTTCGGCACCCGGCCGGTGCGGTAGTAGCTGACGCCCACCAGGTCGGAGCCGAGGGGGGCCGGGATGGGCGAGACGGCGACCGCCGGTTCGTAGTGATCGAGGTTGCGCGTGGCGTTGACCGTCGTGCTGGACGTCCAGGTCGCGCCTCCGTCGGTCGAGCTGGCGAGCTGGATGTCGAACTCGCCGTTGCGGTAGTCCTGCCAGGTGGCATAGAGATGTCCGTTGGAGCGGCGCATCGCGATGCGGGGGAAGTCATCGGTCCGTACGTAGTTGCCGGGGATGCACTCCTCGGGGCCCCGCCCGAAATCGCAGACCGGCTCGCCGGTGACGATGTCGTCGCCGACCTTGACCGGGGCGGCACAGTTGAAGTGCGCGGTGCCGGCGGTCGAGCTCCCCGATGGGGCGCAGTGGACGGCGAGCTGCTGCCCGTTGGGGTTGCCGGCCGGGGTATTGGTGTTGTTGAAGACGACCTCGAGCTGGCCGTTGGGCAGGACGACCGGGTCGGCGCCCTGATCGAAATTGCACTGATTCGGGCTCTGGCTCGGATCGAGGGCGTTTCCGAAGAAGCACAGCGTCGGGGAGTTGCCGCTGATCTCCTCGGGTGTCGACCAGGTCAGCGCGCCGTCGGTCGACATCGAGCCGAAGATCGGCGAGCGTACGAAGTTGCCCTGATCGTCGAGCCGGAACACCGTCCAGGTGACGTACACGTTGTCGCGGTTCGGGCTCGCGGGGAATGAGTCCACGGCGACGAACTCCTTGTCGTGAGCGACGAGCGGGCTGTTGTCCTCGACGACCTTGAACTTGCGATCGATGGGCCGGTTGTTCGGCTGGGTGCCGGTGTCGATGTTGAAGAAGTACGAGCCCTTGGCGCCGGCCGGGGAGGCAGTGACGAACACGCCGGACGCGTTGGTGTTGCTGTCGAACGTCACGCAGCTGAAGTAGGCCCGCCCGCGGCTGTCGAAGCCCATCGCGGGATCGCTTGCGCGCTGGTAGATGCCGAACGTCCCGGGGTCGCCGAGGATCGTGTGGCGGTTGGGATCGGCCGCGGTCGGCAGCATCAGGTCCGGAGCGTTGCGCCACGCCTGGAACGGCGGGAGTCCGTCGCCCCAGTTGCGTCCGGAGTTCAGCGAGAAGGCGATCCCGCACTGGTTGCGACCCTGCCGCTCGTCGTTCATGCCGGCGACGAAGTTCTTCGGGTCGACCGGGTTGTAGGCGATCCCCTCCTCGGACTGGAGTCGATAGCCGCAGTCCTGGTTGACGCGCACGTTGCCGAGCGAGGTGCGCCCGCTACAGCCGAGCGTGCTGGGCGACAAGCCGGGCACGGCGGAGCCCGCGGCGCCGGCCGCCGCGCCGGTATTGGCCTGCGCGTGCGCGGCGGCCGGAAGCGGGCCACCGATGGAGTCAGCCGCCGATCCGAGCGTGCCGGCGGAGATGAACGGAAGTCGCTTGGTGACGGTGTGAACGGTGCCGCCGGGGTCGGTCGTCCGCTCGGTCAGCGTCGGCGGGTGGATCGCTCCCGACGCGGCGTCGCGGAGCACGAGCACCGGGGCCGAGCCCCCGGCCGCGGTCTCCGCCAAGATCACCGCGAGGGCGCCCAGCGAAACGGCCAAGACCCCCAGCACCCAGCGCCGCATACCCCGTCCTTTCTCCGCCCCGAGATTCCGCTGCGGACGCTACCGCGCCCGCCCCACGCCCGCAAGGTCCCCGATCACGTGCGGCGGTCGCCCCGGTGCCGAGCCGCGCCGGCAACGCACGGCGGTGAGTCGGCCGGTGTCCTTAGAGGTCGACGTCTCCGGTGCCCTGGCGTTGAGCGCCGCGGCCGCGAGAGCCTGCCAGGGTGCGAGCTTCGACGTCTATCTGACCGCTGGGCCCTGATGTCCGGGACCGCTCGCGCTCGGGCTGGATGGGGGCCACGGGGCCCGCACTCCGCTCGCCGGGGAGCGGCCACGCTCGCGGCGCTCGTTGCCCTCGCCGCCGTCGCGGCGACCGCCTGGGCGATCTGGAGCGCGCCGGCCAGCGCGACGAGCCACGGGGCGGCCGTCGCGGCGAACGTCAACCAGGGGGCGACGCCGACCGCCGGCGCCGGGGCCGGTCGGAGCGTCGCGGCGCGAGTGCCGCTCGTCGCGTGGAGCCTGCATGCGCTCCGCCCCCCTCAGCCATACACCGAGTCGTAGCGGTCGCTCGAGACCGGAGCCACGCCGCGCAGGCATCCCAGCTCGCTCGACCCCGCGACGAGGACGACCGGCCCCCGCCGCAGCCGCTCGCGCACCGCCGCGCAACTCTCGTCCCCGCCGATCAGGGCCAGCGGGTGCTGGAGGCGGTCGCCTCGCAGCAGCACGAACTCTCCCGGCGCCGAGGCGATCGGGCCGGTTGCGTCGCGGACGGCGGGCAGGTCGTACAGCGACCGGTTCGCCGGGGAGTCGGCCGCCAGGAAGCGCTCGACGTAGCCGTGGGCCCCGACCGCCAGGCCGAGCGTCGCGGCCAGGCCCAGCACCACGCCGACCAGGCGGCGGTCCACCCGCAGCCCCGGCCCGCGGACGATCGCCGCCGCGGCCGCCCCGGCTGCCGCCGCGACGACCAGCGTCGCCAGCGACGGTCGCAGGGGGCCGAACGCCGCCGTGCGCACGACCGAGTAGGCGATCGACCCGATCAGCGCCGCCCGCACGGCCAGGCGCAACCCCCGGCCGGCGCCGACCGAGGAGATTGTGAGCGCGACCGTGCACGCCGCGATGGCCGGGAGCAGGTACCGAAGGTTGGCGATTGCCCCGATGGCGCCGAACTGCACGATGCCCGTATAGGGGGCGGCGGCCCACACCAGGAGCGCCGCCCCTGCGGCCATGGCCGAGAGCAGCGCCGCCCGTGACCGTCGCAGCAGCGGAAAGGCGATGCCGCTCCCGATCAGAACGGCCGTCCCCCCGAGCACGGACAAGTAATCGCGCCAGTAAGTCCCGACGAGATGTCGTGCATGGTCGAGGAAGCGCCCCTCCAGCGGGCGGAAAGCCGACGGGATCGGCGTGCCCCACGGCGCGCTCACCAGCGGCCACAGCGGCGAGCCGTGGTCGATCAGGTTGCGCACCGACCAGATCCCGCCGACGACGACCGCGACACTCAGGGTTGGCAGAAGCCAACGGCCGCGGCTCGCCCGCAGCGGCCGAACCGCCACCAGCCCCAGCGCGAGGATGAGGACTGCCGGGGTCGTCTTCGTACCCACGCACAGCGCCGCCCCCAGCACCGCCGGGTAGATCAGGCCCGGCCGGCGCCGGGCGGCCGTGGCCAGCCCTGCCGTCACGGCCAGCCAGGCCAGCGCCGCGATGTCGGTGTACGGGGCCCCGAGCTGCCCGATCATCAGCGGGGACACGGATACCGCGATCATCGCCAGCGCCCGCTCGGCCGGCCCGGCGCCCAACTCTCGCAGCGTCACCCAGCCTCCGATCGCCACCCCTACCAGGAGCACCGGCGACCAGATCGAGACCGCCACCCAGCTCCGCGAGATCCCCAGCATCCAGGCCACCAGCGCCTCGTTGGTCAGCGGGTAGTTGCCGAACGGGAACCCGTCGAGCACCTCGACGACGCTTCCCGGGCGGCCGTTCTGGACCCAGGCCGAGGCGATCGGCAGGTGGTAGGTCAGCGCGTCCGGGCCGATCAGGGGGTGGCGCACCTGCCAGGCGATCCAGGCGGCGGCGATCCCCGCCGCCGCGCCCACGCCGGCGACCGCCCCCGGCGCGGCGCCCCGGACCCAGGCGAGGAGCTCGGCCGCCGGCGAGATCGCCGGGCGGGGGAGGAGCGCCCGCGCGGCCGCATAGGTGGCCAGCGCGGCCACGGTCAGCGCGCTGGTGTCGCCGCCCAGCCCGACCAGGCCGAGGCCGAGCGCCTCGACGACGGCGCCGGCCGCCGCGAACGCGAAGGTGGCGAGCGCCCGCTCGAGGCCGTCCGGCGCGGCCGCCGAGGCCAGGCGCAGCCCGGCGGCGGCGAGTGCGCAGACGGCCGCGACGAGGAGCGCCTGGTCGGCGATGAGTCCGCCGGTCACGCCCCCGCCCACCGCCACTCGGTCAGCTCGCTCGGCGGGTCGTAGGCGACGCGGGCGAAGCCGGCCCTCGCCAGGGAGACCGGGATCCCCGGGGCGGCGCCCGCCCGCCCGAGGTAGAAGCGGGTCCCCCGGGCCCGGTGCAGGGCGTCGACGATCTCCTTGAGCTGCTCCTCGCTCCACACCGCCCAGACCTCGCTGTACGGGGAGACGTTCTCCACACCCGCCCCCCGGGCGATCAGCGGGCCGAGGGCCTCGAGCACCACCACCGGCTCGCCGGCCCGCGCCGTCCGGCGCACGAACGCGCTCGCCGCCGTGCGGTCATACGGCTGCTGGGCGGCGCGGCCGGCGATCCGCCGCAGCTCGGTCCACGGGGCCGGGAACTGGGTCAGCGCCGTCGCCAGCACCCCGGCGAGGAGGAGGCCGGCCGCCGTGGCGAAGACCGGTGGCCGGGTCGCCCGGCCCACGCGCCAGTCGGCGAGCCCCCGGACGGCGACCAGGGCGAGCAGGGCGACGGCGAGGGCCCAGGCCGAGAAGACCCCGATCAGCTGGCTCGGGTTCGACCCGCCCATGTAGTAGGAGCCCGCCCCCAGCCCGAACACCCCGGCGAAGGCGAGCGCCCCGGTCAGGGCCCGGTCGGCGGCCAGGCGGCGGTGGCGCAGGGCGGCGAGGGTCAGGGTGGCCACGAGCGTCGCGTAGACCACCAGGTGCAGGCCGATCGTCGGCGTCGGGACCTCGCCGAAGCCGGCCCGGCCGAAGAGCTGGGCGTACCGGGTCAGGCGGCCCGGCTCGATCAGCTGGCCGGTGCGCAGCCAGAGGGCGGCCACGACGGCGGCGAGCGCGGCCCCGACCCCGATCGCGGCGCAACGGGCGAGCGGCGCCAGCCAGGCCCGGATCGCCTGGTCGCGGGGCGCCGCGGCGGCCAGGGCGACGACCGTGGCCGCCAGGGCCGGGAGGCCGAACTCGACGTCGTTGAGCGCGGCCAGGGCCCCGACCGCGAAGAGCCACGTCGCCGACCGGGGACCCCGTCCCCGCAGGTGGCGCACGCTCAGCCAGAAGAGGAGGTAGGGGCCGAGGTAGCGCAGGGGGAACACCGCGAAGTAGTTGGCGAAGTAGAAGCGCTCGGTCCCCCCGCGGTACTCGGTGAAGAACCCGGCGGCCAGGAACGGCAGGTAGAGGCCGAAGGCGAGCGCCTCGCTGCGGCTCACCAGGGCCAGGGCCCGCTCGACGGCGAGGAGGGCGGCGAGGGTCAGCAGGCACATCAGCACGGTGAAGGCGCCGACCGACGGCCCGAGCGCTCGCAGCGGCGGCTCGAGGATCAGCGGCAGCAGCGACCCGTACTCGGCGTTGTAGTCGACCAGCGGCGTCCGCCCGCCGAGGGTGGCGACGAAGTCGCCGTAGACGAACTCGAGGTGCCACCACATCACGAACAGCCCGTGGCCGATGTTCCGGTTGCGGTAGATCGCCGGCAACAGCCAGCACGCGCTGGTCAGGGTGGCCAGGCCCGGCCAGAGGAGGCGCGCGGCTGGCGTCCTCCGCGCGCCGGGGGCGGCCGGCTCGACGCTCCGCGGACGCCGCCAGACGAGCCCGGCGACGACGAGCGCGACCAGTCCCCCCCCGGCGAGATCGAGGGCGCGGAAGTGGCCGACCCCGACCTTGTCGTTCGCCGCTTCGTAGCGCGTGAAGCACCAGGCGGCGAGGCCGACCACCCCGAGCTTCGCCGCCACCGCCACCGGGCCGAGGATCCGGTCGCTCGGACGCCGGCTCGGGACCCCGGCGCGGGCGAGGCCGACCGCCGCGGCGATGGTCACCGCGACCGCCATCAGGTAGCGGGTCTCCTCGACCGGCTTCGGGTGGACGAGCCCCAGCCAGACCGAGAAGAAGTGGACGTGGACCGGTGGGAAGAGGAGGCGGCTGACCGGGGCGGCGACGACGAGCGTGGCCGCGGCGAGGACCCCGGCCGCCCCGGCGAGGAGCGCCCAGATCGCCGCGTCCCCGCCCCCGGGCGTCGCTGGCCTGACCGCCGCCCGCCCGGGCTCGCTCACGCGTTGCGCGCGACGACGGGCCGGTGCGTCCGGCCGCGGCCCCAGGCGAGCACAGGCCGCTCGATCGCCGCGTGGACCACCGCCCCGGCGGCCAGGGTGAGCGGCAGCCCGACCGCGGTCAGGACGAGGAGCTCGGTCCACGGCCCGCCGACCCGTCCGACGATCCGGAACGTCTCGTAGACCGTCGCGCTCTGGATGATGTAGCACGGGTAGGAGCGCGCCCCGAGCGCCCGCGAGACCCGGTTGTCGACCCAGCGCGGGCTGTCCCCCCGGGCGCACTGGCGGACGAGGAGCGCGGCGAACGCGAGCCCGGTGGCCAGCATGACGCCGAGCGTCCGGGCCAGGCCGCCGGCGGCCAGGAGGGCGTTGCTCTGGTCGGCGGTCCCGATCGCCAGCACCAGGCCGATCAGACCGCCGGAGGTCCCGAGGATCAGGGCGAGGTGGGGGAGGCGGCCGCGGCGCAGCGGTTCCCGGAGCTCGAGCTCGAGCGCGGCCAGGGCGATCCCCGGAGCGAAGAAGTAGAAGGTCGCCGGCGGGCTCTCGGTCCACAGGGTGCCGATCCGGGTGGACCGGATGTAGGCGCTGACCAGGGTCGCCGCGGCGAGCAGGCCGACGATCACGAGGACCCGGGCCCGCGGCGACAGCTCGCGCCCGCCCCGCGCGACCCCGAGGCGCCGGGTCGCGCGCCCCATCGCCCAGGCGCTCAGGGGGACGATCAGGTAGAAGGCGACCTCGACATCGATCGTCCACGCCTGGCCGAGGAAGTTCGCCGCGCCGCTCGGGACGTAGATCTGGAGGAACCCGAACACCGCGGCGACTTCGCTCGCCGAGGAGCGCTGTGTCCCGTAGACGACGAACATCGCGGCGCCCAGGAGCCAGAACACGGGGATGATCCGCAGCACCCGGTGGGTCAGGTAGCGGCGCAGCGACGGCGTCCGCCGCCCGAGCACGTAGGCCCGGATGTAGGGCCGCGAGATCAGGTAGGCCGAGAGGATGAAGAAGACCGGCAGGGCGAGCTGGAGCCCGGAGAGGACGACGCCGCCGACCGGGCCGTACCCCGCCCGGAACCCCCGCGTGTACACCTGCTCGATGACGAGCGTCCCCCCGGCCAGGTGGGCCACGATGATGCAGACCATCCCCACCCCGCGGATCCCGTCCCCGGCCAGGAATTCCTGAGCCTGACCCTGACCGGCGCCCGGCCGCCCGCGTGCGGCGGTCGCGGGCGTGCTCCCGGCGCCGCCCGGCGGTGGTTCCCCGGACGCGGGCGGCGCGACCGGAGCGCGCCCCGGCTCGGCGAGCACATCGACCGCTTCGTCGGGGACGAGCACCTCGTCAATGTAATGGCCCGTGCGCCCGCCGGGGGCGCGCGCTCGCGCGGCCGGTCGACCGTTCGGGCTCCCGCCGGCGGCCTCCCTCGTGCCCGGGCCCGATCCGTCCGCCCGGTCGCGCACCATGCCCGGTCCATGACGAGCCTCCGCGCCTGGCAGCACCACGCCCTCGACTCGCTCGCCGCCTGGCCCGGCGGCCCCTTCCTGATCTCCGCCGCCCCCGGTGCCGGCAAGACGCTCCCGGCCCTCGAGCTCGCCCGCCGGCTCCTGGCCGACCGTTCCGCGACCCGGGTGGCCGTCCTCTGCCCGACCACGCCGCTCACCCGCCAGTGGGCGACCGCGGCCGCGCGGCTCGGCCTCCACCTCGTCCCCGACGCCCCCGGCCCGCGGCCGCCCCAGGACTTCCAGGGCATCGCCGTTACCTACGCCCGCATCGCGGGCGACCCCGAGCGCTGGGCCCGGGGGATCACCCCGGGGACGCTGGTGATCGCCGACGAGGCCCACCACCTCGGCGAGGATCTCGCCTGGGGCGTCGGGTTCGCCCGGGCCTTCCGCGCGAGCCCCCGCTGGCTGCTCCTCTCGGGGACCCCGTTCCGCTCGGACGCCACCCCGATCCCCGGCGTCCGCTACGACCCGAGCGGGTTCGCGGTCGCCGACGTCTCCTACGAGTACGCCGACGCCGTCCGCGACGGCGTCTGCCGCCCGGTCGGCTTCGTCACCTACGACGGCACCCTCTCCTGGCGCAGCGGCGACGACGTGATCGAGTCGTCCTTCGAGCAGGTGCTCTCGACCCGCGAGGCCGGCCGCCGCTACCGGACGGCGATCTCGACCGACCTCCCCGACGGCCTCGCCCGCATCATCGGCGAGGCGAACGCCAAGCTCAACGACCTCCGCGCCGGCGAGCATCCCGGGGCCGGCGGCCTCGTCGTCGCCGCCGACGGCGCCCACGCCCGGCGCCTGACCCGGCTCCTGCACGACCAGACCGGGCGGGCCCCGGTCGTCGTGCTCCACTCCGACGCCCAGGCCGCGCGCAGGCTGGCGCGGTTCGCCGGGTCGACCGAGCCGTGGATCGTCGCCGTGAACATGGTCTCCGAGGGCGTCGACATCCCCCGCCTGCGCGTCGGGGTCTACGCGACCGCGGCCAAGACGCCGTTGATCTTCCGCCAGATCGTCGGGCGGTTCGTGCGCACGAGCCCGGGCCGCCCGCCGTCGCCGTCCTGGCTCTACCTCCCGGCCGACCCGATCCTCCGCGGCCACGCCGCGGCGATCGAGTCGGAGCTCCGCCAGGCGCTCCGCCCGGGCGAGCCCGGCGACGGGATCGCCGAGCGCGAGCCGCGACGGGCGTCCGCGGCGGGCGCCGACGCGGCGTTCGTCCCCCTGAGCGCCGACGTCTCCCCCCAGATGACGCTGTTCGGCGCCCCGGCCGGCGCCCCTCCGGCGCGGGCCACCGCTCCGGATCCCCCGCAGCCCCCGTCCACCTTCGAGCGGCGGGCCGGCCTGCGCGAGGAGCGCCACCGGCTCGTCTCCGAGCTCCGCCGGGCCGGCGGGGGCAGCCACCGGGAGATCAACGCCTGGCTGAACCGGACGCTCGGACTGCGCGGCGTCGAGGACGCGACGCTCGACCAGCTCGAGCGGAGCGTCGAGCTCCTCGTCGGTCGGCTGACCGCGAGCTCGCGGCCGGTCCGCGCCGTCCGGTGACCCCCGGTCATACTGGCGGCCGATGAGGCCCGGCGGCGGCGACGCGTGGTGATTGAGGGCCCCGGACGGCGACGGTTCGGCGACGGGTGAGCCACGCGTTCGTCACCGGCGGCCACGGGCTCGTCGGCTCGTGGCTGGTCAAGGCGCTCCTGGACCGTGGCGACCGCGTGAGCGTCCTCCAACGGGGCGACGCCGGCGGGTCGGCGCTCGCCCTCGAGGGGGTCGCCGCCGCCGTCGAGGCGGTGGCCGGGGACGTGCGCGACGGCGCCGGCCTCGCCCGGGCGATCGCCGCGCGACCGGTCGACGTCGTCTTCCACCTGGCCGCTCAGCCGATCGTGGCCACGGCCCGGAGCGCGCCGGTCGAGACGTTCGAGACGAACGTGGCCGGGACCTGGCGGGTCCTCGAGGCGTGCCGGACGGCCGGGGTCGGCCGGGTCATCGTCGCCTCCTCGGATACCGTCTACGGGCCGGCGGCCGCCGACGTGGCCGCCACCGAGGACCTACCCCTCCGGCCGGCCCACCCCTACGACGCGAGCAAGGCCGCCGCCGACCTGATCGCCCGCAGCTACGGGACGACCTACGGCCTCGCGGTCGCCGTCGCCCGCCTGGCCAACGTCTACGGCGGTGGCGACATGAACGCCTCCCGGCTCGTCCCGAGCTCGGTCTGGGCGGCCCTCGCCGCCCGCCGGCCGGTCATCCGCTCGGATGGCACGCCGCGCCGCGACTTCCTCTACGTCGAGGACGCCGCGGCCGCCTACCTGGCCATCGACCGGGCGCTCGCCGCGGATGCCGGCGCCGCCGGGGAGGCGTTCAACGCCGGCGGGGGCCAGGCGCACCAGGTCCTCGAGATCGTCCGCGCCGTGTTCACCGCCGCCGCCGCGCCCTTCGACCCCGACATCCGCGGCGCGGCCGCCGGCCCGGGCGAGCCGACCAGCCAGGTCGTCGACCACGGCAAGCTCGCCCGGCTGACCGGCTGGGCGCCGCGCGTCGAGCTCGCCGAGGGCGCCCGCCGCACGGTGGACTGGTACCGGCGCTACGCCCCGGCCGGCCCGGTCGGACCGGCCGGGCCGGACGCCGACTAGAATCACGTCGATGTCGGGTCATTCGAAGTGGGCGTCGATCAAGCACAAGAAGGCGATCGTCGACGCCCGGCGCGGCCAGCACTTCACCAAGCTCGCCCGGGCGATCACCGTCGCGGCGCGCGACGGCGGCGGCGATCCGGAGATGAACGCCGCCCTCGGCAACGCCGTCCAGAAGGCCAAGGACGCGTCGATGCCCAAGGACAACATCGAGCGGGCGATCGCGAAGGGCGTCGGTGCGGGCGCCGACGCCGAGGCGTTCACGGCGGTCCTCTACGAGGGCTACGGGCCGGGCGGCGTGGCCCTGCTGATCGAGGTCCTGACCGACAACCGCAACCGGACGGCGGCCGACGTCCGTCACATGCTCGGCAAGGGCGGCGGCAACCTCGGCGAGCCGGGGAGCGTCGCCTACCTCTTCAACAAGCGCGGCGTGATCGTCGTCGACGGCTCGCGCCACGGCGAGGATGACCTGCTCGTCGCGATCGAGGCCGGGGCCCAGGACATCGTCTCCGACGGGGACGCGTTCGAGATCCTCACCGACCCGAGCGACCTCGCGGCGGTACGGGCGGCGCTCGAGGACGCGGGCATCGAGCTCGAGAGCGCCGAGGTGACCCAGCAGCCGACGATGCTCGTCGAGGTCGACGAGGAGGTCGCCGGCCGGCTCCTGCGGCTGATCGACGCGCTCGAGGAGCACGACGACATCGGCGCCGTCTACGCGAACTTCGAGGCCTCGGACGAGATCCTCGAGCGCGTCGCCGGCTGAGGGCCGGTGTCCGCCCCGGGCGCCGTCCGGCCGCTCGCGGAGCGTGATCGCGAGGACTGGGAGCGGCTCTGGGCCGACTACAACGCCTTCTACCGCCACGCCGCGACCCCCGCCGTGGCCCGGGCGACGTTCGGCCGCCTGGTCGCCGCGGACGACATGTTCGGCCTCGTCTGCGTCGACGCCGACGACCGCCCGGTCGGCCTCGCCCACGCCGTGCTCCACCCGTCGACCTGGACCGAGGGGCGCTACTGCTACCTCGAGGATCTCTTCGTCGCCCGCGCGGCCCGCGGCGGCGGGTTCGGGCGGGCGCTGATCGAGGCGGTCTACGCCGCCGCCGACGCCCGCGGCGCCGACCGGGTCTACTGGCACACCCAGGAGTTCAACGCCCCCGCCCGGTCCCTCTACGACGCGGTCGGTCGCCGCACCTCGTTCATCGTCTACACCCGCTGATTCAGCCCGACCGGTAGACCCGGAACCCCCCGTCGACGAACAGCGGCCGCGCGCCGGCGAGACAGGCCCCGGCCGGGCTGGTCGGGAAGAACTTGATCAGGAAGGTCGGGAAGTCGAGAACCACGACCCAGCCGCGTCGAGCCCGGGCCCGGATCGCGGCGCACGACTCCCGCGGGCCGATCAGGTCGAGGCCGTGGCGGAGCTCGGCCCCGGCGAGGAGCCCGATCCGCGGGGCGGTGGTCGCGATCGGGTCGGCGCCGTCGCGGAACGCGGCCTGGGCGGAGAACCAGCGCAGCAGCGGGGCGGCGAATGTGGTGTTCGTCGCGGCGTTGCGCGCGACATAGCCGGAGGCGGCGACGGCCAGGCCCCCGGCCAGGAGCACGATCGCCGCGACCGGGAGAGCGAGCCGCAGGGGCGTTCGACGCAGGGCGGGCGCGGCCCCGGCCGCGACGGCCGCCCCGACCGCCGCGCCCGCGACCAGGCGCGCGAGGCTCGGGAGGGTGGGGAAGTCGAACTGGGCCGACTGGTAGAGGCTCCAGAGGAGCGCCGCGGCCAGGGCGCCCGCCGCGATGCGGCCGCCGGCGCCCCGCCGCCGGGCCGCCAGGGCCAGGGCGACGGCGCCGCAGGCGACGCCGGGGAGGAGGTAGCGGGTGACCGCGAGCGAGAGGTCGCCCGCCGGGTCGCGCCCGAGGCCGGTGAAGGGCGCGTCGGCCCAGAGCAGCAGGCTCAGCGCGGTGAGCGCGCTGGCCGCGGCCACCCGCCGGGTGCGGGCGAGCCCGGCGGCCCCGAGACCGCCGGCCAGCAGCAGGATGTTGCCGGCCATGAGCCGGGCGTAGTCGTCCAGGCGGCCGTGCAGGGTGGCCAGGGGACGGGCGATGAAGCGCACGTCGGCCGGGACCAGGCTCGCCGGCACCGGGTCGCCGAACGGGCCAGGGAGGAGCGGCCAGAAGGGGGAGCCGTGCTGGATCAGGTTGCGGACATACCACGTGCCCCCGGCGAGGATCCCGGCCAGCCCGGCGAGGAGCAGGGCCGGACGCGACCAGGCGCGCAGGCGCGCGGCCCCGACGGCGAGGACGATCACCACCAGGGGTCCGGCCGTCGTCTTGGTCCCGATCGACAGCGCCCCGGCGAGGACGGCGATCGCGTAGAGGCGCGGGCGGTCGGGGACCGCGGCCACGGTCAGGGCGGCGGCGACGACCAGCCAGGCGAGGGTGACGCCGTCGTTCATCGGGGTGTTCAGCTCAGCCGTGAAGTCCGGGGCGAGGACGACGGCGGCGAGCGCGAGCCCGGCGACCGCGCCGGGCACGCCGAGGCGGCGCAGCCCGAGCCATCCTCCGGCCAGGAGCAGACCGAGCGTGGCACCCGACCACAGGGCGACGGGGGCGAAGCTCCGCGCCAGCCCGATCCCCCAGCTCAGGATGACCTCGTTGGTCAGCGGGTAGGAGCCCGTCGGCACGCCGGGGATCGAGGCGACGATCGCCCCGGGGTGGCCCGTGTGGACCCAGGCGACGATCTCCGCCAGGTGGTAGGCCATACCGTCGAGGCCGACGAGCGGATGCTGGAGCTCGAAGGCGACGAGCGCGAGGAGGAGGCCGGCGAGCGCTCCGAGCCCGGCGCGGACGGCGCCGGGGGCGCCGGCGAGGTAGTCGAGGAGCTCGGTCCCGAGCCCCCCGTGGGCCGGAGCCGGCGCCCACCGCCGGGCGGCCGCCCAGGACAGGAGGGCGGCGCCGGTCAGGGCGAGCGGGTCGCTCCCGAGGCCGGCGAGACCGAGCGCCAGGGCCTCGAGGACGGCCGCCGCGGCGCCGACCACGGCGGTGGCGAGCGCCCGCTCGAGGCCGCGCGGCGCGGCGAGCGACGCCACGCGGACGGCGCCGGCCCCCAGAGCGAGCACCGAGGCGACGAACAGGGCGGAGTGGGCGAGCGCGTCCAGGGGCCGCGAGGATACCCACGGCGGAGGAGGCGTCCGGTGGGCGGCGGAGAATGGAGACCGAAC
This sequence comes from uncultured Solirubrobacterales bacterium, assembly GCA_963817865.1. Taxonomy (GTDB): domain Bacteria; phylum Actinomycetota; class Thermoleophilia; order Solirubrobacterales; family Solirubrobacteraceae; genus Palsa-513. The sequence goes on along the minus strand of CAWFQO010000005.1, from coordinate 65,900 downwards.
AGATGATCGTGCTCGGCATCGACCCAGGTTTGGCCAGCACCGGCTTCGGCGTCGTCCGCGGCGAGGCGGGGCGCCTGTGCGCGCTCGACGGCGGCGTGATCGAGACCGCGGCCCGGGCGGCGGGCGAGCATCGGCTGGCGCAGATCCAGTCGGAGATCGCGGCCATCCTCGACCGCCACCAGCCGAGCGCCGTGGCCCTCGAGGACCTCTACTTCGGCCAGAACATCCGCAGCGCGTTCGCCGTCGGCCAGGCCCGCGGCGTGGTGATGGCGGCGGCCGGCGCGCGCGGCATCGCCTGCCACGCCTACACCCCGCAGCAGGTCAAGAGCGCCGTCTGCGGCAGCGGCCGAGCCGGCAAGGACCAGGTCGGGCGGATGGTCGCCGCGCTCCTGCGCCTCGACGAGCCGGCGTCCTCCGACCACGCGGCCGACGCGCTGGCCGTGGCCATCTGCCACGTCAACCGGGCGCCGCTCGCCGCCGCCCTGGCCCGCGCATGATCGCCCTGATCCGCGGCGAGGTGGCCGTGCGCCGCACCGACCACGTCGTCGTCCTCTGCGCCGGCGTCGGCTACCGCCTGGCCGTCTCGACGCACACCCTGGCCCACATCCCGGCGATCGGGGGCGAGGTGACCCTGCACACCCAGCTGATCGTCCGCGACGATGCGCTCGTCTTGTACGGGTTCCACTCCGAGCAGGAGCGCGAGCTCTTCCTGCTGCTGCTGGGCGTCCAGTCGGTCGGGCCGAAGGTGGCGCTGGCCGTGCTCTCGGGCGGGGCGCCGCGCGACCTTCTCGGGGCGATCGCCGCCGGCGACGTCGGCCGCTTCCAGGCGGTGCCGGGCATCGGCAGGCGGACGGCCGAGCGGATCATCGTCGAGCTGCGCGACAAGGTCGAGCCCGGCGTCGGCCCGGCGGCGGCGCCCGGCGACCCCGACGACCCGCGGGTGCTCGCCCGCGACGGCCTCGTCGAGCTCGGCTTCCCCCACGCCGAGGCCGAGCGACTCCTCGGGCTGGCCTCGGGCGAGAGTGCCGAGGAGCTCCTGGCCGGGGCGCTCCGCGCCGCGCGGGCCGCGGATGTCGGTCGATGAGCACCCCGGGCTCCCGCATCCAGACGCCGTACCTCGTCGAGGAGGACGAGTTCGACCGCTCGCTCCGGCCGCGGCGCCTCGAGGAGTTCGTCGGCCAGCCCCAGCTCAAGGAGCAGCTCGCGGTGGCCATCGCCGCCGCCCGCGGCCGCGAGGAGGCGCTCGACCACCTGCTGTTGGCCGGCCCCCCCGGGCTCGGCAAGACGTCGCTCGCGCAGATCGTGGCCACCGAGCTCGAGGTCCCGTTCGTCCAGACGGCCGGCCCGGCGCTCGAGCGCAAGGGCGACATCGCCGCCTTCCTGACCGCGCTGGCCCCGCGGAGCGTGTTCTTCGTCGACGAGATCCACCGGCTCCCCCGGGCGCTCGAGGAGACCTTCTACCCGGCGATGGAGGACCGGCGGCTGCCCATCACCGTCGGTCAGGGGGCCGGAGCCCGCGTCGTCACCCTCGACCTCCCGCCGTTCACGCTGATCGGCGCGACGACCAGATCGGGCCTCCTCACCACCCCCCTGCGCGACCGCTTCGGCATCCAGGCCCGGCTCGAGGCCTACGGGACGGGCGAGCTCGCGGCGATCGTCGCCCGGGCGGCCCGGATCCTCGAGGTCGAGCTCGACCCGGACGCGGCCCGGACGATCGCCGGGCGCAGTCGCGGGACCCCGCGGGTGGCCAACCGACTGCTCAAGCGGGTGCGCGACTACGCCGAGGTCCGGATGAGCGGCGTGATCACCCCGGACGCGGCGAGCGAGGCGCTCGCCCTCGCCGAGATCGACGACATCGGACTCGACCGCCTCGACCGGGAGATCCTCCGCGTCGTCTGCGAGCGGTTCGACGGCGGTCCGGTCGGGCTCTCGACCCTGGCGATCGCCGTCGGGGAGGAGCGCGACACGATCGAGGACGTCTACGAGCCCTACCTGCTCCAGCTCGGCATGCTCAAGCGCACCCCCCGCGGACGGGCGGCCACCGCCCGGGCCTGGTCGCACCTCGGCCTGGAAGCGCCGCGCGAAGGTCACACGCTCTTCTGACCGGCGCCGTTACTCCACCCTCAACCGGCCCGAGTAACCTGTCGATTCGCATGTCCCATCCCTTCATCTGCCCCAACTGCGGGGACCGGACCGTCGCCTCGAATCGCTACGAGGGGTTCCGCCGCGAGGTCCGCGGCTGCGAGAAATGCGGCTTCGGGTTCCTCTTCGAGCTGCTCGACGACTACTACCCGGCGCCCGACGCCGCCTTCTTCGTCTGCGACGGCGAGGGCCGGGTCATCGGCTGCGGGCGGGGCTCCTTCGAGCTCACCGGGTTCGAGGAGGAGGAGGTGATCGGCCAGCCGATAACCGACGTCCTCGGCCTGCGCTTCACCGGCGGGGAGAACCACGTGGCCACGGTGCTCGAGTGGGGGGTCCGGGCGCTCGGCAAGGACGCGACACTCCGCACCGAGAGCGACCTCGAGGCCGCGGCCAAGGCGGACCTCTTCCCGGCCTACGACAACGACGGCGGCCTCCTGGTCGTCCTCACGCCCTCCCGATGACCGCCCGCCCGACCCCGTCCGGCTCGGGGGCTCGCCGATGACCGACCGCCGGCGCAACATCCTCGTGCTCGGACTCGTCCTCGGCATGCTCCTCGCCTCGCTCGTCGTCGTGGCCGGCGTCCCCGGCCTTTCCAAGGCCAAGCCGACCCGGCTCGGCCTCGACCTGAAGGGCGGCGTCGAGCTCGTCTATCAGGGCAAGCCGACCGCCCAGTCGCAGGTCAACAGCGACTCCCTGACCCGGGCGATCGACATCATCCGCCAGCGCGTCGACCAGCTCGGCGTGGCCGAGCCGGAGATCCAGCAGTCGGGCAACGACCAGATCACCGTCAGCCTCCCCGGCGTCAAGGACGCCGCCCGCGCCCAGCAGCAGGTCGGCACGACGGCGCAGATGTACTTCTACGACTGGGAGCCCAACGTCATCGGGCCCACCGGGGCCGCGGCGCCGAGCGACAACAGCGTCACCGGCGATCCGAACGGGCCGGGCGACTCCTCGTTCGGGATCTCGCTCTACCAGGCCGTCCTCCGCGCGGCCAAGCGCCCGGCGATGGTCCGCCCCAACGACACGACACTCGGCCCGGGCGTCGACGGCTCCTGGTACCTGGTCAACGACAAGCAGAGCAAGGTGATCGGCGGCCCGGAGGACTCGCGCGGCGCCCTCTTCGCCGAGCGCGCCCAGCCGCCCGGGTCGCGCGTCGTCCAGGTCAAGCCGGGGACGGTGATCGTCCAGGCCCAGGCGGCCCCGAACCAGTCGGCCGCCGCGCTCGACAGCTACTACGTCCTCAACGACGACCCGGCGCTGAGCGGCAAGGACATCAAGAACCCCCAGCAGTCGTTCGACAACTCGGCGACCGGGACCGGGCAGCCGATCGTGACCTTCGACTTCACGAGCAGGGGCCGCACGATCTTCCAGAACGTGACCAAGGCGATCGCCAAGCGCGGCAGCGACTCGAGCTTCCTCGGGACGGCCAACCTCCAACACTTCGCGATCGTCCTCGACGACAAGCTGATCTCCGTCCCGTCGATCGACTTCCAGCAGTATCCGAACGGCATCGACGCGAGCAACGGCTCCCAGATCCAGGGCGGGTTCACCCTCGACTCGGCCCAGAAGCTGGCCAACCTCCTGAAGACCGGGGCCCTTCCGATCAAGCTCAAGCTGATCTCCTCGCAGCAGGTCTCGGCCACGCTCGGCAAGCAGGCGCTCGCCCAGGGGCTTACCGCCGGCCTGGTCGGCTTCGCCATCGTCGCGCTCTTCCTCATCGCCTTCTACCGCGTCCTCGGCGTGATCGCCGTCACGGCGCTCTTGATCTACGCGCTCTACTTCTACGCCCTGATCAAGCTGATCCCGATCACGCTCACGCTCCCCGGGATCGCCGGGCTGATCCTGACGATCGGGGTCGCGGCCGACGCGAACATCGTCCTGTTCGAGCGCGTCAAGGAGGAGTACCGCTCGGGGAGCTCGATCCAGCGGGCGATCGTGGCCGGCTACAAGAAGGGCATCGCCGCGATCATCGACGCCAACGTCGTCATCTTCATGACCGCGTTCATCCTCTTCATGCTGGCCACGGCCGGGGTCAAGGGCTTCGCCTTCACGCTCGGCATCGGGACGATCACCTCCCTGTTCACGGCGGTGGCCGCGACCCAGGCGATCCTCGGGTCGATCGGCCGGTCGCGCGTGATCTCGAGCGCCGGGGCGCTCGGGGCCCGGGATCGCGGCCGGCGGCTGCGCTTCGACTTCATGGGCGCCTCGCGCTGGTTCTTCTCCCTCTCCGGGGTGATCCTCCTCGTCGGCGCCCTGGCCATCGGCGGCAAGGGGCTGAACTTCGGGATCGACTTCAAGTCGGGCACCCAGATCACGACCGGGCTGACCCGGCCGGCGAGCGAGAACCAGATCCGCGACGTGATGCGGGCGCAGGGGGTCAACGACGCCCAGATCCAGAAGGTCGTCAACTCCAAGCAGCTCGGCCAGAACGGCTACCAGATCTCGACCAAGACGCTCCAGCCGGGATCGGTCGCCGCGGTCCAGGGCGCCCTCGTGGCCAAGTTCGGCGGCACACCGAGCTTCTCCGACCGCTCGATCGGGCCGACGTTCGGCCAGACGGTGGCCAAGAGCGCGATCTACGCGATCATCGCGTCGCTGCTCGTCATCTCGATCTACATCGCCCTGCGCTTCGAGTGGAAGTACGCGATCCCGGTCCTGATCGCCCTCATGCACGACCTCCTGATCACCGCGGGCGTCTACTCGCTGACCGGGCGGGAGGTGACGACCTCGACGGTCGCGGCCCTCCTGACGATCCTCGGCTTCTCGCTCTACGACACGATCATCGTCTTCGACCGGGTGCGCGAGAACGTCCCCCGGATGCCCCGGGCCGCCTTCTCCCAGATCGTCAACCGGTCCATGTCCGAGGTTCTCACCCGGTCGCTGGCGACGACGTTCTGCACGCTCCTGCCCGTCCTCAGCCTGCTCCTCTTCGGCGGCCAGACGCTCAAGGACTTCGCCTTCGCCCTCCTCGTCGGGGTCGCCTCCGGCGCCTACTCGTCGATCTTCATCGCTTCGCCCGTGCTCACCCACTGGAAGGAGCGCGAGCCGGTCTACGCCCGCCGCCGGCTGCGGATCGCCGCGGAGAACGGCGGCGTCGTCCCCGCCTACGCGCTGTCCGGCAGCGCCGCCGTCGAGGTCGACCCCGAGCAGGGCCGCAAGACCGGTCGGACCGGCCGCCTGACCACGCCCGACCTGCCCGACCAGTCGATCTCCAAGCGCGAGTTCGACGAGCTCGTCCGCGACCTCGACGTCGACGCCGAGCCGGCCCGCCCGAGCCCGGCGCGCAAGGGGCGAGGAGCCGCCCAGCCGACCAAGGCGCGCCCGGCTCCCGCCGCGCCGGCACCGAAGGCCCCGCGCGATCCGTCCGCCGATCTCGAGCCCGAGGACGTCGTCATGCCCGGAGCCCCGGCCAAGCCGACGCCGAAGCCCCGCGGGGCCTCGAAGTCCAAGCCGCGCAACCGCCGGCACGGCCGCTGATGGGCATCCTCGCCTGGGTGATGATGGGTCTCGCCATCTGGCACTTCACGATCTGGCTGCCCGACCGCTTCTGGGGCGGGATCGTCGGCGCCTTCGTCGGCGCCATCTTCGGGGCCGTGGTGATCGGCCTGCTGATCTACACCGCTCGGTCCGGGCATCTGAAGGTCCCCGGCATCAAGGACACGCACCTGGCCACCGCGCTCTACGCGATCCCCGGAGCCCTCGTCGGCCTGGCCACCGTCTACCTCGAAGGGATGCGCCGGGAGCGGGTCCCCGCCGCCCCGGTCAGTGGAGCGCGCCGAAGTCCTCGGTGACCGTGGTTCCCGGTCCGCCGCCGGTGAACCCGGACGGCGGAGCCAGGCTCAGGCCGATGCCGGTGTCGCGAAAGCCCGGATCGAGGATGTTCGCGCGGTGATCGGCCGAGCTCATCCAGTCGGCGACCATCGCCCCGGCCGTGCTCCGCCGGCCGGGCACCCAGGCGATGTTCTCCCCGGCGGTCACCGCTCGCCCGCTCTGGAGGTAGCCCGAGGCGGCGATCCGGGTCGCGAAGGTGTCGCCGGCCGAGCCGACGTGGTCGAAGGTCCGGGACCGGGCCATGTCGTCGCTGTGGCGCCGGGCGGCGCCCGCGAGCCGGGCGTTCTCGCGCAGCGGGCGCAGGCCGGCTCCGGCGCGCTGCTGGTTGATCAGGCAGAGGACCGCCGCGGCGACCCGGGGCAGGTTGTCCGCCTGGGGGGCGAGCGCGGCGTCCGCGCACGCCCCGGCGGCGACCGGGGCCGGTAGGGGCTGCCGGTGGGCGCCGCTCGTGCCCTGTCGAGAAGGACGTTTGTACAGCGTCGGGCGTGGGTGCGCTGGGCGCAGGCTGAACGAGGTGTACGCCGGGTGACCCCCTGTGCGCTCGTCGATGCGCCGACCAGGAGGAGCAGGCTGATCGCGGCAAGCGGCAGCAGGGGTCCCACGGGGCGCTTGAAGGCGCCCATCCTCGTGGATCGGCCGCGCGAACACAAGCCGCGCGGTTCCGTCGGCTGGCGTCCGTAGGCTGGCCGGGTGCCGTGCGTCCGCCTCGCGATCCCGCCCGCCCCGACCGGCCTCGTCCGGCGGCTCGAGGCCGAGCTCGGCCTCGGCGGCGTCCTCGCCGAGGTGCTCGTGCGCCGGGGGCTGGCCGATCCGGGCGCGGCGCGCGCCTTCCTCCGCGCCGACGAGGTCCACCCGCCGAGTGCCTTCGCGGGCATCGGGGAGGCCGTCGCGACGATCCTCGACCACGTCCGGGCCGGGACCCCGATCACCGTCCACGGCGATTACGACTGCGACGGCGTCTGCTCGACGGCGGTCTACGTGCGGGCCCTGCGGTCGCTCGGGGCGGACGTCGACTGGTATCTCCCGGACCGGCGCAGCGACGGCTACGGCCTGGCCTCGGCGACCGTCGAGCGGCTCGCCGCCCGGGGCACGCGCCTCCTCCTGACGGCCGACTGTGCGATCACCGCCGTCGAGGCGGTCGCCGCCGCGCGGGCGGCGGGGGTCGACGTGGTGGTCACCGACCACCACACCCCCCGCGCCGACGGTGGGCTCCCGGACGCGCTCCTCGTCCACCCGCGGCTCTGCGGGTACCCGTTCGCCGATCTGTGCGCGACGGCCGTGGCGGCCAAGCTGGTCGCCGCGCTCCTCGAGGCGGCCGGGCGGGGCGACGGGGAGGAGCGGGACCTCGAGCTCGTCGCCCTGGCCACGGTGGCCGACGTCGTCCCCCTCCGGGGGGAGAACCGGCGCCTCGTGCGGGCCGGGCTGCGGGCCCTGGCGGCGACGACGAGCCCCGGCCTGCGCGCGCTGATGGCGGTCGCCCGGGTCTCGCCGCTCAGCGTCGACGAGCACGCCCTGGGCTTTCGCCTGGCCCCGCGGATCAACGCGGCCGGCCGCCTCTACCGGCCGGACGTCGCCCTTGAGCTGCTGCTGACCGACGACGCCGGGCGGGCCGCGGCGATCGCGGCCGAGCTCGATCGGGCCAACGCCGAGCGGCGCCACGTCGAGACGCGCATCCGCTTCGAGGCGGAGGCGCAGGTCCGCGAGCTGGGTGAGGCCCCGGCCTACGTCCTCGCCGGGGAGGGGTGGCACCCGGGCGTGATCGGGATCGTCGCCGCCCGGATCGCCGAGCGCCATCACCGCCCGACCGTGATGATCGCCCTCGACTCGACCGGCCCGGGGCGGGCGGTCGGCTCCGGACGGTCGATCCCGGCCTTCGACCTGCTCGGCGGGCTCGACGCCTGCGCCGGTCACCTGGAGGGTCACGGCGGCCACCGGGCGGCGGCGGGCCTCCAGATCGCGCCGGAGCGGATCGACGGCTTCCGCGCGGCCTTCGCCGCCCACGCCGCCGCCGCGCTCGCGCCGGAGGACCTGATCGGGGTCGAGCGGGTCGACGCGGTCGTCTCGGGGGAGGATCTCGGCCTCGGCCTGGCCGAGGAGCTCCTCGCCCTGGCGCCGTTCGGCGCCGGCAATCCCCCGGTGTCCCTCCTCCTGGCCGCGGCGAGCCTCGAGGACCCGATCGGCTTCGGGGGGGCGGAGCGGACCGACCACGTCCGCTTCAGCGTGCGTTCGGGCGGGGCGCGGGCCCGCGCCGTGAGCTTCGGCGGCGGGCCGCGGCTGCCCGTGGTGGCGGGCACCCCGGTGGACGCCACCTTCCGCCTCGAGCGCAACGAGTGGCAGGGGGTCGTCGAGCCCCGCCTGCTCCTGCGCCACGCGATCCCGTGCCAGCCGGGGGCGATCGCGGTGCTCGGCGAGGGGGACGGCTATCTCGAGCGCGTGCTCGCGGAGCTCGACGCCCCGCTCGAGGACGGGCCGGCGCCGGCGGCCTTCGGGCGGCGGGAGGTGCGCGAGCGACGCGGCCGGGGCATCGCGGCGACGATCGCCGGCCTCGTCGCCGCGGGCGAGCCCGTGCTCGTGCTCGCGGCCGACGCCGCGGCCCGCGAGCGTCATCTGCGCGAGCGGCTCGGCGGCTTCGCCCTCTGCTCCTACGCGGCGCTCGTCCGGAATCCGGGGGTGGCGGACGCCACCGCCCACGTGGTGCTCCTCGACCCGCCCGTCTCGCGGGGCCGTGTACGCCCGCGCCGTGGTTGGCGAGCCGAGCCAGACCGCCCACCTGGCCTGGGGGGAGCCTGAGCTACGCTTTGCCCTTCACATACACGAGCAGGAGTACGAACTGCGTGCTTCGCTTGCCGGGCTCTATCGGGCGCTCCGCGACCGGGGGAGCGCGGAGGGCGAGGGACTCGAGGCGGCCCTGCGAGGGGATGGCCCGCAGCCCAGATCGCCGGCCCTGGCGGGACGGTTGCTGCGAATCCTCGCGGAGCTCGACCTCGTCGAACTCGACCGCGAGCGAATCGGCGCTACCGTGCTCTCGGGGCACCGCGCGAAGCTTGAGGCTTCCCCGGCGTTCCGGGCCTACGAGCAACGACTAGAGGACGGCCGGCGATACCTGGAAAATCACGCAGCGTGCGCGGTGGCAGCCTGAATCCGGAGCCCGCGGAGGAGGCGGTGGTCGCCGTGGACGAGGTCGCCGTGGCCGTGGCGGCGGCGGACACCGACGGGGTGATCCGGGTGCCCGTCGACCGGGTGACCCGGCCGGAGCGCCAGACCCTGGTCGGGAGCCCCGAGCTGACGCCGCTCGAGGCAAAGCTGCTCGGGGACCTGTTTGCCATCGTCTCCGAGCACGCCGACGAGGCGATGGTCGAGATCGACCGCGAGCGCGTGACCGACGCCTTCCTGTTCGCCTGCGAGCACCACGCCGACCAGCGGCGACGCTCCGGGGAGGACTTCATCGTCCACCCGGTCGGGGTGGCGCGGATCTGCGCGGGCATGCGCCTCGACACCGAGACGTTGTGCGCGGCGCTCCTCCACGACACCGTCGAGGACACGTCGGCCTCGCTGGCCGAGGTGCGCGACCGGTTCGGCGAGGAGGTCGGGAGCCTGGTCGACGGGGTGACCAAGCTGACCGAGATCACCTTCTCCTCGCGGGACGAGGCGCAGGCGGAGAACTACCGCAAGATGATCGTGGCGATGGCCTCGGACGTCCGAGTCATCCTGATCAAGCTGGCCGATCGCCTCGACAACATGCGCACGCTGGGCGCGCTGGTCAAGACCAAGCAGATCGACAAGGCGCGGGAGACGCTCGAGATCTACGCGCCGATCGCCCACCGGCTGGGCATCCACGCGATCAAGTGGGAGCTCGAGGATCTCGCCTTCGCCACGCTCCATCCGCGCAAGTACCAGGAGATCAAGGGCCTGGTGGCCCAGCAGCGCGACGAGCGCGAGCGCTACGTCACCGCGGCCGGCGAGTACCTCCAGTCCGAGCTCGAGGCGCTCGGGATCAGCGCGCTGATCTCCGGCCGGGCCAAGCACTTCTATTCGATCTACTCGAAGATGACCCGCAAGGGCCGCGAGTTCAACGAGATCTACGACCTGACGGCGATGCGGGTCATCGTCGACACGGTCAAGGACACCTACGGGGCCGTCGGGGTCATCCACTCCCTCTGGAAGCCGCTTCCCGGCCGGTTCAAGGACTTCATCGCGATGCCGAAGTTCAACATGTACCAGTCGCTGCACACGACGGTGATCGGGCCGGAGGGGCGCCCGCTCGAGATCCAGATCCGCACGCGCGAGATGCACAACATGGCCGAGTACGGGGTCGCCGCCCACTGGATGTACAAGCAGTCGCGAACGGGCGGGAAGAAGGGCGGGGCGGCGGTCTGGTCGAGCGACGACACGCCCAAGCCCCAGTGGCTGCGCTCGATGGTCGACTGGCAGAGCGAGACCTCCGATCCGAAGGAGTTCATGGAGACGCTCAAGGTCGACCTCTTCGAGGACGAGGTCTACGTCTTCACCCCCAAGGGCGAGGTCAAGTCCCTGACCGCCGGGGCGACCCCGCTCGACTTCGCCTACGAGGTGCACACCGACGTCGGCCACCGCTGCGTCGGCGCTCGGGTGAACGGGAAGATCGCGCCGCTCCACTACGAGCTGCGCTCGGGCGACATCGTCGAGGTGCTCACCTCCAAGCGCGAGCGCGGCCCGTCCCGGGACTGGCTCGGCGTGGTCAAGACGTCGCGGGCCCGCAACAAGATCAAGCAGTGGTTCAAGGCCGAGTCGCGTCAGGACACCGAGCACACCGGACGCGACCTCCTCCAGGAGCACCTCAAGAAGCAGGGACTCCCGGCCCAGCGGATCACCGGCTCGCCGCTCCTGGCCGACCTGATCCGGGAGATGGGCTTCAAGAAGGCCGACGACTTCTACATCGCCCTCGGGTCGGCGAAGATCTCGCCGAAGGTCGTCGTCAACAAGGTCATGCAGCGCCTCAAGCAGGGGGAGGCCGCCGAGGGCGAGGAGACGGCGGCCGCCTCGCTCCTCTCGCCGGGCCGGGAGCGCCGCCGGCCGACGAGTTCCTCGATGGAGTACGGGATCAAGGTCGAAGGTGTCGACGAGGTCATGCTCCGCCTGGCCAAGTGCTGCCGGCCGGTGCCGGGCGACCCGATCGTCGGCTACATCTCCCTCGGCCGGGGGATCACCATCCACCGCGAGGACTGCCCGAACGCCCTCGCGTTGCGCAAGGATCCCGACCGCTTCACCTACGTCTCGTGGGAGGGCGAGCACGCGACGGCGTTCAAGGTCGAGCTTCAGATCGACGCCTGGGACCGCCACCGTCTGCTCGAAGACCTCTCCCGGACGTTCGCCGAGGCGGGGATCAACATCGTCGAGGCTCGGTGCACGGCGAGCCCGCCGATGGTGCGCAATCGCTTCGTGGTCGAGGTTCCCGACACCCAGACCCTCAAGCTGACGGTCAACCGGCTGCGCAACATCGAGGCCGTGTTCGACGCCTACCGGGTCACCCCGGGCGGCGGATGACCGCGACGGGCTCGCCGGTCAGGAAACGACGCGCAGGGCGGCCGGGACGACGTCGAACCGAGCTTCGGTGACGTCGCCGAGGTAGTCGCCGTCGACCTGGAGGGGCAGGCCGCGCATGTCGGCGCTCCGGAGCGTCAGCTCGGCGCACGGGCCGAAGGACCGGACCCGGCGGTGGTCGACCAGGCGCAGCCTGGGGGAGAGGGCCCGGATGAGGATCGTCGGGATGTCGATCGCGTTGGCGCGCCCGAGGACGAGCCCGGCCAGATGGCCGCTGTCGAGGGCCTCGCCGACCGCGGCGGATACGGGCCGGTCGTTGAAGAACGTGTAGTGCTGCCCGTTCTGCACGACCGCCGTCACCCCGGCCAGCGTCTCGCCCCCGGCGCTGACCTCGAGGCGCGGCGGTCGGATGAGGAAGCGACCGGCGAACGAGGCCACGGCCGTGACGAGGAAGTAGTTCGCCCCGAAGCGGGCCTTCAGCCGCGGATGGGCGTCGACCCGGGCGACGACGGTCGCGTCGATGCCGACCCCGGCGCTGAACGCGAAGTACCGGCCGTTGACCCGGCCGACATCCACCGTGCGCACGGCCCAGCGGTCGGCCAGCCCCAGCAGGTGCTCGGTCGCGTCAACGATGTCGGCCGGGATGCCCAGCAGCTTGCAGTAGACGTTGGTCCGGCCGCCGGGCAGGCAGGTGATCGGCGTCGGCGACCCGACGAGCCCGTTGATGACCTCGTTGACCGTCCCGTCACCTCCGAGGGCCACGACCACGTCGTAGCCCTCCCAGGCCGCCGCGCGGCAGATCTCCGCCGCGTGCCCGGCGGCCTCGGTGTCGATCGCGACGACCTCGAAGCGCGCCCGCAGGGCGTGGACGACGAGGTTCCGCAGCCGGTCGGAGACGGTCGTGGCGTAGGGGTTGACGACCACGAGGGCCCGCCTTCGCGGGGCCTCGACGTCCAGCTCGAGCACCTCGGGGCTCGGGCTCGGGCTCACCTCACCGCACGGCCCGGCGCGGGGGAGGTGGCGAACGTGCCCGCGGCCTCGTAGACGAGCAGGCCGTTGCGCCCGCCCGGCGCCGCCGCGGCGCCTGGCGGACCGAGGTCCTGATCGGGCTGCGCCGGGATGCACCCGGGCGTTCCCGGTTTGGTCCCGTCGAGCATCACCGTGTTGCGATCAATCCCCCGCAGGTGGAGCCCGGGGGTGGTGACGATGACGGCCGCCCCGGCCCGGTCGTCCCCGGCTGCCCCGGCCGGGACCCGGTTCCCGGTCTCCTTGTAGTCGCCCGGGGCGATCAGGACCCAGTCACCCGGGTGGGCGGCGTCGACGGCGGCCTGGATCGAGGCGTAGTCCCCGGGCCGGCCGTGAAAGGTCCCGACGAGCAGGACGCGCCCCGAGGCGAGCGCCGGCAGCGCGAAGAGGACGATCAGGCACGCGACGAGGAGGAGTCGACGCCGCCCGAGCCGCTCGATCGCCGACGCCCGCACCCGCCCGACGATACTGGCTTCTCAGCGGGCCACCGCGTCCCAGTTGAGCCGCACATAGTCGAGGACGGGCTCCGGTCCGAGGCCCTCGAGCATGCGGTCGAGGAAGTCGGGCCGCAGCGCCGCGGGCACCCGTTCGAGGTACGGGGCGCAGATCACGGTCTCGAGGAACTCGCGCGGGCGGGGCAGGGTCACCGGAGCCGGCTCGAGCCAGCACTCGCCGACCGCGAAGCCGGCGCGCTCGAGTCGCTCCCGGGTCCGCGTGGGCGACGCGTAGTGCCACGGGCCCGGCCAGCCGGCGAAGTGCGGGGCGTAGGGCTCCGTCGTCGTGATCTCGGTGGCCAGGAGGCGCACCCGGTCGATGTTGCCCTCGCCGCCGCACTGGGCGACGAACGCCGCCCCGGGGCGCAGCGAACCGCGGATCCGGGCGAAGAGCGCATCGTGGTCGGCGATCCAATGGAAGGTGGCTGTGGAGATCGCCGCGTCGAGCGGCTCGGCGACCGTGAGCTCGAGCAGGTCGCAGCAGACCACCGTCACCCGTGAGGGGTCGAGCCGGGCGCGGGCGGTCGCGACCATCGACGGTGACCCGTCGACCGCGAGGACGCGCCCGCGGGGGAGGCGCTCGAGCAGCATGCCGGTCACCCGTCCGGTGCCGCATCCGGCGTCGAGGACGCTCTCGTCGCCGCGGAGCTCGAGCCGGCCGAGGACCGCGGCACCCCAGGCCTGCTGCGGGGTCGAGATCTGGTCGTAGCTCTCGGCGTTCCAGTCGCGCGGTGGCATCTCCGGACGCTATCACAGACGTTCCACTGTGATAACGGACGCCGCGGTGGTCGCCGGCTGGTGCTGCGGCGCCGGCGGCTGAGTTCGTGCGCGACCGGGTAGCGTTGCCCGCGTGCCCGAGCTTCCGGAGGCCGAGCAGGCGCGGGCGCTGATCGAGGAGCGCGGTCTCGGCCGGCTGATCGTCGTGGTCGACGACCGGGACACCTACGTGTGCCGGCCCCACGCCCCGGGGGAGATCGCGGCCGCCCTCACCGGGCGCCGGCTGACGAGCGCGCGCCGGCGCGGCAAGGCGATGTGGTGCGAGACGGGCGGCGGCCCGGCGCTCGGGCTCCACCTCGGGATGGCCGGCCGGGTGATCATCGACGGCCGCTCGGCGGGCGACCCGGTCCCGCCCGGCGAGACCGCGGCGCTGACCCGGACGGCGGGGGCGACCGACGCGGCGGGCGGCCAGCGGCGGGCCGCCTGGGCTCGGTTCGCCCTCGACTTCGACGACGGCGGCCGCCTCGTGCTGTTCGACAAGCGCCGGCTCGGGCGGGTCGTCCTCGATCCCGACATCGCCCACCTCGGGCCCGACGTGCTCGAGGCCACCGCGCCGGAGTTCCGGGCCCGGGTCGGCCGCGGCGGAGCCCCGCTCAAGGCGCGGCTGATGGACCAGGAGACGGTGGCCGGGATCGGGAACCTCCTGGCCGACGAGATCCTCTGGCAGGCGGCACAGCCCCCGCTGCGACCGGCCGGCGACCTCGAGGACGCGGAGCTCGACGCGCTGCGCCGGGCGGCCCGGGCCGCCACGCGCCGGGCGATCCGCCGCGGCGGGGCCCACACCGGCGAGGTGATCCCCCACCGCCGGCCCGGGGGCGTATGCCCCCGGTGCGGGGCCGACATGGTCCGGGCCAAGGTGGGCGGGCGCACGACGTGGTGGTGCGCCCGCGAGCAGACCTGGCCCTGAGCGACGGCCTCAGGCGGGAGCCCGCCGGGCCAGGACGAGGCAGAACTGGGTTCCGGCGCCGCTCAGGCCCTCGATCGCCATGTGGCCCTCGCCGGCCGCCGCCTCGAGCGCCGCGATCTCGACGGCCGCCCCGAGCCAGGCCGGGTGGGTCCGGCCGCGGGGGCGCCGCCGCCACGGCCGACCGGGCCGACCGGTGCGCGGGCGGTGGATCCGCGGGTCGTTGGAGACCTGGAAGGCGGCCCAGCCGCCCGGGCGCAGGACGCGGCCCATCTCCCGGACGTAGCCGAGGGTGACCTCGGGATCGGGGATGTGCTGGAAGACGACGTGGGAGATGCAGGCGTCGGCGGTCGCCGTCTCGAGCGGGGCGAGCGTCGTCCCGTCTCCGTGCACCCACTCGACGTTCTCGAGCTGGGGGTTCATCCGGCGGGCGACGTCGAGCATCTCGCTGGAGACGTCGAGCCCCCGGACCGACCGCGCCCGGGCCGCGATCGCCCGGGTCATCCGGCCGGCTCCGCAGCCGATCTCGACGACCTCCTCGCCCCCGGCGAGGGCGACCCCGCACGCCCCGAGCAGCCCGTCGAGGGCCTCCTCGCCGCCGCGCCAGAACGAGTCGAGGTCGGGGTGGCGGTAGGTGAGGCGGTCGTCGACGAAGAAGAAGGCGTCCTCTCGCGCCCGCTCGTCCCAGAAGCGGCGCATCTCCCGGCCTCGCACGGGGCTGACTCTACCAACGGACGGACGCCCGCCCGAGGCGGCGAATAGGCTGGGCCGGTGCCCGCCGTCAGCGTGATCGTCGCCGCCCGGGACGCCGCGGCCACGCTCCCCCGGACGCTCGCCGCGCTCGCCGACCAGGTCGTCGAGGGCGGCCATGAGGTCGTCGTGGTCGACGATCGATCGCGCGACGCGACGGCCGCGATCGCCCGCGCGGCCGGCCTCGGCCCGGTTCTCGCCGCGGGTGCCGCCGGGCCGGCGGCGGCCCGCAACACCGGGGCGGCGGCCGCCCGGGCGCCGGTCCTCGCGTTCACCGACGCGGACTGCTTCCCGGCGGCCGGCTGGCTCGCAGCCGGGATGCGGGCCCTCGACCGGCACGACCTCGTCCAGGGTGCCGTGGCCCCCGATCCGACGGTCGGCCCGGGCCCGTTCGATCGGTCCCTCTGGGTCCGGGCCGACCGGGGCATGTACCAGACGGCCAACCTGTTCATCCGCCGGGACGCCTTCGATCGGATCGGCGGCTTCGAGAGCTGGCTCGGCCCGGCGGCCGGCAAGGAGCTCGGTGAGGACGTCCTCCTCGGCTGGTCGGCGCGCCGGGCCGGGGCCCGGGCCGGATTCGCCCCGGACGCGCTCGTCCACCACGCGGTCCACCGCCGGGGAGCGGGCGGCTTCGTGGCCGAGCGCCTGCGCCTGCGCTACCTCCCGGCCCTCGTCGCCCGGATCCCCGAGCTGCGCAGCGAGGCCTGCTTCCTGGCCGTCTTTCTCACGCCTCGCAGCGCCGCCTTCGACCTCGCCCTGGCCGGACTCGGGGCCGCCGCCGCCTGGCGCCGGCCGGCGCCCCTGGTCGCCGCCCTGCCCTACCTGGTGCTGAGCGGGCGGGAGGCCCTGGCCTGGGGCGGGCGGGTCGGGCTCCGGGTCGCCGGGGTCGGCCTCCTGGCCGACGCCGCCGGCGCCGGCGCCCTCGTCCTCGGCAGCCTCCGCAGCCGCGCCCCGTTGCTCTGAACCTTGCCAGTCCACCCGGCGGCTCGGTATACTTCGTCGGACATAGCAGCACACATCAAGAGGGGTGGAGGGACTGGCCCAGTGAAACCCCGGCAACCATTCCGCGCGAGCGGGAACGGTGCCAATTCCATCAGGCTCCAACATAGGCCTGGGAGATGTGGTCGGAGTTTCGCCCATCGAACCTTCGCCACAGCCCGGCGGAGGTTTTTTCATGACGCTAGAGAAGCTGAGATGCAAGGAGTGCGGCGCGGATTATCCGCTGGAGGCGCTCTACGTATGCGAACGGTGCTTCGGTCCGCTCGAGGTCGCCTACGCGCATGACCCGGGGGTCGACATCGGTCAGCTGCGCCGCCGCATCCAGGGTGGACCGCAGAACGTCTGGCGCTACGCCGACTTCCTGCCGCTCGCCGGGGGACCGCCCGGACCATCGAATCGCCGGGCCTCGCGGGCCGGGCTGCCGGCCGGCTGCACCCCGCTGATCCGGGCCGACCGGCTGGCCGAGCGTCTCGGCCTCCGCGAGGTCTGGGTCAAGAACGACGCCGCCAACCCGACGCACTCGTTCAAGGACCGCGTCGTCGCGGTCGCCGCCGCCCGAGCCCGCGAGCTCGGCTTCGAGGTCATCGCCTGCGCCTCGACCGGGAACCTGGCCAACGCGGTGGCCGCGCAGGCCGCCGCCCTCGGCCTCGGGCTCCTACGTGTTCATCCCGTCCGACCTCGAGGAGCAGAAGGTCCTGGCGACCGGGATCTACGGGACCAACCTCGTCTCGGTCCGCGGCACCTACGACGACGTCAACCGCCTGTGCACCGAGCTGTCGGCCGAGCGGGCCTGGGCGTTCGTCAACGTCAACATGCGGCCGTACTACGCGGAGGGCTCGAAGACGGTCGCCTTCGAGATCGCCGAGCAGCTCGGCTGGGAGCTCCCGGACCGGTGCGTCGTGCCGATCGCCTCGGGCTCCCTGTACACGAAGATCGCCCGCGGCTTCGAGGAGTGGGTCGAGCTCGGCCTGATCGAGGGTCGCCTGCCGGTGATGAACGGCGCGCAGGCGACCGGGTGCGCGCCGGTGGCCAACGCGTTCGCCGCGGGCGCCGACTTCTGCCAGCCGGTCAAGCCGAACACGATCGCCAAGTCGCTGGCGATCGGCAATCCGGCCGACGGTCCGTACGCCCTCGACCTGGCCGCCCGGTCGGGCGGGACGATCGACGCCGTGAGCGACGACGAGATCCGGGCCGGCATCGCGCTGCTCGCCGAGACGACGGGCGTCTTCACCGAGACGGCCGGCGGCGTCACGACGGCGGTGCTGACCAAGCTCGCCGACCGGGGGGACATCGACGCGGACGAGCGGGTCGTCCTCGTGATCACGGGCGACGGGCTGAAGACGCTCGACGCGGTCCGCGGGTCCTTCACCACCCACGAGATCGACCCGACCGTCGCGGCCTTCGAGGCGAGCGACGCCCACGCGCGAGTCGCGGCCTGATGGCGGTCACGGTCAAGATCCCGACCCAGCTCCGGGCGGCGGCCGGCGGCGAGAGCGAGGCTGAGGTCGACGGCACCACCGTGGCGCAGGTGCTCGAGCAGCTCTACGACCGCTTTGGCGAACTCCGCGGCCGGATCTCCGCCGACGACGGATCGCTGCGGCGCTTCGTCAACGTCTACGTCGGCGGGGAGGACATCCGCTTCCTGGACGGCCTGGAGACGGCGGTCAAGGACGGCGGCGAGGTGACCATCCTCCCCGCGGTGGCCGGAGGCTGACGCCCGGTCCGGGCGAGCGGCAACCGGTGCTGCTCCTCTTCGACATCGACGGGACGCTCCTGCTCGGGGCGAGCGGGGCCCACGGCGCGGCCCTGCGCGAGGGCCTGGGCGAGGTCTTCGGCCTGGCCGAGACCGACGGCCTCGAGGTCACGAGCGCGGCTGGCCGGACGGACTCCGAGATCGCCCGGGAGCTCTTCGCGGCCGCGGGAGGTGAGCCGGCGGACTTCGACGCCCGCATCGACGATTTCCGCCTTTCGTGTGCCGCCGCCTTCGCCCGGGCCTGCCCGCCGAGCCTGGCCGACCGCGTCGCCCCCGGCATGCGCGAGCTCCTCGATCGGATCACCGGGGCGCGTCTGTCGCTCGTCACGGGCAACTATGAGCCGATCGCCCGGCTGAAGCTCGCCCGTGCCGGGATCGGACATCACTTCCCGGGCGGCCAGGGCGGGTTCGGCTCGGACGCCGAGGAGCGCGGGCTGCTCCCGGCGATCGCCCGGCGGCGGGCCGCCGCCGCGGACGGATCGCCGCATCCGCGGGAGCGGACGATCGTGATCGGCGACACCCCGCGGGACATCGCCTGCGCCCGGGCCGACGGGCTCCGGGTCGTGGCCGTCGCCACCGGGCCCTACCCGGCCGCGGCGCTGGGCGATGCGGACGCCGTCGCGGCCGACGGCTTCGCCCTGGCCGAGATCCTCGAGCGTGAGCTCGCCCAGGCCTGACGGCGCGCTTGCAGGGGCGCTCGCCTCGGGACGCTACGATCGGGCCCGGTGCGCCAGCCACGCTCGAGGAGAAGGTCGGTGCACCGGGTGGGCGCGCTGCGCCTGCGCGTCGTCTGCCTCGGCCTGCTCGTGCTCGCCGGCGGCGGCGCCGCGGCCGTGCCCCTGACGGCGGCGGCCGGATCGAGCGTCGATCAGCTGAGCTCGGCGCTGAGCGGCCAGCGGCTGCGGGCGCAGGCGCTGGCCGGGAGCGCGCAGGCGCTCGGCCAGGTGATCGGGCGCCTGGACCATCAGGTCACCCTGATCGAGGCCCGCCGCGCGGCGGTCGAATCCGAGCTCGGCGCCGATCAGACCCGGCTCGCCGGGGTGCAGGCCGAACAGGCGGCGGAGCGCATCCGCCTCGCGCGCCTCGTCGCCAGCCTGCGGCTCGCGCGCCTCGTCCTGGCCCGGGAGCTCGTCTCGAGCTACGAGACCGATCAGCCCGACATCGTCACCGTGGTCCTCGCGGCCCACGGCTTCGCCGACCTGCTCGACCGCCTCGAGTACGTCCGGGTGGCCCACATGCACGAGCGGAACGTGATCGTGGCCACCACGACCGCCCAGGCCGAGACCCGCGCCGCCGCCCGGCGGCTGGCCGCCCTGGCCGCCCAGGATCGTGCGGTCACCGCGGTGGTCGCCGCCCGGGCGCGGGCGGTCGCCGCGATCAGCGACCTCGTCCAGGGGCGCCGGGCCGCCCTCCAGGACGCGCGGGCGGCCCAGCTCGACGCGCTCCGGACGACCCGGGCCCGGGCCGGAGCCCTCCAGACCGCGCTCGCCAAACTCAAGGCCGAGCTGGCGGCCAGCGCCAACCAGGCCTACGGTCAGTGGGCGATCCCGCAGGCGATCGTGACCTGCGAGTCGGGCGGGCAGAACGTCGGTCCGAACAGCGCCGGAGCCTCGGGCTACTACCAGTTCCTCCCGAGCACCTGGGCCGGGTTGGGCGGGAGCACGCCGGCCGCCTACCTGGCGCCCAAGTCCGAGCAGGACCGCCTCGCGGCCAAGCTCTGGGACGGCGGCCGGGGGGCGGCCAACTGGGACTGCGCGGCGATCGTCGGCATCATCTGAGGAGGGTGGCGCGCGCGGACCCCTGGCCGGCCGGGGTCGCGACCGGCGTATGGTGCAGCAGATGCGAGTTCGCGTGATCGCCGGGTGCGCCGTCGTGCTCGTCGTCCTCGTCGGTACAGCCGTCGCCGTGGCCCTCGACGGCGGCTCCTCGACGCGGCCGGCGCGCTCGACCCGTGCGACGGCCGCCCGCCCGCTGGCGCCTACCCGCCTGACCAGGCTGCCGCACGCGAACGTCCTCGACGGCACGGCGCCCCTCGTCGTTCGGCTCTCCGGAGTGGTGGCGGCCAATACCCCGGCGCCGACGATCAGCCCGGCCGTCGCGGGTCGGTGGTCGACGAGCGGCGAGCGCCAGACGTTCACGCCGGCCTCGACGCTCCAGCCGTGCACGGCCTACCGGATGACGATCTGGGGCCAGACCCACGCCGTCGGCATGGCGCCGCTCGGTCGGCGCCGGACGCTGAAGCTGGCGGTCGCGTGTCCTGAGGTCCGGGGGGTCCAGGAGGCGCTGGCGCGGCTGCGCTACCTGCCCTACCGGTTCCACGCGCTGACCGGGGCGCCCGCCGGGTCGGGGGCGCGGGCCGCGGCGGCGCGGGCGGCGTTCAAGCCCCCCGTCGGGTACTTCGCCCGCGCGGTCGCCGGCGCGCCGCCGCTGCACCCGGGCCAGCTCGACGCGACGACGAGCGGCGCCCTGATGGTCTTCCAGACCGATCGCGGCCTCCCGGCCACGGGCGTCGCCGATGCGGCGACCTGGGGCGCCCTGCTCGGGGCCGAGGCGTCCGGCCACGCGGATCGGCGGCCGTACACGTTCGTCACCGTTTCCCAGGCCCTGCCCCAGACGCTCGAGGTCCACCGCGGCAATCGCGTCGTGCTCACGAGCCCGACGAACACCGGGGTTCCGGGGGCGACCACCGCGGACGGGACCTTTCCGATCTTCGAGCGCCTGACCTCGACGACGATGAGCGGAACCAACCCCGACGGCTCTCACTACTCGGACCCGGGCGTCCCGTGGGTGAACTACTTCAACGGCGGCGACGCCGTCCACGGCTTCGATCGGGCGTCGTACGGCTCGCCGCAGTCCGACGGCTGCGTCGAGCTGCCGCCGAGCACGGCGGCCACGGTCTACGGGATGCTCTCGGTCGGCGACATCGTCGAGGTCAGCGGCTAGAGTCGGCCCGACCGGCACCGGACGGAGGGGAGCATGGGGAGAGTCGGCGCAGCGCTGTCCGCGGTCGCCGTCGTCGCCGCGCTGGCGGCGTGTGGCGGGTCGACCACGACGAGTCAAACCACGCCGCGCCCGACCACTGAGTCGATCCCGGCCCCGGCGCCGGCTTCCGGCCCACCCCCGGCCGGGCTGCCGAGCTGCACGAGCCGGGTCAGGACGACCGCGGGGGCGCCGATCGTCAGACCGGGCCTGTGCACGGCGAGTGGCGTCACCATCGTCCTGGCCGCGGCGGGACAGACGGTCGTGCTCCGGACGCTGACCGCCCGGGTGGTCGCCGCCCGGCTCGCGCGGTCGCTCTCGAGCCAGCTGGCGCGCCGGACCGCGAGCGGCACCTTCCTCGTCGTCACCCTGGCGATCGGCAACCGGTCGGGTGCGCCGGTGACCTTCGACGGGCTCGGGGCGACCCAGACCGCCCTCCAGGCGAGCAGCTCGAACTTCCGGGAGGCGCTCGACGCCGAGCGCGGCGCGGACCTCGGCTCGTGCGTCGAGCGCAACACGACGCCGATCCCCGCGGCGGGCAGCGAGACGTGCGACGTGGTCTTCGACGTCCCGAACGCCGTCGCCCAGCACATCCGGGTCAAGGGCGGCGGCCTCCTGATCGTCAACTTCGGCGACTCGATCGACACGGTCACCCGGTCGGTCACCGAGCCGGGCCTGCTCACCATACGACCCGTGCGCTGAGACGCCGCCCGCGAGACGCGCGGGAGGTGATCCGCGGGCCTTCGCTGAGCGCGCCCGGGCCGATTCGAACGGCCGACCTCTCGCTCCGGAGGCGAGCGCTCTATCCACTGAGCTACGGGCGCGGGTGATCCGACAAGAGGGCATCGGACGACAACGGAGCTTACGGCCCCGCGCGCCTGCCGGCCAGCCGCCTGCGGCCGGCGGCGTGCGGCACGGTGCGCCGCCCCGCCGCGCGCCCGGGCCCCCGCCCGGCGCATCGCCCCCGACAAGGCCCGGCCCGAGCCGCCCCGCTACCCTCGCCCGGATGGAGCTATCCGTCTTCTTCGCCGGCACCGCCGGCTCCGTCCCGAGCGCCCGGCGTGGGCTCCCGGCCCTCCTGATCCGGTACGGGGCCGAGCGGATCCTGATCGACTGCGGCGAGGGAACCCAGCGCCAGCTCGTCCGCTCGGTCGGCCTCGCCGACCTGACCGACGTCTTCATCACCCACCTCCACGCCGACCACTGGCTCGGCCTCCCGGGCATGCTCAAGTCGTTCGACCTCCGCGACCGCGACCGCCCGCTCACCGTCCACGGCCCGCCCGGCCTCGCCGCCCTGATGGAGGTCATGCGCCGCCAGGTCTTCGGGCGGCTCGGCTACCCCCTCACGATCGTCGAGCTCGCCCCCGGCGAGCCGGTCCGGCGCGACGCCCTCCAGATCCATCCGTTCGCCGTCCGCCACCGGGGCCCGGCCTACGGCTACGCCCTCGTCGAGGACGCCCGGCCCGGCCGCTTCGACGTCGGTCTCGCCACCCGCCTCGGCGTCCGCCCCGGCCCCGACTTCGGCCGCCTCCAGCACGGCGAGACGGTCGGCCGCGTCCACCCCGACCAAGTCGTCGGCCCGCCCCGCAACGGGCGCAAGATCGTCGTCTCGGGGGACACCGGGCCGACCGAGGCGGTCGCCCTCGTCGCCCACCAGGCCGACCTCCTCGTCCACGAGGCCACCTTCGGCGAGGACGAGCGCGACCGCGCCCGCCAGACCGGCCACAGCACCGCCCGCCAGGCGGCGACCGTCGCCCGCGACGCCGAAGTCCGCCTCCTCGCCCTCACCCACCTCTCGTCCCGCTACGCCGGCCCCGAGCTTCGCGACGAGGCCCGGTCGGTGTTCCCGGCCACGATCGTCGCCCGCGACTTCGACCTGATCGACGTCCCCTTCCCCGAGCGCGGCGCCCCGACGCTCGTCGACCGGCGCGACGGCCCGGCGCCGGCCACGCCGGCCCCGCCGGTCGCCGGCGACCAGCCGGACCCGCCCGGGCCCCGCGCCGCCGACCGCGGCCCCGGTCCGGCGCCGAGCCCGGCGGTCAGCTGACGGTCAGGGTCCCCGCCATCCCGGCCATCCGGTGGCCGTCGACCGTGCAGAAGTACGTGTAGGTGCCCCGGGCCAGGGTCAGCGTGACCGCCGTCTGGCTGCCCATGATCACCGACGAGGTCCCGAGCTTCGTGTTCCCCTGGGCGACGGCGACGTCGTGGGGGACGGGCGACCGGTTGGTGAAGTCGATCGTCACCGTCCCGGCCTTCGCGTGGAGCGACTTCTGGACGTACTGGAGCTGGCCGGACGGGTCGGCCGACAGCGCCAGATGGGCGCCGCCGCTCCCGGCCTTCGGCCTCGACGTCGACCGCGTGGCCGGCTTGCCTGCCGGGGCGGTCGAGCTCGAGCCGGTCGAGCTGCTCGAGCTCGTGCTGCCGCAGCCGGCGAGGGCGACGGCGGCGCAGGCGCAGGTCCAGAACGGAGCGCGAGGACGGAGATTCAACGGTGGGCCTCCAGTCGGTCGGTGCCCGCGCCGGGGCTCGGCCCCGGGGCGCGGAGGGGACACGCCGGCCCCCCGCGAGCGGGCGGAGCGGCGTCCACGGGCAATGCTACAGTCAGCCGCCAATCCTTTAACCCGGTCCGGCGAGGCCAGGAAGGACACGGTCAGAACATGAGCTACGTGCTGCTCGAGGACGGTGCGCGCTTCGACGGCGAGGGCGTCGGCGCGACCGGCGCAGCGATCGGCGAGGTCGTGTTCAACACGGCGATGTCCGGCTACCAGGAGTCGGTCACCGACCCGAGCTACGCCGGACAGCTGCTCGTCTTCACCTACCCGCACATCGGCAACTACGGGGTCAGCGCGGCGGCGATGGAGTCGGATCGGGTCCATGCCCGCGGGGTGATCATGCGCGACGCCCGCAACGGCGACGACGCCGCCCAGTCGGAGGGCGGCTGGCTCGACTGGCTGCGCGACTGCGGGATCCCGGCGATCACCGACCTCGACACCCGGGCCCTCGTCCGCCACATCCGCGACGCCGGCGCCATGCGCGGGGGGATCTTCGCCGACGAGACCCCGACGGACGCCGCGGTCGACCTGATCGCCGGGGAGGCGGCGATGGTCGGACGCGACCTCGCCGGCCAGGTCACCTCCCCCCAGCCGGTCGTCCTCGAGGCGGCACCCGGGACCGGGCACGGCGGCCCGACGATCGCCGTGATCGACACCGGGATCAAGCTGTCGATCATCGCCAACCTCCGGTCTCGGGGGGCCCGGCTGATCCTCCTCCCGTGCACGACCGACGCCGACGGGATCCTCGCCACCGCTCCGGACGCCGTCTTCCTGGCCAACGGCCCCGGCGACCCGGCGGCCCTCGACCACATCGTCGCCCAGCTGCGCCTCATCATCGGCCGCAGGCCGGTCTTCGGGATCTGCCTCGGCCACCAGCTCCTCTGCCGGGCGGTCGGCCTCGAGACCTACAAGCTGCCCTTCGGACACCGGGGGGCCAACCACCCGGTCAAGGACCTCCAGACCGGCCGGATCGAGATCACCAGCCAGAACCACGGCTTCGCGGTGATCGGGCCGGACGGGGCCCGGACGATCCCCGGCGACGAGCCCGTCCGGTGGGAGACCGACTTCGGCGCGGCCGAGCTGACCCACCTCAACCTCTACGACCGGACGGTCGAGGGGCTCGTCCTCCGCGACGTGGTCGGAGCCACGGTCCAGTACCACCCGGAGGCCGGCCCCGGCCCCCACGACGCGCTCCACCTCTTCGACCGCTTCGTCGGGGCGATCGACCACGACCGGGCCGGGAGCCGCTGAGTGCCCCGCCGCGACGACATCGAGCGGATCATGATCCTCGGTTCCGGGCCGATCGTCATCGGCCAGGCCGCCGAGTTCGACTACTCCGGCGCCCAGGCGTGCAAGGTGCTCGCCGAGGAGGGCTACGAGGTGATCCTCGTCAACTCGAACCCGGCGACGATCATGACCGACCCGGAGTTCGCCACCCAGACCTACATCGAGCCGCTCCTCGCCGGGCCGGTGACCCAGATCATCGAGCGCGAGCGCCCGGACGCCCTCCTGGCGACCCTCGGCGGCCAGACGGCGCTCAACCTGGCCAAGGAGCTGACCGAGAACGGGACGCTCGCCCGGTTCGACGTCGAGCTGATCGGGGCCGACTACGAAGCGATCAACAAGGCCGAGAACCGCGACCTCTTCCGGGACACGATGACCGCCGCCGGCCTGCGGGTGCCCCGGTCGGCGATCGCCCAGACCGCGACCGACGCCGAGGCGGCGCTCTTCGAGCTCGGCCTCCCGGCGATCATCCGCCCGGCGTTCACCCTCGGCGGCCAGGGCGGGGGGATCGCCCGGACCGAGCCCGAGTTCACCCGTCTCGTCGCCCAGGGGATCGCCGCCTCGCCGATCAGCCAGGTCCTGATCGAGGAGTCGGTCCTCGGGTGGGGGGAGTTCGAGCTCGAGGTGATGCGCGACCGCAACGACAACGTCGTCATCGTCTGCTCGATCGAGAACGTCGACCCGATGGGCGTCCACACCGGCGACTCGGTCACCGTCGCCCCCCAGCAGACGCTCTCCGACCAGCAGTACCAGCGCCTGCGCGACCAGGCGATCAAGGTGATCCGGGCGGTCGGGGTCGAGACCGGCGGGTCGAACGTCCAGTTCGCGGTCAACCCGGAGACCGACGAGATCGTCGTCATCGAGATGAACCCCCGGGTCTCCCGGAGCTCGGCGCTCGCCTCGAAGGCGACCGGATTCCCGATCGCCAAGATCGCCGCCCGCCTGGCCGTCGGCTACGCGCTCGAGGAGATCCCCAACGACATCACGATGGCCACGCCGGCGAGCTTCGAGCCGACGATCGACTACGTCGTCGTCAAGTGGCCCCGCTTCGCCTTCGAGAAGTTCCAGGGGTCCGACAGCAGCCTGACGACCCAGATGAAGTCGGTCGGCGAGGCGATGGCGATCGGCCGGACGTTCCAGCAGGCGTTCGCCAAGGCGATGCGCAGCCGCGAGCTCGACACCCTCCCGGCCCTCGACCTCCCGGTCGCCGAGCTCCTCCAGCGGGCCGGCCGGGCCGGGGCGGCCCGCTACGACGAGCTGCTCGAGGCGCTCCGCCGGGGCGCGACCGTCGAGGAAGCCCACCGCGCGACGCAGATCGACCACTGGTTCCTGCGCGAGCTCCACGCCCTCGCCGCCGACCCGGACGCCCCGTTCACCGGGGTGCGGACGTTCAAGTCGGTCGACACCTGCGCCGCCGAGTTCGCCGCCCGGACCCCCTACTACTACTCGGCCTGGGAGCGCCCCGGCCCGGACGGGCAGCCCCGCCACGAGGTCGACCGGGGCGATCGCCCGAGCGTCGTGATCCTCGGGTCCGGCCCGAACCGGATCGGCCAGGGGATCGAGTTCGACTACTGCTGCGTCCACGCGGCGATGACCGTCCGCGAGTCGGGTCGGGACGCCGTGATGATCAACTGCAACCCGGAGACCGTCTCGACCGACTACGACACGTCCGACCGCCTCTACTTCGAGCCCCTGACCCTCGACGACGTCCTCGGGGTGATCGCGGTCGAGCAGCCCGAGGGGGTGATCGTCCAGTTCGGCGGCCAGACGCCCCTCCGTCTCGCGGCCGGACTGCGCGACGCCGGGGTCCGGCTGCTCGGGACGAGCGTCGATGCGATCGACGCGGCCGAGGACCGCGGCCGCTTCGGCGCCCTCCTCGACCGCCTCGGCTACCAGGCCCCGCCCTACGCGACCGCACACTCGGTCGCCGAGGCCCTCGCCGTCGCCCGCGAGGTCGGCTTCCCCCTCCTCGTCCGCCCGTCCTACGTCCTCGGCGGCCGGGCGATGGAGATCGTCTACTCCGAGGAGGACCTGGCCGACTACCTGGTCCGTACGACTCCCCACCCCCGAGGAGGACCGGAACCCGCCCCCGAAAGACGAGAGATATTCCTCGACCGCTTCCTAGAGAACGCGATCGAGGTCGACGTCGACGCCCTCTGCGACGGGCGGGACGTCTGGATCGGGGGGATCATGCAGCACGTCGAGGAGGCCGGGATCCACTCGGGCGACTCGGCCTGCGTCCTCCCGCCCCACTCGCTCGGCCCGGACACGCTCGCCGAGATCCGCGCGCAGACCCGGGGCATCGCCCTCGAGCTCGGGGTGGTCGGCCTGCTGAACGTCCAGTTCGCGGCCCGTGCCCGTGAGGGCATGACCCAGTCGGTGTACGTGATCGAGGCCAACCCCCGGGCGTCGCGGACGGTCCCGTTCGTCTCGAAGGCGATCGGCGTCCCCCTGGCCAAGATGGCCTGCCGGCTGATGCTCGGCGAGACGCTCGCCGACCTCGACCTCCCGGCCGACCCGATGGCCGGGGACCACGTCTCGGTCAAGGAGGCGGTGCTCCCGTTCAACCGGTTCGCCGGGGCCGACTCGCTCCTCGGCCCGGAGATGCGCTCGACCGGCGAGGTGATGGGGATCGCCGCCGACTACGAGACCGCGTTCGCCAAGGCGCAGGCCGCCGCCGGGTCGGAGCTCCCGAGCGGGGGGACCGTCTTCATCACGGTGACCGACGCCGACAAGCCGGCCGGGGCGCAGATCGCCGCCGACCTCCAGGCGCTCGGGTTCAGCATCGTCGCGACCCGGGGGACGGCCGCGGCGATGGCGGCGGTCGGCGTCTCGGCCGACACCCTCAACAAGGTCGGCGAGGGCTCGCCCCACGTCGTCGACTGGATCGAGCGCGGGGACATCGCCCTGGTCATCAACACGCCGACCGGGTCGGGCGCCCGGTCCGACGGGTGGGAGATCCGCCGGGCGGCGGTGATGCGGGGGATCCCGTGCATCACGACGCTCTCCGGCGGCCAGGCCGCGGCCCGGGCGATCCGGGCGGGTCGCGAGCGCCGGGCGCCGGTCGTCTCGCTGCAGGAGATCCACGCCCCCGGAGTAGCCGGCCGATCATCTGGAGCCGTTTCGGGCGGGTCGCCACGGGGCGGCGTCCACGCGGGATGACCGCGCCGTTCGGCCGGCGGTCGGCCGAGGTACTCGAGCGGGCCGAGGTCGGCGCCTACGTCATCGTGCGCGTCCGCGATCCGGCCGGGGTCGACCATCCGCCGGGGCCGGGTCAGTTCTACATGCTGGCCGCCGGCGACGGCTGGGGGGCGCGGGAGGGGGAGCGTCCGTTCCTGCCCCGCGCCTGCTCGGTGCTCGTCGCCGACGGCCACGAGCTCAGCTTCCTGCTCGAGGACATCGGTCCGGGGACGAGGCGGCTGTGCCGACTGCGAGCCGGTGAGGAGCTCTGGCTGACCGGTCCGCTCGGAGTCGGGTTCACCTGGCCCGACGGACGCGCGCTCGCCGTCGGGGGCGGGATCGGGATCGCCGCGGTCGCCGGGGTCGCCCGCGGGCTCGGGGCCCCGGCCCTGCTCGGCTTCCGGGACGCCGCCCACGCCGCGGCCGCCTGCCTGTTCGCCGACCCCCGCGTGGCGACCGACGACGGGACGGTCGGCCACCACGGCCTGGTCACCGACCTCCTCGAAGCCGAGCTCGACGACGGTCCGGCCACCGTCTACGCGTGCGGGCCGCCGGCCATGCTCGAGGCGGTCCGGTCGCTTTGCGCCGGGCGGGGGGTGGCCGGCCAGCTGGCGCTCGAGTCGCCGATGGCCTGCGGCTTCGGGGCCTGCTACGGGTGCGTCGTCGCGACCCGCGACGGCTACAAGCGGGTCTGCGTCGACGGTCCGGTCTTCGCGGCCGCCGTCCTCTCGACGGTCGCATGACCCGGGTTTCCTTCTGCGGGCTCGACCTCGCCCATCCGATCATCAACGGGTCGGGGACCTTCGACGCCCTCGCCGCCCGGCGGTGCTTCGGGGCGGAGCTGATCGAGCGCTTCCCGTTCGCCGCCTTCGTCTCGAAGACGATCACCCTCGCGCCGCGGGCCGGGAACCCGCCGCCCCGGCTGTGGGAGACCCCGGCCGGGATGATCAACTCGATCGGCCTGCCCAACCGGGGGCTGGCCGGATACCTCGAGCACGACCTCCCGGGCCTGCGCGAGCTCGGCGTCCCCCTGATCACCAACGTGATGGGCTCGACGAGCGGCGAGTTCGCCGAGCTGGTCGGGGCCCTGGACGGGGCGGACGGGGTCGCGGCGATCGAGCTGAACGTCTCCTGCCCGAACGTCCGGACCGGCCTCGACATCGGCGCCGACCCCGACGAGCTCGGGGCCCTCGTCGAGCGGGTCCGCCCGTTGACCGGACGGCCGCTGATCGTCAAGCTGACTCCGAACACGGCCGACGTCGCGGCGGCCGCGGCGGCGGCCGAGCAGGGCGGGGCCGACGCCGTCTCCCTGATCAACACGCTCCGCGCCCTGGCCATCGATCCGCGGCGCGGGGAGCCGTGGCTCGGCGGTCGTTTCGGCGGTCTTTCCGGGCCGGCGATCCGCGCGGTCGCCCTCGCCCAGGTTGCGCTCGTCGCCGCCCGGGTCGCGATCCCGATCGTCGGGATGGGGGGGGTCGCCCGGGGCCGGGACGCCGCCGATTTCCTAGCCGCCGGGGCGACCCTCGTGGCCGTCGGAACCGAGAGCTTCCGGGATCCGGCGGCCGGGTGTCGGATCACCCGGGAACTGGCTGACATTTCGTCGCAAAATGCAGGGTAGGCGAGGAAAATTGGAGTTTTACGAGTCTAGCTTACGGCGTAAAAAAACCCTGCAAAGCCCGCCAATAGCGTCGAGTGTCCATGAATCGCACTGAACCTCATGTGGAGGTCGAGCCAAATGTGGCCAGAGGACTTGATCGGGGCCGGGGAGCCGGTACACTCGCGCCCAATGTCGTCGGGTCCGAATGCGCTCAGGAATTCGTCCACAGCGCCCGAGCGATCCCTCAACCAACGGATGGACGCGCTCGCCCGGGCCAACCAGATCCGCACCCTCCGAGCCGAGCTGAAGCGCGAGCTGAAGGCCGGGCGCCACTCGATCCACACGCTCCTCCTCGACCCGCCCGAGTACGTCGAGACGGCCAAGGTCTGCGACATGCTCCTCGCCGTGCCGAAGTACGGTCGGGTGAAGGTCAACAAGATCCTCCAGCACTGCCGGATCTCACCGTCGAAGACGATCGGCGGACTGTCCGAGCGCCAGCGCAACGAGCTCGTCGGGATGCTCAGGCGCTGACGGGCGCGCAAGTCGGAGCCGCCCCCGGGGCCGGCTTCGCCGTCCAGGGGGCGTCCCGACTTGCGCGCCCGTCAGCTGCGGAGCGGGACCGTGCTCGGTGGGTGCCCCGGGGCGTTGCGTGCTCGGTGATCTAAGGCCTCCCCTATATAAGGCAGAGCTGATACTCTAGGTCGATGCACGCGTTCGACGTCCTCAGGGACCCGGTCCGGCGGCGGATCCTGGAGCTTTTGGGCGGGGGAGAGCGGGCGGCGGGGGCGGTGAGCGGGGTCATCGAGGAGGAGTTCGGGATCTCGCAGCCGGCCGTCTCAGCCCACCTGCGAGTGTTGCGCGAGAGCGGGTTTGCGCGCGTGCGGGCGGAGGGGGCGCGGCGGCTCTACGCGGTGGAGCCGGGGCCCCTGCGGGACGTCGACGCGTGGCTCGAGCCCTTTCGGCGGTTCTGGGAGCCGCACCTCGACGCGCTCGAGACCGAGCTGGCCCGCGGCCGGCGCGAGCGGCGCCGAGCGACCGAGGGAACCGACGAGAGGAGCAAGCCGTGATCGATGTCGTCCACGAGATCAACGCCACGCGACGCCTGGTCGGGAGCCGCGTCCTCGAGACCGGCGAGGCGCGGACCGTGACGATCAGCCGCACCTACGGGGCGCCGATCGAGGACGTCTGGGACGCGTGCACGAACCCCGAGCGCATCCCGCGGTGGTTCCTGCCCGTCTCGGGTGACCTGCGCGCCGGGGGTCGGTACGCGATCGAGGGCAACGCCAGCGGGACGATCGAGCGCTGCGACCCGCCCCGAGCCTTCGCCGCCACGTGGGAGTACGGGGGCGATGTGACCTGGATCGAGGTCCGCCTCGTCGCTGAGGCCGAGGACCGGACACGGCTCGAGCTCGAGCACATCGCGGTGGTCGGCGACGAGCGCTGGGACGAGTTCGGCCCGGGCGCGGTCGGCGTCGGCTGGGAGCTCGGCCTGCTCGGGCTCGGCATGCACCTGACCACGGCCACGCCGGTCGACCCGAGCGCGTTCCAGTCGTGGAGCGCCTCCGAGGACGGGCGGCTCTTCATGGCGCGCAGCAGCGCCGGATGGCGCGACGCGAGCCTCGCCGCGGGCACCGACGAGGCCGAAGCCGAGGCGGCGGCCCAGCGGACCACGGCGTTCTACACCGGCGGCCCGAGCCCGCAGTCAGCCACGTCCTGAGGCGCCGGCGCCTGCGGAGGCCCGGTGCGGGGCGGCGCGGGGAGCGCGAGCGCCATGGGGATCAGTCGAGGCTGCCGGGCGGGGCGACCCAGCGGCACCCCTGACCGGTGACCCCGGCGATCAGATCGAAGCCGGCGTCGTAGTGTAGAACCGTCATGTTGAGCTCCTCGCCCGCCGCGGCGACGAGGAGATCCGGGATCTTGCGGCCTCGCTGGCTCCGGGCGGCGAGGAGGCGCTGGACCTGGAGCGCGCGCCGCATGTGGGTCGCGGTCGTCTCGACGACCGCGAACGCGTCGAGCGCGCCGACGAGCAGATCCCACTCGGCGGCGCTCCAGGCTGAGAAGCCGACCTCAAGATCACAGATCGTCGGCCGGGCCAGCTCGCCCCGGACGGCCATCGGCTCGATGACCCGTCGCACGTCGCCGTGGCTCAGCCGCTTGAGCACGCTCGTGTCGACGAGCAGGCTCACCGCCAGGCGTCGGCGCGTTCATCCTCCGGCGCGCCGGCCAAGATGTCGAGAGCGTCGGCGACGCGCCGGCGACGGTCGGAGGTCGCTCGGCGGAGAGCCTCGTTGACCGTGTCCTTGATCGTGAGCGTGCCCAGTTCGGCGCGCGCGGCGCCCAGGCTCTCCTCGTCGAGATCAACCAGATGCTTGCCCACGCCAGGTAGTATATACGAGCACCGTCCCGTATATATACAGGTGAGAAACCCGAAACCTCGGGCTGAGCCGGGCGGCCCCGCCGACCGACCGCACCCCCATCCGCCCGCGCTGTCAGAGTGCGCCCGTGTCCCCCCGCGTCGTCGTCATAACCGGACCCTCCGGCGTCGGCAAGGGCACCCTGATCCGCTCGCTGCTCGCCCGCCACCCAGCCCTCCAGCTCGCGATCTCGGCGACCACACGCCGGCCGCGCCCCGGCGAGCGCGACGGCGTCGACTACCACTTCCTCGACCCGGCCGACTTCGATCGCCTCATCGCCGCCGGCGAGTTCGTCGAGCACGCCGAGTACGCCGGCAACCGCTACGGCACGCTCCGCCGCGAGCTCGACCAGCGCGCCGCCGCCGGCGCCCCCGTCCTCCTCGAGATCGACCTCCAGGGCGCCCGCCAGATCCGCGACGCCCTGCCGGAGGCCGTCCAGGTGTTCATCGCGCCCCCGACCTTCGACGAACTCCGAGCCCGCCTGGAAGGCCGCGGCACCGACGACCCAACCCAAGTCGAAAAGCGCCTCGCCCTAGCCCGCAAGGAGCTCGAAGCCGAACCCGAGTTCCCGCACGTGATCGTCAACGACCGCCTGGAGCGAGCCGTCTCCGCCCTGCTCGAGGTCCTCCAGGCGAACACCGCTGACTGACTCTGTGCACCGCGTCCGCGAGCCTCACCGGCGCCAGGCCGCGTCGGGTCGGCCGGTCGCGCATGTGGCGGTGATTTCGGGTTTGGTCCCGAGTCGCTGCGGAATAACGTGCGCGCCGCAGACCATTGACCGGTGCGATGACGACGAGAGGACTCCGAACATGAGCGACGAGTCCGATCCCCCTTCCGACGAGATCGCCATGATCCTTCGCGGAGCCAAAGGCCCTTCCCCTGGACTCTGTCGCCGGCTGGTGGCCCGCGCCAGATCGGCTAGACTCACCGGATGCCCGTAACCAGCCCTCGGATCGACAAGCTCCTCGACCACGTCGACTCCAACTACGCAAGCGTGATCGTCGCGGCCAAGCGCGCGCGCCAGATCAACAGCTATTACCAGAACCTCGGGGAGGGCAGCTTCGACGAGTTCCCGCCCCCGATGGTCGACACCGGCTCGAAGAACTACCTCACGATCGCCCTCGAGGAAGTCGCGGCCGGCAAGCTGAAGTACCACTACCGCTAGCCCGGTCCGGCCTGGCGCACGATGGCGCGCATCCTCCTCGGCGTCACCGGCGGGGTCGCCGCCTACAAGGCGCTCGAGTTCGTCCGCCTGGCCACCGCCGCCGGGCACGCCGTCCGCGTCATCCAGACCCCGGCCTCCCAGCACTTCGTCGGGGCCGCCTCGTTCGCCGCCCTGACCGGTGGCCCGGTCCTCACCGACGAGCTCGATCCCGACCCGCTCCGCGGCGTCTTCCCCGACCAGGCGCCGCCCGACCACATCCCGCTCAGCCACCTCGAGCTCGTCCGCAACGCCGACCTCCTCCTCGTCGCCCCGGCCTCGGCCAACACCCTGGCCAAGCTCGCCGCCGGCCTCGCCGACAACCTCCTGACCGAGGCGGCCCTCGCCGCCGCCTGCCCCGTCGTCCTCGCCCCGGCGATGAACAACCAGATGTACGAGCACCCCGCGACCCAGGCCAACCTCGGCGTCCTGCGCGCCCGGGGCGCGACCGTCCTCGACCCCGACACCGGCCGGCTCGGCTCCCCCGGCGAGTGGGGCGTCGGCCGGCTGCCCGACCCGGCCGCGATCCTCGCCGCCTGCGAGGAGGTCCTCGGGCGCCGGAGCGCCGGCGCCTGGAGCGGGATCCGGGTCCTCGTCAGCGCCGGGGGGACCCGCGAGCCGATCGACGCGGTCCGGTTCATCGGCAATCGCTCGTCCGGGCGGATGGGCTTCGCCCTCGCCGACGAGGCCGCCGCCCGCGGGGCCGAGGTCACCGTCGTCGCCGCCAACGTCGGCCTCCCCCGCAATCCGGGCGTCCGCTACCTCGACGTGGTCAGCGCCGCCGAGCTCGAGGCCGCCTGCCTCGCCGAGCTCCCCGCCGCCGACGTCGTCCTCATGGCCGCCGCCGTCGCCGACTTCCGCCCGGCGGCGGCTCGGTCCGGGAAGATCGCCAAGCGCGACCGGGCCAGCCTCGCCGTCGAGCTCGAGCCGACCACCGACGTCCTCTCGAGCCTGGCCGAGCGCCGGCGCGCCGGTCAGGTCCTGGTCGGCTTCGCCGCAGAGTACGGCTCCGGGGCAGGCCAGAGCGGGCGCGAGAAGCTTCTCCGCAAGCGGGTCGACGCGATCGTGGTCAACGACATCTCCCGCCCGGACATCGGCTTCGACGCCCCCGAGAACGAGGTCACGATCATCACCGCCGCCGGTTCCCAGGCCGTCGCCCGGGCCGGTAAGCGAGCCGTCGCCGGGGCGGTCCTCGACGCCGTCGCCGGGCTCCGCGGAGCGGGACCTGCCCCCCGCGCCGGTGGTATGCTCGATTGACAGCTTTCGCGCCCGCGCCGAGCGTCGGCGTTTCTCATCCGAAAGTGGGCGCTCGCCCGCTTTTTTTACGCCATGAACCGACTCCAGACCGACATCGAAGACCGACTCCAAGGCCCGATTCCCGGGATCGACGTCCTGCTCGTCGAGCAGGCCGGCGATGTCCTGCGCGTGTACATCGACCACCCGGACGGGGTCACCCTCGGCCTCTGCGAGCAGGTGACCCGCGAGCTCGACGACCTCCGCGAGCGCTTCGTGATCGAGGTCTCCTCGCCCGGGCCGAAGCGCCCGCTGACCAAGCCCGAGCACTTCCGCCGCTTCGTCGGCCGGCGGGCCCGCCTCCGGACGGCGGCCGACTGCGAGCTCGCCCCCAACCAGAGCCTGACCGGCGAGCTGGTCGGCGCATCCGAGCGCGAGGTGACGATCGCCGCCGCCGACGGCGTGGTGGCGATCCCCTACAGCGCCATCAAACGATCCCACCTCGTCGAGGAGTAACCCTATGTCACGCGAGATCCTGGACGCGATGCACGCGCTTGCCCGCGAGAAGGGCATCGAGCCGGAGAAGCTCATGGTGGCGCTCGAGGACGCCCTCCTCTCGGCCTACAAGAAGCAGCCGAGCGCCGCCAAGTACGCCCGCGTGGAGATCGACCGGGAGACCGCGGACTTCCGCGTGATCGAGCTGATCATCCCCGAGCGGCTCGAGGCCCACCTGATCGTCGAGACGATCGACGAGGCGACGACCGTCGATCCCGAGACCGGGGAGATGCGCGAGCCCGAGGACCCGGAGATCGACCCGGCGAAGTTCGCCGAGTACCGCGACCAGATCGAGGAGCGCGACGTCACCCCGGACGACTTCGGCCGGATCGCCGCCCAGACGGCCAAGCAGGTGATCCTCCAGCGGATCCGCGAGGCCGAGCGCGACATGATGTACGAGGAGTACCGCGATCGGGTCGGCGAGCTGATCACCGGAATCGTCCAGCAGTCGGACTCCCGCTACACCCTCGTCCAGCTCCGCGAGCGGGTCGAGGCCCTCCTGCCCAAGTCCGAGCAGGTCGACGGCGAGCGCTACGACCACTCCCAGCGGATCAAGGCCGTGATCAAGGAGGTCTCCCCGTCGACCAAGGGGCCGTCGATCATCGTCTCGAGACGCGACACCGAGCTGATCAAGAAGCTCTTCGAGCTCGAGGTCCCCGAGATCGCCGACGGCCTCGTCGAGATCGCCAACGTCGCCCGCGAGCCCGGCTACCGCTCGAAGATCGCGGTCATCTCCCACGCCGACGGCGTCGACCCGGTCGGGGCCTGCGTCGGCCCCCGGGGATCCCGGGTGCGGATGGTCGTCTCCGAGCTCCGGGGCGAGAAGATCGACATCATCCCCTACAACGACGAGCCCGCCCGCTTCGTGGCCAAGGCGCTCAGCCCGGCCCGGGTCCGCGAGGTCCTGGTCGACGACGACGCCAAGCAGGCCACGGTGATCGTCCCCGACGACCAGCTCTCCCTGGCCATCGGGCGCGAGGGCCAGAACGCCCGCCTCGCCGCCCGCCTCACCGGCTGGCGCGTCGACATCAAGTCGGAGAGCGAGTTCGCCGCCGAGGAGGCCGAGCACGGCTACGAGGAGGAGGACGTCCAGGGCCGCTGCGCCGCGGTCATGTCGACCGGTCGCCGCTGCCCGAACGCCTCGCTCCCCGGCTCCCGCTACTGCGGCCTCGAGTCCCACCAGGCGCTCCAGGGCACCGGCTCCGACCAGGTCGTCAGCGCGGCCCCGTCGGCCGAGCAGGCGTCATAGCCCGGCGCTCCCCGGCTGAGCCGCAGCGACGCTGCGTCGGTTGCGGGCGCTCGGCGCCGAAGCGAGACCTCCTGCGCCTGGTCGCCGCCGGCGGCCTCGCCGTGCCCGACCCGGCCGCCCGGGGCGGCGGCCGCGGCGCCTACATCTGCCGGACCCCGGCCTGCCTCGAGCGGGCCACGCGCCGCGGCGGCCTCTCCCGCGCCCTCCGGCGGCCGGTGCGCGTCGCCCCCGACCTGCTCGTCGGCGCGGCCGACGCGCCGGCGTCCACCCCGATCCGTGTCCTCTGACCCGAACCGCCTAGAATCGATTGGCTGATGGCAAAGAAACGTGTACATGAACTGGCCAAGGAGCACGGCATGTCCAGCAAGGACGTGCTCGCCAAGCTCACGGCCGCCGGAATCGAGGTCAAGGCCCCGGCTTCGGCCGTCGACGAGGCGCAGGCCACCGCCGCGCTGACCGCCCCTCCGGGCGGCGTCGCCGGAAACGGCGCCGCCCCGGCCCCGACCGACCCCGCCGCGACCGGCCCGGCGGGCGCCCCGGCCGGCGCCTCGGCGGGCGCCCCGGGGAGCGCCCCGGCGCCCCCGCCCTCGGCGCCGCCAGCCAGGCGGCGGCCGGCGAGCAGCAGCGCTCCCGCCCGACGCGCGACTCCCGCACCGGCGAGCGCGCCCCGGCCGCGGCCACCGGCCCCGGCGGGCGGCGCCGCGTCGTGATCGACTCCCAGGCCTCCCGCCGGTCGAACGCCGGCCCGGCCAACCAGCCCCAGCGGCGC
This sequence comes from uncultured Solirubrobacterales bacterium, assembly GCA_963817865.1. Taxonomy (GTDB): domain Bacteria; phylum Actinomycetota; class Thermoleophilia; order Solirubrobacterales; family Solirubrobacteraceae; genus Palsa-513. Next base: position 28,691 of record CAWFQO010000005.1, on the reverse strand, counting down.
CCGCAGCGGCGTGGCCGCCGGCGGCGCGGGAGCTACGACGACACGATCGCCCCGATCGACAACAGCGCCCTCGAGGCGACCGACCTCGTCCGGGTCAACTCCGGCTCGACGGTCAAGGACGTCGCCGAGTACTTCGGCGTCGCCGTGCCCGAGATCATCAAGAAGCTGATGGCGCTCGGGGAGATGGCCACCCTGACCCAGACCCTCTCCGACGACGCGATCCAGGTGCTCGCCGACGGCTTCAACAAGCAGGTCGAGATCGTCCACGCCGCCGACGACGTCTCGGCCGAGCCGGCCTTCGAGGACGATCCCGCCCTGCTCGTCGAGCGCCCGCCGGTCGTCGTGATCATGGGCCACGTCGACCACGGGAAGACCTCGCTCCTCGACGCGATCCGCTCGACCGAGGTCACGGCCGGCGAGGCCGGGGGGATCACCCAGCACATCGGGGCCTACCAGGTCCATCACAGCGGCAAGGCGATCACCTTCCTCGACACCCCCGGCCACGAGGCGTTCACCGCGATGCGGGCCCGCGGGGCCCAGGTCACCGACATCGCGGTGATCGTCGTCGCCGCCGACGACGGGGTCAAGCCCCAGACCGAGGAGGCGATCGACCACGCCCGGGCGGCGGACGTCCCGATGATCGTCGCGGTCAACAAGATCGACAAGGAGGGCGCCGACCCGACCCGGGTGCGCACCGAGATGACGACCCGCGGGTTGCAGCCGGTCGAGTGGGGCGGGGACGTCGAGTTCTGCGACGTCTCGGCCCGGACCAAGGCCGGGCTCGACGACCTGCTCGACACGATCCAGCTCATGGCCGAGCTCGAGGAGCTCCGGGCCAACCCGAGCGCCGAGGCGTCGGGCGCGGTGATCGAGTCCCGCCTCGACCCGGGCCGCGGACCGGTGGTCACGCTCCTCATCCAGCGCGGGACGCTCAGGGTCGGCGACGCCCTCGTCGCCGGGGCCAGCTTCGGCCGCGTCCGCGCCATGCACGACTTCCAGGGCACCCGGGTCAAGCGGGCGCGCCCGGGCGAGCCGGTCGAGGTCCTCGGCTTCGACGGCGTGCCCGAGGCCGGGGAGTTCGTCCGCGTCGTCGAGAACGAGCGGCGGGCCCGCCAGCTGGCCGGCGAGCGGGCCAACCGCCTGAAGACCGAGGCCCTGGCCCGGCGCAGCGGCCGCAAGATCTCGCTCGAGGACGTCTTCCGCCTGGCCCAGGAGGGCGCGGTCAAGGATCTCAACCTCGTGCTCAAGGCCGACGTCTCCGGCTCGCTCGAGGCGGTCGAGGACGAGATCGCCAAGCTCCCGCAGGACGAGGTCTCGGTCAACATCATCCACCGGGGCGTCGGCGGGATCAACGAGTCCGACGTCATGCTCGCGGCCGCGTCGAACGCGATCATCCTCGCCTTCAACGTCCGTCCGGTCGGCGAGGCCCGGGCCCTGGCCGACCGCGAGGGGATCCAGATCCGCGGGTACGCGGTCATCTACAAGGCGATCGAGGAGCTCCGGGCGGCGATGGAGGGCATGCTCGACCCCGAGGAGGTCGAGGACACCCTCGGCCACGTCGAGATCCGCCAGACCTTCCGGGCGTCGAGGATCGGGACGATCGCCGGGTCGTTCGTCACCGAGGGCAAGATCACCCGCGGCTCGCGGGTCCGGCTCGTCCGCGACGGGACCGTGGTCGCCGACACGACGATCGCGAGCCTGCGGCGCTTCAACGACGACGTGCGCGAGGTCAGCGCCGGCTTCGAGTGCGGCATCGTCCTGAACAACTTCCAGGACGTCAAGGAGGGCGACATGCTCGAGGTCTACGCGACGCGCCAGGTCGAGCGAGAGCTCGCCTGAGCCCGCGGGCGGCGGCGGCGACGGCGGGCGCACCCAGATGGCCAGCGACCGCATGCGACGGGTGGACCGGGCGATCCGGCAGGTGCTGGCCGACGCCGTCGCCGCACCGCTCAAGGACCCGCGGGTCGGGTTCGTCACGGTGACCGACATCCGCACGACCTCGGACCTGACGAGCGCCCGGGTGTACGTCAGCGTGCTCGGCGGCCCGCAGGAGCGGGAGAGCACGCTCGCCGGGCTCCGCCACGCCCACGGCCACCTCCAGGCCCGGATCGCCAAGGAGCTCAAGCTCAGGCGGACGCCGGCGCTCGACTTCGTCTACGACGACACGACCGACCGGGCGCTGCGGGTCGAGCGGCTGATCGACGAGGGCACCGGATGACCCCCCCGGCCGGGGGCGGGGCGGAGGTCGAGCTCGCCGGCGCCGAGACGCGTCTGCGGGTGGTCGAGGAGATCGGCGCGGCCGAGCGCTTCGTCCTCGGCACCCACGAGCACCCGGACGGCGACGCGCTCGGGTCCCTCGTCGCCATGCAGGCCGTCCTCCGGGCGCTCGGCAAGAACTCGATCATGTTCATCGCCGCCGACGAGTTCCCGCTCCCCCGGGAGTACCGCTTCTTCGACCTCGAGGGCCTGACGACCGTCCTTCCCGCCGATCTCGACCAGCGGACGGCGATCTTCCTCGACTGCGGGAACATCGAGCGCAACCCGGCGCAGACGCTCCGTGACGTCGAGCCGCTCCTCAACATCGACCACCACCACGACAACACCCGCTTCGGCACGGTCAACCACGTCGTCCCGAACGCGTCCTGCACGGCCGAGGTCATCTGGGATCTGATGGACGCCCTCGGGGTCGAGCTGACCCCGACGATCGCCGCCGCGCTCTACGTCGGCCTGATCACCGACACCGGGCGCTTCTCCTACGAGAACACCGGGCCCCGGGCCCACCGGATGGCCGCCGACCTGATCGAGGCCGGGGTCGACGTCGCCGCGATCTATCGGCGGATCTACGAGGGCATGCCCTACGCCAAGCTCGAGCTCCTCGGCCGGGCGCTCCAGCGGACCGAGCGCTACGACGGCGGCCGCCTCGCCCTCGCCTTCCTCACCGCCCGCGACTACACCGAGGCCGGGGCCGAGGAGAGCTACTCCGAGGGCATCATCGACCACCTCCGGGCCGTCGACGGGACCAAGGTCGCCGCCCTCGTCCGCGAGCTCCTCGCCGGGGACAAGCGCGGCCAGAAGAAGGTGTCGCTCCGGGCCACCGACGACGACGTCGACGTCTCGGCCATCGCCCGCGCCCACGGCGGCGGCGGCCACCGCCGGGCCGCCGGGTTCACCACCGACCTGGAGGTCCCCGAGCTCGTCGACGAGCTTCGCGGCCAGTTGACCGAGCAACTGGGAGGCGGCGTCCCGTCGACGGCCTGATCCTCGCCGACAAGCCGGCCGGGATCACCTCCCACGACATGGTCGCCCGCGCCCGCCACGCCCTCGGGAAGCGCCGGGTCGGCCACGCCGGGACGCTCGACCCGTTCGCCACCGGCCTGCTGATCCTCCTGATCGGCCGGGCCACCCGGGTCCAGCGCTATCTGATGGCGCTGCCGAAGACCTACGAGGTCGTCGCCCGCCTCGGCGCGCGGTCGACGACCGGGGATCCGGAGGGGGAGATCGTCGAGACCGGGGTCGTCCCGGCGGCGGACGCGATCCTCCCGTCCGGTCCGATCAGCCAGCGGCCGCCCGCCCACTCGGCCGTCAAGGTCGGCGGCGAGCGGGCCTACGCCAAGGCCCGCCGGGGCGAGGACGTCGTCCTCGACGAGCGGACGGTGGAGGTCCACGAGTTCACCGAGCTCTGGCGGGACGGCGACCGCGCCGCCTTCCGCATCGTCTGCTCGTCCGGGACCTACGTCCGCTCCCTGATCGGCGACCTCGGCGACGCCTACTGCCTCGAGCTCCGGCGCACGGCGATCGGCCCTTTCGAGGTCACCGGTGGCTGGCCGGGCCAGGGCCGGGCCGAGGTGCTCGACCTGGCCCCCGGGCTCAGGCGGTTCATGTCGGTGGTCGCGTTGGACGCCGCCGGCGCCCAGGCGGCGTCCCACGGGCGGGCGGTCCCCGGGGAGGCGGGTCCCGGCGAGGCGGTCCTCCTCGTCGACGGGCTCGGCCCGATCGCCGTGGCCGAGGACCGGGGCGGCGGCGAGCTCAAGCCGGTCGTCGGCTTTCGTGGGTAGGGAGCACGCCGGACCGGTTTCTCCTCGGGGCGCGCAGGGTAGGAGGTGATCCCCAACGCGAAAAGGAGGGTGACGTGCCTGACCAACCCGACCCGACGAGCCCCGCTGATCACGAGGACGCGAATGACCCGAACGACATCGGGATCGGCAGCGACGTGACGAGCGGACACGACCCGGGCAGCCCGACCACCGACGAGAGCAGCGGCGAGGCCCGCGACGCCGTCGGGGGTCACGCCCCGATGGACGACGATCCCGCGCCACGCTGAGCCCAGGAGGAACCAGGGAGCGACCTGGTCACACCGACGAAATGGGGTAGATGGTGCCGCGCCCAGCGCTACGGTCGACGAGAACGTCAAGGGCGCGAACGCCGTGATCGGCTCGGGCAGGATGGATCCCGACCGCACGTCCTGAGCCTCGCGTTTGTCTGCTCGCCCGGACGTCCGGGCGAGCAGACGTCACGCGGCCACGCCGCGGTGCCACCGCGGTGGCCGCTGCGTCGGTCGGCGAGATCGTGCGGCGATTCGCGGCTCCGAGTTGACGGTCGGCGCATCTCGTGGACCTCGCCGAGCGGGGCCGCGGCGGTCAGTGGGTCAGTCGGGAAGGAAGCGCGACTTGCTCGGCGCCCCGCGCGGGCGCGCGCTCTGAGGAAGCCGTCGCGGTCAGCGGGAGAGTCTGATCGGCGCCAACGAGCTCCAGGACTCTCTGCACGGCCCGTGGACCTGGCTTGATCCGCAGCCGCGATCCGTCGAGGCGAGCCCTCGCGTCGGCGTCGTCAGCACCCGAACGCCGGCGGCGTCGATGAACGTGACGCCGGCGAGGTCGAGCTCGATGCCCTGCACGTCGGTCTGCTCGACTTTGCGCAGCTCTCGCTCGAGCGCTGGGCCAGTGGCGATGTCGAGTTCGCCGGCAGGAGCGACTCGGTGCGTTGATCCCGACCGCTGGCTGCGCACGGAGAACTCCAGCAGCGCGGGCTGCCTTGGCTCACGGCCTACCTGTGACGGGATATCTCAGGCGCCGCCGACATCCTTGTGCCTGGGGGAGGTCGCCGCGGCGGGCGATCGGCCCCAACCCCCGGCTTGAGATGTACATCGGGACTGCGGCACCACGGCGAGTCAGACAGCGCGGACACCGCTCGAGCGCCAGGAACGCCACGCGAAGCCGGATTTGCAACCGACATCGGGGGCATGTCATGAACGACATCGCAGTTCAGCCCCCGACACGATCGAGCCGACCACGGCGCGAGCGCGGCCCGGCGGCATCCCGGGTCCGAGCGCGGCGTCGACGCGCGACGGTGATGCCGATTCTGGATTCTGGATGCGCGCCGCGCGCGACTCCTGAGGTCGACCATCCGAGCTCCGATTCGCTGTTCGCTGGGCGGTGGTCCGTCGCGGCGCTGCTACCGAGGCTGCCGCCGACCGTCTCACCGGTGAAATAGACCGGGGGGGCTACCGACCCTCTCGGCCACTCGGGAAATGTAAGTAGCAAATGGGGCTTTGTCAACGCGTCCGCGACCGTCGGGAGGGCGCCCGAGACGCCAGAGCGGACCCCCGCGCCAGAGCGACGGAGCTCAGCCGGCCTGCCGGTCGAGCCGTCACGGCCCGGTCGCCCAACCGGCTTGCTCGCGGCTGGCGGCTCGGCTAGGCTCGGCGGTATGAACGACGCCTCCGCAGGCGGCCCGATCATCGGCGGGATCGACTTCGTCGCCGTGCCGAGCGAGGATTCCGAGCGGACCCGGAGCTTCTACGTCGATACGCTCGGGCTGCGTCCGGACGAGGGCGCGCGCTTCGAGTTCTGGGCCGGGGACACGTGCTTCGGGATCTGGGAGCCCGCGCGGATGGGCATCCCGTTCGCGCCCCAGAAGAACGCGCACCCGGCGCTCCACGTCGACGACGTCGCCGCCGCCCGGGCCGAGCTCGAGGCCAAGGGCGTCGTCTTCCTCGGGGAGACGTTCGACACCGGCGTCTGCCACATGGCCTTCTTCACCGATCCCGACGGCAACGACTTGATGCTCCACCACCGCTACGGGCCCCCGCGCTGAGCGCAGGCCGACCCTCTAGGGTTCGGCGGCGTGAGGGTCATCCACCTGCCGGACGTGGAGGCGCGGCCGCGCCGCGTGGCGATCGGCGCGTTCGACGGCGTCCACCTCGGTCACCGGGCGGTGATCGGTGACTCGGACACGGTGCTCACCTTCGAGCCGCATCCGTCGGTCGTCGTCGCCCCGGCGCACGCCCCGCGGCTCCTGACGCCGCTCGACGTGAAGGCCGGGCTGGTCGCCTCGCTCGGGGTGCAGGAGCTCGTGGTGATCGACTTCGACCGGGAGTTCGCCGCCCGGAGCGCCGCGGACTTCGTCGAGCGGGTCCTCGTCGACACACTGGGGGCGACCCACCTGGCCGTGGGCGAGAACTTCCGCTTCGGCCACCGCGCCCAGGGCGACGCCGCCATGCTGGCCGCCGACCGGCGCTTCACGACCCGGGTCGAGCCGCTGCTCGAGGTCGGCGCCGAGGTCGTCTCCTCGAGCCACATCCGCGGCCTCGTCCTGGCCGGCGAGGTCGCCCAGGCCGCCCGCCTCCTGGGGGCGCCGTTCGAGCTCCGGGGCGAGGTCGTGACCGGCGACCACGTCGGGCGGACGCTCGGCTTCCCGACCGCCAACCTGATCCCCGACCCGGCGCTCGTGACCCCCGGCCACGGCGTCTACGCCGCCCTCGCCGACGGCCGGCCGGCGGCGGTCAGCATCGGCGTGCGCCCGACCTTCGAGACCGGCCGGGGCGAGCTGATCGAGGCCTACCTGATCGACTTCGACGGCGACCTCTACGGGCGGATCCTCTCCGTCCGGTTCCTCGAGCGGCTGCGGGGGGAGCGCCGCTTCGACACGGTCGACGCCCTGATCGAGCAGATGCACGAGGACGTGCGGCGGGCCCGCGAGGTCTGCGGGGCCAGTGGCGCCGGCCCCGGCGCCGGCGGGGACGCAGGCGCGGCCGCGACGGACGGCGGCGATCAGTAGGGGCCGGGAGGTCGGGGAGCATCGGCCGGACGGGAGCGCCGGACGGCTGGCCCGGGCGCCGGGCTGCTACGGTTTGGAGCGATGACGCTGACCAAGGATCGCAAGCGAGAGCTGACCGTCGAGTACGGGGCCTCCGCGGCCGACACGGGCAACACCCGCGTCCAGGTTGCCCTGCTGACCGAGCGGATCAACCACCTGACCGAGCACCTGCGCACCCACAGCCACGACCACCATTCGCGGCGCGGCCTGCTGATGCTGGTCGGACAGCGGCGGCGGTTCCTGAACTACCTCCAGCGCAGCGACCTCGACGGCTACCGGTCCCTGATCAAGGCGCTCGGCCTGCGCAAGTGAGCATCCTCGCGCCGGGCACGCCCGCGCCCGAGTTCTCGCTGGGCGACGAGCAGGGCGGCCGGTTCACCGAGGCGGACCTGTTCGGTCACACGACCGTCCTCGTCTTCTATCCGTTCGCCTTCAGCCCGGTGTGCTCCGACCAGCTGAGCCTCTACGAGGAGGTGCTCGACGAGATCGCCGGCCGCGGGGCTCGGGTGCTCGCCGTCTCGTGCGACGCCGGCTACTCGCAGACGGCGTTCCGCGAGCAGCTGAACGTGACGATCCCGCAGCTGTCGGACTTCGAGCCGAAGGGGGCGACGTGCCGGGCGTTCGGCGTCCTCCACGCCGGGGGGTTCCCCGAGCGGGCGCTCGTGATCGTCGGCCCGGACGGCGTGATCGAGTGGAGCTACCAGGCGCCGTCGCCGGGCGACCTGCCCGGGGCCAACCTGATCTTCGACGCCCTCGCGGCCTGACTCAGGCCGGGCCGGGACCGAGGAGCCGGTCGACGGCGTCGCGCCGGAAGTCGAAGATGGCCCGGAGGTCGCGGCGGACGAGCGGGAGCGCGAGGCCGCCGAGCGGCCCGAGGCCGGGGCGGTAGCGGACGGTGTCGCGCATCAGTGTCCCCCCGCCGGGGTGGGCCTCGAACTCGTGGGTATGGCGCCAGACGGCGTAGGGGCCGCGGAGCTGGGCGTCGAGGAACCGGTGGGGGGGACTCCACTCCTCGATCTCGGTCAGCCACCGGATCGGGAGGCCGTGGAGGCGCAGGCGGTAGCGGATGCGGGTGCCGGCGGCCATCGCGATCGGCGCCGGGGTCGTCACCTCGAAGCGCAGGAGGGGCGGGGTGAGCGCCTCGAGGTTGAAGGCGTCGGCGAAGAAGGCGAACACCTCCGCGGGGGAGCGGTCGATCCGCTGCTCGCGGGTCAGGACGTGGAGCCGCACGCGGTCTTCTACTGTGAACCGGTGAGCGTCGGGGTACGCATGGAGCGAGCATGACCGATCTGCGCAGCGCGCCGGTGCCCCCGCTCGCGGCCGACGACCGCGTGCGGGGCGAGCCGGGGGCGCCGGTGGTGATCATGTACGCCGACTTCACCTGCCCCCGCTGCGCCCTCGCGGCGGCGCGGCTGGCCGGCCAGCCGCTGCGCCTCGTCTTCCGCCACTTCGCGCTGCGGGTCAAGGACCGGCGGGCGCTGCCGGTCGCCCTGGCCGCGGAGGCCGCGGGTGAGCAGGGGCAGTTCTGGGAGATGCACGATGCCCTCTACGCAGATGCGGGGCATCTGGATGATCCGCATCTCTGGGAGCGGGCCCGGCGGTTGGGGCTGGATCTCGAGCGCTTCGAGGCGGATCGGCGGTCGGCCGGGCTCGCCGAGCGGGTCAGCGCCCAGGTGCACGGCGGGATCCGCGCCGGCGTCGCGATCACGCCGACGCTGTTCGTCGACGGGGTCGCCCACCCCGGGGCTCCGGACGCCGGCCTGGTCCGGCGCCTGGCCGGGATCCCGGCCTGAGCCGTCCGGGTCGGCCGCGGCCGCGCTGCCGGTCGATGAATTACCATGGTTGTGTTCGGATTGAGAAGAACAAAGACACGAGCCGCCGACCGACGGGCGGACAGGAAGGCAACAACATGAGCAGCAACGCTGTTACCCGGGTCTCGGTTGAGATCGGCGGGAGCGAGATCTCGTTCGAGACCGGACGGATGGCCAAGCAGGCCGGCGGAGCCGTGGTCGTCCGATCTGGCGACACCATGCTCCTCGCCACGGCGACGGCCGGCAACCTGAGGGATGTCGATTTCCTCCCCCTCACGGTCGACGTCGAGGAGCGGATGTACGCGGCCGGGAAGATCCCCGGCTCGTTCTTCAAGCGCGAGGGTCGCGCCGGCGAGAAGGGCATCCTGACCGCCCGGATGATCGACCGGCCGATCCGGCCGCTGATGCCGAAGGGCTGGCGCTACGAGACGCAACTGGTGGCGATCCCCCTGTCGATCGACCATGTCCACCCGTACGACATCCTGGCGATGAACGGCGCTTCCGCGGCGCTGATGATCTCCGACATCCCGCTCGCGACGCCGGTCGGCGCGGTACGGATCGGCAAGGTCGACGGAAACTTCGTGGTCAACCCCAACGAGCAGGACCTGCTCGACGGCTCCGATCTCGACCTGATCGTGGCCGGTAGCGAGAAGGCGATCCTGATGGTCGAGGCCGGGGCGAACGAGATCCCCGAGGCGGAGATCCTCGATGCCCTCGACATCGCCCATACCGAGATCAAGAAGCTGTGCGCCCTCCAGCGCGACCTGGCCGCGAAGGTCGGCAAGCCGAAGCGGGAGGTCGTCGCCGCGGTCGTCGATCCGGGCCTCTTGGAGGCGGTCAAGGGCTCGCACGGCGCGGCGCTCGACGCGGCCACCCAGGTCGAGGACAAGCTCGAGCGCCAGGACGCGTGCAAGGCGGTCGAGGCCGGTGTGCTCGAGGCCCATTCCGGGAGCCCGGAGGATCCGGAGTACGGGGTGCGGCGGGCGGCGGCCCAGCAGGCGTTCGACAAGCTCGAGAAGCAGATGATCCGCGAGCGGATCGCCGTGCACAAGAAGCGCCCGGATGGTCGCCAGGAGAACGAGATTCGCGAGATCACGATCGAGGCGTCGGTCCTTCCGCGGGCGCACGGGTCGGCCCTGTTCACCCGGGGGCAGACCCAGGCGATCAGCGTCGCGGCGCTCGGGACGCTCAAGGAGGAGATGCGCCTCGACACGCTCGGCCTGGAGACGAAGAAGTACTACTGGCACCACTACAACTTCCCGCCGTTCTCGGTCGGGGAGGCGGGGCGCCTGGGCGGTCCGAAGCGGCGCGACGTCGGGCACGGGGCGCTCGCCGAGCGGGCGCTCGTCCCGATGATCCCGTCGATCGAGGAGTTCCCCTACACGATCCGGGTCGTCTCGGACATCCTCGAGTCGAACGGGTCGTCGTCGATGGCCTCGGTCTGCGGGTCCTCGCTGTCGCTGATGGACGCCGGGGTGCCGATCAAGCGGCCGGTGGCCGGGATCGCGATGGGCCTGATCAAGGAGGGCGACGACTACATCGTCCTGACCGACATCGCCGGGGTCGAGGATCACCTCGGCGACATGGACTTCAAGGTCGCCGGGACCTCGGAGGGGATCACCGCCCTCCAAATGGACATCAAGATCGAGGGCGTGACCTTCGAGATCCTCCGGGACGCCCTGACCCAGGCGCACGCCGCCCGGGAGTTCATCCTCGGCAGGATGGCCGAGGTCATCGAGGCGCCGCGCGAGCAGCTCAGCCAGTACGCCCCGCGGATCGAGAAGGTCAAGATCGACCCGTCGCAGATCGGCATGCTGATCGGCAAGGGCGGCGAGACGATCCGCGGCCTGTGCGAGGAGTTCGAGTCGCAGATCGACGTCAACGACGATGGGCAGGTCCTGATCTACTCGGCCAACGGCGAGCTCGCCGATGCCCTGGTGGCCCGGATCAACTCGATGATGAAGGAGGTCGAGATCGGCGACTCGTTCGCCGGCAAGGTCGTCAAGACGACGGCCTTCGGCGCCTTCGTCGAGCTGTCGAAGGGCACAGACGGGCTGCTCCACATCTCGAACGTCGCCCCCGGCAAGCGGGTCGAGACGGTCGAGGAGGTCCTCAACAAGGGCGACGAGATCGCCGTCCGGGTGGTCGAGGTCGACCGCGAGCGGGGGCGGATCGGACTGCGCCTGGCCGACGACCCCGATGTGGCCGGCAAGACGGTCGAGGAGCTCGCGGCGGTCGGCGGCGGGAGCGGCGGCGGCGGTGGGGGCGGCGGACGCGACCGCGACCGCGGTCCCCGTCCTCCGCGCCCGGGCGGCGGCGATCGCAACGGCGGCCAGCGCGGGTCCGGCCGGCCGCGGCACCGTGATCGCTGAGCCGGACCGCATGACCAGCCCCGAGATCACGACGCTCGACTCGGGCGTCCGGGTGGTGACCGAGCACATGCCGGGGGTGCGCTCGGTCGCCCTCGGCTTCTGGATCGGAACGGGCTCGGTGACCGAGAAGGACACCGAGTCGGGGCTCTCCCACCTGCTGGAGCACATGCTCTTCAAGGGGACCGAGCGGTACGGGTCGGAGGAGATCGACCAGATCTTCGACTCGATGGGAGCCGAGCTGAACGCGGGGACGGGCAAGGAGATGACCTCGGTCCATGCCCGCGTGCTCGACCGCAACCTCGAGCAGGCGTTCGACGTGATCGCCGACATGGTCTGGCACCCGCGGATGGACGAGCTCGAGAACGAGCGGGAGGTCGTGCTCGAGGAGATCGCGATGTACGAGGACGATCCCCAGGATCGGGTCTTCGACGTGCTCGGGGAGGCGGTCTTCGGTCCGCATCCGCTGGGCCGGGCGATCCTCGGGCGGGCCGACGTGGTCTCGGCGGCCGACCTCCCGCTGCTCGAGGCCTTCCACGGGGCCCGGTACACGCCGGGCAACGTGTCGTCGCGGCGGCCGGCTCGGTCGACCACGACCAGATCGTCGCCTGGGCGCGGGAGTCGAGCCCGGCGGGCGGGGCCGGGACGCCGCCGGGTCCGCCGGCGCCGCCCGAGGAGCGCCCGCCGACGCCGCGCTTCCGGGTCAAGGAGACCGAGCAGTACCACGTCTGCCTCGGCGGACCGGGCCTGGCCCGGGACGACGACCGGCGGTTCGCGCTGCGCGTCCTCGACAACCTGCTCGGCGGGACGTCGTCGTCGCGCCTCTTCCAGGCAGTCCGCGAGCGGCGGGGCCTCGCCTACTCGGTGTTCAGCTTCCACACGCTGTTCGCCGGGGCCGGCCAGGTCGGGGTGTACGTCGGGACCCGGGAGGAGAACCTCGAGGAGACGCTGCGGGTGATCGGCGGCGAGCTCGAGCAGATCTCGCTCGGCCGGGTGCTCGACGACGAGCTCAAGCGGGCCAAGGACAACGTTCAGGGGCGGGTCGTGCTCGCGCTCGAGTCGACCACCTCTCGGATGGACCGGCTCGGGGCGAGCCTGCTCGCCGAGCTGCCGATCATCAGCGTGGACGAGCTGATCGAGCGGATCGACGCGGTCACGGCCGACGACATCCACGCTCTGGCCAACGAGCTCTTCCTCCCGTCGAAGCTCTCGGCGGCGGGGATCGGCCCGGACGGGGCGCTGTTCGCGCAGGCGCTCGAGCCGATCAACCCGAAGCTCGCGGGCATCGCCCACCTCCACGCCGGCCTGGTGTGATCCGCGTAGCGGTGGCCGGCGCGGCCGGCCGGATGGGGCAGGCGGTGTGCGCGGCGGTCGACGGGGCCGCGGACATGGAGCTCACCGGTCGGGCGGATCCGCTCCTCGGGGTCGCCGTGGCCGACGTCCTGGCCGGGGCCGACGTCGTGGTCGACTTCACGGCGCCGGCCAGCGCGGTGCCGAACGCCCGGGAGTGCCTGGCCGCCGGGGTCCACGTGGTGATCGGAACGACCGGCTTCGACGTGCGTGAGCTCGGCGAGGCGGGGGGAGCCAACGTCTTCGTCGCTCCGAACTTCGCGATCGGGGCGGTGCTGATGATGCGCTTCGCGGCCGAGGCGGCCCGGCACATGGCGGCGGCGGAGATCATCGAGCTCCACCATGACCGGAAGGTCGACGCTCCGAGCGGGACGGCGGCCCGGACGGCGGGGCTGATGGCGGCGGCGACCGGGGGGCCGCCGCCGGTGATCCACTCGGTTCGCCTGCCGGGCCTCGTCGCCCACCAGGAGGTCATTCTCGGCGACCTCGGCCAGACGCTGACCATCCGCCATGATTCGATGAACCGGGAGTCGTTCATGCCCGGGGTCCTGCTCGCCGTGCGCCGGGTCGCCGACCTGCCGCGGTCGCCGACGATCGGGCTCGAGCACCTGCTCTTCTGAGCGCTGGGTCGCGGAGAAGGTCGCGGATGACCGGTGAGAGCTCGTGGCCGGCCAGCGTGGAGGGGTCCAGGGCAAATGCGCCGGCGACCACGCCGATGCAGCCGGGCGCGGTGCACTCGCACCGGAAGGGCTCGGCCATCGACCACTCCGTCGCTGGGTAGAAGAAGCTGAGCTCGGCCCGGGCGGGGATGTCGCGGATCGCCCGGACGAGGCCACGCTCGAGGTCGAAGACGATGTTCGGATCACAGGAGTGATTGGCGTAGCGCAAGGCTCCGGGCAGTGGCTCCGCGTGCTGCGCGTCGCCGATCTGCAGCGTCCAGCGCGTCGGGACAGGACTCGTCGGGCCCCAGCTGACGGCGCAGATCGTCGCGTTGGCGGCGAACGCCCGCGCGGCCACGAGGCGGCGAGCTCCGGCCGATTCCCTCACCTCGAGGTCTCCCACGATCAGGACACTAATCCCGACGCCGGCGATGAGCGCCTCGCGTCCAGCTCCAGGCGGCTGCGAGCGCTGGCCTCGACGGCGGTGCGCAGCCCCGAGTGGCGGTCCAGCAGCTCCGCGAACGGTCTGCGGCCCAGCCGCAGGAGAATCGTCGCGGTGACCGCTCGTGCGCCCGCGGTGCGCTCCCTGGCGCTGACCAGGGCGATCTCGCCGAAGTGATCGCCTTCCTCCAGCACGCGAATTGGCCTGCCGTCCTGAAGGATCTCGATCCGCCCGCGAGCGACGATGTAGAGCGCGTCGCCGCGGTCTCCTTGGGAGAAGACGACACCCCCGGGCGGGTGCTGCTCGCTGGTCAGCAGTGCGGCGACCTCGCCGCGTTGGTTGTCGTCCAGCGACCGCAGGAGCTCGACGTCGCACAGCGCCGCCGGATCGATCGTGTATTGCGGTGTCGTCTCGACGACGATCGAGCTCTGCTTGTCCCAGAGCGCTCGGTAGGGCCCGCCCGCGCTCAATAGCACGTCGTGCGTTCCCTGCTCGGCGACTCTCCCGCCGTCGAGGACGACGATCAGGTCGGCGTCGGTGATCGACGCCAGCCGGTGCGTCGCTGACACGGTCGTGCGTCCACGCGCGACAAGCCGCAGCGTCGCGTTGACCTCGGCCTCGGTGGCTGGGTCCAGCGCCGAGGTCGCCTCGTCGAGAATCAGCAGATCCGGCCGGCGGAGGATCGCGCGGGCGATGGCGATCCGCTGGCGCTGGCCGCCGGACATCCTGCCGCCGCGTTCGCCGGCGCGGCTCTCGTAGCCGTCGCGCAGCCCGCTGAGGTGGTCGTGAATGCCCGCGTCCGTGCACGCCGCGATGATGTCGTCGGTGCTCGCACCCGGACGCGAGAGGGCGACATTCTCGCCGATTGTGGTGTCGAAGAGGAACGTGTCCTGCAGCACGACGCCGATCCGCGCGCGCAGCGATTCGCGCGTGACGCTCCGCAGGTCATGGCCGCCGGCGACGATCGTGCCCGCGGTCGGGTCGTGAAAGCGCAGCAGCAGGTTGATCAGCGTGCTCTTGCCCGATCCGCTCCCGCCGACCAGCGCCACGAACGCGCCGGGGGCGATCGTGATCGACACGTCCTCGAGCAGCGGTGGCTCACCTGGTGCGGGTGCGAAGGAGACGTTTCGCAGCTCGATCGCGCCCGTCAGGGACTCGATGGAGTCGCTGACCTCGTCCTCCTCGATCGGCTCGTCGAGGAGCTCCTGGATGCGCCGCTGCGCCGCGCTGGCCCTGACCAGGTCGGGCAGAGCGAACGTGATGCCGTAGACCGACTGGCTGACCATCAGGAAGATGCCGTTGAAGGAGACCAGCGCGCCGACCGACAGCGAGCCGTGGATCGCCAGCAGCGCGCCGGTCCACAGCACGACGAGATGGACCGCGACGATTGACAGGTTCGGGGTGCGCTCCATCAGGTAGGCGAGGAAGTTCGCCCGGACGCTGATCCGCCGCAGCTCCTGCAGCCGCGGCTCGAACGCCGCGACCATGGACGCGCGCAGGCCGAAGGCCTTGACGACGACCTGGCCGGCCACGCTCTCGTGAACCGCGTCGCCGATCCGGCCCTGCGAGGTGCGCATCTCGTACTCAGCCTCGGTCGCCCGGGCGGCCAGAAGGCGGGGAAAGACGCCCGCGATCGGCAGGCCGACGGCGGCGACCAGCGTCAGCTGCCACTGCAGGGCGAACAAGATCGTCAAGCTGACGACCAGCCCGATGGCCGAAAGGGCGCCGGTCGGCAGGGACACGATCAGCGCGTTCTCCACCGCTTGCAGGTCACCGGAGAAGCGCGAGGTGATGTCGCCGCCGCGCAGCCGCGTAAACGACGTGACCGGGAGCCGCTGAAGGTGGCCGAACATGTCGCGGCGGATGTCGCGGAGCACGTTGGCGCCGAGCGCCGCGTAGAGCCGGTCGCTCAGGATGCCGGCGAGCGCGTAGACGACCGCGCCGATCAGGACGATCCCGAGGATGAGCCTCACGCGGCCGCTGTCGCGCGGAACGATCCCGTCGTCGATCAGGTATTTCAGGCTGAGCGGCAACCCGTTCTCGAACGCGAGCTGGACGAGCAGGGCGCCGACCAGCGCCCCGGTCTGCGCGCGGTAGGGCTGGAGGCGGCGGCGCAGGGCAACGAGCAGCGCCGTCATGTGGCCTTGAGGATCGCGTCAATCAGCGTGTGGATCGGCGCGTCGAGCGCGTGGGCGATCGTTGGCTCGTCGCGCGAAAGGCCGGGGTTGGCGTTGACCTCGAGGACCTGCGCGGCGCCCACGGCGTCGAGACGCAGATCGACCCGACCGTAGCCGCGCCCGCCGACGGCGGCGTAGGCGCGCAGGGCGTCCTGGCCGAGATCACAGCGAGACCGAGCGTAGGTGCAGTGCTCGAGGTCCCTGTGCCCGGCAAACAGGACTCGGTTCGCTGGTGCGACGGTGCTCTCGAAGACGGCCTCGACGCCGGGCAGCGCCTGGTCGCCGACGACGAGCACCGAATGTTCGGGGCCGGCGAGGTAGCGCTCGGCAAAGATCGTCCGCCCGGGCATGGCGCGGCGCAGGCGTTCGAGGTCGGCCAGGGCGGCGTTCACGTCGGCGACCACCGATGCACGATGTAGGCCGTCCCCGGCCGCCGCGACGTCGGCCTTGAGCAGGAGGGGGAAGCCGAGCAGCTCGAGGGCCTCGGCGTCGAGGGCCGTGCTGTAGGGCGGAGTCGGAACGCCCGCCGTTCTGAAGCGCTCCTTCATCGCGAGCTTGGACGAGCTCGTGGCGTAAAACCCGGGGTCGGCGCCCGTGTACGCGATGCCGGCGTCCTCGAGTGCCTGCACGACCTCCAAGCCTGGGAACCCGTCGATGCCGTCGCCATCGCAGAGGTTGAAGGCCAGCGAATCGGGCGCCAGCGAGCCGACGACGGCGTCAACCGTCCGTGGTGCGACCGGCCGCCAGGAGTGCTCGAGCCCCAGCGGCGTAAACCAGTCGTAGAGCTCCGCGCGGAAGGCTGCGGTGTCGTAATGCGGCGAGGTCCCCGCATCGTTGAATGGGAGCAGGACGTGCACGTGCGGCCGCGAGCTGGTGAACTGTGCGCTCGTGCGCGTCTGCATCCTGCATGCATCGTATGAAGGCACGACAGGTCCGTTCGCGGAGGTCGACGTGGCCGCGTGCGATCCGCGCCCCTACCTGCGTGGCCACGAGGTCGAGGAGCGGTTCCTGCGCAAGGCCACGGCCGCCGAGGAGGTGCGCGCGCTCGCCGACCGCGGCTTTGACGTCTTCCTGAACCTCTGCGACGGCGCGGCCGATGAGGACCGGGCCGGCCTGGGGGTTGTCGTCGCGCTGGAGCGGCTCGGGCAGGCGTTCACCGGCGCGGGCTCAGCGTTCTACGAGCCGACCCGTGCGGGGATGAGGACCTGCGGCGTGCGCGTGCCGCCGGGCGTGTTCCTGGCTGCGGGGGATGACGCGGTGGCCAGGGCCAAGGGCCTGCGTTTTCCTTTGATCGTCAAGCACCCGGCGGGATACGGCAGTCTCGGGCTGCGGCCGGAGTCGCGGGTCATCGACGCGGCCGGGCTGCGCGCCGAGGCCGCGCGGATGACGGGCGAGTACGGGGGGGCGCTGGTCGAGGAGTTCGTCTCCGGCCGGGAGTTCACTGTCCTGGTCGCCGACGGACCGGTCGCCTATCCGCCGGTCGAGGTCGGCTTCCCGGACGGTGCTTCGTTCAAGCACTTCGATCTGAAGTGGGTCGACGACGGGCTGGAGTGGATGCCGGTCGGCGACGCGGGCCTGGCCGGAGCGCTCGAGGCGCTCTCGCGCGACATGTTCACGGCGCTCGGTGGCGACGGCTACGCGCGTGTCGACATCCGCATGGACACTGCCGGCGAGCTGTTCGCGTTGGAGATCAACCCCAACTGCGGCGTCTTCTACCCGCCCCCGGAGGGTGGGGGCGCCGACGTGATACTCGGCCTGGTGACCGACGGTCATCAGCGGTTCACGAATGCGCTACTGGCGAGCGCGGTCGAACGGAGGCGCGCATGCGCGTCTGCGTCCTGACCGCGTCGTATGAGGGGTCGCACAGTGAGCTGAGCGGCCACGACCCGCCGCGAGAAGTCGGGGCGCACCTGGCGGGGCACGCGGTCGAGCACGTGGCCCTGCGAAAGGCGACGGCGGTGCGGCAGGTCCGCGAACTGGCCGACCGGGGTTTCGACGTCTTCGTGAACCTCTGCGACGGCGCGTGGGAGGAGGACCGCGCGGGTGTCGAGGTCGTCCAGGCGCTCGAGCGGCTCGGGCAGGCGTTCACGGGTGCGGGCTCGCCGTTCTACGAGCCGACGCGCGAGTCGATGAAGCGCGCGTGCTGGTATGCCGGCGTCCCGACTCCGGCGCACGCCTTCGCCAGCAGTGCGGATCCCGCGGCGATCCGGCTGCGCTTCCCGATGATCGTCAAGCACCCGAACGGCTACAGCAGCGTGGGGATGACGCGCGACTCGGTGGTGGGCGATCCCGCCGGGCTGAAGCGCGAGCTGCGGCGCATCATCGGGTCCTATGGCGCTGCGCTGGTGGAGGAGTACATCGACGGCCGCGAGTTCACCGTCCTCGTCGCCGAGGGCGGCGTCACCTACACCCCCGTCGAGGTGCGGTTCCCGCCGGGCGAGTCGTTCAAGCACTTCGACCTGAAGTGGATCGACCACGCGCTGCTGGGGTGGGAGCCGGTGGCCGACGTCGCGCTCGACCACCGGCTGCGCCGCCTTGCGGTCGCCGTGTTCGACGCGCTCGGCGGCGACGGCTACGCGCGCGTAGACCTCCGCATGGACGCCGCGGGTGAGCTCTACGCGCTCGAGATCAACCCCAACTGCGCGGTCTTCTACCCCGCGGGACAGGAAGGCAGCGCGGACATCATCCTGGCGCACGACCCGGCCGGCGCCGCCGGGTTCGCCGCAGCGATCCTCGCGGGCGCGCTCGCGCGCCGGGCACGCCAGACGCCGCGCTGGGAGATCAGATTCACACCGGGCGCGGGGTACGCGATGAGCGCGGCCGTCGACCTGGCCGAAGGGGACGTGATCGCGGACTACGAGGAAGCCCCGCACGTCCTCGTCAGCCGCGCGCACGTCGAGGCGAACTGGGACGAGCGGCACCGCCGCTGGTTTGCGCAGTACGCCTACCCGATCACCGAGGAGGTCTTCGTCATGTGGGGTCCGCGGCCCGAGGATTGGCGGCCGATCGACCATTCGTGTGACCCGAGCGCGTGGCTGGACGGGCTGAATCTCGTGGCCCGACGGCCGATCCCGCGCGGCGGCGCGATCACCGTCGATTACGCGACCTTCTGCGGCCCGACGATGGAAGGGTTCGCGTGCGGCTGCGGGAACGGATGTTGCCGGGGGGCGATTCGCGGGACCGACAGTCTCCTGCCGTTTGTGGCCGAGCGCTACGGCGAGCACGTCTCCGACTACGTACGCCGTCGGCGCGCGACCGGCTGGTCGCTCCCGTAGGACGAGAGTCCCGACCCGTCGCAGCCGGGTGGGGTCCTCACGGCGCGCCAGCCCCGCTGACCCTAAGCTTGGATGCTCGCGGAGTGTCGCCGGCGGAGCTGAGCGGCGCTCGACAAGCCCGGGTCGACCCGTCCGCCGCGAGGGTTGAGCGTGGCCCGAGCGCGCCCGCCGGCCCACCGCGCGCCGGCCGGAGCAACGTTCGATATGGGAGGACGGCATGGAGTTCCTGGTGGAGTTCGAGGTCACCGTTCCAGACGGAACACCGGAGTCCGAGGTCAAGGACCGGGAGACGGCGGAGGCGAGCGCCGCCGCCACGCTCGTCGAGGCGGGACACCTCCTCCGAGTCTGGAGGAAGCCCGTCGCGCCCGGCGAGAGCAGGATCCTCGGCCTGTACCGCGCCGACAGCGAAGCCCAGCTCGATGGGTTGCTCGGTGCCCTGCCGCTGTACCAGTGGATGGCCATCGCCGTCACCCCGCTCGAGCCGCACCCCAACGACCCGGCGATCGGCGTCACGGGGGAGCGGGCGATGAGCACTCGGTTACCCGACCCCCGCCTGACGCTCGTCTACCGCCTCGAGGCCACCGTCGCCGCGCCGCTCGATCTCGGCGAGATCGCCGCCGGGCACCGGCGCATCGTGCCCCTCAGCGGCGGGACCTTCTCCGGCCCCGAGCTCAACGGCACGCTGCTCCCGGGCGCCAGCGCCGACTGGCAGATCGTCCTGCCGGACGGCACCGCGCTCGGGGACATCCGCTACGCACTGCGAACCGACGCAGGCGATCTGCTTTACGTCCAGTCACGAGGCGTGCGCCACGGCAGCCCCGAGGTCCTCGGCCGCCTCGGCCGGGGAGAGGACGTCGACGCCGGCGAGTACACGTTCCGCACGTCGACCCAGATCGAGACGGCCGCGGCCGATCTCGACTGGCTGAACAAGGGCATCTTCATCGGCGTCGGCGGCCGGAGCGCCCGCGGCGTCGTCTACGAGACGTACCTCGTCGGATGAGCCGCTGCGTCACCGGTCGGTCCGTCCATCCGGCGCGGCGCCCGAGAGGCCGCCGCCGCGCCTGGTGGGTGCGGCCGCCGTGGCGTTCGATGAGTTGGCCTTTGCAGGTCCAGAGCACCGACCCGTCATGCGCTCCAATCGCGGAAGACGGCGAGCAGCTCCCGGCGAGCGGCGGGCTGGATGCTGTCCTCGCGCAGCGCACCCGTCAGCTTGATCGTCTGGCGCATCTGCTCGAGGTACGTGCCACATCCTTCGCACGTGGCGAGGTGCGCGTCGAAGCGCGCGCGTTCGCGCGCGCTCAGGCCGTCCTCGATGTAGTCGGTGATCAGCTCGACCAGCTCGCGGCAGGTGAGCTCGCGCATGGATGATCCGGAGGTCATACGGACTCGAAGTACCCGGCGAGCTCGCGCCTGACGCGTGATCGGGCGCGATGCAGGAGGACGCGTTCGTTGGCTGGGGTGATCGCGAGCGCCGCGCAGATCTCGGCGGCGCTCCAACCCTCGACGTCGCGCAGTCCGAGGACGACCTGCTGCGTGGCCGGGAGCGTCTCGATGGCATGGCGCACCCGCTCGATCGTCTCGCGCGCGATCAGGCGCTCGACGGGCCATGGTTCGGGCGGGCGCGCCCAGTTGAGCGGGTAGCGCGGGTGGTCGGGGGGCATGAAGCGGTCGAGCTCGACGGCCGGCTCGTCATCTTCGGAGAGGGCTGAGAGCGGCAGCTGACGGCTCTCGCGCATCGCCCTCGTCTTGGCCTGGTTGCAGAGGATGGCGAAGATCCAGGTCTTCAACGACGAGCGCCCGGCGAAGCCGCGGATCCCCTCGAGCACCGCCAGCCAGGTCTCCTGGACGACCTCCTCGGCGGTCGCCGGGTCGCCCACATAGGCTCGGGCGACGCGGACGAGGGCGGCCTGGTGGCGGTCGACGAGCTCGGAGAAGGCGCTCTCGGCGCCGCGGCGCAGCGCGGCGAGGAGCTGCTCCTCAGGAGTGCGGACTCCCATCCAGGCGACGCTATCCGACGCGTCGCCTGCGGTGGCGACGGCTGCGCTCACCCGGTGACGCCGAGCGCGGCCAGTCGCTCGCAGAAGAAGCCCAGGGCGGCCGCGCGCTGGTCGCTGGCTTCGAGCAGGGCGGCGTAGCCGAGCTCGGCGCCGGGGAACGGCTCCGTCTGCCAGAGCGGTCCTTCGGGCACGTCGGCCCAGGGGGTGACGTAGAGGTAGGGGAGCGGGTGGAGCTCGTCTCCGGGCGAGGCGCCGTAGCCGGCGCGCCGGCCGTCGGCCTCGCGGCCGAGCTCGACCGCGAGGTCGAAGTGCTCGGGCCACAGCTGGACCCGGGAGGGCTCATGCTCGTCGCCGACGCCCGACCGGAGCTCCTCGAGCACGGACGCGCCGAAGCCGAACCAGTCGCCGAGGAACCTGGACGCCGCCGGGTCGACGGCGAGCGGACGGTCCGCGTCCTCCAGCGGGCTGCCCGGGGCAAGGTGGGGGGCGACGTACGCGGCCATCTCGCCGAGCGTCGTGATCCGGGCCGACCGCTTGCCCCCGGCGTCCTGGAC
Source organism: uncultured Solirubrobacterales bacterium (assembly GCA_963817865.1). Taxonomy (GTDB): domain Bacteria; phylum Actinomycetota; class Thermoleophilia; order Solirubrobacterales; family Solirubrobacteraceae; genus Palsa-513. Next base: position 6,962 of record CAWFQO010000005.1, on the reverse strand, counting down.
GGTCAGCTGGTCGCCGGCGACACGGAGCTGGACGTCGTCGCCGAAGAACGGCGTGCCGAAGCCGCCGCGGGTGAAGCGCAGCGCGATCTTGCCGTTGGCCTGGGCGCGCGCCGGCGACAGCACGTGCTCGGCCAGGCGGTGGAGGGAGACGCGCGTCGTAGCGAGGTCGTCAGGAGGCGTGGAGAGGCGGTGGTGCGCGGCCAGCCAGCGCGCCGCGCACCAGCCAGCGAGCTCGGGGTCGTCGCGGATGATGTCCTCCCAGCGCAGGTCGCCGCCGCCGACCGGCGTGACGCGGGGTCGGTCGCCCGCGGGTTCGCCGCGTCCCACCGGGTCGTCGGCGAACCACGGCGCCTCCGCGACGGCGGGCGGCGACGGTTCGAGCACGCGCGCGTCGTAGCGGCCGTCCAGGCGCGCGACTGCCTCGGCGCGCGGGTTCACGTCAGCCCCGCCGCGCGAGCTCTGCCGACCCGGCAGAGCTCGCGGTCGTCGCTGCCGAGGACCGGGTTGGCCCGCGCGGCCGGCCTGGGCGCCCCCGCATCGCCGGCCCCACCGCGGCGCAGCAGCGCGAGCCCGGCGGCCGGGAAGATGACGACGGACAGGAGCCCCGCGGCGATCAGCCCGGCCGCGGTCGGCTTGGTGATCACGCCAATCTGCTGGCCGATCATCGTCGCGGTGACGATGAACGGCAACGACGTCGCCTGGAGCAGGCCGGCGATCGCCGCGTGCGCGCGGTCGAGCGTGCCGCGGCTCTGGTACACGAGGGCCGGCAGTCCGCGGACGACGAGCAGGGCCAGGAGGAAGAGGGGGACGCGGGCGACGGTGGAGGCACTCGAGGAGAGCGCGTTCAGGTCGAAGCGCAGGCCGCTGGAGACGAAGAAGACCGGGACGAAGAGCCCGAAGCCGGCCGCCTCGAGCTTGAGCCGGAACTGCGGGTGGGTCATCGCCTGGTCGCGGTCGATCAGGCTGAGCAGCGCCCCGGCGGCAAAGGCGCCGAGGATCGTCTCGAGGCCGACCTGGTCGGCGAGGGCGACGAACCCGATCAAGAGGACGAAGGCGCCGCGCACGCGTATCTGGGCGGTCGTGTCCTGGAGGCGCAGGAGCGCGTCGGCGAGGCTCATCGACCGCTCGGCCCGCGCGACGGCGAGGCCGACCGCCGCGACGAGCAGGCCGAAGCCGCCGAGCAGGATCAGCTTGCCGGTCGTGTCGGTGCTGCCCTCGCCGGAGAAGAACAGCGACAGCATGATGATCGCGCCGAAGTCGGCGATCGACGCCGCGGCGATCACGAGCTGGCCGAACGGCGTCGCGACGTTGCCGGAGTCCTTGAGCACGGGGACGATCACCCCGAGCGACGTCGCGCACAGGACGATCGCCAGGAACAGCGGCGACCGCACGACCCCGGCCGCGTCGAAGGCGATCCCGACGACGACGCCGAGCCCGACCGAGAGCAGGAAGCCGGCAGCCGTGAGGCGGAGCGTGAGGCCGCGCAACCGGTCGACGTCGATCTCCAGGCCGGCGAGGAAGAGTAGGAAGGCGAGCCCGACGAGTGCGAGGATGCGGATCGGGAGGTCGACCTCGACCCAGCCGAGACCCGACGGTCCCAAGGCGATCCCGAGCAGGATCTCGAGCACGATCGCCGGCAGCCGCAGCCGCGGGAAGAAGCCGAGGGCAAGCGGCGCAAGGAACGCCGCGGCGACGACCAGCAGCAGGTTGGTGTAGTGGACCGCGGGCACCGTGTCACGCGTAGTCCCGCGAGCGAGGCGATCCGTTACACCGAGATACGTAACGCCTCGCCGGCTCGCGCGACTACGTAGTGCCGATGCCGTCAACTGGAGGAAGAGGAGACCGATGTCGCAACAAGCCGTGACGCCCACGCTGACCTGGCACCGCGTCCTCGCGCCCGGCGAGCTGCCCGAGGGTCGGGTCAAGACCGTCGGCGCGGGCCCCACAGCTTCGCCCTGACGCACTACGAGGGCCGCTACGCGGCGCTCAACAACCGCTGCCCGCACCAGGGCGGGCCGCTCGGCGAGGGCTCGATCGAGAACGGCATGCTGCGCTGCCCGTGGCACGGCTACGACTACTGCCCCCTGACGGCAATTCGGCGTTCGGCGACGCGGTGCCAACGTTCCCGGTCGAGGTGCGCGACGACGGCATCTACGTGGCGATCGAGCCGATCCGCCGCACGTCCGGACGGTCACCGACGTGATGGCGCGAGACGATGGTGAACTGGGGCGTGCGCCACGTCTTCGGCATGGTCGGCCACTCGAACCTCGGCCTCGCCGACGCCCTGCGCCGGCAGGAGGAGGCCGGGGGCCTGACGTTCATCGGCATCCGCCACGAAGGCGCCGCGGCCTTCGCCGCCTCGGCCTACGGCAAGCTCACCGGTCGGCCGGCGGCGTGCCTCGACATCGCCGGGCCCGGCGCGACGAACCTGTTGACCGGGCCTCTGGGACGCCAAGGTCGACCGCTCGCCGGTGCTCGCGATCACCGGCCAGGTCGACACGCAGGTGCTCGGCCCGGGCGCCTTCCAGGAGGTCGACCTGGCGGCGGCCTTCGGCGACGTCGCCGCCTGGACCCAGACGGTGCTCGAGACCGAGCAACCACGCGGAGTTGATGACGCTGGCCTGCAAGCACGCGATCCTCCGCCGCGACGTCGCGCACCTGATCCTCCCCGACGAGGTCCAGACCCTGCCGGCGGCCGCCGGCTCGAAGGCGTCCGGGCCGGAGGGCCGGCTCACGCCGCGAGATCACCCCGCCGGCGGAGTCGCTCGACGCGGCGGTCGCGCTGCTGTCGGCCGCCAAGCGCCCGGTGATCATCGTCGGCCACGGCGCGCGCTTCGACATGGACGGCGATCATGGCCCTCGCCGAGCAGCTGGACGCACCGGTGATCACCACCTTCAAGGCCAAGGGCCAGCTCCCGATGATCATCCGCTCGCGTGCGGCGTGCTCGGTCGCAGCGGCACGCCGGTCGCCTAGCTGGTTCATGAACGAGTCCGACCTGCTGCTCGTGCTCGGCGCGTCGTTCTCCAACCACACCGGCATCTACCCCGGCAAGCCGATCATCCAGGTCGACTTCGACCCGATGCCGCTCGGCAACTTCCACCCCGTCACCGTGCCCGTCTGGGGTGACGTCGGGGTCACCGTCGGCCTGCTGCGGGCAGCTCGGAGAGGCGCCGGACGGCCGCGTCGACCAGCGGCCCGAGCGTCGCCGCGCGGTGGGCGATCTGGCGGGCGGAGAAGGCGAGCCGCGGCGGTCGACGACCGCGGCCGCGGCGTCAACTCGGCCATCGTCTTCGACGCGCTCTCGCGCCACGTGCCCGAGCGAGCGGTGATCGCCGTCGACGTCGGCAACAACGCCTACTCGTTCGGCCGCTACTTCGAGTGCAAGCCGGGCCAGTCGGTGCTGATGTCGGGCTACCTCGGCTCGATCGGCTTCGGCTACCCGGCGGCGATCGGCGCCTGGGCGGCGGCGCCCGAGCGGCCGATCTTCGCCGTCACCGGCGACGGCGGCTTCGGCCAGTACCTGGCCGAGCTCCTGACGGCGGTCAAGCACGGCATGGCCATCACCCACGTGCTGCTGAACAACGGCCAGCTCGGCAAGATCGCCAAGGAGCAGCGGGCCGGCGACTGGGACGTGTGGCAGACGACGCTCCACAATCCCGACTTCTCGCGCTACGCCGAGATCTGCGGGGCGCTCGGCATCCGCGTGACCGACGCGTCGACGCTCGACGACGCGCTGACGCGGGCGATCGCCCACGAGGGGCCCGCGCTCGTCGAAGTCATGACCGACGCCGAGCTGGTTTGAACCCCACTACCGAAAGGACCTTCCCCGAATGCCGCTCCCTGAGAGCATCCAGGTGTTCATCGACCGCCAGTGCGACGTGGCGCCCGAGCGCTACTCGGACCTCCGGGCGGTGATCTTCAACGGCACGACCAAGCGCTCGCCCGAGCCCAGCCACACCGACGGGCTGCTGGCGATCCCGCGCTGCATCTTCGGTCGCGTCGGCGTGCAGATCGACGAGGTGCGGACCGTCGACCACGAGATCCCCCACGGCCTCTGGCCCGACATGCGCGAGCACGGCTACGACCGGGACGACTTCCCGGCGATCTACCGCGACTTGGTCGCCCCGGCGGACATCATCATCATCGCCGGGCCGATCTGGCTCGGCGACCAGAGCTCGTTGACGCGCAAGATCATAGAGCGCCTCTACGCCTACTCGGGCGACGTCAACGACCGCGGACAGTGGTCGTACTACGGCAAGGTCGGCGGCGCGCTCACCACTGGGAACGAGGACGGCGGCAAGCACGTCAGCGCGCAGATCCTATATGCGCTCCAGCACATCGGGCTGACCGTGCCGCCCCAGTCGGACGCCTACTGGTGCGGCGAGGCCGGGCCGGGCCCGTCCTACCTCGACGCCGAGGGCGGTGGCGAGGGCAACGCGTGGACGACGCGCAACACCACCTTCATGGCCTGGAACCTCCTCCACATGGCGCGGCTGCTCAAGGACCGCGGCGGCGTCCCCGCATACGGCAACTCGACCCACGACTGGGACCTCAGCCAGCGCGACCATCCCAACCCCGAATACCGCTGAGCGCGCTCGGTGGCACGCGGTGCGAGCGGGCGACGCGGACGCACGCGCGCGCATCAGTAGGACGCCGGCAGTCCCGCGACGCCAGGGGCGCCTGGTCGATTTCGCGGCGTCGTCGCTGACGTTCCCTTACTTGACGGTCCGGGAGCCAAATACCAGCTGAGGATGCTCTGGCGGAATTGGTGGTGCTTGTGCCCGGCCGACGCGAGCTGGCAGCTCTGCTTGCGGCGCCGAGCAGCGATCACCGGCGAACATCGACCGCCGGCTCGACCTTCGACCCGCCGGCGCGAGCCAAGCCCGCAGCCGGCCAGTCGCCCGCGGCGACACCGACCCGAGCAACTCCATCAGCGCGTGACTCGCCGACCCGCGAGCCGCGAGCGGCGCAAGGCACGACGGTCGCCGTCCCTGGGATACTGGCCGCAGATGACAGAGCTTGGCGCCATCCTGACCGCGGTCGTCACCCCCTTCGACGAGCGCTTGGCGGTCAACGAGGAGTCCTTCGTCGCGCTCCTCAACACCCTCGCCGACCACGGCTCGGACGGCTTCGTCGTCTGCGGGACGACCGGCGAGGCGCCCACGCTGACCGACGAGGAGCACTTGCGGCTGATCGAGCTGGCGGTCGCCGAGCGGCCGGAGGGGAAGACGATCGTCGCGGGGGTGGGGTCCAACGACACGCGCCACGCGCTGTACCTGACCGAGCGGGCGACCGAGCTGGGGGCGGACGCGATGCTGTCGGTGACGCCCTACTACAACAAGCCGCCCCGCAACGGCATCATCCGCCACTTCGGGGCCATCGCCACGGTCACCGACAAGCCGATCGTCCTCTACAACATCCCGCAGCGGACGGGGACCGACATGTCCAACGATCTGCTGGCGCGGCTGGCCGAGATCCCGGGGGTCGAGTACGTCAAGCAGGCCAACAACGCCAACCTGGCGCCGGTCGACGGCCTCGGCATCTACGCGGGCAACGACGAGATTCTCGCGCGGACGCTCGATCTGGGCGGCGTGGGGGGAATTCTGGTCGCCAGCCACATCTTCGGCCGGGAGATGCGGCGGATGGTCGACGAGCCGGAGAACCGGGCGTCGATCGACGCGGAGCTGCAGGACGTCTTCGCCACCCTGTCCATGACGAGCAACCCGATCTGCATCAAGGCGGCGCTGAACATGTTGGGCTTCAACGTGGGCGGCCTGCGGTCGCCGCTGGTCGCGGCGGAGCCCGAAGAGCGCGACGCGGTCGGCAAGATGCTCGGCCGTCGCGGCCTTGACGTGTACTCCTTCCAAGAATGAGCAGGGGCAAGCTGCGGGTCCTGCCGCTGGGCGGACTGGGCGAGATCGGCAAGAACATGACCGTGGTCGAGTACGACGGGCGGATCGTCGTCGTCGACGTCGGCTTGCGCTTCCCGACCCCGGAGATGGTCGGGATCGACCTCGTCCTCCCCGACTTCACCTACCTGCGCGAGCGGGCCGCGGACATCGAGGCGATCGTCATCACCCACGGGCACGAGGATCACCTCGGCGCACTCCCGTGGGTGCTTCGGGAGCTTGGGCGCAAGCGGATGCCGCCGATCTACTCCGGACGCCTGACGATCGCCATGGCCCGTTCGAAGCTCGAGGAGCACAAGCTCCGGGACGTCGTCCTGCGCGACCTCGATCCGGGCACCGAGATCGACCTCGGGCCGTTCGGCCTCGAGCTGATCCACATGACCCACTCGATCCCCGATTCGAACGCGGTCGCCCTGACCACCGACATGGGGACGATCCTCATCACCGGTGACTACAAGTTCGACCAGACACCGGTCGACGGCGTCCCGGCCGACGTCTCGCGCCTGGCCCAGCTCGGGGCCGAGGGGGTCCTGCTTCTGTGCGGCGACTCGACGAACGCCGACCGGGCGGGCTTCTCGCCGTCGGAGTCGGGCGTCGGGCCGCATCTCGAGGAGGTCTTCAGCCGGGCCGACGGGCGGGTGATCGTGACGAGCTTCGCCTCGAACATCCACCGGGTCCAGCAGGTGGTCGACGCGGCGGCGGCGCTCGGGCGGAAGGTCGCGCTGATCGGCCGGTCGATGCGCAAGAACGTGAACATCGGCTCGCAGCTCGGCCATATCGAGGTCCCCGACGGGATCATGGTCCAGGGCCGCCAGGTCGAGAGCTACCCCGACGACAAGCTCGTCATCATCTCCACCGGGTCCCAGGGCGAGCCGCTGTCGGCCCTGCGCCGGATGGCCTACCGCGACCACCCGCAGGTCAAGCTCCACGAGGGCGACACGGTCGTCTTCTCGGCGACGCCGATCCCGGGCAACGAGCGGGCGGTGAACGAGACGATCGACCGGCTCTACCACATCGGCTGTGACGTGATCACGACTCGCGACGCGCCGATC
>CAWFQO010000004.1:0-308616 GCA_963817865.1 uncultured Solirubrobacterales bacterium | reverse complement strand
TAGTGACAGAGTGAGGTTTCTCCGTGCCTTCGTGCAGTCGCCCAGGCACGTCGGAAGTGTCGTACCGAGCTCCGCCCGCCTCGCGGAGGCGATGGTACGCCCGCTCGACTTCGCGACGGCCGAGCTGATCGTCGAGCTTGGCGCCGGCACCGGACCGTTCACCAAGCTGATCAGTCGACGCCTGGCGCCGGACACCCGGGCGCTGGTCTTCGAACGGGACCAGGCGATGCGCAACACGCTCAAAGACAGATACCCCAACCTCGAGTTCCACTCCGATGCCTTCGAGCTGGCCGAGCTCGTGCGGTCGGCGAACGGATCGGGAGTGGACGCCGTCGTCTGCAGCCTTCCGTTCGCGACCTTCCCGCGAGCGATGCGCACGCGAATCACGCACGACATCCACCGAGTCCTACGACCCGGCGGCAAGCTGATCGCCGTGCAGTACTCGACCCAGATGCGCCGGTCATTCCAGGCGCTGTTCGACAGCGTGTCCCTCTCGCTCGTGCCGCTCAACGTGCCCCCGGCGATCGTCTACACCTGCACGAAGGGCACGAGCGCGCTCCAGCCCCGGCCGTCCGCCCACCCAGCCACGCCCGAACTCGCTGGCGTCGTCGATCATGGCTACAGCTGATCCACTACGCGCACGGGTGCGCATGGAGCTTGATCCTGTTGGCCTGTATTACGCGGCGGTGACCAGTCGTAAGCACCCGGCGACGTTCAGCATCGCTGCGTACTTGAGTGAGCCTATCGTCCCGGATGCCTTGCAGCAGGCGGTGAACGACCTGATGGACCGTCTGCCGTTCTTGAGCGGGCGCCTGCGTCGTGGCTTCTTCGGCTACTACCACGAGCTCCTCACCGACCCGCCGATGATCGTGCCGATCACGACGGGCCACACATTCTCCGCCTACTTCGAGACCGGCGCCGGGCATGTGTTGAGAGTTCTGTACGGCGACCGCCACTTCACTGTCGAGACCCTGCACAGCATCTGCGACGGCCGCGGACTGACGAAGATCATGAGCGCGCTGGTGGTGCGCTACTTTGCGATTCTGGGCATGGCGACGGAGGAGCCCGGGCTGATCGACTGGTCAAAGGCTCCGCGCCCGGAGGAGGCGGAGGACGCCTTCACGCGGTACGCGGAGAGGAAGACATCGGACTCGCCGACCGAGTTGACCAGCACCGGCGTCAAACGCCCCGCTTATCAGTTTGACTTTTCGCAGCCGACTCCCGCACGCTTCGTCACCCGAAAGTTCGACCTCGCGAAGGTAAGCGCCGCCGCGAAGGCGCATGACGCAACGATCAGCGAGTACGTCCTCGCGCACATCTTCAGGGCAATCGCTCACGATCGGGCGGCTCGTGACCGAACGGAGCCGATCACCGCCAGCCTGGCGATCGACTGCAGACGGTTCTTTCCGACCGACACTTATCGGAATTTCATCACCGATGCGCCGATTGTCATGCCCGAGACCGAGGACTTCGCTGTGATGGTGCAACACGTGCGCTGGCAGTTCGCGAAGATTGATGCGGATCTAGTGCGCCGCGACATCACCAGATCGCAGAAGTTGCGCGCCAACACACGGTTTTTGCCGCGAGGCGCGACGAAGCCGATTGGGAAGATGCTGGAGCGCTCAAGCCTCAGGAGACTCACGACCACGTTTTCCAACCTCGGGCTTGTCAAGCTGCCTAAGGAAGTCGAGGAGCGGGTCGAGATGCTTGAGTTCGTCTTCCACGGGCAACCGGGCAGTCCTTACGCGTTCGCCTGCATCGCCGTCGGTAACGTGCTGACCCTGACGACGATCGCAAGGGCCGAAGATCGCGGTATCGCCGACTGGGCCGCCGAGGGGCTGGAGGCTCCCGCGTGTTTGGGTTCACGCGGCGGTGGTGTCGAACGTGCCCGAAAGCTCGCTGCGTGAGTTCACGCCGAGCTTGCGGTAGGCGTTGCGGAGGTGCAGTTCCACGGTCTTGGTGGTCACGAAGAGCGCCTCGGCGATCGCCCGGTTGGTCTGCCCCGCGGCCGCGCGCTCGGTCACGCGGCGCTCGGCCGAGGTGAGCGCGGCGGGCCCGGTGAGCGCCGTGGTCCGCGGGCGGGCGCCGGCGGCGCGAAGCTCGTGTCGCGCGCGGACGGCGAGCCCATTGGCGCCGAGCTCGGCGGCGAGCTCGAGGCCGCTGCGCAGTGGCTCGCGCGCTTCGATCGGCCGCCTCCTCTGGCGCAGCGAGGTGCCGAGGGCGATCAGCGCCTTGGCGTGCTCGAGGCGAGCGACCGACCCCGCGGCGGCATCGACGGCATCGCGCAGATGACCGAGGCCGTCCTCGCGCTCGAGCGTTCCCAGCACCCGTAGTGCCCGGGCCAGTCCTCCGGGCGCGCCCCAGCGGCGCGCGAGCTCGAGCGCCTCGGCGGCGAGCGCGACACCCTCCTCGCGACGGCCGAGGTGGTAGAGCGCGACCGCCCGGTGCGAGCGCGCCGGCGTGTCGACCGGGTTCACGATGAAGTCGAACCGGCGCTCCATGTCCGTCGCGACGACGTACGCCTCGTCGAACCGCTCCTCGGCCAGCAATAGCTCGGCAAGGCCGTCGAGCCAGTAGCGAGCAGTGTCCGACGCGGCGCGCGGAGCGGCCGCAGCCTCGAGCGCTCGCCGGGCGCGATCGAGGTCGCCGCGCTCTCGCGAGACCGCGGAGAGAAGCGCGGCATGGTGGATCAGCGGTGCCGATGCGCCCCCCAGCAATCGGTACTCCTCGAGGGCGTTCTCGAGCGACGCCTCCGCATCGTCGAGCTCGCCTCGCCGCAACCATGCGTAGCCACGCCAGAGGCTGCTGCCGGCCTTCGTGTCGAGCGAGCCGCGGGCCCGCGACTCCTCCCGGAGATCCTCCCAGTGGTCGTCCGCCTCGGGCCGATCGGCACGCACGAGGGTAAGAATCGCGGTGACCGAGAGAAAGGCGGTGTCGGCCGCCATCAGCTCCCCACCCTCAAGCGCGTCGAGCGCGAGTCGCGCGCACTCCCCGGCACTTCCGCCGGCGTATGCCAACTGTCTCGAGACGACCGCGGCGAGCATCTTCGCGCCGGCCCCCGCGCCAGGCGCCAGGCGATACGCCAGAGGCTCCGGCGACACGGGTTGGCCGGTGCCATACGCCGTCGCCATCATCTCCAGCGCCTGCAGCGCCAGGCCGGGGTCCGAGCCGGGTTCCATCACGGCGCTCGCGCGACGGATGAGCGCGACGGACTCATCCGCTCGGCCGTAGAACAGCAGGGTTCGCGCCAGCGTCACCGCGGCCGAGCGCCGGACGGCGACGTAACTGCTCTGTTCAAATGCCTCGGTGAGATGTTGGAGCGCTGACGGGGTGCGGAGCATCGCCTCGGCGTCCCCGAGCTCGAGCAACAGGCGGGCGCGACGCGCCCGCGGCGGTGGCTCGGACAGGGCGCGTGCCAGAAAGCCGGCCGCGCTTGCCGGCGACCCGGCCCGAAGCGACTCGCGCGCGGCCTCTTCGAGGATGTCACACACCCATTCGCGGCGGCGCGCCGGCGCCAGCGCCAGGTGCACGGCGACCCCACCGGCCGGGCTGCCGCGCTCACGGAGGAGGTGTGCTGCGCGCTCGTGAGCGAGCGAGCGATCGGGCGCGGGCATGTCCTCGTAGACCGCCGCGCCGACGAGCGGGTGGAGGAACACGGGCTCCGCGTCATCGCCGAAGATCTCGGCGGCGACCAGCGCGCTCGCCGCCGCCGCCGCGTCGTCGAGCTCGAGCCCCGCGAGCGTGGCAAGGAGCGCAAGATCGGCGCCGGCACCCACGATCGACGCGGCGCGTGCCAGCCTCAGCGCGTCGTCGGTGAGTCGCCCCAGGCGAACCAGGACGGCGCGAGAGACCGCTCGCGGACCGAGACGGCTCACGGCCGCGACGTGACCGGAGTCCGGCGTCACCCCCTCGATCTGCATCGTGCTGATCAGCTCCTTGAGCAGAAGCGGGTTACCGCCGGTCGCCGTGTGGCACGCCGTCGAGAACGCCTCCTCCGCGGTCCCGCCCAGCCCCTCGCTGACCCACCGCGTCGTCGCCTCCTGGCTCAGCGGGCCGGGGCGTACCAACGTCGCCGACGGGTCACCGACGATCTCGCTCACCAGCGTCGCTCGCGCCCGCCGATCCCGCGGCCGCACCGTGCACAGCACGGCCACCCCGAGCCCCTCGAGCCGGCGAACGAGATAGTTCAGAAACCGAAGCGAGGGCTCATCGCACCAATGAAGGTCATCGACCGCGACCACAAGCGGAGAGTCCGCCGCCAACGTGACCGTCAGCCAGTAGAACGCGTGCAACATCGCGAACGACGCGTCCCTCGATCCGATCTCACCCGCGGCGCGGGGCGGGGCGCCCAGCAGCTCGCGTGCCGCGGCCGCCGACTTCTCGAGAGGCTCGAAGCCCTCGGCCTTGATCGCAGGCTCGAACAGCTGGCGCACCACCCCGAATGCGAGCTCACCTTCGAGCTCGCTGGCGCGGGCGACGAGAACCCGGACTCCGGCCTCGCGCGCAAGGCGCCTCCCCTCGGTCAGCAGCCGCGTCTTACCGATGCCCGCAGGCCCTTCGAGCACCACCAACGCGGATCTCCCCCGAGCCGCTGCGGCGACCGCCTCCCCAACAATCGCCAGCTCACGCTGCCGCTCGACCAGCAAAACACCCAGCTCGCTTCGGCCAAGCAGACTCGTCTGACCTCCCGCCAAAACAAGGACCCCGTCGCTCCGGACCCGATCGTGGACAGGCCCCACGATATCGCAGGTCCGGGTTGCGTTCGACGCGCGATCGGGTTGCGGGTGCGCCTGTAGACATCGCGTTCATGAGACAAACATTCGGACAGAGCAGAGAAGGGTTGGTCGTCGAGGGCCGCGAGCTCCAGGCCGGCGTGTTCAACGAGAACGAGGTGCGGGCGGCCGCCGGCGTGACGCTGGTGATCGCGGCCGTCTCCTTCAGCTTCGCCTACTTCCAGAAGATGTACATCCCGCTGCAGGCCGCATCGTCGTTCTTCTTCGCCGAGTTCCTGATTCGGACGACGCTCGGCCTCCAGTACAGCCCGGTCGGCGTCCTCTCGCGATGGATGACGACCGGGCGGCCGCCCGAGTGGGTCTCGGCGAAGCCGAAGCGGTTCGCCTGGACGCTCGGCCTCGCGATGGCGGGTTCGATGACGTACATCACCAACAGCGGCATCCGCGGCACGCTGCCGAGGACGCTCTGCCTGATCTGCATGACCTTGATGTGGATGGAGTCGGCACTCGGGCTGTGCCTGGGGTGTCAGGTCTACGCGTGGCTCGTTCGCCGCGGATGGATGGAGCGGGACGCCGAGATCGAGGTCTGCGCGGGCGGCGTTTGCTCGATCCCGACCCGGGCCGACGGGGCCCACGCCGAGTAGCGCCATGTGCCGCGTCCTCGGCTACCTGGGGCAGCCGGTCTCGCTGGAGGGGATCCTCTACGAGACCGACAGCGCGCTCGCTCGCCAGTGCTACAGCCCGCGCATGATGAACGCGTTTCTCAACCTCGCCGGCTTCGGCATGGCGGCATGGGACGACCGCTCGATCTGCCAGAACGAGCCGTTCACCTACCGCGTGACGGCGCTTCCCAGCTACGACGGCAATCTGCGCAGCCTCTGCCGCAAGCTCGCGCCGACGTGCGTGCTCGCTCACGTCCGCGGCGTCGCCTCCGCCTCGGGCAATGTGGTCGCCGAAACCAACCTCCACCCGTTCAGGTTCCCGGGTGCCGGGCTGGTGATGGCGCACAACGGCCACCTGCGCGGCTTCGACGCGATGCGTTACGACCTGCTCGCGCACCTGCCGCCGGACGTGAGCCGGCACATCGCCGGCACGACGGACTCGGAATGGATCTACGCGCTGTTGGTCGCCGAGCTCGGCGACCGCGCGGGCGACCCCGATGCGGGCGACCTCGTCGAGGCGACGATCCGGGTGATCCGGATCCTGCGCGAGGTCCGGGCCGACCACGGCATCGACATTTCCTCGCCGATCAATCTGTTCATCGCGACCGGCGACTCGCTCGTGGCGACGCGCTTTGTCATGGACTACGGCTGGTACCCCGACGACGATCCGATGCTCGAGTGCGACCTTCCGTACGTGAGTCTCTGGTACACGGCCGGTCGCTCGTACACGGACGAACACGACAGCTGGCAGATGCTGGCCGCCGACGGAAGACCGAAGTCGCTGATGATCACATCGGAGCCGCTCACGGCGGACACCTCGACCTGGCTCGAGGTGCCCGAGTACTCGCTGCTCAGCGTCAGTCGCAAACTCGACGGATTGTCCGTCGAGACCATCGAGCTCGATGTCTGAGCTCGCACCCTCCCTCCGCCCCGCGGCCGTCGCCGACATCGCCGACATCGCCGTCGCGCGGCAGCGCCGCGACGTCGTCGCGTTGCTGGGCGGGGTCGGACTGTTCGCGGACATCGACGAACACGACCTCGGCCGGTTCGCGCCTCTGTTTGGCCGCGTCGAGCTCGCGCCAGGCGAGACCCTGTGGCGCCAGGGAGAGCCCTGCCACGGCCTCGCGGTGCTGATCGCGGGCGAAGCGCAGGTCTGCCGCCAGCTGCCGGGCGAGCGCGAACTCGAACTCGCGCGCCTGGGCCCGGGCGACGTGCTGGGCGAGATCCCGCTGCTCGGCGGCGGCGCTCATTCCGCCGCGGTGCGGGCGCTCGGACCGTGTTCGCTGCTGTTGTTGACACGCCCCGGCTTCGACGCCTGCACGAGCTCGTTCGAGCCGGGCGCGCAGGAGCTCAGGCGGCGCATCGTCGCCATCGTCTGCGGTCGTCTGCGTGGCGTCCTCGCCGGCCTGGCCGCCTCCGAGCCTCGGCCGGACTCGCGCCCGGACGCGTCGCGGCGCAGAACGCGTCGGCACGCTCCGCAGCCCCCCGCGCCGCCGCGTTTGGACTATGTGTCGCGGCTGCCGCTGTTCCGCGGGCTCGAGCCCGACCTCGTCAGCGAGCTGATCGGCCGGGGCACGGTCCTCGCGGCCGATCGTGGCCAAATCATGCAGCACGAGGGCACCCGGCCCGGATCCTGCTACGTCACTCTCAGCGGCGCCGTTGAGGACGTCGTGCACTGTGGCGGCGCGCCGCTGCGGGTCGGCTTCGCCGGCCCGGGCCACGCCTTCGGGTACATCGGGCTGCTCGACGGCGAGCCCGCGCCAGTGTCCTCGGTGACGCGTGAACGCAGCGTGTTGCTGGCCGCCGATCGCGAGCACGTCGAGGATCTGCTCCGCAGCGCCGGCCCACGCACGCGTCCGTTCGCCGCCGCGCTCGAGCGAGACCTCATCGCCGGCCTCGAGACCGCCGAACGGGCGCGTTCGCACCTGGCCGCGGCGAGGGCGTCATGAGCGATGGCGCGGTAGGCGACGCGGTCGCCGCGAGCTACCTGTTCGGCGATCTCGACGCGTCCGAGCGCGCAGAAGTCGAGGCGCTGCTGCGCCCGTTCGAACTGGCGGCGGGAGAGGTCCTGTTCCAGCAGGGCGCACCGGCCGACCGGCTCTACCTGCTGACCGAAGGCAGGGTTGCGTTGCACACGACCTGCGGCGGTCCCGAGGTCGCGATGGGCGTGCTGGGCGCACGGTCGGTGCTCGCGGAGGCCGCTCTCGTGGGTCGCGCGCAGCATCCCGGGACCGCGGTGGCGCTCGACGCGGTGGCCGGATTCGAATTAGATGCAAGCCGCTTCCGCATCCTTCGGAAGCTCGGGCGGCCGGTTGCGCACACCGTGCTCCAGCGCCTCGCGGCCGAGCTCTGTGCACGCGTGCGCAGAGCGACCGGCGGCCTCGGCGACGGGATGCCGGCCGGCCCGGCGGCGGCCAACCGGCGCCCGCAGCGCCGGCGGCGTCCGGCCGCCCCGTCGCGCATGACCGCGCTGCGACGATGCGCCCTATTCGCGCCCATGGACGACGAGGACCTCGAGCCGCTGCTCCACCAAATGTCAGAGCGGGTGCTTCGAGATGGCGAGACCGTGTTCGCCGCCGGCGAGCCCGCCGACGCGCTGCTCGTGGTCGCCGCCGGAACCATCGAGGTCGCGACGGTCCGCTCCGGGCTGCATCACCGGCTCGCGACGCTCGCCCCCGGCAGGGTGCTCGGCGAGCTGGCGCTCATCGATCGGGGTGCGCGCAGCGCCACATGTGTCGCCCTCGGTCAGAGCGCCGTGCTCGAGCTGCACGTAGACAGGTTCGACGAGCTGGCCAACGACTGCTCGCCGGTGCACCTCGACGTCCTCAACGCAGTCTGCGCGAGCCTCGTCGCGGTGGAGCAACGCCTTGCGTGCGGGCGCGCCCGGCAGATTGCGCAACGCGGCGCGAACCGTCGCGCCGCGGCGATCGAGGCGCCCGACGTGCTCGACCCGCCCACGGGCCGGAGCAACGCCCTCGTCGAACTCGTTCGAAGCTCTGTGATCGGCGACGACCTCGTTCTGCCCGGGCCGTTCGGTCCCAAGCGGATCGTCTACGCCGACTACACCGCTTCCGGCCGGTCGCTGAGCTTCATCGAGGAGTTCATCCAGCGTGAGGTCCTACCGCTGTATGCGAACACCCACACCGAGTCGTCCGCCACTGGGCGGCAGACGATGCGCCTGCGCGACGACGCCCGGCGGATCGTGCACGAGGCGGTCGGCGGCTCCGACGAGGACGTCGTGCTCTTCTGCGGGTCGGGCGCGACGGCGGCGATCGACAAGGTCATCCGGGCGCTGGGCCTGCGCATCCCCGAGCGCCTCGAGGACCGCTATCGGCTGTCGGCCGCGATCCCGCACGACGAGCGTCCGGTCGTCTTCGTCGGCCCCTACGAGCACCACTCGAACGAGCTCGCGTGGCGCGAGTCGATCGCCGACGTCCGCGTCATCCGCGAAGACGCCGATGGGCGGCTTGACCTGGACCACCTACGCGCCGAGCTCGAGGCGCACTCAGCGCGGCCGCTGAAGATCGGCAGCTTCTCCGCCGCGTCGAACGTGACCGGCGTCATCACCGATGTCGACGCGGTCGCGACCGAGCTGCACCGTCACGGGGCGCTGTCGTTCTGGGACTACGCCGCCGCCGGCCCGTACCTGGATATTCGGATGAACCCCGAGGGCGCCGGCCGTGACGGGCATCTCGCCTACAAGGACGCCGTGTTCCTCTCGCCGCACAAGTTCATCGGCGGTCCTGGGACCCCGGGCGTCCTCGTCGCCAAGCGCGCGCTGTTCGACGCTCGGGTCCCGACGGTGCCGGGAGGCGGAACCGTCGCATTCGTGACCACCTCCTCCCAGCGCTATCTCGGCGAGCCCGAGCACCGCGAGGAGGCGGGCACACCGGCGATCGTCGAGTCGATCCGCTGCGGCCTCGTATTCCAGCTCAAGAGCGCCGTTGGAGCTCACGAGATCCGGCGGCGGGAGGAGACGCACGTCCGTCGCGCCATCGCGTCATGGTCCCGCAACCCTGAGATCGAGATCCTCGGGAGCACCGAGCTGCCGCGACTGTCGATCGTGTCGCTCGGGATTCGCCACACGCGCGGGATGCTGCATCCCCATTTCGTGGTGTCGGTGCTCAATGACCTGTTCGGGATCCAGGCGCGGGGAGGCTGCTTCTGCGCAGGGCCATACCTCCAGCGGCTGAGCGGGATCGACGAGGCGACCGTCGACGCGATGCTGCACGAGGTCCTGCTCGGTCGCGAGGGGGCAAAGCTCGGATGGTTCCGGCTGAACTTCAACTACTTCGTGAGCGAGGCGGTGGTCGACTACGTGATCGACGCGGTCCATCTCGTCGCCCGTGAGGGCCACAAGCTCCTCCCCCTCTACCGCTTCGACCCGTTCACGGGCCTGTGGCACCACCGCGAAGCCGACGGCCGGCCCCCGGTCAGCCTGCACGACGTCTCCTACGCGAGTGGCGCGATGGAGTTCCGAAGTCGGCACGACTTCGCGCCCGAGGGCGCGCTCGCCGGCCAGCTCGACGACGCCCGGCGGCTCGTGGCCTCGCTTCCGGCTGAGCTTGCGCGCACGGGCGCGATCGAAGACCCCGTCCTGCCTGACTCCTACGAGCGGATGCGCTGGTTCCCGATGCCGATCGAAGCGCAACGCGAGTTCGCCGCCCCGTAAACCGAAACCCTAGGGTGCCGGTCTAGGGCTTGCCGAGATGCGCCCGGGCCGAATCTGCGAGATCGTCCCGGTGCGATGGATCGACTTCACACCGACGTGCCTGACGACCGGGCAGGCGTAATCCAGATTGAGCTGTGGCTCGATGGTTCGATGCCCGCCGGCGTCGCGATGGGACCCGATGGCGCAGAGCGTGACTTCACCGGGTGGGTGGGGCTGATGTCCGCCGT
This sequence comes from uncultured Solirubrobacterales bacterium, assembly GCA_963817865.1. Classification (GTDB taxonomy): domain Bacteria; phylum Actinomycetota; class Thermoleophilia; order Solirubrobacterales; family Solirubrobacteraceae; genus Palsa-513. The sequence goes on along the minus strand of CAWFQO010000004.1, from coordinate 298,322 downwards.
CGACGCGCTCGCCGCGGCCGCGGAAGACAGGGTGACTGAGGAGTGACCGCGACTCGAATTACGCTCTTGGGGGGCGTGGGGATCGAACGCGGGGATCAGCGGCTCTCGTCAGGTGCGTTGAGCGGTCGCCGCTCTGAGCTTGTGCTTGCCTACCTCGCCGTCGAGCATATACGCAGCGTCAGCCGCGAGGAGCTCGCCGACGCGCTTTGGCCAGCGAAGCTTCCGGACAGCTGGGCGGCCGCGCTGCGCAGCGTCGCCACCGAGGTACGGCGCTTCCTCGAGCTCGGCGGGCTGGATCCAAACGAGGTGCTCGTGACCGAGCGCGGTGGGTACCGGTTGCGCCTTCCGGTGGGTGTGACGGTCGACGTCGACGAGGTCCGCGCGGCGCAGGCGCAGGCGCAGGATGCACTGGCCGCCGGCGACGCGACCGGCGCGGCAGCGCACGCCGGCCGGGCTGCCCGGCTGGCCGGCCTACCGTTCTTGCCGCACCATGAGGGTGGCTGGGTCGACAGCGTTCGTGATGAGCTGCGCGCTGCGCACGTCGCCGCGCTGGAGACGGCGGTGCACGCGCATGCCGACGGCGGCGACCTGCGCGGGGCGGCCCGCGCGGCCGAACTCCTCGTCACGGCCGAGCCCTACAGCGAGTTCGCGCACCAGCTGCGAATCGGCGTGCTCGCGGATGCGGGCGACCGTGCCGGCGCCGTGCGTGCCTACGAGCATCTCCGCGAGATCATGGCCCGCGAGCTGGGCCAGACGCCGTCGGCCGACACCGAGGCGATCCTCAAGCGTGCGCTCGCGTCGACTGGGTCACGGGGTGCCGCCGCCCCGACGACGGCCGCCCCGATGGCCTTCAGCGATCTCTCGGTCCTCGTGGTCGAGGATCACGACTTCCAGCGGCGCACGGTGATGGCGCTGCTGCGCGGGCTTGGGGTCGGGACCGTCGTCGAAGCCGAGAACGGCATCGCCGCACTCGAGCAGCTCGCCGCCACGGCCGTGCCGGACATCATCGTCTGCGACATCGACATGCCGGGCATGGACGGCATCGAGTTCGTCGACCACGTGGCACAGCGCGGGCTGGCCAGCGCGGTGATCGTCGTCAGCGGGTTGGATCGCAGCGTTCTGCGCGCGGTGCAGGCCGTCAGCGAGGGTGATGGCTTGCAGGTCCTCGGCGCAGTCGAGAAGCCGCTCTCGGCCAGGCGGCTCGGCGAGCTGCTCGCCGGGTACCGTCGGCGCGGACCCGGGGTCGAGGCGGGTCGGTGCGATGAGCTCGCCGACGCGCTGAACCGCGGCGCGGTCGGGTTCGAGTTCGAGCCGATCGTTGACCTCAGCACCGGCCGCATGAGCGCTGTGTGCGCGGTCGCAAGCTGGGACCCCGACAGTCGTCGAGGCGTCCCGGCCTCCATGCCGAGCGCTCCGGCCGATGCGATCCGGCTCGCAGTCCACGCGCTCGAGGCCGCCGATGTGGACGCGCTGAGCGACCTGGACGTCAAACGCTGGATTCCGGTGCCCGACGCCGCGCTCACCGAGGCAGCATTGCCTGATCGGTTGATCGAGGTTGTCCGCGCGAACGCGGGGGACGCGGAGCGGATCGTCTTTGCCGTCGACGAGCGGGCCGTGCGTCGGGCACGCTCGCCCGCCCTGGGGGTGCTCGCACGCCTGCGTGTGAAGGGCTTCGGCGTCTGCCTCGACGGGTACGGCGGTGGTCCAACCGATATGCAGCTCGACAGACTGCCGCTCACGGCGGTCCGTCTGGACCCCTGCCTGATACGCGACTCGGCCGCGCTGGAGCGGGCGCTGGACGCCGCTCGCGCGGCCGCTGTGACGGCCGTCGCAGGCGGGTGCGCGACCGCGGCGGACTTCACGAGCCTGCTGACTGTCGGCGCCAGCCACGCGCACGGCCCGTTCATCGGGCAGGCGATGCCGGCAGCCGAACTGGTCAGTTGGACGAGGAGTTGGAGCCCGGCGTGAGGCTGGCGCTGCGCGGCCTCGTCGCAATCCTGCTGGGAACGTTCGGTGTCCTGATCGCGGTCCTGCTGACGCTGGCGACGTTGCAGCTGCGCGGGCTCGAGCGCGCGAACCAGGCGGCGAACGTGCGTACAGAGTCGGTTCGCGTTGCCGACAGCATGCGTCAGAGCTCCGATGACCTGACGCAGATGGTCAGGCTGTTTGTCTCGACCGGCGATCCGCGATTTCGCGATTACTACGACCGGATCCTCGCGATCCGTGCGGGGACGGCGCCGCGTCCGTCCGATTACGACAACTACTACTGGGACCGAGTCATGGCGGGGCTCGAGACTGTGACGAACCGCGGCCCGCGCGAATCGTTGACGGCTGAGATGCGTGCCGCACACTTCAGGGCGGACGAGTTTGCCGCTCTGCAGGCGTCACTGGCGGCCTCCAATCAGCTGGCCGTGACCGAGGTCGCGGCGATGCGCCAAGCCGAGCGCGGTCAGCGCGCCCGCGCGTATGCGCGGCTGGTCGATACGTCGTACCTCAGGCAGAAGGGGACGATCATGGCTGCGGTTGCCCGTTTCGTCAGTCTCGTCAACGCGCGTACGACGCGCGAGGTCGATAGCGAGCTTTCACACAACGACGCGCTGTTCGCAGCGGAGATCGCCGTCCTCGGCGTGATCGTGTTGCTCGGGCTCGTGGCAGTCGTGGTGCTGCGGCGGTACGCGCTGCGGCCGCTTGACGCGCTGATCGCCGCCACCCGCCGCATCGCCGGCGGCGACTACGACCACCGCGCCCAGATCGGCGGCGTCAGCGAGTTCGGGCACGTCGCGGACGCGTTCAACGAGATGAGCGTGGCGATCCAGTCCGACGTCGCCGCGCGAGAGGCAGCCGAGCGGGAGGCCGTCGCAGCTCGTGCCCTGGCCGAGCACGCCAGCCGCGCGAAGTCGATGTTCCTGGCAGGGATGAGTCACGAGATCCGCACGCCGATGATCGGCGTGACCGGAATGCTCGAGGTGCTCGCGCGGACCGACCTGACCGATCAGCAGCACCGGCTCGTCGCAACGGCCGAGAACTCGGCGCAAATGATGCTGCAGATCATCGGCGACATCCTCGATTTCTCGAAGATCGAGGCTGAGAAGCTCGAGCTCGCGCCGGCGACGTTCGACCTGCGTGCGGTCGTGAGCGCCGCGGTCGACGGGTTCCGCCTCCCGGCCTCGGCCAAGGGTCTGCTCCTCACCTCGAGCATCGACGAGCGGATCGCGCCCGCGTACGTCGGAGACCCGTTGCGCATCCGCCAGATCGTCAGCAACTTCCTCTCCAACGCCGTCAAGTTCACGCAGGTCGGCGGCGTCGAGACGACGCTCCGGATCCTCGACGAGCGAGATCAGACGCAGACGATCGAGCTGGCGGTCACCGACACCGGGATCGGGATCTCGGTTGAGGAGCAGGAGCGGCTCTTCGCCGACTACAACCAGGCTGCCGGCGACACCGCCCGGCGGTTCGGCGGCACCGGCCTCGGCCTGGCCATCTGCCGCCGCCTGTCCGAGCTGATGGGCGGGCAGGTGACGATGTCCAGCCAGGTCGGCAAAGGGACGACGTTGCGTCTGACCGTCCCGCTGCCCCTCGGCGATCAGGCCGATCTGGAAGCGTTCGCCGGGGTCGATGGCAAGCACCCGGTCACCCGACTCAAGCCGACGCGCGAGCAGGCAGTGCACGAAGGCAGCCTGCTGCTCGTGGCCGAGGATCATCCGGTCAACCGGACCGTGCTCGCGCACCAGCTCGACGTGATCGGCTTCCACGCCGACTTCTGCGACGACGGTCAGGACGCGCTCGAGCTCTTCCTCGGTGGCGGCTACGGGCTCATCATCACCGACCTGCACATGCCCCGGCTCGACGGATACGGACTGGCCGCCGAGATCCGCACGCACGAACGCGAGTTCGGGACCCCGCACGTCCCGATCGTGGCGCTCTCGGCGAACGTCATGCAGGACGAGCCCGAGCGCTGCCGCACCGCGGGCATGGACGACTTCGCCGCCAAGCCGACGACGATCCCGTTCCTGGCGGGCAAGCTGCGGCAGTGGCTCCCGCACCTCCCCTGGCCACAGGAGGCGTCGACGGATCGTCCCTGCGCCGTCGCGCACACCGCGTCGCCCAGCGGGATCTTCGATCCGGCCGTCCTCGAGGACCTGGCCGCCGGTGACTCCGCGCTCATCGCCGCGGTGCTCGATGACTTCATCGCCACCACGCGGACCGATCTGGAGAGCCTCGACACGGCGATCGCCGCGCGCGACCCCGAGGAGACACGGCGGCGCGCCCACCGCCTCAAAGGCGCTTCGCGAATCGTCGGCGCCCACCGCTTGAGCGCCTTGGCCCAGCAGATCGAGGACGCCGCCGCCGACACCAGCGACGGCTGGACAGCGGTCGCGGCGCTCGCCGACGAGCTGCGCGCGACGTTCAGCGGCGCTGTCCCCGCCGGGGCCTGATCCGCCGGGACGCTGACGGGATCCAGGCCTCGCACGGATTCCGGCACGGCCGTGTCGCTCGGAACGCGTGACGCGCGGCGGCGCGCCTCACCCGCCCCCGGAGGCGGTCGGCGCTACCCTGGGGGCAGGCGAGCCGGGCCGCACGATCCGAGGCCTGATCGCGTGCCGGCGCCGCCCTGACCCCGTCCTCCCGGAAGGCCGAACTCCGTGCAGATCGGTGTCGTCTACCCGCAGACCGAGCTCGGCGGCGATCCGACCGCCGTACGGCGAATCGGCCGAGCCGTCGAGGAGCTCGGCTTCGACCACCTGCTCGCCTACGACCACGTGCTCGGCGCCGTTCACGCCGACCGCACCCCCCCGCTGACCGGCCCCTACCCCGAGCACGACCCGTTCCACGATCCGCTCGTGATGTCCGCCTTTCTCGCCGGCATCACCGACCGTATCCGCTTCGCCACGGGCGTCCTCGTCCTCCCCCAGCGCCAGACGGCGCTCGTCGCCCGGCAGGCGGCCGATGTCGATCTGCTCTCCGGCGGGCGCCTGCGCCTCGGCGTCGGGATCGGCTGGAATCACGTCGAGTACGAAGCCCTCGGCCAGGACTTCCGGACCCGCGGTGCCCGCCAGGAGGAGCAGATCGGCCTCCTGCGCCGGCTGTTCACCGTACCGGTCGTCGACTTCGCCGGTCGCTTCGACCGCATCGACCGAGCCGCGCTCGTGCCCCGGCCGGCACGGCCGATCCCGATCTGGCTCGGCGGCTCCTCCCCAGCCGCCTACGATCGGGCCGCCCGTCTCGCCGACGGCTTCATCTTCATCGGCGGCGGCGCCGTCGGCGACACCGTCGACGCCTGGCGACGCCTGCGTGATCGCGTCCAGGATCTCGGCCGGTCGGTCGCGGACTTCGGCGCCGACTACGTGGTCCGGCCCCACGGCGGCGTCGACGACGTCACGGCGAAGGTCGAGGCCTGGCGCGAGGCCGGCGGCACCCACGTGACGGTGGCCACGATGGGACTCGACCTCGACTCCGTCGACGGTCATATCGACTACATCGCCTCCGTCGCCGGCGCGCTCGCCCTCCCCTGAGCGCAGTCACAGGACCTTCGAGAGGAACGCCTGGGTTCGGGGGTGGCGGGGGTGCTCGAGCACCTCGGCCGGGGACCCGGTCTCGACGACGACCCCGGCGTCGATGAAGACGACGGTGTCGGCCACCTCGCGGGCGAAGCCGGTCTCGTGGGTGACGACGACCATCGTCATCCCGTCGGCCGCGAGCTGGCGCATCGCCGCGAGCACGTCGCCGACGAGCTCCGGGTCGAGGGCCGAGGTCGGCTCGTCGAAGAGCATCAGCTTCGGCGACATGGCCAGCGCGCGGGCGATCGCCACCCGCTGCTGCTGGCCGCCCGAGAGCTGGGCCGGATAGGCCGACCGCTTCTCGGCGAGCCCGACCCGCTCGAGCAGCTCGTCCGCGTGCTGGGTGGCCAGGCCCCGGGCGACCCTCTTGACCCTGACCGGCGCCTCGATCACGTTCTCGAGCACGGTCATGTGCGGGAAGAGGTTGAAGCGCTGGAAGACCATCCCGATCTCGGCCCGCTTGCGAGCCACCTCGGCCTCGCGCAGCTCGTAGAGCTTCCCGTGCGACTCGCGGTAGCCGACCAGCTCGCCGTCGACCGACAGTCGCCCGCCGTCGATCTTCTCGAGATGGTTGATGCAGCGCAGGAAGGTCGACTTGCCCGAGCCCGACGGCCCGAGCAGGCACATCACCTCTCCGGGGGCGACGTCGAGGCTGATCCCCCGGAGCACCTCGACGCGGCCGAACCGCTTGCGGACGGCTTCGGCTCTGATCATCGGCCCCCGGCTCATCGCCACGCCCCCGGCCGGGCGCCCGCGGTCCCCGCCCGCCGGCGGGTGCCGAGGAGGATCGCCCGGGCCCGGGCCCATCCGCTCGGCGGCGGCTCGCGCGCCGTACCCCGGCCGACCCGGCGCTCGAGCTGGTACTGGCCGACGTAGAGGACGCTCGTCATCACGAGGTACCAGAAGCTTGCGACCAGCAGCAGCTGGATGATCTTGTAGTTGACCGCGTAGATCTGCTGGGCCGCGTAGAGGAGGTCGGCGACGGCGATGAAGCTGACCAGCGACGAGGTCTTCAGCATCGAGATCGTCTCGTTCCCGGTCGGTGGCACGATCACCCGCAGCGCCTGGGGCAGGAGGATCCGGCGCATCACCTGGAGGCGGGTCATCCCGAGCGACTGGGCCGCCTCCGTCTGGCCCTCGTCGACCGAGATGATCCCGGCCCGGAAGATCTCGGCCATGTAGGCCGCCTCGTTGAGCCCGAGGGCGAGCAGGGCGACCACGAACGGCTTGGTCAGCGAGTTCGCGTCGAAGGTGACCAGGCCCGGCCCCAGCGGCACGCCCAGCGAGATCTGGGGGTAGAGCGCGGAGATCGAGTTCCAGAAGAGCAACTGGACGAGCACCGGCGTCCCCCGGAAGAACCAGATGTAGACCCAACTCGAGCCCGAGACGAGCGGGTTCGAAGATCGCCGCATGACGGCCAGGACGCCGCCGAGCGCGATGCCGGCCGCCATCGCCGCGAAGGTCAGCTCGATCGTCACGAGGACCCCGTGGACGATCCTCCCGTCGAACAGGTAGTCCCCGACCACCCCCCACTCGAAGCGCGGGTTGGTGACCACCGAGCGGCCGATCGCGACGGCGACGACGACCACGATCGCCGCGGCGATCCACCGTCCGGGTCGCCGGACGGCGATTGCCGCGATCTCCGGCCCCCGGCTCGACGGGCCGGGAAGGTCGCCGCGGACCTCTGGCGCAGGCACGCCCGCCGACTCGCCGGAGCTAGCCGCTGGCGCCGTTGATCATCGGCTTCGCGATCGCGCCCGACCCGACGCCCCACTTGCCGAGGATCGCCGCGTAGCGCCCGTCGGCGATCAGCGCCTCGAGCGCGGCGAGGACCGGCTGGGGCAGACCGCTCCCCTTCGGCATGGCCAGGCCGTACGGAGCCGTTCCGTAGGCGCTTCCGACCAGCCTGAAGGCCCCGCCCGACTGCTTGACCGCGTAGGCCGCCACCGGGGAGTCGGCCATCCCCACCTGCGCCCGGCCGCTGCGGAGGGCCAGGTTGGCAGAGTTCTGGTCCGGGAAGACGAGCACGGTGACTCCCGGCTTCCCTCCCGCCCGGCACTTCTTGTCCTGGGCGGCGGCATCGGTCTGCTGTGTCGTTCCGCTCTCCACGGCCACCGAGTGCCCGCACAGGTCGGCGAGCGTCCCGATCGCCGACCCGCCCTGCGCGCGGGTGTAGAAGGAGGTGCCCGCGGTGAAGTAGGTCACGAAGTCGACCGTCTGCTCCCGCACCTTCGTATCGGTGAACGACGACGCCCCGATGTCGTACTTCTGGGCTGCGAGCCCGGGAATGATGCTCGCGAAGTTCGCGTTCACGACATTGACCTTCAGGCCCATCTCCCGACCGAGCGCCCGGACCAGATCGGCGTCCATGCCGATCACGGTGTGGCCGTCAGGGGCGATGAACTCGTTCGGCGCGTAGGTGGCGTCGGCCGCGACGACGAGCACGCCCTTCGACCTGATCGGCGCCGGCACCTCCCGGGCCGCGACCCCACCGGACGCCGGAGGAGCGACAGCCGCCGTTGCGGTCTTCTTGGAAATCGAGCCGCACCCGGTCAGCGCGCCGAGCGCCAGGACCAGTGCGGCCGGACAGCCGGCGTATCGACGCATCCCAGAGCGCATGGAGGGTCCTTGCTTGAGTTCACCTCGGGCCGCAGCCGAAGCATAGGGCGCGCCCGGCTCCCCGTGTGGGAATCCGGAAGTCGCGGGAGCACACCGGGTGACCGCCATCACCGCCACGCAACTCGCCTGCAATCGGCCGACCCGGCCGCCGGGTCGGCGGCGGGCCCGCTGCGAAGATAGCCCGATGTCCACGACCGCCCCGCCGCCGGCCACGCGCACGCCGCGGGTCAACCCGGCCATGCGCGAGGACGCCCGGGTCACGCCGCTGGAGCTCTTCTTCGACCTCGTCTTCGTCCTCGCCCTCACCCAGTGCACCGCCCTCATGGCCGCCCACCCGACCTGGGACGGGCTGGCCAAGGGACTCCTCGTCCTGGCCGTCCTCTGGTGGTCGTGGGTCGGCTACGCCTGGCTGACCAGCGTCGTCGATCCGGAGGAGGGCGCCGTGCGGCTGATCATCTTCGCCGCGATGGCCGCCCTCCTCGTCGCCTCCCTCTGCGTCCCCGACGCCTTCGGCTCGTCGGCCCTCCTGTTCGCCGGGGCCTACGCCGTCGTCCGGGCGGCCCACATCGTCCTCTTCACCCTGGCCAGCCGGGACGACGCGGCTCTGCGGCGCTCGGTCACCGGCCTGGCCGGGAGCACGGCGGTCGGCGTGGGCATCCTCTTCGCCGCGGCCGCGGCCGGCGGCGGGCTCCGGCTCGGCCTGTGGGCGGTCGCCGTCCTCCTCGACTGCGGTGGCCCGTTCGTCTTCGGGGTCGAGGGCTGGAAGCTCGTCCCCGGCCACTTCGCCGAGCGCCACGGCCTGATCGTCCTGATCGCGATCGGCGAGTCGGTGGTCGCCCTCGGCGCGGGCGCGACGGCGGCGATCGGCCTCGGGGTCGTCGTCGCCGCCGTCCTCGGGACGGCCGTGGCCGCGGCCTTCTGGTGGCTCTACTTCGACGTCGTCGCCCTCGCCGCCGAGCGGCGGCTCTCGCGGGCCCGCGCCGGCCGGGAGCGCAACTCGATGGCCCGGGACTCCTTCTCCTACCTCCACTTCCCGATGGTCGCCGGGATCGCCCTCGTCGCGGTCGGGCTCAAGAAGACCCTCGCCCGCGTCGAGGACCCGCTCGCCCTCGTCCCGGCCGTCGCCATGCTCGGCGGCACGGCGCTCTACCTGACCGCCCACGTCGCCTTCCGGCTGCGGAACATAGGCACCCTCAACCGGCAGCGGCTGGTCGCCACCGCCGTCCTCCTCGCCCTGATCCCGGCCGGCGTCCGCCTCCCGGCCCTGGCCACCCTCGCCGTCCTCGCCGCCGTCCTCGCCGTCCTGATCACCTACGAGGCGGTCCGCTTCGCCGAGGCCCGCGCCCGCATCCGCCACCAGCTGGACGCCGGCCCCCCGCCCGACTAGCCGCCGACCCCTGGCCGACCTGGCCGGAACAGCTCCATAACCTCCCCACGATCAACGCGGCCACCGTCTACGCGCTCGGCCGCCGTCGTCGGCCTCGTGCTCGCCGTCCGCGGCTAGACGGCCGCCCGCTCCCGCTTGCGCTCGGCCACCGTGTCGCGGACGGCGTCCCAGTCGATGTCCTTGAAGTTGTGCATCGGGCAGTACTTCGGTCCGCACATCGAGCAGAACTCCGCCGTCTTGAAGTAGTCGTCGGCCAGGGTCTCGTCGTGCATCGCCCGGGCCGTCTCCGGGTCGAGGGCGAGCTCGAACTGCTTGTTCCAGTCGAAGGAGAACCGCGCCTCGGAGAGCGCCCGATCCCACTTGGCCGCGCGCCGGTTGCCCCGGGCGAGGTCGGCGGCGTGAGCGGCGATCCGGTAGGCGATCAGCCCCTGCTTGACGTCCTCGGCGTTCGGAAGCCCGAGGTGCTCCTTCGGGGTCACATAGCAGAGCATCGAGGTGCCGTGCCAGCCGACGATCGCCGCGCCGATCGCCGACGTGATGTGATCGTAGCCGGGAGCGATGTCCGTGACGAGGGGGCCGAGTGTGTAGAACGGCGCCTCGTGGCAGAGCTCCTGCTGCTTGCGGACGTTCATCTCGAGCTGGTCGAGGGGGATGTGACCCGGCCCCTCGATCATCACCTGGACGTCACGGGCCCAGGCCCGTTCGGTCAGCTCGCCCAGCGTCTTCAGCTCGGCGAACTGGGCGGCGTCCGACGCGTCGGCGATCGACCCGGGCCGCAGGCCGTCGCCGAGGGAGAGCGAGACGTCGTGGACCCGGCAGATCTCGAGGATCTCGTCGAAGCACTCGTACAAGGGGTTCTCGGCCATGTGATGGACCATCCACCGGGCGAGGACGCCACCGCCCCGAGAGACGATGCCCGTGACCCGGTGCTGACACAACGGCAGGTGCTCGAGCCGGACGCCGGCGTGGATCGTCATGTAGTCGACGCCCTGGCGGGCCTGGTGCTCGATGTTCTCGAGCAGGATCTCGGCGGTCAGATCCTCGATGTGCTTGACCTTCTCGAGCGCCTGGTAGATCGGGACCGTCCCGATCGGGACGGTCGCGGCGGCGATGATCGCGACCCGGGTCTCGTCGATCCGCTTCCCGGTCGAGAGGTCCATGACCGTGTCGGCGCCCCACTTCTCCGAGACGGTCAGCTTGGCCACCTCCTCGGCCAGCGACGACGAGGTCGGCGAGTTGCCGATGTTCGAGTTGATCTTGACCCGCGCCTTGAGGCCGATCGCCATCGGGTCGAGGGCGTCGTGGTGGACGTTGGCCGGGATGATCATCCGCCCGCGGGCGACCTCGTCGCGGACGAGCTCCGGATCGAGGAACTCCCGCGCGGCGACGCGGTGCATCTCGGGGGTGACGACGCCTTGGCGGGCGAGGTGCATCTGCGTGCGGCAGTCGCTGTCGGCGGCGGATGCGGTGCGGTGTTCACGCGACATTGTTCACTTCCTTCGCTGGCATGATCCAGATCAGGTCTGCGGGTCGGCGCCGGTGCGCCCTCTCAGCCCCTCGGGACTCCCCGGATTGGTGACCCCGATGCTAACGCAAGGGGTCGGAGCGGTCGCCTCCGCCTCCGCCCAGGCGAGGGCCTGGCGGACGTGGTCGCCGAGACGCCGCGGGAGCTCGTCGACCGCGAACCAGGCGGCCTCGGCCAGCTCGACCGGATCGGGGTCGACCGTCCGGTCGGCGCGGTCGAGGAGGAAGTAGTGGACGACGGCCCGGCGGCGCCCGTGCCGGACCGAGAGCCGGCCGAGGGGGCGCAGGTCGGCGGGAGCGAGATCGAGGTCGAGCTCCTCCCCGAGCTCCCGCCGCGCCGCGGCCGGCGGGGGCTCGCCCGGCCGGATGAACCCGCCGGGAAGGTCCCAGCGGCGCCGGTCGCCGTAGGTGTGGCGCACGAGCAGGACGTCCCCGGCCTGACCGACCACGCACTTGACCCCGTCGTGGCGGGTCCCGAGGATCCCCCAGCACGCCTGGAGGACCGGCGCGCCGACCCGGTAGGCGAGTCGCTTGAGGCGGAGGACCATCGGTCCCAGCCTGACACAGGGGATGCCTGGGAGCGGTGGTCGCCGGTCGGCCAGCGATCGCCGGCTAGGCTTGGGCTGCGTATGGCGGGCCCCGCGAACGACGAGGATGCCACGTCGTCGCCGGACATGGTCGTCGTCGAGGGGCTGCGCAAGCGCTACGGGGCGTCCGGGCCCGAGGCGGTGGCCGGGGTCGACTTCTCGGTTCGGCGCGGGGAGATCTTCGGCCTGCTCGGTCCGAACGGGGCCGGGAAGACGACGACGATCGGGACGATGACGACCCGGGTGCGCCCGACTGCCGGGCGCGTCCTCGTCGACGGGATCGACGTGATGAGGGACCCGGTGGCCGTGAAGCTGCGGATCGCCGTCGTGCCCCAGCTCTCGAACCTCGACCGGTCGCTGACCGCGCTCGAGAACCTCACCTTCCACGCCGCCTACTTCGGTGCCGGGCGTCGCGAGCGGCGCGGCCGGGCGCTCGAGCTGCTCGACTTCTTCGGGCTCGGCGGCCGCGAGTCGGAGAAGGTCAACCGCTACTCGGGGGGGATGGCGCAGCGGCTGATGATCGCCCGAGCGCTGATGCACGAGCCGCGCCTGCTCGTCCTCGACGAGCCGACGACCGGCCTCGACCCCCAGTCGCGGCTCTTCCTCTGGGAGCGGATCGTCGAGCTCCGCTCGCGCGGGGTGACGCTCCTGCTCACCACCCACGACATGCTCGAGGCCGACCGGCTGTGCGACCGGATCGCGATCATGGACCATGGCCAGGTGATCGCCCTCGACACGCCGGCCGGGCTGCGCCGCCTGCTCCCGGCGGTCAGCGGCCTCGAGCTCACCCTCGAGACGCCCGCCGACCCGGCCGCCGTCTTCGCCGGCCGGCCGGGCGTCGAGCGGGCCGACTCGGCCGAGGCGGCCCCCGGGCGCTGGCGCGTACGCCTCTACGGCGACGCCGGCCGCCTCCCCGAGGTGGCCCTGTCCGCGCTCCGGGCGGCCGACGGCCGCGAGCCGGCCCTGGTCGAGATGCGCCGGATCGAGGGCAGCCTCGAGGACGTCTTCGTCCACCTGACCGGGCGGGACCTCCGATGAGGTTGGGCGTCCAGGCGCGGGCCTTCCGCGCCCTGTGCGAGCGCGACGTCTGGGTGACCGTCCGCCACGAGCCGGTCGGCTTCCTCGCCCAGGCGCTCCTCCAGCCGATCTTCCTGCTCCTGATCTTCGGCCGGGTCCTCCCGGAGATCGGCGCCGCCCGCGGGTCCTACGGCGCCCAGCTGATGCCCGGGGTCCTCGCCCTGACCCTCGTGCTCACGGCGCTCCAGAACACGGCGCTCCCGCTGGTGATCGAGTTCTCGTTCACCAAGGAGATCGAGGATCGCCTGCTCGCGCCCCTCCCGACCGCGGCGGTCGCCGTCCAGAAGATGGTCATCGCCGCCCTGCGCGGGATCATCGCCGCCCTCTGCATCTTTCCGCTCGCCGCGTTGATCCTCCCGGGGGGCATCGACCTGACCGGGGCCGACTGGGCCGGCTTCGTCCCGGTCCTCCTGCTCGGCTCGCTCGCCGGGGCGGCGATGGGCCTGGTCCTCGGCACGGCCGTCCCCCCGAACCGGATCAGCGTCGCCTTCGCGATCGTCCTCACCCCGCTGATCTTCACCGGGGCCGCCTTCTACCCCTGGCCGAGCCTGACCCACCTCCGCTGGTTCCAGGACATCACCCTGGTCAACCCGTTGACCTACGTCAGCGAGGGCATGCGCGCCTCGCTCACCCGCCTCCACCACCTCGCGCCCGGGTGGATCGCCCTCGGCTGCGTCGGGGCCGTCACCGTCTTCACCGCCCTCGGCGTCCGCGGCTTCGTCGGCCGGGCTCGCGACTGAGGCGAGCGGCGCCCACCGGGTGGCGGCCCGGCCGGCCGCGGGCGTTGCTAGGGTCTGCGGGTGACCGCGCACCGGTCGATCGGACCATGATCACGACCAAGAACCAGGCTCTCGCCGGAGTCGCCACGGCCGCCATCGTCCTGGCCCAGGCCCTCGCCCTCCCGGCGCTCTCGGCCTCCGCGACCCGTCTGACCGCGGCCAGCGCGGCCGCCGTCGCCAAGAGCGACGCGATGGCCGCGGCCGCGATCTACGGGGGCGACACGGCCAAGATCAGCGGCTGCCACGCTGTCCGCCGGGGGGCCTACACCTGCCAGGTCTTGCTGATCCCGGTCCGCAGCAAGTCGCGCTGCCGGTGGACCGACACGATCCGGCTGGTCAAGGGCAGGCCGACGGTCGTCAAGTACTCCGCGGCCCACTGCACCAACTGAGGCCGCCGGGGTCCGGCGTCCGTGAAGGCCGTCCCCGAGCCGGCGTCGGCCACCGGATCCGCGCGTCCAGCCTCCGCCGAACACCGGGCCGGCCCGGCCGACGACCGGATGCTCCGGCTGATCGCGATCGAGCGGACGGTCCGCGCGGTGGCGCTGGTCGCGATCGGGGTGGTGCTGGTCACCCACTCGCACACCGACTGGGGGCGCACGATCAACGACGCCGCCCGGACCTTCGGCCTCGATCCGAGCCGCAACGGCATCCAGCGGCTGGTCGACAAGGTCCGGGCGATCAGCCCGAACCGCTACGTCGTCTTCGGCGTGGTCGCGATCGGCTACGGGATCCTCGAGGGCGTCGAGGGCTACGGGCTGTGGCGGCGGCGGCGGTGGGCCGAGTACCTGACCGTGGTCGCCACGAGCCTCCTGTTCATCCCGGAGATCTACGAGCTGATCAGGCGCGCGACGGCCGGCAAGGCGGCGGCCCTCGTCGTCAACGCGGGGATCGTCGCCTTCCTCATCTGGCGGTTGCGCCGGCACGAGTAGGACCGCGCCGACCGCCTCGCCCGCCTCGGGCGAGGCCTGCGACCCCCCGGCGCCCGACTCGCCCGGGATTCGCTCTGGCCGCTCTGAGAGGATGGGGGCCGCCCGATGCCGCTCGAGCCGCTAGATAGAGCCCCCAGCCTGTGGAAGCGCTTCCTCCTCGGGAGCCTGGCCGTCGTCATGCTGATGACGGCGGCGACCGCGACCGCGGTCCTCCTGGAGGTCAAGCACGTCTCCGACCTCCTCGGCCCGTCCACGCTCCAGGTCGGCGGCGACGTGATCACGTCGGCCCAGGCCGGGGCGGCGGAGACGATCCTCGTGATCGGCACCGACCGCCGCCCCCTGTCGACGTCGGCCTTCGACCGCAACAACCAGGCCCACTCGGACACCCTGCTCCTCATCCGCATGGACCCGAACCGCAACCAGACGTCGGTGCTCTCGGTACCCCGCGACCTGCGTACGACGATCAACGCCGGGGCGAAGGGGATCTCGACCCAGAAGATCAACGCCGCCTACTCGATCGGCGGGGCGGCGCTCGCGGCCAAGACGGTCGAGACGGCACTCCCGGGCGTGTCGATCCAGCACATCATCGACATCAACTTCCGCGGCTTCCGCCGCGTCGTCGACGCGATCGGGTGCGTCTACGTCATGGTCGACCGCCGCTATTTCCACATCAGCGCGCCGGACGCGGCCGACAACTACGCGAGCATCAACATCCAGCCCGGCTACCAGCGGCTCTGTGACCAGACGGCGCTCGACTACGCCCGCTACCGGCACGCCGACAGCGACTTCATCCGCGTCGCCCGCCAGCAGGACTTCATCCGCCAGGCCAAGCAGCAGATCGGCGTGACGGGCCTGATCAACAACGAGGACAAGCTCCTCCGGGCCCTCCACGCGTCGGTCCAGACCGACATCCACGGGACGGCGACGATCCTCCACCTGTTCACGCTGGCCGCCTTCTCACTCGGCCGGCCGGTCCGCCAGGTCAAGTTCCAGGCCGACCAGAACGTGATCCTCGGGGGCGGGAGCTACGTCGTCGCCACGCCGGAGCAGGTTCGCGCGACCGTCCAGGACTTCCTGACCGGGAACCCGCCGGCCCAGGTCCACGTGCCGGCGCTCAACCTCAAGCGGCGGGCCCATCTCGGCCGGCTCACCGGGATCGGGCTGTCCGCCACTCCGCCGAGCGACATCGGCCTGGCCAACGTCGCGTCGATCGGCCTGCCGATCAAGCTCTTCGTCCCGCGCCTGCGCGTCCAGAGCGGCTTCGCGCCGGACCTCGTCCGGGCCTACACGATCCCCGACGAGCATCAGCGTCCCCACCGGGCCTACGTGATCTCGATCTCGCGCGGCATCTCGGGCGAGTACTACGGCGTCGAGGGCACCGACTGGACGGCGCCGCCGATTCTCGCCGGGGGCCACCAGAGCCGCAAGATCGCCGGGCGGACCTACGACGTCTACCTCGACGGCTCGCACATCCGGACGGTCGCCTGGCGCCTGCCCCAGTCGGTCTACTGGGTGAGCAACACGCTCGACAGCGAGCTCACCAACCAGCAGATGCTGGCGATCGCCGAGAGCGCCGAGCCGGTCAACTGAAGCGGCGGCGGAGGCGCGGGGCTACTTCTTCGTCGTCGGCGTCGTGGTCGTCGGCGCCTTGGTCGTCGCCGGCGCCTTGGTCGTCGCCGGCGCCTTGGTCGTCGCCGGCGTGGTGACGGTCGGGGCCACCGGCGTCGGGATGAACGTCGCCGAGTAGGTCAGCCGGGCGGTCCCGTAGAGGCAGGAGTACTGGACGCTCGAGCCGATCGACGTCTGGGCGGTCGGGAGGTTGGTGTTGGCGCAGGAGGTCTTGCCCCGGCTGGCCCGCCAGGAGGTGTCGTGGCCGAAGCCGAGGGCCAGGGCCGGGCTCCAGGTCGGGACGGTCAGGGCGACCACGTCGGAGGGGTTGACGGCCAGGGTCGTATCGAGCGGGAACTGGACGGTCGTCCCGAAGTAGGGCTGGAGGCGCATCATCGGGCTCTGGGCGATCAGCGTGAAGGAGAGCTTCGGCCCGGGGCGGAGGATCGAGATCGCGGCCTCGGCCGGGCCGCCCTCCATCGCGTCGAAGAACTTGATCTGGGCCGGCGTCGGCTGCCCCTGGGTGATCGTCCAGGCGACGATCCGCCCGGCCTTGGTCACGCTGACCGGGGCCTTCACCGGGCCGATCTTGGCCTGGTAGCCGGTCGTCTGGCTGACCGCGAGGCACGGGGTCCCGGGACAGCTCGGCACGGTCGAGTCGGCCTGCTGCCCGACCTCGGTTATCGCTCCGGCCGCCCCGCTGACCAGACCGAGCCCGGCGGCCGCGGCGAGCACTCCGATGAGCCCACGCTTCATGATCATGCAGAACCCAGGTTACGCGGGAAAGTCGCGGTAGGCGGCGCCGGTCGCGGACGCCCGACCGAACCGGGCCGATCCGGTCGGGTCCGCCGGCCTGACATCATCGGACGCCCGCGCCCGTCGCGGCCCCGGTCGATGCCCCCCGGCGGCGGGGTCGGCGGCCCAGGAGTCCCGTGTGAGCGACGAGCCAACCGAACCCCAGTCCGATCCCGGGCCGCCTGCCCCGGGCGCCGCGGGCGCCGACGCGGCCGGCGAAACCGCGCCCGACCCGGCCCCGGGCGAGCCGGCCCGGACGGCCGCCGGCGCCCGCCCGCCGGCGCGGCCCCACCCCTGGCGCGGCGTGGCTCGCGGCTTCCTCTCCGTCGCCGCCGTGGTCGCCGCGGTCGCGGTGATCGTCGTCCTGCGCGGCGGCCTTGGCCGGCACGCCGTGGCCGGCCCGCCGGCGGCGGCCGCCGTCGGCCAGGCCGCCCTGCCCGGCCTCCAGACGACGGCGGCGCCCTGGCCGGCCGAGTACCGTTTCCTCGCGCAGCGGCTGACCGCGCTCGGGCTTCCCGATCTCAGCGACACCGTCTTCCACATCCACGCCGAGCTCCGCGTCTACGTCGACGGTCGCCGGGTCGTCGTCCCGGCCGATGTCGGCCTGCCGGCGTCGCGAGCCGTTTTCTCCCCCCTCCACACCCACGACACGACGGGCATCGTCCACATGGAGTCGACTCGGCCGTACGGGTTCACGCTCGGGGACTTCTTCGACGTCTGGGGCGTCGCCTTCACCCCGACCCAGCTCGGCGGCTACCGCGTCGGCGGCCAGAACACCCTCCGGGTCTTCGTCAACGGCCTCCCGGTCGTCAACGGCCCAGGCTACGTGATGCGCGCCCACGACTCGATCATCGTCGGCTACGGCCCGCCCGGCTCCTACCCGACCAACCAACCCGGGGACTTCTCGGGCGGGCTCTGAGCCGTCCGTCGGGGCCGGCGCCCGGGCTCCTGCCCGCTGCAAGTCCGGCTGCATGCAGCCGCGCCTGCGGTCGGCGTTTCGCCGACGACCCCCACACGCGCGGACAGGCCTCGGACACGCCCGGGGTCGAGGGGGTCCCCGAGGCGACACTCGAGCAGTACGGCCTGACCCGACCGTTCCCCGGGGCCGCCGAGGCCGACCACATCCAGCTCCGTCAGCCGCCCTCCGCCCGCTCCGATGGCCTGTGTTAGGTTTCCCTAAGTTAGGGTCCCCTTACGGGCCGGTTCTACTTCACGAGGGAGGGTGGTCGGGCTGCACCGCGGGCCGGCGCGCAGGAGCTTCAGCAACGCCGCGGCGGTCGCGCTCGCCGTAGCGCTCGGCGGCTGCGGGGGCACGTCGGGGGGCGGGGTGAACGAGATCACCGTCTACAGCGGTCAGCACCAGCAGACGGCGACGGCCCTGGCCAACGACTTCCACGCCCGGACCGGCATCGGCGTCAACCTCCGTTCCAACGACGAGGCCGCCCTGGCCAACCAGGTCCTCCGGGAGGGCGCCGACTCGCCGGCCGACGTGTTCTTCGCCGAGAACCCCCCGGCCCTGACCGTGCTCGACAAGAGCCGGCTGCTCGCCCCGGTCGAACCGGCCACCCTTGGCCACGTCGCCGCTCGCTACGACTCCCCGACCGGCGACTGGGTCGGCGTCTCGGCCCGGTCGGCCGTGCTCGTCTACAACACGTCGAAGCTCACGGCGGCCGCGCTCCCGCCCACCCTCCAGTCGCTCGCGCTCGGGGCGTGGAAGGGCAAGATCGGCTTCGCTCCGACCGAGACCGACTTCCAGCCCCTGATCGCCGCTCTGGTCAAGCTCCACGGCCAGGCGGCGGCGGTCAGCTGGCTGAGCGGGTTGAAGGCGAACGGGAAGGTCTACGACAGCAACGAGACCCTGGTCGCCGCGGTCAACCGCGGCGAGATCGCGGCCGGCCTGATCGACCATTACTACTGGTACCGGCTCCGGGACGAGGTCGGCGCCGGGAACGTCCGCTCGGCGCTCCACTACTTCGACCCCGGCGACGCCGGCGCCCTGGTCGACGTGTCCGGCGCCGGCGCGCTCAAGTCGAGCCGCCACCCGGCGCTCGCCCAGCGGTTCCTCGCCTACCTGGTGAGCCCTCCGGCCCAGGAGATCATCGCCCGCAGCGAGAGCTACGAGTACCCGCTCGGCTCGGGCGTGGTGACGGCCAAGCCCCTGCGGCCGCTCGCCGAGCTGAAGCCGCCCGCCGTGGGCATCGCCGACCTCGGCGACGGCCGGATGTCGCTCATGCTCCTCCAGCAGGTCGGCTTGATCTAGTGGGTCTCCGGGCCGCGGTCGACCCGAAGCGGCGGACCCGCTAGTGGCCGCCCCGGCCGCGAGCGCCCCGGGCGCGCCCGGGGCGAAGGCGGGTCGGAGCGCCGCGGCCCCGCGGCCGGCACCCCGTCTGCGGCGCTCCTCGCCGCCTCGGGGACTCGTGCTCGCCGCGGTCGGCACGGCCGCGCTGGCGTTGCTGCCCCTCGTCTTCGTCGTCATCGAGGCGCGGACGATCAGCTGGAGCGCGGCCGTCGCCCTCCTGATCCGCCCGCGCGTCGCCTCGCTCCTCACCAACACGCTGACCCTGCTCGTCGGGGTGAGCGTCCTCTGCGTCGGGCTCGGCGTCGCCGCCGCCTGGGCGGTCGAGCGGACCGACCTCCCCGGGCGGCGCCTGTGGACGATGCTCCTGGTCCTGCCGATCGGGGTGCCCGAGTTCGTCAACAGCTTCAGCTGGGTCTCCCTCGACGCCGCGCGCTTCCAGGGGTACCGGGGGGCGCTCCTGGTCACCACCCTCTCCTACTACCCGTTCGTCTACCTCCCGGCCGCGGCGGCCCTGCGCGGGAGCGACCCGGCGCTCGAGGAGACCGCCCGCAGCCTCGGTCTCGGCCCGTGGCGGACGTTCTGGCGGGTCACCCTCCCCCAGCTCCGGGTCGCGATCCTCGGCGGGGCGCTGATCATCGCCCTCCACCTACTCGCCGAGTACGGGGCCTTCGCGACGCTCCGCTTCCCGACCTTCGCGACCGAGATCTTCGCCGAGTACCAACTCGGCTTCGACGGCGCGAGCGCGGCGCTCCTGTCCCTTGTCGTCGTCGTGCTCAGCGTGGCCTTCCTCCTCGGCGAGCTCGGCCTGATCGGTCGGGCCCGCTACTCGCGGGTCGGCTCCGGCTCGGCCCGCACCCGGCGGCCGATCGTGCTCGGGCGGGCGAAGCCGCTCGCCGTCGGCGGCGTCGGCCTGCTCGTCGCCCTCGCCCTCGGCGTGCCGGTCGGGACGCTCGGGTACTGGTTGATCCGGGGCGGGTCGACCACCCTCCCGTCCGCCTCGATCGTCGGGGCCGCCGGGACGACGTTCGGGCTCTCGGCGGTCGCCGCCGCCCTCACCGCCCTGATCGCCCTCCCGGTGTCGGTGCTCGCCGTCCGCCACCGCTCGCGCGTCTCGATGCTGCTCGAGCGGAGCTCGTTCGTCGCGCGCGCCCTGCCCGGCATCGTCATCGCTCTGGCCCTGGTCTCGTTCAGCATCCGCCTGGCCCACCCCCTCTACCAGACCCACGCGCTGCTGGCGATCGCCTACGCGATCCTCTTCCTCCCGCTCGCGCTGATCGCGATCCGGGGCACCCTCGTCCAGGTGCCGCCCCGCCTCGAGGAGGTGGCCCGGACGCTCGGCCAGCGGCCGTTCGGCGCCTTTCGCCGGGTGACCCTCCCGCTGATCGCCCCGGGCCTGGCCGCGGCCGCCGCGCTCGTGTTCCTCTCCGCGGCGACCGAGCTGACCGCGACCCTGCTTCTGCGCCCGACCGGGTCGGAGACCCTGGCCACCCAGTTCTGGGCCTATCAGACGAGCCTCGCCTACGGCGCGGCCGCCCCGTACGCCGCCCTGATGGTCGGCATCTGCGCGCCCGCGACGTATCTGCTCATCCGCCGGCTCGATACGCTCGCAGCATGAACGCCATCGTCGTCGACGGGCTCGCGAAGGCGTACGGGAGCTCGCCCGTCCTGACCGGCCTCTCGCTGACCGTCCGCACCGGCTCCTTCGTCGCGGTGCTCGGGGCGTCGGGGTCGGGAAAGACGACGCTCCTGCGGGTGCTGGCCGGCTTCGAGGGCGCGGATGCCGGCTCGGTCGAGCTCTGCGGGAACGTCGTCGACGACGGGGTCAGGCGGGCGCCGCCCGAGCAGCGGCGGGTCGGCTACGTCCCCCAGGAGGGCGCGCTCTTCCCCCACCTCAACGTCGCCGCCAACGTCGCCTTCGGCCTCCCGCGCCAGCGCCGGGGCAGCCGGTGGATCGGCGAGCTGCTCGATCTCGTCGGCCTCGCCGGCCTCGACCGCCGCCGGCCCCACGAGCTGTCCGGCGGCCAGCAGCAGCGGGTCGCGCTGGCCCGGGCGCTGGCCATCGACCCGGCGATCGTCCTCCTCGACGAGCCGTTCGCCGCCCTCGACCCGGAGCTCCGGGCGACGACCCGGGCCGACGTCAAGGCGGCGCTGGCCGCCGTCGGGGCGACCGCCGTGCTCGTCACCCACGACCAGGACGAGGCGCTCTCCCTGGCCGACGAGGTGGCGATCCTGGCCGGCGGGCGGATCGCCCAGACCGGCGCCCCGCAGCGCATCTACCGGGCCCCGGTCGACGCCGGGATCGCCCGCTTCCTCGGCGACGCCAACCTGCTCCCGGCGCGCCTGAACGGGACCCACGCCGAGACCGACCTCGGCCTCCTGCGCCTGACCACCTCCCAGCCGGCCGGGGCCGAGGCCGAGCAGGGCATGGTGCTGATCCGCCCGGAGGAGGTCTGCCTGTGCGGCGAGGGCGAATGCCAGGGGCTCCTGACCGCCCGCGTCGAGGCGATCGAGTACTACGGCCACGATGCCCGGATCACCCTCTCGGTCGAGGGCCGCGCCGCCGGGCTGCGCCTGCTCGCCCGAACCTCGGGAGCCGAGGCACCGCCGCTGGCCAGCCGCGTCGGTTTGACGCTCCCGGCCGAGGTTCACGCGCTCCTCGACTGCCCGCGCGGCGAGCGGGACGCGGTCCTCCCGATCTCCTTCAGCTCCCCGGGCGACGGCGCTCCCGCCGCGGCCGGATCGCCGCCCCGGTGAACGCCGACCGCTACGCTCGACGCCGGCTTCGGGCCGGCGCGGTCGTCCTCGCCCTCGGGGCCGCCGTCATCGCCCTGATCGCCGGCCCGGGCGGGGGCGGTCGCCGGACGGCGGCGCCGGCCGCCGGCGTACCGGGACCGGCCCCGCGGCTTGCCGGCGCCCATCCGCCCGCCGAGGCGGCGGCGGCCGCGGTCGATCGGACGCTCGCCCGGACCGGCTACCTGGTGACCGGCTCGCCACGGCGGCGCGAGATCGCCCTGACCTTCGACGACGGGCCGGGCCCGGCGACGCTCGCCGTCCTCGCCGTCCTGCGCCGGGCTCGGGCGCCGGCGACTTTCTTCGAGATCGGCCGGGCCGCCAGCATCTACCCCGGGATCGAGCGCCGCGTCCTCGCCGCCGGGCTTCCGATCGGCGACCACACCGAGACCCATCCGCTCCTCACCACCCTCTCCTCGGCCGGGCAGCAGGCCGAGATCGTCGGGGGCGCCCGAGCGATCCAGCGCCAGGGCGCGCCCTATCCCCGGCTGTTCCGCCCGCCGTACGGCGGGTTCAACGCGGCCACGCCCCCGCTCCTCCAGGCCGACCGGATGCTGATGGTCCTGTGGACGGTCGACAGCAAGGACTTCACCCGCCCCGGCGTCAAGCGGATCGTCTACACCGCGGTCAGCGGCGCCCGCCCCGGGGCGGTGATCCTCTTCCACGACGGCGGGGGTGACCGCCGCCAGACGGTGGCCGCGCTCCCGCGGATCATCACGCTCCTGCGCCGGCGCCACTACCAGCTGGTCACCGTCCCCCGCCTCCTGATCGACGACCCGCCGCCCGCGGGCCAGCGGCCGCCGCGCTCGCTGGCCGGGGGCTGAGCGACCGCGTCAGGGCGCGCGGGCCAGGTAGGCGCGTCCGGCGCTGACGACGACCTGGCGCTTCCTGCGGGTGTCGGTGACCACGACGACCCCGCGCTGGACCGAGGTCAGGGTCCCGTCGCAGCGGTCGGTCGTCGTCCACGCCGTCCCGCGGACGGTGGCCGAGCTGAAGCGGCCGTGGCTCTGGAAGTGCCCGGTGCCCTTCGCGCGCAAGAGGTTCAGCACGGTCTTGGGGAGCGCCCGCTTGGCCGCCGTCTGGGCCTGGCCGGCCGCCGCGGCGCAGTTCTTGACGGCGCTGGCCGCGTCATGGAGCGCCAGCTCGGAGAGCCCCCGGGCCTGGCGGCGCTGGAGGAGCTTGAACACCCCGCCTCCGAACGTGCCCGCCTGGACGCGGCCCCGGGTCACCGTGGCGGTGGTCAGGCGGACGGACCCACTCTTGGTGTCGAAGGTCGTGCCGACGGGCAGCTGGCGGGCCTCGGTGAGGGGGATGAAGCGGACGCCGTTGACCGCGCTCGCCCGCGCCCGTCCGCTGCGGGCGGAGGCGGGCAGGAGGACCAGGACGCGGCCGCTGACCGGCCTGGCGTTGAACGCCTTGCCGAGGACGGGCGGGGGCGGCGGGACGTCCACTGCCGTCCGGAAGGTGACGTCCTGACCCGCGCTGACCCCGAGGGCATTCGCGGCGACGGCCCGCACGTGATACGTGCTGTTGGGCTGAAGGCCGGCCACGACCGCGCTCAGCGAGTGGTCGGCGAAGTCGGGTGACACCGGTTGATCCGGCGTGCGCGAGCTGTAGCTGAGGGGCCGCCGCGGTCGCTGCGCCGGAATCGAGGCCGTATTCGAAGTGCATGGTCGTGGCCAGCCCGCGCGGGTTGATCGACGCCTGAAGCTCTGCGCTGTCGGTCGTGACCCCTCGGGGCGGCTGGGTCTGGGAGGTCGGCTGCGTCGGGGTCGGCGGAGAGGCGTAGGTGAACAGATCGGCGTCGCTGGGCGCGCTCGTTCCCTCAGGCGTCGTGACGCCCACCGCCACCGTTCCCGTGCCCGGCGGAGCGGTCGCCGTGATCTGGGTCGGACCGTCGACCCGGAAGCCCGTCGCCGGGACCGAGCCGAAGGCGACCGCCGTGGCCCCGGTCAGCGCGGTGCCCGTGATCGTCACGGCCGTGCCCCCGGCCGCCGGTCCGCTCGGCGGGTTGAGCGCGGTGACGGCCGGCGGGGTTACGGCCGCGTAGTAGGTCACGAAGGTGACGGATGCGCCGGGTCCGAGGGGGCGCGGGTTCCAGTAGACCGCGTAGGCGCTGTCCGTGGTGATCGAGCGCCCCGGGGTGATCG
The DNA here is from genome assembly GCA_963817865.1 of uncultured Solirubrobacterales bacterium. Taxonomy (GTDB): domain Bacteria; phylum Actinomycetota; class Thermoleophilia; order Solirubrobacterales; family Solirubrobacteraceae; genus Palsa-513. The sequence continues at coordinate 274,220 of CAWFQO010000004.1, read as the reverse complement.
TGTAGTCCCAGGCGGTGGCCCCGATCCGCGGCCAGTCGGCGAGGAGGAGCCGGTCGGGCGGCGTCGCGTCGGCCCCGCGGAGGATCGCTCCGGCCAGGCGCGTGCCCGCCCCGAGCGCCGGCAGGATCTCGAAGTTGTCGGGCACGGCGGCGCGCGCGAGGTCCTGCTCGGTGGTCACGGGGCCAAGGCCGGGGATCAGGAACGGCGACCCGTCGTTGTTGTCGACGTCGGTGTCGAGGAGCGTGCGCACCCCGACCGAATGGGAGACGGTTCCGCCGTTGGTGACCGTGTATGCGATGCGCGCGGCGTCCGCCATCCCGGTGAGCGGGTTGGTGGCCACGGAGAGCGTCTGCCGCGTCGTGACGTCCCCGTTCGACCAGGCGCTCGTGTTCGCAGCGCCGGATTCGGTCGGCGCCTGGACCTGGGTTCCGCTCGACCCGTACACATCGGCGACCCCGTCGACCAACACCGTGGCGAACGACGTGCTGGTGGTCGGCCATCCGAAGAGGATGGGGTAGGAGAACGCGGTCTGCCCCCCGGTCAGCGGATCGGGAAACGCCCCGGCCGCGAAGCGGCCGTCGGCGGCGACGACGATCGATATGCGTGCGTTGAACGGGTCCTCGATCACGGCGGCGGCCGGCTTCGGTGCGGCGCCGGGGACCGACGGCGCGGCGGCGTGTGCCGTAGGGGGCACGGTGACCAGCGCCGCGCACACGAACAGCGTGGCCGTGGTCCGCGATCGACTCGCCTTCACTACCCACGTCACCCTTCGGTCGGTCGAGGTTCCATGTTCCAGTACCGGCCGAGAACTGTCAAGGTGACAGACACCACCGGGCGTCCAAGGGGGTTGAGCGGCGCGGCCCGCGGGCGCGCGCGGCGGAGCCGCCGGCGGCCGGTCGGGGCGGGTCGCCGGCCGGGCGCCCGCGAGTTCTATACGCTCCCGCTGCCGGCGGGCGACCCGCCCGTGCCCCACCCCGGGGCACTCGCTGGCACTGCCGCCGGAGGGACAGGAGACCAAGCGATGCCTTCAGCCGAGCCGATCAGCGTGGGCGGTCCGTACTTCGAGGACTTCGAAGTCGGCCAGGTCTACGACGCCCCCGGACTGACGATCACCGCCGGCCATGCCGCGATCCACCAGGCCCTGGTCGGCGATCGGATGCTGCTGGCGCTCGACGCGACCCTCTCGGCCGCGGTGACCGGACGGGCCGAGGCCCTGGCGCACCCGAACCTGGTCTGCGACGTGGCCATCGGCCAGTCGACCGGGCCGACCCAGCGGGTCCGCGGCAACCTCTTCTACCGGGGCCTCGTGCTCCTGCGCCCGGTGTTCATCGGCGACACCCTGCGCACGCGCACGGAGATCGTCGGCCTCCGCCAGAACCGGCCGCGGGGCGACGGCTCGGCGACCGGCCTGGTCGCCCTGCGGATCCGCACGGAGAACCAGGCCGGCGAGCGGGTGCTCGACTTCTGGCGCTGCCCGATGATCCCGTTGCGGGACGCGAGCATCCAGACCGGCCACGCCGATCGCTTCGACGACATCCCGGTCGAGCTCGACATGGACCGGGTGGCGTCGGCCGTCCCCGGCGGCTGGAACTTCGATGCTTTGCGCGACTTGACCGGCGGGAGCAGCTTCGCCGGGCTCGAGGTCGGCCAGGTCTACGAGATCGAGGGCCGCGACACCGTGACCGCCGCGCCCGAGCTCGTCCGCCTGACCCTCAACGTCGCGAAGACCCACGTCGACGCCACCGCCGGCGCCCACGGCCGGCGGCTCGTCTACGGCGGCCACACGATCTCGGTCGCCGCCGCCCAGCTGACCCGGGCGCTGCCCGCGGTGGTGACGATCGCCGCCTGGCGCGAGTGCAACCATACCGGCCCGGTGTTCGAGGAGGATCGACTGAGCACGGTGCTGACGATCGAGGGCAAGCACGAGCTGGAGCACGCCCCCGGGGTCGGGCTGGTCGACCTGAGGGCCGAGGTGGTGGCCGAGCGCGACGGGAGCGACGGCGGTCAAGCGGTCCTCGACTGGCGGCTCTTGGCCGTGATGGCATGACGACTTCAAGGAGGGGCAGATGAACGGGATCCTCGACGGCATGCGGGTGATCGAAGGGTCGGCCTTCGTGGCCGCTCCCCTCGGCGGGATGACGCTGGCGCAGATGGGAGCCGACGTGATCCGCTTCGACCCGCTGACCGGCGGCCTCGACCATAGCCGCTGGCCGATCACCGCGGACGGGAGGAGCCTCTTCTGGGCCGGCCTCAACAAGGGCAAGCGCTCGTTCGCGGCCGATCTCAGGTCGCCGGCCGGTCGGGAGCTCCTGACCGAGCTGATCTGCGCCCCGGGCGAGGACGCCGGTCTGTTCCTGACCAACTTCCCCGAGAGCGGCTGGCTGTCCTACGACCGGCTGACCGAGCACCGGCCGGACCTGATCATGGTCGTCATCACCGGCAACGCCGACGGGTCCTCGGCGGTCGACTACACGGTCAACCCGGCGAGCGGCTTCCCGATGGCCACCGGTCCGCGCAACGTCTCCTACCCGATGAACCACCTGCTGCCGGCCTGGGACGCCGTCACGGGGACGCTGGCCACGACCGCGCTGCTCGCCGCCGAGCGCCACCGGCGCCGGACGGGCGCGGGCCAGCTGATCAAGATCGCCCTTTCCGATGTCGCCTTCGCGATGGTCGGCAACCTCGGCAAGATCGCCGAGGTCCAGATCAACCACAACAACCGCATCAAGGACGGCAACTTCCTCTACGGCGCGTTCGGGCGCGACTTCCTGGCCAAGGACGACCGGCGGGTGATGATCCTCGCGCTCACCCTCCGCCAGTGGCGGAGCCTCGTCGAGGCGACCGACCTCCAGGAGGCGGCGGCGGCGATCGAGAAGATGTTGGACGTCGACCTGACCGAGGAGGGCGGCCGCTTCGCCGCCCGCGACCTGATCGGGGCGGCGCTCAAGCCCTGGGTGCGGGCGCGGACGATGGCGGAGATCGCGGAGGTCTTCGACGCCAACGGGGTGGCCTGGGGCCCGTACCAGACGTTCACCCAGCTGGTCGAGGAGGACCCGCGCTGCTCGCCGGAGAACCCGATGTTCGAGACGGTCGACCAGCCCGGGATCGGCTCGTACCTGATGCCCGGCTCGCCGGTCCGCTTCGGAGCCCTCGAGCGACTCCCGGTCAAGCGGGCGCCGCTCCTGGGTGAGCACACCGACGACATCCTGGGCGACGTGCTCGGCCGGAGCGCCGAGGAGATCGCCCGCTTGCACGAGGAGGGCGTGGTCGCCGTGGCGCAGCCCGTGGATTGACGTGACCAAGTACGTGTACGACTTCGAGGAGGGCTCGCGCGAGATGCGCGATTTGCTCGGGGGCAAGGGCGCGAACGTCGCCGAGATGACGCGGATCCTCGGCTCCGACCGGGTCCCGGCCGGGTTCACGATCACGACCGAGGCCTGCGTCGCCTACATGTCGGCCGGCCGCAAGGAGCCGGACGGGCTGGCCGCCGAGGTCGCAGCAGCGCTCGAGCGGCTCGAGCGCGCGGCCGGCAAGGAGCTCGGCCAGGCGAACGACCCGCTGCTGGTGTCGGTCCGCTCGGGCGCCCGCGAGTCGATGCCCGGGATGCTCGACACGGTGCTGAACCTCGGGCTCAACGACCGGTCGGTCGAGGGGCTGGCGCGGGCGACCGGGAACGACCGCTTCGCCTGGGACTCCTACCGCCGCTTCGTGCAGATGTTCGCCAACGTGGTCCGCGGCCTGCCGGGGAGCGCGATCGAGGCGGAGATCGCCCGGCTCAAGCGCGAGCGGGGGGCCGAGCTCGACACTGACCTCGACGTCGATGCCCTGCGCGAGCTGACCACCCGCTTCAAGGCGCTGTTCCGCGAGCGCACGGGCGAGGAGTTCCCCCAGGAGCCGGAGCGCCAGCTCGAGCAGGCGATCCGCGCCGTGTTCGACTCGTGGGTCGGCGACCGGGCGGTCACCTACCGCCGCATCAACGGCATCCCCGACGGGTGGGGCACGGCGGTCAACGTCCAGCAGATGGCGTTCGGCAACAAGGGCGACACCTCGGGCTCGGGCGTCGCCTTCAGCCGCGACGAGCTGACCGGTGCGCCGGAGCCCTCGGGCGACTTCCTGACCAACGCCCAGGGCGAGGACGTCGTCTCCGGCGTGCGCAACACGCGCGACATCGCCGAGCTGGCCACGGTCCTGCCCGAGGCCCACGCCGAGCTGATCGAGATCCTCCGGACGCTCGAGCGCCACTACGGCGACATGCAGGACGTCGAGTTCACGATCGAGGAGGGGCACCTGTACATGCTCCAGACGCGGAACGCCAAGCGGCCGGCCCAGGCGGCGGTGCGCTTCGCCGTCGACGCCGTCGAGGAGGGCCTGCTCGATCGGGCGGCGGCGATCGCCACGATCGACGCCGCCCGCCTCGACGCGCTGCTCCACCCCACCTTCGACCCGGCCCACCCGATCGAGGTGCTCGCCCGGGGCATCCCGGCGTCGCCGGGCGCGGCCAAGGGAGGGATCGTCTTCACCGCACCCGATGCGGTCGCCGCCGCGGCGGACGGACGGAGCGTGATCCTCGTGCGACCGTTCACCGAGGCGGAGGACGTCGGCGGGTTCCACGCGGCCCGCGGCATCCTGACCAGCGAGGGCGGCAAGGCATCGCACGCGGCGCTCGTGGCCCGCGGGATGGGCCGCCCGTGCGTGTGCGGGGCCCAGGCTCTCGAGATCGACCTCGAACGGGAGGAGCTGCGGGTCGGAGACCGGGTGATCCGACGCGGCGAGCAGATCGCCATCGACGGTACGACCGGGGAGATCACCCTCGACGATGTCCCGCTGGTCGAGCCCGAGCCGGGCGAGCACTTCGTGACCGTGCTCGGCTGGGCCGACAAGCTCCGCCGTCTCGGGGTGCGGGCCAATGCCGACACCCCGGAGGACGCGCGCCGGTCCCGTGCGTTCGGCGCCGAGGGGATCGGGCTCTGCCGGACCGAGCACATGTTCATGGCGGCCGACCGCCAGCCGAAGATGCGAGCGATGATCCTCGCCGGCGACGAGTCGGCCCGGCGGGATGTGCTCGCCGAGCTCCAGCCGCTCCAGCGGCAGGACTTCGAAGGCCTGTTCGAGGCGATGACCGGGCTGCCGGTGACCATCCGCCTCCTGGACCCGCCGCTCCACGAGTTCCTCCCCCATCGCTTCGAGGTCCAGCACGAGCTCGACCTGGCCCGCCAGAGCGAGGCGGACGGGCCGGCGATCGAGGAGCTCGAGCGCCTGCTCGACCGGGTGGCCTATCTCGAAGAGGTCAACCCGATGCTCGGGACGCGCGGCTGCCGCCTCGGCGTGCTCTTCCCCGAGATCTACGAGATGCAGGCCCACGCGATCATGGAGGCGGCCCTGGCCGTGCGCGAGCGGACCGGCGAGGCGCCGCACCTCGAGATCATGGTCCCGCTCGTCAACTACGAGAAGGAGCTCGAGCTGATGCGGGACCTGGTCGTCCGCGTCGGCGACGAGCACGGCATGCATCGGGGTGACGACTACGCGGTCGGGACGATGATCGAGCTGCCCCGGGCCTGTCTGATCGCCGAGAAGATCGCGGTCGAGGCCGACTTCTTCTCCTTCGGGACCAACGACCTCACCCAGACGACGCTCGGCTTCTCCCGCGACGACGTCGAGAGCAAGTTCCTCAGCGCCTACGTCGAGCGCAAGATCATCGACGTCTCGCCGTTCGAGACGCTCGACACGCCGGGCGTCGGGCAGCTGATCGCCCTCGCCGTCGAGCGCGGGCGCGCCGGCCACCCGGGCCTGAAGCTCGGGATCTGCGGCGAGCACGGGGGCGATCCGGACTCGATCGACTTCTTCGAGCGGGCCGGAATCGACTACGTATCGTGCTCGCCGTTCCGGGTCCCGGTCGCGATCGTCGCGGCCGCGCAGGCCGCGATCCGGGCCCGGGCTCGCGCGTGAGAGGGGCGCCGGTTTTGAATATGCCGAAACCCGATCGGATCTAGGCCTATAGTCTCCTGAAGACCTGTCCTAGGCGACCAAAGGAGAATCTGCATGGCTCTGAAACTCGGCGACACCGCCCCGGACTTCGAGGCGGAGACCACTGAGGGCACGATCCGCTTCCACGACTGGCTGGGCGACTCGTGGGGCGTCCTCTTCTCCCACCCGCGCAACTTCACGCCGGTCTGCACGACCGAGCTCGGGTACATGGCGAGCATCGAGCCGGAGTTCGCCCGCCGGGGTGTCAAGATCATCGGGCTGTCGGTCGACCCGGTCGAGAACCACGACCGGTGGTCCCAGGAGATCGAGAGCTCCCAGGGCACGGCTCCGAACTACCCGCTGATCGGCGACAAGGACTTCGCGGTCGCCAAGGCCTACGGGATGCTGCCCGCCGAGACGGCGGGCGACCCGACGTCGCGGACGCCGGCCGACAACGCCACCGTCCGTAACGTCTTCGTGATCGGGCCGGACAAGAAGATCAAGCTGATCCTCATCTACCCGATGACGACCGGCCGGAACTTCGACGAGGTCCTCCGGGTCATCGACTCGCTCCAGCTGACGGCGAACAACAAGGTGGCGACGCCGGCGCAGTGGACGCCCGGCGAGAAGGTGATCATCCTCGGCTCCGTCTCCGACGAGGAGGCCAAGGAGACCTACCCGGACGGGTGGGAGCAGCCGCTCCCCTACATCCGGCTGGTCCCCCAGCCGACCTGAGGCCCCGCGGGATCGACGCCCTCCGGGGGCGCCGGCCCCGCCGTCATGCGCACCGGCGGCTGGCCGGGTGCGCGCCGCCGGCCAGCCGGCCGCGGGCCCGGAGGTACAGCCACGAGCGGAGGCCGAGGACGCCGTGGGCCGAGATGCCCCGCACGGTCACGTCGACGGTCGAGGTCGTCGCCGTTCGGGGGAGCGTGATCTCCCGGCAGGACGGGGCGTGGGCGTAGAGCACGCGGTATCCCTCGGCCGAGACCGCGGTGACCGCGTAGCGCACGGCCCGCCCGGCCCGGCCCCAGGTGACGATGACGCCCCGGTTCGTCCGCGCGAGCCGCAGGCTCGGCACGCGGCCGGGCTTCGCCGGCGCCGGTACCCGGAAGTGCGCCAGGGTGCGGGTGGCGACGGGGACGCCGCCGCGTGTGAGGCGCACCTCGATCCTGCGCAGGCCGCCCGGACCGTCGACCGGGAGGAAGTCGAGCGTCCCGCAGCGCACTGCGATCTTGCGCGCCGACCGCTGTTGGACCTTGCCCGGACACGGCGTGACCCGTCCCGGCCCGAGATCCTGGGCCAGGTTCCCGCGGCGGGCGGTGAAGCGCATGGCCACGCCGGTCTGCGGCGTCCAGGCGTAGTCGACGTGATACCCGTGGCGGTCGTGGCGCACGCGCGCGCCGACGGCGGGCGGGAGTAGGAGCGGCGCGGTGTCGACGCCCGCGATCGTGCTCCCGGTCGCCGGGGTGATCGTCCAGGTCCCCGGAGCCGGCTTGATCAGCTGGACGACGGTCGTGTGGCTCGCCGCGTCCTTGAGCAGGAGGTAGCTGCCCTTCTGCTGGGTCACCGGACTGCTCGGGTTGGTGGCGATGACCGTGCCGCCCGGCCCCCGGACGGTCACCTCGGGCGCCGCGCCGGCACCGTGGAGGCGGAGGTTGCGGAGGATCTCGCCCGGGCCGACCTGGAAGGAGTAGGGCTGGCCCGCCGCGGATGCCGTGGCCCCGGGGGCGCCGGCCGGGCGCCAGGGCCCAATGTCGCAGGATCCGCCCATCACGTCGACGCTCCCGCCCCAGCGGTAGCCGAAGCCGCCGCGGATGTCGTAGCTCCCGTAGCTGACGTCGGTGTAGAGGTAGCCGACCGAGACGATCGGGTAGTAGACGGTGGCCAGCGTCACGCAGGCCGCGGCGCCGTCGGTCGAGACGAGGGCCTGGCCGTCGATGCAGTAGACCGCGACCAGGCAGACGCTGACCCCACCCTCGACATCGAAGGTCGAGCCGCGCATCCAACCGTCGACCGTCCCGTCGATCGAGGCGACGTTGACGTCGTCGTTGGGGAGCTGGAGGCGCTGGTGCCAGCCGACGGCCAGGGCGCCGCTCCCGTCGAGCGAGGCGTACGCGTCGGCGACGTGGTGGCCGAGCAGCGTCAGTCCGCCCTGGAGGGAGATCGACCACGGGGTGGCGCCGATGGCGTCGGTGTAGAGGAACGAGCCGTCGATCTCGACCGCGTCGCCGCTGGCGCTCTCGGGGATCGCCGTGACCACGGCCTCACCGCGGAGCTTGAGCGGGGCCGGCTTCAGGCAGATGCCGGCGGCGATCGACTTGAGGAACACGCCTTCGGCCAGGGCGACGCTGTGGCCGAGCTCGGCCTTGGCCGCCACGTTGGCCAGCTGCCCGCCGGCCAGTTCGCCGCTGAACGCGAACCCGGCGTCGTTCTTGCCGGGGAGGGTGATGTCCATCGTCCCGTTCCACCGTTCTGGGTCGCGTCGGTCGCGCAGGTCAGGAAGGGCTCGCCGCTGTGGTCGGCGAACTGCTCGCACTGGTTGCCCTGGGCCCCGGCCGCCAGGTAGGACAGGCAGATCTGGTTGACGTCGAGGCCCTGGAGCTTCGCGTGGTCGACCTGGATCTTGATGGCGTCGAGGTGGGGGCCCCGGGCGTCGACGCGGAAGTTCGCCTCGCCGGTGACCCCGGGCGAGTCCTTGTCGTCGCTGAGCTTGAAGCCGGGGATCGCGAGCTCCGGGCTGATCCGCACGTAGGGTGACCCGTCGGCGTTCTCACCGAGCGCCAGCCCGATGCGTCCCTCGACGTGGAGGCCGAGGAGGTCGAGGCCGGACGGCGCGAGACCGACGTTGCCGATCGAGTGCTCCTGGCCCGGCGTCCCAGCCGGCAGCTTCCAGTCGATCGCGCCGTTGACGATCAGCGACCCGGCCTCGCGCACCTGGACGGCGGTCGCCGTGAGGCGGGCGGCCGCGGTGCCGATCGGCGGCGTGATCGTCAGCGTCGCGCCGGACGGCTTGGTGATGGTCATCCCGTTCAGGGTGATGTCGCCGTCGGCGACGTACGGAGCGCCGGCCGCGCCGGAGGTCCGGCGCAGGCAGATCCTGCTCGTGGCGGTGTCGATCGTCGTCAGCCCGAAGGAGACCGTGTGCAGGCAGCCCTCGAGCACCGTGATCGCCTTGCGCATGTCGCGCGTGTGCCCGAGCGCGTCGGTGACCCGCAGCCCGACCGTGGCCGGCCCGACCTTGGCGAATGGGGCGCTCTGGGTCGGGTTGGCCCCGCTGGCGGTCTCGTAGGTCCCGTCTCCGTTGAGGTCCCACTCGAAGTGGAGCGGCGGAGCCCCCCCGCTGGTCGGGGACGCGTCGAAGGTCGCCGGCTGATCGTTGGTGATCGGAGCCGGGACGACGAAGTCGGGCACGAGGCGCCGGGTGACGTCGGTCGTCGCGATCGTCGACGCCTGCTGCCCGCGGTCGTCGGTCACCTGGACGCCGAACCGCGCGGTGCCCGGGACGCTCAGCGCGGTTGTCGCCGTCGGGCTGGTCGACGCCGCCGTGTCCGGGATGCCATCACCGTTGAGGTCGAAGCGGTAGTGACGGGCCCCGACCCCACCCGATGAGCTCGAGGCGTCGAGGGTGACGGTGTCGCCGGTCTCCGGATGCGGCGCGCCGTCGGTGAGCCGGGCGACCAGCGGATCGGCCACCGTCACGGTGTCCTGCGCGGTCAGCCGGTGTCCGCCGCCGTCGGTGACCGCCACGCCCACCGCGTGGTCGCCCTTCGTCGAGAAGGTGTGCTGGAGGGACGGCGTCGCCCCGGTGGAGGTCGGGAACCCCGGATCGTCGATGCCCCAGGCGAACGTCCGCTGGCCGGCTCCGCCGACGCCGGCGGCGGTGAGCGTCACCGTCTGGCCGGGGGCGGGGATGGCCGGGACGTGGGTCAGGGTCACCCCGAGCGCAGGCGCCACCTGGACGACGTGGGTGATCTCGACGTGGTTGCCATCGGCGTCGGTGACCTGGAGGCCGACGGTGTCGACCCCCGCCGTCCCGAACGTGTGCTGGACGGCGGCCGTCGTGCCCGTTGACGTCTGGTAGCTCCCGCTCCCGTCGAAGTCCCACGCGTAGTGGAGCGGCGGGATCCCGCCGGCCGAAGCCCCGGCGTCGAAGGCGACCTGCTCACCGGTCTGCGGCTGGGCCGGAGCGCTCGAGAAGGCGGCGACGAGCGGGTCGGCCACGGTGAACGGCGTGCCCGCGACGGTACTCGCGTGGCCGGCGTGGTCGGTCACCGCGAGGGCGACCGTGTGGTGGCCGGGGGCGGCGAAGGTCCGCTGGATCGATTGGGCGTCGTCGCCGGGGGCGGTCTGGACCGTTCCGTCGATCGTCCAGGCGTAGCTGTAGGGATGGGATCCGCCGACGGTCGTCGATGCGTCGAAGGTCACCGGCCGTCCGGGTCCGGGGGCGGCCGGGAGGACGCGCAGGGCGGCGGTGAGCTGGGCGGCCACGCCGAGCGGGAGGGTCACGGCGGCGCGGACGCCGTCGGCGTCGGTCACGACGAGCCCGACCTGGACGACCTGGCTCGAGGAGTACGTGTGCGTCGGGGCGGAGTCCTGGGCGGTCGGCGGGTCGATCACGCCGTCTCCATCGAGGTCCCAGGCGTACGTGTAGGGCGGGATGCCGCCGGTCGTCGCGCTCGGGTCGAAGTGCACCGTCTCACCGATCTGCGGGTCGGTCGGCGTGGTCGTGAAGGTCGGCACGAGGGGGGCGGCGATCTTCAGCGCGCGGGTCGCCGTGTCGGTGCGGCCGTAGGCGTCGGTGATCCCGAGGCCGACCGTGTGGTGGCCGGGGTTGGCGAAGGTCCGGGTCAGCGTGGGGCCGGTCTCGCTCGGCAGGGCGGTCCCGTCGAGAGTCCAGGCGTAAGCGTAGGGAGGCGTTCCGGCGATCTCACCGCCGGAGCTGTCCGACGCGTCGAGCGTCACCGCCTGGCCGGGGGCCGGGGTGGCCGGCGACTGGGTCAGCGCGGCGGTCAGCTTCGGGCGCACGATCAGGCTCGTCGTCGCCGTGGTGCTCACCCCGCCGGCCGGGTCGGAGTCGGTGACCTGGACGCCGACGGTGGGCGTGCTGACCGCGGAGAAGGTGACCGGCGCCTGACCGGTCGTCCCAGCGTCGGTCTCGTAGGTGCCGTTGCCGTCGAGGTCGAACCGGTAGTGCAGCGCGCCGATGCCGCCGGAGGCCACGGCCACGATCTCGCGCTGCTCGCCGACCATCAGGTTCCGGGCGTTCTGCGGCCCGAGCGAGGCGGTCAACGGGTCGGCGACGCGCACCGAGTCCGAGTCGGTGACCGTCTGGCCCTGGCCGTCGGTCACCGAGACGCCGACGGTCCCCCGGGTGGCGGTCGGCCAGGTCGCGCGCAGGACGGCGGACTGGGGATGCGAGGTGACCGGGGCGTCGGTGGTGAAGGTGTAGGCCAGCGTCGGCGCGGTCCCCCCCGGGCCGGGGTAGCCGCCGGTCGCCGTCGCGGTGAAGTCGGTCGCGGTGCCCGGCATGGCCGCGCCCGGCTTGGGCGTGAGCGCCACCCGCAGCTGCGTACCGATCCGCAGGGGCGTCGGCAGGTGGACGGTGGTCGCATCGCCGGCGGAGTTGACGATGCGGGCGATGACGTCGTAGTCGCCGACGGCGGCGAACTGATGGGTGACCGAGAGCCCGGTCGTCGTCTGGTCGAACGTCCCGTCGCCGTTGAAGTCCCAGTCGACGTGATCGACGGCGGCGTCGCTCGGCGACGCGGCGGGTGCGGTCGCCGCCGCGGTGAACGTGACGTCGGTGTTGGCGAACGCCTTGGCCGCCGAGGCCGAGACGGTGACGGTCGGCGCCCGGGTGCCGTGGAAGACCTCCCACACGCCCTGGTTGGGCCGGTGGGCCCAGGCCAGGATGTCGAGCCGGTTGTCGGCGTTGATCCTGCCGAGCGTCAGGCCGTCGGGTCCGCCCTGGCCGGCGGGGAGAGCTCCGTCGCCGAACGCGAACGGGGTGCCGTAGAGCGAGAACGCTCCGGGGTTGGCCGGATCGTTGGCCAGGACGGCGATGTGCCCGGTCTGGGGCTGGGCGACCACGAGGTCGGGGTGGCCGTCGGTGTCGCTGCTCGGAGAAGCCGGAGCGGCAACGTCGCCGATCTGGAGGGCCCCGGCGCCGCCGGCGAGCGGCTGGCGCTCGGGGGTCGAGTTGTTGTCGGGCTGGAAGGCGAAGTGGAGGCTCGGCTGGTTGAGCAGGGTCTGCGAGGCGTCGTAGAGCGCCACCGCGTAGGCGCCGGCGCCCGAGGTCAGCGAGGCGGCGAAGGTCATCGCCAGGTCGTTGTGGCCGTCGCCGTTGAGATCGGCGACCTGCACCGACTGGAGTCCGGCGCCGACCGAGTAGTACCCCTGGTAGCTGTAGTCCGCCGGCCCGGTGTTCCCGACCCAGACCTCGATGCCGCTGTCGCCGCCGCCGCAGCGATCGCCGTACTGGATGATGTCGGGCAGCGAGTTGCCGGCGATGTCGGCAAGCAGAATGTGCCCGCCGCAGATGTGGGTGCCCGTGGGCGCGGCCATGTAGCTCCCGGGGTCGCGCAGGCCAGTGCCGTTGGAGACGATCGGCCAGAAGGCGAAGCTGTCGTCGCTCAGCAGCTGGACGATCGCGTCCTGGGTGCTCGTGATCTTCCCGACGGCGATCGAGACCTGCGGATGGGCGCGGACGACCGAGTCGGCGTTGTCCGCGCCGGTTCGGCTGTTGAAGGCGATCTCGCTGAAGATCTGCCCGAACCCCTCCGACCAGAAGAACTCCTGCTCCTCCGGCGAGCTCGGGCTGGGGCCCTGCTGGAGATCAGTGGGGACGTAGCCGGAGTTGGTCTGGCCGCCCGAGCCGTCCGCGAGCCCCCAGTCGGCGGCGACCCCGGGCGCCCGCTGGAGGATCCGGTAGAACCCGGGAAGCTGCCCGTTGATCGTGCTGTCGGTGATCCCGAGGACGTCGGGGATCCCGTCCTGGGGGATCTGTGCCCTCCCGGCGACCTGGCCGGTGCCGACGTCGGCGATCAGCATCTGCTTGAAGTCGTTGGGCTGGGTGCTGGCCGCGGAGTCGCTGCGGTGGGTGCGCAGGAAGCCGGCTTCGGCGGGCGGAGCGAGGAGCCCGCCCCCGCTGGCCGCGACGGCGACCGCCAGGGCGGCGCCGGTGCGGAGCCGTCGGCGCCACGTCGTCTGCCGACCGCCGCGATTGCCCATGGTTGCCCCCGCGGCCACCCGCGATGGCCCCGCTCGTGGAGGTCCGTCGTCGCGCTCTGGTCGTCGCGGCGCGTTGCTCCGCCGCTGGCGATGCTAGCCCTCGGGTGAGCCTGGGCCGGCGAATTTCGACGCATGTTCGACCGCTCGCGGCGGTCGCCTGGAGCTAGCTCTGCCGGGCGCGGGCGCGGTAGTCCTCGACCAGCGCCAGGAGGCCCGGGCCCCGCGGGCGCCGGCCGGGGCGGACGTCGCAGGTAGCCGACTTGAACTCGGAGATGTGCACGTTCGAGTCGAGCGCGAGGGGGAGGAGGTCGTTGGCCGCGTCGCCGGTGGCCAGCCCGCTCCAGCCCCAGTGATAGGGCAGGCCGACCTGGTGGATCCGCCGACCGCCGACGTCGAGGTCGGGGATCCGCTCGGTGACCATGACCCGGGCCTCGATCGCCGACCGGGAGGTGATGATCGTCGCCCACCCGTTGTGGTCGAGTCCGCGCTCGGCGGCCAGGGCCGGGGAGACCTCGACGTACATCTCCGGGGCGAGCTCGGCCAGGTGGGGCAGCGTCCGCGACATCCCCCCGGCGGTGTGGTGCTCGGCGATCCGGTAGGTCGACATCGCGTAGGGGTAGACCTCCCCGCCGACCGGGTTGTAGGGGTTGTCGGACCGGGTGAACTCCTCGAGCGTCGGGTTCGCCCGCTGGCCGTGGAAGGCGTTGCCGAACGGCGACTCCCTCGGCTCGTAATGGGTGGGGAGGGGTCCGTCGGTCAGCCCGGTCGGTGCGAAGAGCCAGCCACGGCCGTCGGCCTGCATCACGAACGGCTCGTCCCCCCGGAGCGCCTTCTCGGCCGTCGCGCCCTCCGGCGGTCGGTAGGACGGCTCCATGTCGGGGACGAAGTCGGGCACGTCCCGTCCCGTCCAGCGGCCGGCCGCGGCATCCCACCAGACGTGGGCCTTGCGCTCCGACCAGGGGCGGCCGTCCGGGTCGGCCGAGGCCCGGTTGTAGAGGATCCGGCGGTTCGCCGGCCAGGCCCAGCCCCACTCGGCGGCGACCATGTCCTGCTCGGCCCCCGGCCGTCGGCGGTTGGCCTGGTTCACCCCGCCGGCGTAGACCCCCGAGTAGATCCAGCAGCCGCATGAGGTCGAGCCATCCGCCTCGAGCTCGGTGTAGCCGGCGAGGGCGCGGCCGTCGGCGTCGACCCCCGAGATCTCGCGGAGCACCGCCTCGGCGTCGGGCTCGGCGGTCGGGCCGTGGACCGGGTAGTCCCACGTCAGCTCGAGGATCGCCGCGTCGCGCGGGTCGGTCGACGCGGCGAGCTTCTCCCGGATCCGCCGGCCCAGATGGAACATGAACCAGAGCTCGGAGCGGCAGTCACCGGGCGGCTCGATCGCCTTGTTGTGCCATTGGAGGAGCCGCTGCGTGTTGGTGAAGGAGCCGTCCTTCTCGGTATGGGCGGCCGCCGGGAGGAAGAAGATCTCCGTACCGACCGCCTCCGGGGTGAGCTCACCGGTCTCGACCTCGGGACCGTCCTTCCAGAACGTCGCCGACTCGATCATCTGGAAGTCGCGGACGACCAGCCAGTCGAGGTTGGCCATGGCCAGGCGGTGGAGCTTGGCGTTGGCCGAGCCGACCGCCGGGTTCTCGCCCATCACGAAGAACCCCTCGACCTTGCCGTCCCGCATGGCGAGGATCGTCGGATAGATGGAGTGGTCGCCGTTTATCCGCGGCAGGCGATCGAAGCAGAAGTCGTTGGCCGCGGTGGCCGCCTCGCCCCACCATGCCTTCAGCAACGAGACGATGTACTCCCGAGCGTGCCCCCAGAACCCCCCGGGCGGCGTCGATCCCTGGATGTAGCGCTCGAGTGTCAGCTCGGGGGCGGCCTTGGGCATCGGGAGGTAGCCGGGGAGGATGTTGTAGAGGGTGGGGATGTCGGTCGATCCCTGGATCGACGCGTGCCCGCGGAGGGCGAGGATGCCCCCGCCCGGCCGTCCGATGTTGCCGAGCAGGAGCTGGAGGATCGAGGCCGCCCGGATGTACTGGACGCCGGTCGTCCGCTGGGTCCACCCGACCGAGTACACGAAGGCCGTGGTCCGCTCGCGCCCCGAGTTCGCGCAGACGGCGTCGGCGACCTCGAGGAACGTCGCTCTGGGAACGCCGCAGACGGTCTCGACCATCTCCGGCGTGTACCGGCTGAAATGCCGCTTCACGATCTGGAACACGCACCGCGGGTGCGTCAGGCTCTCGTCCTCGTGCGGCGGCGGGTCGCCGCCCTCGACCGCCGCCCCGTGGGCCCCGTGGGCCTGCTCGGCCGACGGATGGTCGTTCGGCTCGCCGGCCGCCGCCGGCGGCTCCATGCCGGCGTAGCCCCAGCTCGAGACGTCGTAGGTGCCGGCCGCCGGGTCGAAGCCCGAGAAGAGCCCGTCGAGGTCGGCGGTGTCGACGAACTCCTCGGAGACGATCGTCGCGGCGTTGGTGTACCGCAGGACGTACTCGCGAAACTCG
Source organism: uncultured Solirubrobacterales bacterium (assembly GCA_963817865.1). Lineage (GTDB taxonomy): Bacteria > Actinomycetota > Thermoleophilia > Solirubrobacterales > Solirubrobacteraceae > Palsa-513. The sequence goes on along the minus strand of CAWFQO010000004.1, from coordinate 258,534 downwards.
TGCCCCCCGCTCAGCACGTGGTTGATCAGCCCCCCGAGCCAGGCGATGTCGGTCCCGGTGCGGATGGGAACGTGGACGTCGGCCAGGGCGCTCGTCCGGCTGAAGCGTGGATCCACGTGGATCACCTTCGCTCCCCGGGCCTTGGCCTCGACCACCCACTGGAAGCCGACCGGGTGGCACTCGGCCATGTTCGACCCCTCGATCAGGATGCAGTCAGCGTTCTGGAGGTCCTGGAGGTAGTTGGTCGCCCCGCCGCGGCCGAAGGACGTCCCCAGACCGGGGACGGTCGAGGAGTGTCATATCCGGGCCTGGTTCTCGATCGCCACGGCACCGAGGGCCGAGAAGCACTTCTTGATCAAATAGTTCTCCTCGTTGTCGAGCGTCGCCCCCCCGAGGTGGGCGAAGCCCCGGGTCCGGGCGAGGAGGGCCCCATCGGCGTCGCGATCCTCCCACGTGCGCCGCCGCGTCTCGATCACCCGGTCGGCGATCATGTCCATCGCCTGGTCGAGCTCGAGATCCTCCCAGTCGAGCGCGTGGGGCCGGCGGTAGCGGACCCGCGTCTCCCGGGCCGGCGAGTTGACCAGGGCGAGCGAGGACGACCCCCGGGGGCAGAGGCGCCCGCGGGAGATCGGCGACTCCGGATCGCCCTCGATGTGGACGACCTGCTCGTCCTTGACGTAGATCGACTGCCCGCAGCCGACGGCGCAGTACGGGCAGACCGACCGGACGACCCGGTCGGCCGTCGACGTCCGGGGTACGAGCGCGTCGGTTCGCGGTGAGCGGACCGCGGCCCCCCGGCCGAGTCGGTCGACGGTCAGCTGCCGAAGGAGCGGGAGCATCGCCGGGCTCCTACCCGGCGTCCGGGTCGCCCACACCTTCGCCGCGCCTACGGATCGCCCACCTTCGCCCGTGGACGGGCCGCCCAGACCGCCGCCGATATCTCACCCGCACCGGGTGAGCCTGTTAGGCTCGCCGGGCTGATGCGACGCCTTCTCCTCGGACTCCTGGTGTTGCTCGCCTTCGCCCCGGCAACGGCCCTCGCCGACAACACGCCGAACCAGGTCATCTTCAAGGGTGATCTCCTCGTCGCCAAGGGACAGACGGTCGGTGATGTCTTCGTCGTCAGCGGCCAGGTGACCGTTCGAGGCACGGTCCACGGCGACCTCATCGACGTCAACGGCGATGTGACGATCCGCGGGACGGTGACCGGCGACGTCGTCACCATCGCCAAGCGCGCCACCCTCGGCCGCCGGGCTCGCATCGGTGGAGAGCTCAAGTGGGTCCAGGACCGTCCGGTGGTCGCCCCGGGGGCGGTTGTCTCCGGCAAGGTGAAGAAGCTCGATGTCGGCTCGATCGGCACGCCCGGCATCACCTTCGCGATCGGCTTCTGGCTCGTCGTCTCGCTATCCCTCCTGATCACCGGCCTCGTCCTCCTGCTGCTCGCTCCCGCCGCCGCCGACGCCGCCGTCCGCGCCGCCCGGGGGAGCACCGGACGGACGGTGCTCTCAGGCATCGTGCTCCTCATCCTCCTCCCCATCCTCGGCGTCGTCCTCCTCGTGACCGTCGTCGGAACCCCGCTCGGGATCGGCCTGCTCCTCCTCCTCGGCCCCCTCTACGCGATCTCCTACCTCACCGGCGCGATGCTCGTCGGCCGGCGCGTACGCAAGACGAGCGGCCGCATCGGCGCCTTCATCGTCGGGCTCCTGATCCTCCGCGTGCTCGCCCTGATCCCGTTCCTCGGCGTGCTGATCTCTCTGATCGCGACGGTGTTCGGCCTCGGCGCCCTGTTCGTCGCCCTCCGCCGCGCCCGCACCGCCGCCGCCTGATCCGGCCCGCGCCTGATCCGACCTCCCCGCACGATCCGGGCCGCGCCGCCTGACCGGCCGCCGCCTGATCCGGCCTGCCGCCGCCGAGGCCCGCCGCCGCCGACGGGCCCGGCCCGGCCACTCAGCCGCCCGGCACGATCATCAACGTCCACTTGCCGTCGGCGTTGACCAGGAACCCGTGGTAGGCCCCCTTGCGGATCGGGGCCTGCCCGCTCGCGCCCCGCGAGTTGACCGGCGACTGGACCTTCGGGCTGGCCGGGATGATCTGGAACAGCCGGACCGCCGGCGGGGCGTCGTTCGTCCACTTGAGGGTCGAGTTGACCGGGATGCGCAGCGGCGGCACACCGATCTCCTTCGGACCGGTGCCACTGAAGCTCAGCGTCGTCGCCGGCGTCTGCGACAGGGGCGTCGCCTTCTTCTTGCCGCTCTTGGTCGTCGTCGGCGCCGGCGTGGTCGACGTCGTGGTCGCGACCTTCTTCTTCGAGTCGCCCCCGCCGCAGGCACTCACCCCGAGAACCAGTGTGCCGGCGAGGAGTGCGGCCGTCGTGCGATGGGCCAGGGTCATCGTCTTCCCTCCCGAGTCGGTTCCGCCGGCCCCCGCCAAGGGCACCCGCGCGAGCGCTGGCCCCTCAGGGTACGCTCACCCGCCGGCCGACGGCCGCCACCCGGCGCGGGGGCATCCGCCACCGCGCCGGTAGACCGCCGCTCAGGCGAAGAGCTCGCGCTTCCCGGCCTCGATCACCGCCGTCGAGCCGATCACCCCGCCGAGGAGCGCCGCCAGCGCCTTGGTCGCGCCCCGGTCGCCGCCGTTCGCGTCGATGATGGCCATCGTCGAGCCGATCAGCACCAAGGTGTACTCAACGCCGCCTTCGGTCACCCACAGGCCGTGCTCCACGTGGACGAGCCGCGCCGCGACGATCATCGTCGCGATCAGCGGGATCCCCGCCAGCGTCGGGAACAGGCCGAGCAGGAGCAGCGCTCCCCCGCCCAGCTCTCCGCCCGCCGCGAGCTGGGCGTTCAGCTTGCCCGGCTTGAGCCCGAGGGTCTCGAAATGCGCGCCCGTCCCCTCGAGGCCGTGGCCCCCGAGGATGCCGAACTGCTTCTGGACGCCATGCCCGACGAAGTACCCGCCGACGATCAGCCGGGGGATCAGCCGGCCGAGGGCCCGGCGGCGCGTCTCGTTGTTCTTGCTCATCGATTCTCCTTCGCGTGGGGGCGATCAGCCGGCGGTCGACCCGGCTCACGCGCGAATCTAGACGATTTCCCCCACCCGGAAGTCACGAATTCGCGCGGCCACCCTACCCACGCGTGATCCCCTGGGCGAAGCGGAATAACCCGTGCGGGTCGTACCGCGCCTTGACCCGCTGGAGGCGCGGATAGTTGGTTCCGTAGTACGCGTGCTCCCAGCCCGTGAGGCCGGCGTCGATGTAGTTCTGGTAGGCGTAGCCCGACACGAACGGCCGCATCGCCGCGTAGATCTCCCCGGCCCAGGCGATGAACCCCGCCGGCGGATCGCCCGTGCCCCAGAAGTTCAGGTAGACGATGTGGAGAAGCGAGTCCCGGTGGACGAACCCCGTCGCCCCGGGCGCCACCCGATTGACCGCGCAGTCGCCGAGCGCCTCGAGCTGGACGCCCCCCTCCCCGGCGGTCGCCCCGCCCGGCCAATGCTCGACCTCGGCGAGGACCGTCGCGATCGCCGCCGCCGAGAGCGGGTCGCGCACGAAGTCCGACCGCTGGTAGTTCGGTTCGTGGACGACGGCGCAGCTCACCGTCCCCGGTCCCGTGGCCGTGCACGCGTCGGGGAGTGCCGCCGTCACGTACGGGACGGTGTGGATCGTCGTTCGCGCCGGCCCGAGGGCGAAAAGCGGGGCGAGGATCCCCCGGAGCTCCGCCTCCCCCCCGAGGAACTGCCCGCTCACCGTCGCGGTCAGCCGACTCGTACCCCCCGGGGCCGGCGTCTTGAGCGCCCGAAAGCGCGAGTCGGCCAGACGGTCGGTCGCCGCCGGCATCGTCCGCTGCCAGGCGTCGAGCGCCGCCCCGGCCCCCGCCCAGGCGAAGTCCAGCGAGAAGGTGGTCACCGGCGCGGCCGCCAGGGTGCGGAAGGTGAACTCCGTGGCCACGCCGAAGTTGCCGCCCCCGCCGCCCCGGCAGGCCCAGAACAGGTCGGCGGCCGACCGGGTGCTCGCCCGGACCCGGCGGCCGTCGGCGAGGACGAGATCGACCGCCTCGAGGCTGTCGCACAGGAGCCCGGCGTGGCGCATCAGGTGCCCGAAGCCGCCCCCGAGGGCGAGCCCGGCGATGCCCACCGTCGGGCACGTGCCGGTCGGGAGGGCGACGCCGTGGCGCCGGACGAGCCCGTCGTAGACGTCGCGGAGGTTCGCCCCGGCGCCGATCCGGACCAGCCCGGACGCCCGGTCGTAGAGGACATGGCGCATCGGCGAGACGTCGGCGACGATCCCCCGGGTGTTGGAGTACCCGGCGAACGAGTGGCGGCCGCTCCGCGCCGCGACCGGCCAGCCGCGGGCCCGGGCGAAGGCCAGCACCTCAGCCACGTCGCCCGGGGTCTGGCAGAAGGCGATCGCCCGCGGCCGGATGTCGAGGCGCGGGTTGTAGAGCGCCTTGGCCGCGGCGTAGCCGCCCTGACCCGGGAGGACGAGCGCACCTCGCAAGCGGCGGGCGAGCGCCCGCGTGGTCGGCAGTCCGGCCGCGTCGGCCAGGAGCCCGGCCCGGTCGGCCGCCGTCAATGCGACCAGCGACGCGGCCCCGGCTCGACCGAGGAACTCCCGCCTCGTCCGCGGCGAGCGCATCGACCGAGCCTACCGGCCGACGGTAGATTGCCGTACCGATGTGGTGGCAGGACGCCGTGATCTACCAGATCTACCCGCGCTCGTTCCAGGACACCGACGGGGACGGCGTCGGCGACCTCGCCGGGATCACCGCGCGCCTCGATCACATCGCCGGGCTCGGGGCCGACGCGATCTGGCTCTCGCCGATCCACCCGTCTCCGCTGGCCGACTACGGCTATGACGTCGCCGACTACACGGCCGTCGACCCGACGCTCGGCACCCTGGAGGACTTCGACGCCCTCGTCGACGGCGCCCACGCCCGCGGCCTGCGGCTACTCCTCGACCTCATCCCCTGCCACACCTCGATCGAGCACCCCTGGTTCCGCGCGCACCCCGATCGCTACATCTGGGCCGACGGCGGGCCGCCGAACAACTGGATCGCGAGCTTCGGGGGGTCGGCCTGGACGCGGGACGGGCTCAGCGGACGCTGGTACCTGCACTCGTTCTTTCCCGAGCAGCCCGACCTCGACTGGCGCAACCCGGCCGTTTCCGCCGCCATCGACGAGGTCGTCCGCCTGTGGCTCGACCGCGGGGTCGACGGGTTCCGCCTCGACGCCCTCGACCGCCTCCTCAAGGATGCCGCCCTCCGCGACGACCCGCCGGCCGCCGTGCCCCCCCTCCTGCCCGTGCACCCGGAGGCCGCCCGCCTCGACCGGCGCCATTCGGCCAATCAGCCAGACGTCGGCCGGCCGCTCGCCGCGCTCCGGGAGGCGATCGGCCCGCATCTGATGATCGGTGAGGTCTACCTCCCGACGGCCGACCTCGGCCCCTACCTCGAGCACCTCGACCTCGCCTTCTCCTTCGAGCTCCTCCACGCCCCGCTCCGGCCCGACCGCCTCCGCGCGGTGATCGAGGCGGCCCATGCGACCGGCCAGATCGGCTGGGTCGTCTCCAACCACGACTTCCCACGCCTGGCCACCCGAGTCGGGACCGAGAACGTCCGCGTCGCCTCGATGCTCCTCCTCACGCTGCCCGGTCCGGCCTTCATCTATCAGGGCGACGAGCTCGGCATGGCCGACGGCCCGATCCCGGATCCCCCACTCGACCGCGCCGGTCGCGACGGCGCCCGCACGCCGATGCAGTGGGAGCCGGCCCCCCGCGGCGGGTTCACCGCCGGGACGCCGTGGCTGGAACCGGCCGACCCGCTCGAGCGCAACGTGGCCGATCAGGAGCGCGACCCCGGATCGGTGCTCCACCTCTACCGGGACCTCATCGCCCTGCGCCCCGACCTCGGCCCCGGCCTGCGCTTCCTCGAGACCGGCGAGACCGTCCTCGCCTACGCGCGCGGCGGCTACGTCGTCGCCCTGAACCTCGGCCCCGATCCGGCGCCCGCGCCGGCCCACGGGGCGATCGTCCTGGCCACCGAGCCCGGCGTTCCGGCCGACCCGGCGGTCCTCCCCGCCCACGCCGGCTGGGTCGCGCGCCCCGTAGACGAAAGATGGTTGCAATCCGCACATCGGGGTAGGTACGTTCCCGGTAAGGAGCTTTCATGGGGAGGAAGGCCGTGGGCAGGATGCTGAGGGGTGGAATGAACGTCGCGATCGTCGGCTTGGTCGCCGTCGTCGTCGGCGCCTGCGGCGGCTCGAGCTCCTCCGGCGGCCGCGCCACGCTCAACTGGTACGTCTTCCCCGAGCACTCCGGGGCCTTCGACCAGGCGGCCTCCGACTGCTCGAAGGCCTCCGGCGGTCGGTACACGATCTCGATCCAGACGCTTCCCTCCGACGCCGACAGCCAGCGCCAGCAGCTCGTCCGCCGCCTCGCCGCCAAGGACTCCTCGATCGACATCATCGGGATGGACGTCGTCTGGACGCCCGAGTTCGCCGAGGCCGGATGGCTGCGGCCCTGGACCGGCGCCCCCGCCCAGGAGGTGACGGCCGGAACCCTGGCCGTCCCGATCCAGACGGCCACCTACAAGGGCCAGCTCTACGGCGCCCCGGCCAACAGCAACACCCAGCTCCTCTGGTACCGCAAGGACCTCGTCCCGACGCCGCCGCAGACCTGGAGCCAGATGATCTCGATGGCCACCGCCCTGGCCAAGCAGGGCAAGCCCCACTACGTCGAGATCCAGGGCAAGCAGTACGAGGGCCTGATGGTCTGGTTCAACACCCTCGTAAACTCGGCCGGCGGAACCATCCTCAGCGGACCGACGACGGTCGCCCTCGGCCCGCCGGCCGCGGTCGCCGGAGGCGTCATGAAGCAGCTCGCCACCTCGGTCGCCGCCGACCCGTCGCTGACCAACCAGCAGGAGGACGACAACCGGCTCGCCTTCGAGAAGGGCGTCGCCGCGTTCGAGATCAACTATCCGTTCGTCTATCCGAGCGCCCAGATGAACGCCCCGAAGATCGCCGCCGAGATGGGCTACGCCCGCTACCCGGCGATCTCGGCCGGGACCCCGAGCCGCGTCAGCATCGGCGGCCTCAACCTCGGCGTCTCGACCTACTCCCAGCACCCGGCCGACGCCTTCCAAGCCGCCGCCTGCCTGCGGAACGCCGCCCACCAGACGACGGCAGCGATCAAGGGCGGGCTCCCGCCGACCCTGAGCGCGCTCTACGACGACCCCGCCCTGGCCAAGCCCTACCCGTTCCATCAGCTGATCAAGGAGCAGCTGGCCAACGCCAGCGTCCGCCCGCAGACCCCGCTCTACAGCGACGTCTCGCTGGCCATCCAGAAGACCCTCTCCCCGCCCGGCGGCCTCAACCCCGCGACGATCGTCTCCGCCCTCGACTCCGAGCTGAAGAAGGCCCTCAGCTCGAGTGAGCTCATATGAGCACCTCCGCCGTACCCGCCGAGCCCGGCGCCGTCCGCGCGGTCGGCGGCCGACCGAAGCGCGTGACCGACCGCGTGCGGGCCGAGCGGCGCCTCGCCTGGCTCCTCTGCGCCCCGGCCGTCCTGGTGATGCTCGCGGTCACCGTCTATCCGATCGTCTACGCGATCTGGCTCTCCCTCCACCGCTCGGACCTCCGCTTCCCGGCCGCCAGCAAGTTCATCGGCCTGGCCAACTACGGACACGTCCTCGGCTCATCGGTCTGGTGGGCCGACGTCGCCCACACGATGATCATCACCGTCTTCTCGGTCGCCATCGAGCTCGTCCTCGGCATGGCCCTCGCCCTCGTCATGCACCGGGCGATCTTCGGCCGCGGAGCCGTCCGGGCCGCCGCCCTCATCCCCTACGGCATCGTCACCGTGGTCGCCGCCTTCGCCTGGCGCTACGCCTGGTCGGCCAACACCGGCTTCGTCCCCGGCCTCCTCGGCCTGAGCTACGACCCCCTGACCCGCCAGTTCACCTCCTACGTCGTGATCATCCTGACCGAGGTCTGGAAGACGACGCCGTTCATGGCGCTCCTCCTCCTCGCCGGCCTCGCCCTCGTCCCCGACGAGCTCCACGAGGCCGCGAAGGTCGACGGGGCGAACGCCTGGCAGCGCTTCGTCCGGATCACGCTCCCGCTGATCAAGCCGGCGATCCTCGTCGCCCTGCTGTTCCGCACGCTCGACGCCGTGCGGATCTTCGACACCGTCTTCATCCAGACCGCCGGCCAGAACGGCACCGAGACGGTCTCGATCCTCGGCTACAACCAGCTCCTGAACCGCCTCAACCTCGGCCTCGGCTCGGCCGTCTCGGTCCTCGTGTTCGTGCTGGTCGCCCTCCTCGCCTTCTTCTTCATCAAGGTGCCTCGGCGTCTCGGCCAGTCAACAAGGGGAGGCGAAATGAACTACACGCCCCGGGAGCGCACCCTCTGGAGCATGGGCATCCTCGTGGTGGTCGCCTTCTCCCTGATCCCCGTCCTCTGGATCATCTCGCTCTCGCTGAAGGACCCGAGCACCCTGGCCGACGGCAACTTCCTCCCGACCAAGTGGTCCTTCGCGAACTACAAGGGCATCTTCAACCAGACGATCTTCACCGACGCCCTGCGCAACTCGATCGGGATCGCGATCATCGCCACCCTGATCGCCGTCGCCCTCGCCGCGATGGCCGCCTACGCGATCTCGCGCCTCGACTTCCCGGGCAAGACCGCGATCCTCTCGGGCGCGCTGGCCATCGCCATGTTCCCGCCGATCTCGATCGTCGGACCCCTGTTCAACCTCTGGCGCTCCCTGCACCTCTTCGACACCTGGCAGGGCCTGATCATCCCCTACATGACCTTCGCCCTCCCGCTCAGCATCTACACCCTCTCGGCCTTCTTCCGGGAGATCCCGCGCGAGCTCGAGCAGGCCGCGCAGATGGACGGGGCGACGGCGTTCCAAGCGTTCTGGAAGGTCATCGCCCCGCTCGCGGCGCCCGGAGTCTTCACCACGGCGATCCTCGTCTTCCTCTTCTGCTGGAACGACTTCGTCTTCGCCGTCTCGCTGACCTCGACCAACCACGCGCGGACGGTCCCGGCCGCGCTGGCCGCATTCCCCGGGGCCTCCCAGTTCCAGCAACCGACCGGATCGATCGCCGCGGCCGCCGTGGTGGTCACCGTCCCCATCATCATCATGGTCCTGATCTTCCAGCGCCGGATCGTCGCAGGACTGACCGCCGGCGCCGTGAAGGGATAAAGGAGACAGCTGTGGCCGAAATCGTTCTCGACGGCGTGACCAAGCGCTACCCGGACGGCTTCGAGGCCGTCAAGAGCATGGACCTGACGATCGCCGATGGGGAGTTCATGATCCTCGTCGGCCCGTCGGGCTGCGGCAAGTCGACCGCCCTGCGCATGATCGCCGGGCTCGAGGACATCTCCGGCGGCGAGCTGCGGATCGGCGGCGAGGTGGTCAACCAGAAGGCGCCGAAGGACCGCGACATCGCGATGGTCTTCCAGAGCTACGCCCTCTACCCCCACATGACGGTCCGCGAGAACATGGGCTTCGCGCTCAAGCTCGCCAAGGTCGACACCGCCGAGATCAACAAGAAGGTCGAGGAGGCGGCGCGGATCCTCGACCTCACCCAGCACCTCGACCGCAAGCCGGCCAACCTCTCGGGCGGCCAGCGCCAGCGTGTGGCCATGGGACGGGCGATCGTCCGCGACCCGAAGGCGTTCCTCATGGACGAGCCGCTGTCGAACCTCGACGCCAAGCTCCGGGTCCAGATGCGCACCGAGGTCTCGCGCATCCAGCAGCGCCTCGGGACGACGACCGTCTACGTGACCCACGACCAGACCGAGGCGATGACCCTCGGCGACCGGGTGGCCGTGATGCGCAGCGGCGCCCTCCAGCAGGTCGGGACCCCCCGCGAGCTCTACACCCGCCCGGTCAACCTGTTCGTCGCCGGGTTCATCGGGTCGCCGGCGATGAACTTCCTCTCCGGACGGATCGAGGGCCGGACGCTGACCACGCCGCTCGGGAAGGTCGAGCTCGACAAGCCGATCGCCGGCGAGGCCCGCCAGGTCATCGTCGGCATCCGACCCGAGGACTTCGAGGACGCGGCGGTCGCCGCCGAGCGCGGACATACCGGGACGACCTTCACCGTCGACATCGACGTCCTCGAGTCGATGGGCTCGGAGAGCTTCGCCTACTTCAACGTCGAGTCCGAGGACGTCGGGTCCGCCGAGCTCGCCGAGCTCGCCCGGGACTCGGGCCGGGCCGAGGTGCCGGGCGGCGACAGCGGCCAGGTGGTCGCCCGCATCGACGCGGCGAGCGACATCCGCCAGGGCCGCAAGGCCAAGCTCTGGTTCAACCCGAAGAAGCTCCACCTCTTCGACGGCGAGACCGGCGCCGCCCTGAAGTAGGCCTCAGGCCTGCGACTCGCGCAGCCGGGCGATGACCTCGTCGCTCCAGCTGTGCGTGCGCAGCAGCCGGTAGCGATCACCGGCCACGCGCATGTAGGCCTCGGTCTCGGTGCCCACGCCGAGGAGGTCGGCCTCGCGCAGGAGCTCGACCACCGGGGCGTACTCCTCCTCGAACCAGGCACTGGCCACCGCCGGGCGGTCCATCAGCGTCCGGCGGTCCTGCATCAGCCGGAAGCCCCACGCCTCGACGCCCTCGGCGAGTTCGGCGTATCCCCACGGATCGGTCAGCCGGATCCGCACCGCCTGCTCGGGCGAGAGCGGGACGCGCTCGAGGAAGACCCGCTCGTGCGACTTGAGCGGGAGGTCGCCGACCGTCATCGCCGCGCTCGGGGCCAGGCGCGTGCGCACCTCGGTCACGTCGGCGTCGATCGACGTCCGCCCGAGGGCGCGGGCGACCGAGACGCGGTGGTGGCCGTCGCGGACGAAGTGCAGGCCCCCGACCCGGAACACCGAGATCGGGGGCATCGCCGCCCCCCGCCGCTCGGCCTGGGCGATCGACTCCCAGCGCGAGCGCACCCGCGAGGAGGTCGGACGGAACTGGCGATCGAAGTCGCCGGTCCGGTCGACGGTCCCGACGATCGACTCGAGCGGGATCGACTCGAGGCCGAGCGACCGCTCGCCGGTCCGGCCGAGGGCGGCGACGACCTCCTCGAACGGGAGGATCACCCCGACGTCGTCCGGCGTGCGCCGCAGGCGCCCGGCCAGGTGGGAGAGGGCCTGGCGACGCCGCGCGCGAAGGAAGTCGTTCTGCGCGTCGGCCAGCGGGAAGCCGGTGTCGGGGGGCATCAGATCGGTGGGCGGGCCGGTTCTCGGGTCCGTGCCCGGAGAGGATTGTCTCAGAGCGCCGAACACCGGCGTCGCGACCGGCCCGGTTGACTAGTCTGCCCGCCGATGCCCACCGCTCGACGCCTCCTCGCCCCCGCCGTCGCGCTCGCCGCGCTGGCCGCCGGCTGCGGGGCCACCCACAACCGGAGTGGCTCGGCCCCGAACCCGTCACCGGCCGCGGCCGGCCCGGCCGCGGCGGCGCCGCTGCCCGGCCACAGCCTGCTCGCCCGACCGGGCTTCAGCCTCGTCGCCCAGGCCACGCGCGGGTACGTCCGTCTCTACCGCCGGCCCGGACCCGGGCGGCTCCTACGCGTCCAGCGGAGCCCCGATCCGCGATTCCCCCTGATCCTGCTCGTCCGGCGCGCCCAGCCCGGATGGCTCCAGGTCCGCCTGCCGGTCCGCCCGAACCAGAGCATGGCCTGGATCCGCGCCTCGGAGGTGACCGTCCGCTACGACGAGTTCCGTCTCGAGGTCAGCCTCGGCCGCCACCGGCTCCTCCTCTGGCGCGGGCACCAGCTGGTCGACCGCCAGCGGATCGGCGTCGGCCGGGTGGTGACCCCGACGCCGCACGGCCTCTACTACATCATCCAGCAGTTCCGGCTGACCGATCCCGGAGGCCCGTTCGGCCCGTACGCGCTCGGCCTCTCGGCCTACTCGGAGGTGCTCCAGTCGTTCGGGAGCGGGCCGGGGCAGATCGCCATCCACGGGACCAACGACCCCGGCGGGATCGGGTCCGACGTCAGCCACGGCTGCATCCACGTCAGCAACCCCGAGATCACCCGCCTCGCCCACCTCCTCCCCCTCGGAACGCCGGTCACCATCACCGCCTGAGGAGGTGTTACGGCCGGCCGGCCGTGGGGTAGATACGGGGGGATGATGGACACCACCCCGACAGCCCTCGATCAGGTTCGCCGCGCCCTCACCCGCGTGCGTACCGGCAGCTCCGGGCGGACCCGTTCCTGGACGCGGTCGGCCGGGCCCGGCTCGACTCCTCGGGCGACGATGAGCCGCCGGTCGTCGTTCGTGCGCAACGCCTCGCGCTACGTCTCGCGCCCGCCCGACCGCTGAGCCCCCACCGCCGGGCGCTCCTCGGCGCCCGCGGACGCCATCAGCAGAGACACGGTCGGACCCGGGCCGGCGCGGGTCACCTCCAGCCGGGCGCCCTCGGCGTGGGCAAGTGAGCGGGCCAGGGCCAATCCGATTCCGTGCCCCCGGCCCACGCCCCGGACGAAGGCGGCCTCCGGGTCGGGGCCGAAGCCCGGCCCCCGATCGGCGACCTCGACGGCGAGCGCGCCGCCGAGACGGCGCACCGTGAGCTCGACGGCGCCGGCCCCGTGCACCTGGGCATTCTCGACCAGCACGTCGACGATCTCGCCGACCACCGCCGGCGGGACCGCCGCGACGGCCGGCCCCGCGTCGATGCGCACCCGCAGCGGCCGCCCGGCCGCGGCCAGGGGCCCGTGCCAGCGGGCTTCGACCTCGCGGGCGAGCCGGACCAGGTCGGTCGTGCGGACGGCTGACGGCGTCCCCCGGGCGACGGCCAGGAGCGTCTCCACCTTGCCGTGGAGACGGTCGACCTGGGTCAGAGCCGCCGCCAGCTCGGCCGAGTCCTGCTCGAGAGCGAGCGCTTCGAGCTCGAGGCGCAGCGCGGCCAGCGGCGTGCGCAGCTGATGCGAGGCATCGGCGCTGAACGCCCGCTCCCGGTTGACGAGCTCCTCGATCCGGCGCGAGCTCCGGTCGAGCGCCGCCCCGACGTCGTCGATCTCGCGGATCCCCACCGGCCGCGCCCGGGCGGCGAAATCGCCCTCCCCGACCTTCCGGGCCAGGGCGGCCAACCGCTCCAGAGGCCCGGCCAGGCGGCTCCCGAGGGCGAGCGCGGCCAGCACCGAGAGCGCGACCAGCCCGGTCGCCAGGCCGGCGAGGGCGAGCCAGGCCCGCTCGGTCCGCCCGGCCACGCCGGCCCCGTCGCGCCGCGCGACGACGACGCCGGTGACCCGCTCGCCGCTCAGCAGCGGCACGGCGACCCGCAGTCCGCCGCCGTCGGCCCCCCCGGCCGGGCGCCGGGTCCGCAGGGCCGCGATCGCGGCGGCGTCGGCTCGCGCCGGCCCGCGCCCGGCGATCAAGGAGCCCGCCGCATCGTAGATCGCCAGGCGGTCCGGCGACGGCGGGAGCTCGACCCGATCGCGCGGGCTCCTGCTCAGGTCGATGCCGCGCGTCGCGGCCACCGTGTCGCGCTGGAGGCGGAGCAGCTCCTCGTCGCGGTAGCTCCGCCCGAGCACGACGCCGAGGGGCAGGGCGAACAGGGCCACGGCGCAGGCCGCCACGCCGGCGATGGCCACGACGAGACGCCGCTTCACGGCAGCTCGAAACGGTAGCCGACGCCGCGCAGGGTGGCGATCGCACCCGGCCCGAGCTTGTGGCGGAGTCCCAGCACGTGGGTGTCGAGCGTCTTGGTCGAGCCCATCCACGCCGTGTCCCAGACCTGCTCCATGATCCGCTCGCGGGTCAGCGCGATCCCGGCGTTGAGCGCGAACAGCGCCAGCAGGTCGAACTCCTTGGGCCGCAGCGCCAGCTCGTCGTCCCCGAGCCAGGCCCGCCGGGCCGCCCGGTCGACGCGGAGCCCGCCGACCTCGAGCGGCGGCTCGCCCGCGGCGGCCGCCCCGCCGAGCCGGCGCATGTGCGAGCGGATCCGGGCGAGGAGCTCCGCGAGACGGAACGGCTTGACCAGGTAGTCGTCGGCCCCGGCGTCGAGGCCCGAGACGACGTCGAGCTCGCCGTCGCGCGCAGTCAGGATGAGGATCGCCAGCCCCGGGTGCGCCGCCCGCAGGCGGCGGCACAGGTCGAGGCCGTCGACGTCCGGGAGCCCGAGGTCGAGCACCACGAGCGCGGCCCCGGCGGCCGCCCGCACGGCCCCGGCTCCCCGCGCGAGTCGCTGCACCTCGTAGCCCTGCCCGGCGAGCACCCGGCCCAGGCCGGCGGCGATCGCCTCGTCGTCCTCGACGACCAGGATCCGGCGTTCGTCCATAGGGGCAGACGGTAGCGGCCGGCCGGCGTTCTGACCTGGCGTTGACGTTCGCGGACCTGGGCGTGACCCGCGACCCCTACGGTGGCGGCAATGCCCCGTCGAAGCCGTGGAGGCCCCGTGTCCAAGCTCTGCCTGCTCGCCCTCCTCGCCACGCTCCTCGCCGGCTGCGGCTCCAGCTCGAAGTCGACGAGCTCCGCCGCCGGCGTCAAACCCAACGCGCCCGAAAGCCTCCCGCCCGGCGACATCCCCGACACCGTGGCCTACGTCCCCTACGCGATCCCCGGCGCCGGCTACGCCCTGAGCACGCCCGAGGGCTGGTCGCGCTCGAGCGCCGGCGGCGTGGTGACGTTCACCGACAAGCTCAACCGGGTCGCGATCACCGCCGCCCCCGCCGCCGGCCCGATCACCGTCGCCGCGGTCCAGGGCAGCGTGGTCCCCAGGCTCGCCGCCCAGGTCAAGGGCTTCAGGCTCCAGTCGGTCGGCACCGTCGCCCGCCAGGCCGGCCCCGCCGTGCGCACCGCCTACCTCGCCTACTCGGCGCCCGACCCGGTGACCGGGAAGTTCGGGGTGCTCGCGGTCGAGCGCTACGACTTCGCCCACCGCGGCCGCGACGTCACCCTCACGCTCTCGGCGCCCAACGGGTCCGACAACGTCGACCCGTGGAACCGGATCACCAACTCCCTGCGGTTCACCCGATGAGCCCGGTGCTCGAGGCGCGGAGCCTCTACCGCTTCTTCCACGCCGGGGACGACGAGACGCTGGCCCTCCAGGGGGTCTCCCTCGCCGTCGAGCCCGGCGAGCTGATCGCCGTCACCGGACCGTCGGGTTCGGGCAAGTCGACCCTCCTCGCCTGCCTGGCCGGCCTCGACGAGCCCGACGGTGGGAGTGTCTGCGTCGACGGGACCCGCATCTCCCGCCGCCCCGAGGAGCACCGGGCCCGGATCCGGGGCGCGCGGATCGGGATGCTCTTCCAGCAGGCCAACCTCGTCGGCCACCTCTCGGTCGCCGACAACGTCACGCTGGCCCAGCGGATCGGCGACGGATCCCGGGCGCGGATCGTGGCGGGAGGAGGTGCTCGAGCGCTGCGGCATCGAGCATCGGGCCCAGGCCCGCCCGTCGGAGCTCTCGGGCGGTGAGCTCGCCCGGGCCGGCCTGGCCGTCGCCCTGGCCAACGATCCGCCGGTGATCCTCGCCGACGAGCCGACCGGCGAGCTCGACGCGGCCACGGCCGCCCGGGTCCTCGAGCTGCTGCGCGAGCGGGCCACCGCCGGCGCCGGCGTGCTCATCGTCACCCACAGCCCCGAGGTCGCCGCCGCCGCCGACCGCGAGGTCCGCCTCCTCGACGGGAGGGTCGCCGGATGACCGAGCCACTCGTCCGCTGCGAGGACGTCGCCCGCACCTTCGGCACCGGTCGCGCCGCGATCGTCGCCCTCCACGCCACGACCTGCGAAGTCCGTCCCGGCCAGCGCATCGCCGTGGTCGGGCCGTCCGGGTCGGGGAAGTCGACCCTCCTGCACCTGATGGCCGGCCTCGACGATCCCACCGTCGGCCGGGTGAGCTGGCCGGCCATCGGCGACCGGGACGACCTGCGGCCCGGGCGGGTGGCCGTCATCTTCCAGGGCCCGAGCCTGCTGCCCCCGCTGACCGTGCTCGAGAACGCGGCCCTGCCCCTCGTCATCGGCGGCCTGACCGACCGCGCCGCCCGGGCCGCCGCCCACGTCGCCCTGAAGACCCTCGACCTCGACGAGCTCGCCGACAAGCTCCCCGAGGAGATCTCCGGCGGCCAGGCCCAGCGCGTGGCCGTGGCCCGTGCCCTGGCCGGCCAGCCGAGCCTGATCCTGGCCGACGAGCCGACCGGCCAGCTCGACCGGGCCAACGGCGCGGCGGTGGTCGAGGTCCTGCTCGCCGCAAGCGCCCACGCCGGCTCGGCCCTCGTCGTCTCGACCCACGACCTGACGGTGGCCGACCGCCTCCCCGAGCGCTGGGAGATGCACAGCGGCGAGCTCGAGACCGAGACGACGGCGACCCGATGCTCGCACTGAACTGGCTCCGCGGGCTGGTCGCCCACCGCCCGACCCGGATCATCGCGACCGCCCTCGGGGTCGCCGTCGGCGTGGCGCTGATCGCCGCGATCGGAACCTTCCTATCGTCGACGAACGCGAAGATGACCCAGCGCGCGATCGCCCGCGTCGCCGTCGACTGGCAGATCGAGGCCCAGCCCGGCGGCGACCCCGCCGCCGTCCTCGCCCGGGTCAGCGCCTTCCCCGGCATCCGCCGCGTCGCGGCGGTCCAGTTCGCCGGGTCACCCGGGCTGACGGCGACGACCCAGGGCTCGACCCAGACGACCGGCGCCGCCCAGGTCCTCGGCCTCCCCCCCGGCTACGACGCCGCCTTCCCCGGCGAGTTGCGGCTCCTAGCGGGCACCCTGAACGGGGTCCTCGTCGCTCAGCAGACGGCCTCGAACCTCCATGTCGCGCCCGGGAGCACGGTCACGATCGCCCGCCCGGGGACGACCCCGACCACGGTCAAGGTGAGCGGGGTGGTCGACCTCCCCGCCGCCGACTCGCTCTTCCAGAAGGTCGGTGCGCCCCCCGGGTCCCAGGCCCAGGCCCCGCCCGACAACGTGGTCCTCCTCCCCGCGGCGACGTTCCGCCAGGTCGAGGCCCCGATCCTGGCCCGCCGCCCCGAGCTGATCAGGACCCAGGTGCACGCGAGGCTGACCCACGCCCTCCCGAGCAGCCCGAGCACCGCCTTCGACCAGGTGTCGTCCCGGGCGCGCAACCTCGAGAGCCGGCTGACCGGCACCGGCCTCGTCGGCGACAACCTCGGCGCCGCGCTCGACACCGCCCGCAAGGACGCCCTCTACGCCCAGATCCTGTTCCTCTTCCTCGGCGTCCCCGGGGCGATCCTGGCAGGCCTCGTGACCGCCCTGATCGCGTCGGCCGGGGCCGACCGGCGCCGGCGCGACGCGGCGCTCCTGCGGACCCGCGGAGCCTCCACCCGGACGCTCGTGCGGATCGCCCTGGCCGAGACCGGGTTCGCCGGTGTGATCGGCGTGACCGTCGGCCTGGCGGGAGCGCTCCTGATCGGCCAGAGCAGCTTCGGAACCGCTTCGTTCGGCGCCGGCCCGGTCTCCGCTGTCCTCTGGGCGCTCGGCGCGGCGGCCGTCGGCCTGGCGATCGCCGCCGGATCGATCGCACTTCCGGCCCTGCGCGACGCCCGCTCGCTGACCGTGGCCGGCCAGCGCCGGCAGGTCGGGCGCGTGCCCCGGGGCCCGCTGTGGGCGCGCTACGGGCTCGACTTCGGCTGCCTGGCCGTCGCCGGCCTGATCTACTGGCAGGCCTCCCAGAACGGCTACCAGCTCGTGCTCGCGCCCGAGGGAGTGGCCCAGGTCTCGGTCAACTGGTACGCCCTGCTCGCCCCCGTGCTCGGCTGGATCGGCGCCGGACTGCTCGTCCAGCGGCTGGCCGACCTCGTCCTGCTCCGCGGGCGCGAGCCACTCGCCCGCGCGCTCCGGCCGCTGGCCGGGGAGCTCGCCCCGACCGTCGCTCGGGCGATGAGCCGCCAGCGCCGGCTGCTCGCCCGGGCCGTCGCCCTCGTGGCCCTGACCGCCGCCTTCGCCGGATCGACGGCGGTGTTCAACTCGACCTACCAGGCGCAGGCCGAGGCCGACGCCCGGCTCTCGAACGGGGCCGACGTGGCGGTGACCGAGTCCCCCGGGGTCTCGGTCGGGCCCAGCCAGGGGATCGCCCAGCTGCGGCGGATCCCCGGGGTCGGTCAGGTCGAACCGCTCCAGCATCGCTACGCCTACATCGGCGCCGACCTCCAGGATCTCTTCGGCGTGCGCCCGGCGACGATCACCAGCGCCGGCAAGCTCCAGGACGGGTGGTTCCAGGGGGGCAGCGCGGCCAGCCTGATGGCGACCATCGCCCGCGACCCGTCGGCGATCCTGGTCAGCGCCGAGACGGTGAAGGACTACCAGCTCCACCGCGGCGACCTGCTCAACCTCCGCCTCCAGGACGGGCGCACGAAGCGCCTGACCACGGTGCCGTTCCACTACGAGGGCGTGGCCAAGGAGTTCCCGACCGCCCCGAAGGACTCGTTCTTCGTGGCCAACCAGAGCTACATCGCCGCCCGAACCGGGTCGGACGCGGTCGGCAGCTTCCTCGTCCAGACCGACGGCACCAACCCCGCCGTCGTGGCCGGGCGCATCGCCGCCACGGTCGGCTCGAGCGCCGCGGTGAGCGACATCGTCAACCAGCGCCACGTGGTCGGCTCGAACCTCACCGCCGTCGAGCTGTCGGGCCTGACCCGGATCGAGCTCGGCTTCGCGCTCGTCCTCGCCGCCGCCGCGACCGGACTCGCGCTCGGGCTCGGGTTCCGGGAGCGCCGCCGGACGTTCGCCATCGCCAGCGCCCTCGGCGCCCGCCCGCGCCAGCTCGGCGGCTTCGTCTGGGGCGAGTCGGCGTTCGTCACCGGCGGTGGCCTCCTCCTCGGCGCGGTGATGGCCAGCCTGCTCTCGATCATGCTCGTCGACGTCCTCACCGGAGTGTTCGATCCCCCGCCGGACACGCTCGCGGTCCCCTGGGGCTACCTGCTCGAGGTCGCCGGCGCCGTGGTCGCCACCGTGCTCGCCGCCGGGGTCATCACGCTCCGCGCGCTGCGGCGACCGGCGATCGAGGAGCTCCGCGACCTCTAGCGCAGGATGCCGGTGTGGCCGATCGAGTAGCGGCCGGGCTGGGGCCAGACGCAGAGGCCGTGCGGGCCGTCACCGACCTTGATCCGGTGGAGCAGGCGGCCGGTCCGCGTCGAGATCGCGTAGACCTCGGAGTCGTAGCGCCCCGACAGCCAGAGGATGCGTCCGTCGGCCGAGACCCCGCCCATGTCAGGCGACCCCCCGCCCGGGAGGTGCCATGTGCGGACCACCCGGCGTGTCTTGAACGAGACCAGGCTGATCGAGCCCGCCCCGCGGTTCGACACGTAGAGGACGCGCGAATCGCGGCTCGGGTAGAGGCCGTGGGCGCCCGCGCCCGTCGCCACGAACGCGAGCTTGCGCATCCGGTGGGCGTCGATCACCCACACGCCGCCCCGGGCCATGTCCGCCACGTAGAACGTGCGCCCGTCGGGTGACAACTTGACGTCCTGCGGCATCGCCGCCGCGGCCAGCCGGATCGACTTGATCACCTTCTCCCGGGACAGGTCGACGACGACGAGGCCGCCGGAGAACTCGCACGACGCGAGCGCGTAGCGGCCGTCGAACGTGTAGTCCATGTGGTCGATCCCCGCGCAGCCCGGTGTCAGCAGCGCGTGGTGGAGACGCATCGTCCGCGCGTTGCGGAAGTCGAGCTCCCGGTGGGCCTCGGCCACGACGATCGCGAACCGCCCGTCGGGCGTGAAGTACAGGTTGTACGGGTCGAGGACCGGGATCGGTCGCCCCGGCCGGCCGGTGCGCGGATCGATCGGGGTGAGGCTGTTGCCGAGGTCGTTGGTCACGTAGAGCGTGCGGAGGTCCCACGACGGGGTCACGTGCTGGGGCAGCGCGCCGACCCGGAAGTGGCCGACGACGCGGAACGTCCGCTGGGAGATCACGTCGACCGTGTTCGACTGGCTGTTCGGCACGTAGACGAGCGGCGGGACGCTTCGGACCATCCGGCTGAGGTGTCCGGCCCGGTCGGCCGCGTAGATGTCGACCGCGTTGAGCGGGCGAGGGATCCGTCCGGGGCGCAGGGCGCCGCCCGGTGCGGGCGATTCCCCGGACGAGCTCGGGCCGGGACCCGGTCGGCTCGACGAGCCGCCGCCGCAGGCGGCGAGCGTGCACGCCGCCACGAGGACTAGGCACCAGGTCCGCACGCCGGCCATCGTACGGACCGGAACATGAATACTTGATGAAGGCGACACGGGTGCCACAGACCGGCGCGCTCGCCCGCCGGGCCGAGCCCCCTGGACCGGCGGGCCTAACCGGCGGCCAACAATCCTTGAGCCCGAAACCAACGCGCCGACAGGCACGCTTCGCGGGTGAAGATTCCGATCCTCGAGGCGGGGCTCCCGACCACCGTCGGCGAAGGTCCGGGGGCCGCGCCCGCGCCCGCCCCCCGGACCCTCGTCGACGTGTTCGCGGCGACGCTCGTCGCCGCCCGACGGCGCGTCGCATTGTCCTGCGACGATGCCGTGCTCACCTACCGAGAGCTCTCGGTCGCCGTCGGCGACCTCGCCTCGGCGCTGCGGGCGCGCGGGATCGGCCCCGGGGACCGGGTTGGCATCCGCGTCGACAGCGGGACCGCCGACCTCTACGTCGCGATCCTCGGCGTTCTCGCCGCCGGGGCCGCCTACGTACCCGTCGACGCCGACGACCCCGACGCCCGGGCCGAGTGGGTCTGGCGTCAGGCAGAGGCCTGCGCCGTGATCCGGTCGGGGCTCACCATCACGATGCTCACCGCGCCCCGGAGCACCGACCGGGCACTCGACCTGGACGATGACGCCTGGGTGATCTTCACCTCCGGCTCGACCGGCGAGCCGAAGGGGGTAGCCGTCACCCATCGGGCGGCCGCGGCCTTCGTCGATGCCGAGGCCCGGCTGTGGACCGTCGATCCGGACGACCGCGTCCTCGCCGGTCTGTCGGTCGGCTTCGACGCGAGCTGCGAGGAGATGTGGCTCGCCTGGCGCAACGGAGCCGCCCTCGTGCCTGCGCCGCGCGCGGTCGTCCGATCGGGCGCCGATCTCGGCCCCTGGCTCGCCGAGCGGCGGGTGACCGTCGTCTCGACCGTCCCCACCCTGGCCGCGCTCTGGGACGACGACGTGGTCGCCGACGTCCGCCTGCTCATCCTCGGTGGCGAGGCCTGCCCCCCCGAGCTCGGCTGGCGCCTCGCGGCCCGGCGCGAGGTCTGGAACACCTACGGACCCACCGAGGCCACGGTCGTCAGCACCGCGTCCCGGATCAGGCCGTACGAGCCGGTCACGATCGGACGGCCGCTCGACGGCTGGCGGGTGGCGATCATCGACGCCGACGGCGAATCGGTGCCCACCGGCGGGGCGGGCGAGCTCGTGATCGGCGGGGTCGGCCTCGGCCGCTACCTCGACGGCGACCTCGACGACGCCCGCTTCGCCCGGATCGAGGCGCTCGGCTGGGACCGGGCCTACCGGAGCGGCGACATCGTCCGTGACACGCCGGGCGGGCTCGTCTTCGTCGGGCGCCGCGACGACCAGATCAAGCTCGGCGGCCGCCGAATCGAGCTCGGCGAGATCGAGGCCCAGCTGCGCGCGGTCCCCGGTGTCCGGGCCGCGGCCGCCGCGGTCAAGCGGACGCGGACCGGCAACGCCATCCTTGTCGGGTACGTCTGCGGCGCGGCCGACCCCGGTCACGTCCGCGCCCAGGTGGCCGAGTGGCTGCCGGCCGGCGCGGTGCCCCAGGTCGTCGTACTCGACGCCCTGCCCCTCACCTCGGCCGGCAAGGTCGACCGCCAGGCGCTCCCCTGGCCGCCGGCTCGGCCCTCGGGCCTCCGGTCCGCCGACGCGGCCGAGCGCATCCTCAGCGCCACCGCCGCCTGGCTCGCCGACCTCTGGGTCGACGAGCTGGGCCCACTCTCGCTGAGCGCCGAAAGCGACTTCTTCGCGCTCGGCGGCAGCTCCCTAGCCGCGGCCAAGCTCGTCTCGGTGCTCCGGGCCGACTACCCGTCGGTCGCCGTCGCCGACCTCTACCGCCACCGCACCCTGGCGGGTCTGGCCACCCGCCTCGACGAGCTTGGGCGGGCCCCGGCGCAAAGCGTCCGCCGGGGCCCGGCTCCGGCGCGAGGCTGGGGGGCGGCCCAGGTCGCCGGCGTCCTCCTGCTGATCGCCTTCACCGCGCCCTCCTGGCTGGTCGGCGCGTTCGCGGTCGACCGCTGGCAGGGCATCGGCCCGCAGGTCCCCTGGCCTTGGCTGGTCGGCGCCTGGCTGCTCTTCATCAGCCCCCCCGGCCGCCTGGCCATCGCGATCGCGGCGCGGGCCCTCCTCCTCGGCCGGCTGCGGCCGGGCCGCTATCCCCGGCGGGGGTCGATCGCCACCCGCCTGTGGTTCGTCGAGCGGCTCGGCGCGGTGCTCCACGTCGACCGGTCTGCCGGGACGCCGTGGGCGCCGCGCATCGCCCGCCTCCTCGGCGCCCAGGTCGGCGCCGACGCGCGCCTCGGCACCCTGCCCGCGCTGACGTCGCTCGTCCACATCGGCGCCGGCGCCACCCTCGAGGCGCACGTCGATGCCCACGGCTGGTGGATCGAGGGCGACGACCTCGTGGTCGGCGAGCTGCGCATCGGCGCCGGCGCCCGAGTCGGGGCGCGGAGCGTGCTCATGCCCGGCACCGACATCGGCGCCGGCGCCGAGATCGAGCCCGGGAGCGTCGTCTCGACCCCGGTCCCGGCGGGCGAGCGGTGGGCCGGATCGCCCGCCCGCCGGATCGGCGTCGCCGGCGAGAGCTGGCCGGACGCGCCGCCACCGCCGGCCCGCGCGCGGCGCTGGTCGGTGATGTACGGGCTCGGGGCCTTCGCCCTCAGTCTCGTCGGCTTCCTCGCCGCGCTCCCCGTGGTGATGGTCTATGCGGCCGTCAGCTCGTTCGACACATCCGCGTCAGCAGCCCTCAGCCTCGCGCTGACGGCGCCGCTGCTCGCCGCCGGGTTCATCATCGGCGAGGCGGTGATCGTGGCGCTGGTCTTTCGGGCGGCGGCGCGGCCGATCCGGCCAGGATGGCACCCGGACACCGGGGGCGCGGCCTGGGCCCTCTGGTTCACCGGCCAACTCACCGAGTCGACCCTCGGGGCGCTCTTCCCGCTCTACGCGACGATCTACACGCGGGGCTGGCTGCGCCTCCACGGGCTACGGGTCGGCCGGCGCACCGAGGTCTCGACGACCCAGGGCCTCGACCCACTCGTCACGCTCGGCGACACGTGCTTCGTCGCCGACCACCCTCTGTTCGCCGGCGCGCGCGCCCACCGCGGCTGGCTCCACCTCGACCCGATCGAGATCGGGGACCGGACCTTCATCGGCAACGGCGCCGTCCTCGGCGCCGGCGCCACAGTCGGGTCGGACTGCCTGATCGGCATCGAGTCGAACGCCCCGGCCCACAGCCCCGACGGAACGTCGTGGTTCGGCGCGCCGCCGCTCGAGCTCCCCCGGGTCCCCGACCCGACCGACCCGGCGCGGACCACCGATCCCCCGTTGCGGCTGGTCCTCGCCCGCGGCGCCACCGAGGTCGCGCGCATCCTCCTCCCCACCACCGTTTCGATCATCATCGGCGCGCTCGTGTTCGACGGGCTCGCGGCGATCGACCGGGTCGGCGGCGTCCTCGCCGCCACCGCCGCCGCCCCGCTGGTCATCGCCGCCGGCGCGGCGGTCGCCGTCCTCGTCACCGTGGCCATGAAGTGGTTGATCATCGGCCGCTACCGGCCCGGCGACGCGCCGCTCTGGTCCTCGCTGGTCTGGCGCGACGAGATCATCAACTCCTGCCAGGAGCAGCTCGCCGGGGAGTGGGTCATGGAGAAGGCCCTGGGGAGCCCCGTAGTCTCCGCCTACCTCCGCGCGATGGGAGCGCGGATCGGGCGCGACGTGTGGTGCGAGACCCTCGCGGTGACCGAGTTCGATGTCGTGACGATCGGCGACGGATGCGCCGTCAACCGCGGCGCCTGCATCGAGACCCACCTGTTTCAGGACCGCGTGCTCCGCATCGGCCCGACCGAGATGGGCGTCGGCTCGACCCTCGGGCCGGTGAGCGCCATCCTCCCCGACACCAAGCTCGGGGCCGGCTGCGTGGTCGGCGGCCGCTCCGTGGTGCTCCGCGGCGAGGAGCTGCCGGCCGGCACCTCCTGGCACGGCTCCCCGGTGGTGAGCACCTGAGGGCGCCGGCGGTCCGCCTGCTCTGCGCCCACGACGAGGGGCTCGACGAGGCGGGGCTCAGAGCGCGGGCCCGCGAACTCCCGGCGCCCGCCGGAGCGCCGACGGTCGTCCGCTCCTACCGCTTCCCCTGGGCGCTGGTCGCCTGGCACGACGGGCCGATCGGCGTCGACCTCGAGCGCGTCGGTTCGTTCGGCCGCGCGTTCGCCGACTCGATCGCCACCCCGGCCGAGCGGACCGAGATGGCCGGGCGCGGCGCCGACCTCGATGCCTGGGTGGCCGAGCTCTGGTGCGCCAAGGAGGCGCTGGCCAAGGCCCTGGGCGACGCCGTGGACTACGACCCGCGGCGGCTCGAGTCCCCGATCCGCTGGCCCGAGCTCCGCTCAGGTCCGTGGCGGGCGCGCCCGATCCCCGCCCTGCCGGCCGGCCACGTCGGCTGGCTGTGCTGGCGGGAGCAGGCGGTCAGAGGATCGGCAGGTACCGGTCGAGCTCCCAGCGCGTGACCTGGACCCGGTAGTCGTCCCACTCCTGGCGCTTGATCTCGACGTAGCGGTTGAAGGTGTGCTCGCCGAGGGTGCGGAGGGCCAGCTCCGACTCGGCCGTCAGCTCGATCGCCTCGCCAAGGGTCTCCGGGAGCTGCTCGATCCCCAGGCGCCGGCGATCGTCCGGGGAGAGGTGGTAGAGGTTCTTCTCCATCGGCTCGGGCAGCTCATAGCCCTTCTCGATCCCCTCGAGGCCGGCCTGGAGGAGGGCGGCGAAGGTCAGGTAGGGGTTGCACGCCGGATCCGGGCACCGGAGCTCCATCCGCGTCGCCTGCTCCTTGCCCGGGTGGTAGAGCGGAACCCGGACGAGGGCCGAGCGGTTGCGCCGCGACCAGGCCACGTAGACCGGCGCCTCGAAGCCGGGGACCAGGCGCTTGTAGGAGTTGACCCACTGGGCGAAGATCGAGGAGATCTCTCGGGCGTGACGGAGCTGGCCGGCGATGAACGCCTTGCCGACGTCCGAGAGGAAGTACTGGTCGTCGGCGTCGTAGAAGGCGTTGCGCCCGTCGGCGAACAGCGACTGGTGCGTGTGCATCCCCGACCCGTTCTCGCCGAACAGCGGCTTCGGCATGAAGGTCGCGTGCCACCCGTACTTCATCGCGTACTCCTTGACCGTGATCCGGTAGGTCAGGCAGTCGTCGGCCATCTTCAGGGCGTCGGCGAAGCGGATGTCGATCTCGTGCTGGGACGGCCCGACCTCGTGGTGGCTGTACTCGACGTGGATGCCGAGCTGCTCGAGCGCGAGCACCGTCTCCCGGCGGACGTCGGACCCGGCGTCGAGCGTGGTCAGGTCGAAGTAACCGCCCTGGTCGAGCGGCTCGGTCGTCTTGGAGTCCCGGAAGAGGAAGTACTCGAGCTCCGGACCCACGTTGAACAGGTCGAAGCCCATCCCCTCGGCCCGGTTCAGCGCCCGGCGCAGGATGTGGCGGGGGTCGCCCTCGTAGGCCGTCCGCTCGGGCGTGAGGACGTCGCAGAACATCCGCCCCACCCCCTGCTCCTCCGGCCGCCAGGGGAGCACGGCGAAGGTGCTCGGGTCGGGCATGGCGATCATGTCCGACTCCTCGATCGCGTTGAACCCGGTGATCGACGACCCGTCGAAGCCCATCCCCCCCTCGAAGGCGTCGGGGAGCTCCTCGGCGTTGATCGAGAACGACTTCAGCTGACCGAGGATGTCGGTGAACCAGAAGCGGATGAAGCGGATCCGGCGCTCGTCGACGATCGCCTGGACGTCCGTGGCTGTCTTCGGGGTGTCCGCCATCGCGTCACCCTAGAACATGCGTGGCCCCGGCGCGGTGATGTTAGTACGGACGGTTGGACCCGCCCGGCCCACCGGTCCCCGGCCAGCCGGCCGGCCGGCGACGCCTCAGACGGCCAGCCAGCGCTGGGCCCAGGCCTGGAGCTCGCCGACCGCCGGCCCGAGGGCGAAGCCCATCCGCGTCAGGCTGTATTCGACGCGCACCGGTCGCCCGGAGTAGACGGTCCGCTCGACGAGGCCCCGCGCCTCGAGCTCCTTGAGCCGGTCGGAGAGCATCCGATCGGACAGCTCGGGCACCGCGGCGGCCAGCTCGGAGAAGCGCAGCGCCCCGGCCTGGAGGAGGATGGCCAGGATCGCGCCGGTCCAGCGACGACCGATCAACTCGACCGCCTCGTGGTAGTGCGGGCAGCAGCCCGGTGACTCGTGCCGCTGCCCTAGGGAGTCGGACGCCATCGGGTCGGGATGCTACGCGGCCCGGAGTGTCCTTGACTCCTCGGCCGAGCCGTCGATCGGCACCTCGCCGGCGACGTTGATCATCGCGGTGAAGCTCTCGATCGACACGTAGGCGATCGCCTCGATCAGCTGCTCGTCGGTCCACCCGGCCTCGCGGGCCTCCTCGTGGAGGTACATCGGCGGTCCGCCGCCGCCGGCGACGATCGCCTTCAGGTAGCGGAGCAGCGCCTCCTGCTTCGGCTCGCCCGAGGCGAACTCCCGGGCCGCGGCCACCTCGTCGAGGCCGAGCCCCGACGAACGGGCCGTGCGGCTGTGGAGGGCGAGGCCCGGCTCGGAGCCGTAGTGCTCTGCCACGGCGAGCGAGATCCGCTCGAGCGTCGGCAGGGTCAGCTTGCCGCGGCGCAGCTCGGAGCGAAAACGCGCGTACCCGCGCAGGGCGGCCGGCGAGCCGGCGAGCACGCCGAGGAAGTTCGGCAGCTGGCCGCCCGTGGCCAGGGCGCCGCGCAGGACGGGCACCGACCCCTCGGGGGCCGTCAGGTCGTCGTGGATCTGGAACCTACTCATCGTCGTTTTCATCACAGCCCGCTTTGTTCGGTTGGCGCTTTACCTTTTGCCATACCCTTACGATTCATAAGGGTACCTGGATCAC
Organism: uncultured Solirubrobacterales bacterium; assembly: GCA_963817865.1. Taxonomy (GTDB): domain Bacteria; phylum Actinomycetota; class Thermoleophilia; order Solirubrobacterales; family Solirubrobacteraceae; genus Palsa-513. The sequence goes on along the minus strand of CAWFQO010000004.1, from coordinate 231,496 downwards.
ACGCCACTGGCAACCCCGGGGCGGATCGGCCTTTCGTCGAGCCTTGGGGGCGGCCGGCTCACCGCTTCGTCTACCCACCCGCACGGCGGATCAACCCGCCGGGAGTGACTCAGCGAGCGGGCGCGCGGGCCGGCGCGGGTGCCGCGACGACGATCGCGTGCGCCGGGCCGGGCCCGGCGGCGAGGCGGGCGGGGGTCGCGCCCTTGGCCGTCGCCGCGGCCATGACCGCCATCATCAGGCCGAAGACGACCGCCCACGCGGCGATCCGGTCCGGGCGCGACCCGAGGCGCTCGGGGGCGCTGCGGCGCGGGCGCTCGCGCGGGAGCGGGTCGAGCCGCCGGGGCGGCGGCGTGTCGGCGGTCGCGTGGAGCTGGCGGGCCGAGGTTCCGGCGATGGCCTGGCCGCGGATCCGCACCGTCCGGCGGGAGCTCTCGGGCTGGCGCGCGGCGCGCCTGCGCTCCAGCGGCTCGCGGAGGTGCTCGACCTCAGCCCACCATGCCCCGCCATCGGCCTGCGACATCGAAACGGTCTCCTTCTCGATGCTTACGGGGTTAGCTGACGGGCTCGCGCCGAAAGGCTGCGCTACGCAACGATGCGATTCGCCCCAACACCTGGGTCCCCCGCTCCCCGCCGGTGGCGGGGATTCAGCGGTATGCGCGCATCCTAACCGCTGACCCGGCGAAAGACCTGCAATTCGCGTTGCAGACGGGCAATCGAGCAGGAATTTGCGAGCGAAGCTCGACGCGGCGAGCCGGCCCCCCGGCCGCAGCCCTCAGCGGCCGGCGACGGCCGCGACGAAATCGGCGACGTTCTTCGCGTCGTTGCCCTGGTAGAGCAGGGCCGGCATCTGCCCCATCCCCCGGGCTCGCCCGTTCGTGATGGCGTCGAGCACGAGCGCCGCCGGCGGGCGCAGGATGTCGAGATTCGGGCCGACCCGACCGACGGCCCGCGCGGCGCTCAGCGTGTGGCAGGTCGCGCAGCGGGTGGCGAACAGCGTCCGCCCGGCGGTCTCCCCGGCGGTCAGCGTCAGACCGGACGGACCGGTCCGCGCCTTGTGGGCGCCGTTGGAGACGCTGACGAGCAGGGGCACGAGCAGGCCGATCGCGAAGACCGTGGCGATCACGCCGATTCGCACCCGGCCTCCGACCCGTCCCTCCGTATGGAGCGTCGCCCGCACTCCGCCCGGGCCGCCCCGGAGGGCGACCAGGAAGACGATCAGGCCCAGCCCGATCCAGAACGCCGCCGCGGCATAGATCACGCGCGGCAACATATCCGATGCGCCAGACTTCCGACCGTGCCGGGACACGGTCACGCCCGCCGACCGCAGACGCCGGGCGAGGCGTGGGCCAGCGCGGAGCTCCGCCGTCTGCTCGCCGCCCGATTCGCCCCGCCGGCCGTCCGGGCGTTCGTCCGGGCATCTTCGCGTCGGAGCGCCGAGAACCGGGCCGCCCGGCCCGAGCTCGCCGGCCAGGCACGCGCCTGGATCGCCGCCGGAGCCCTCCTCTGGGTCGCCCTCGTCGCGATCGGGAGCCCCCGCCTGCGCCGGGCCGCCCCCTTCGGGATCGCCTGGTGGGCGGCGACGGCGCTGATGCTCGACTGGCACCTCGGGATGCTCGAGACCGAGGGCGGCCGCCCGCGACCGCTCGGGGCGGCGGACGCCCTGACCCTGGCCCGCGCCTGGCTCGTGCCGGTCGTCCTCGCGGCGCCCGGCCCGGCCGTCTGTGCCCTCGGCGCGGCCACCGACGTGCTCGACGGCGTGGCCGCTCGGCGGGCCGAGCCGACCCGGGCCGGCCGCGACCTCGAGGGGCTGGTCGACGCCTGCTTCGCGGTGGCGGCGATCGTCGGGCTCCGACGCGCCGGGCGAATCGGCCGCCTACCGGCCCGGGCGGAGCTCCTGCGCCTCGGAGCCGGCGCCGGCTACGCCTGCTTGCGCTACCTCGCCCGCGGCGAAGCCCCCGACCCGGAGCTGATCCGGGCCGCCCGGGCGAGCACGGCGATGCGGGCCGGCGGCCTCGTCGTCGCCGCCACCGGCCGGCGCCGGCTCGGCGACGCCCTGGTCGGCGCCGGTTGCCTGGTCAGCCTCGCGCTGCTCGCCCGTGCCGTCGCCGACCGGTAGCCGAGGCGGGTCCCGCGAAACCAGCTCGACCCGGGCATCCGCAGGAAGACCCGCCCGCTCCTGCGCTCCTCGGCGGCGACCAGCCGCTCGAGCAGGACGCCCTGGCCGAGGCCGACGATCAGGCAGCCGAGGGTGACCCGCAGGCCGGCGTCCCAGCCTCCGACCCCCCCGGCGATCCCGGTGAGTACGGCGACGGCCGCCGGGGCCTGCCAGAGCGGGGTCGGCTCGCCCGAGGCCGCCGCGGTCCCCGCGAGGCGGACGCTGTCGGCGATCGCGCGGCGCAGGCCCCGGGGACCGAGCCAGCCGAGGAGCGCGGCGACGAAGGCGAGCTGACCGGCCGTGCTCACGGGCATCCGCGTGGCCTGGTCGGTCGCCACGACGAGGACGATCGAGCCGAGCGCCCCGCAGGCGGCGAGGGTCAGGCCCTCGGTGCGCAGACGTTGGCGGTAGGTGTGACCCACCGCCGCAACCTACACCCGCGGCGGCGCTACGATCGGAAGCGACGATGCCATCAGCCCAACCCGAGCAGCAGCGGCGGCCCTCGCGGGCCGTCACCCTGACGCGCTACGGACTCCCGGCGGCGATCCTCCTGGCCGGCGTGATCTTCGCGATCCTCCGGCCCGGCGAGAACGGCGTCGCCGTCCTCGTCGGGCTGGCCGGCGTCTGTGCCTGCGTCGTCCTCTTCAACCTCCTGCTCCGGCTCGGCGCCGACGGCGATCGCGAACGCGTCGTCGAGGCGACCGCCCGCGAGTACTACGACGCCCACGGCCGCTGGCCCGACGACCGCCGCCCGTGAAGACGTCCCCGTGGCCTCGCTCGGCGACGTCGACCTCAGCCTGAAGCTCGACGCCCGGAACGGGGCGGGGCTGCGCGCGGGCGACCGCGAGCCCGCCGATCTCGCGGCCACGCCCTGACCGCCGAGCGCTACCGTGTGCTGACCGACGACTTGCGGGGCGTAGCCGGCCTCGGCCAGCCGATCCCGCCGAGCGAAAGGATCGCGACGTCATGCCGAGCGCGCCCCGACTACTTCCGACGCAGATCAGCGAGGGCGAGGCGCCCGGCCTCCGCTACCGGCTCGAGGGCGAACTCGTGCCCGTGCTCCACATGGCACTCGATGGCCGGGTGCCCGTCTACTTCGAGCACCACGTCCTCCTCTGGAAGTACCCGACCATGCAGATCGGCCTCCACCCGCTGAAGAAGGGCCTCAAGCGCCGGGTCTTCGGCGGCCTCCCGCTCCTCCTCTGCGAGGCCCAGTCGGAGGGGGAGATCGCCTTCAGCCGCGACGCTCCCGGCCACATCGTCGCCCTCCACCTCGAGTCCGGCCACGGCATGGTCGTCCGCGAGCACCAGTTCCTCGCCGCCACCGGCAACGTCCAGTACGACTTCAGCCGGATCAAGGGCTTCGCCAACGTCCTCTACGGCGGCGGGTTCTTCGTCGACGAGTTCCTCGCCGGCGACCACGAGGGGGTCGTCTGGGTCCACGGGTACGGCAACGTCTTCGAGAAGCAGCTCGACGCCGGCGAGACGATCGACATCGAGCCGGGCGGGTGGGTCTACCGCGACCACACCGTGCAGATGACCCAGCAGGCCTACGGCTTCAAGACCGGGATGCTCGGCGGCGGCGGCGGCAACCTCATCTTCAACCGCTTCACCGGGCCCGGCCGCGTCGGGCTCCAGAGCGCCTACTACCACCCGCCCACGCCCGAGAACAGCTCGGGCGGGACCGGGCGGGGGATCGCCGGGCTCGGAATCGGCGGGCTCGTCGGCGGCCTGCTCGACGGCTGATGCCGCACCCGCCCGGGCACCTCGCCGCCCACCCGCTCCCGCCGGGCATCGTCGGCGCCCTCGGCCTCGGCGGCTACCAGCTCCTCGCCGAGATCGCCGGGGTCGGCGCCGGCCGGCTCGGCGACCAGGCCTTCCTGCTCGTGGCCGCCGACCCCGACCCGGCGCTCCCCGACCCGGGCACGCAGATAAGCCTCCACCACCGCCTGCGCACCGACGGGGAGTTCGCCGCCTGGACGCAGCTCGCCGCCCAGCTCGGCTACCTGCGCCTCTCGGGCTACCGGGTGGCGCTCGAGCGCGACGGCCTGCGGACGAACATGCACCTCGTCGACCCGGCCACCGGGCGCATCGCCGCCCGGATCCCGGCCCGCCACCCCGGCCGTCTGGTCCGTGGCCGCGGGGCCGTGGCGCTGCTGGCCGGCCTGCGCGGACTGCCGCCGGCCGGGCCCCCGCCCGACGCCCAGAATCCGGAGCTCCTGCGCCAGGTTATCCTCGCCCTCGCCCTCGGCGACGAGGACATCGGCGCCGCCGAGGCGGTCGAGCTCGCTGACCGGGCGGTGCTGCTCGCCCGCACCGCGCCCGAGCTCGACCCCCCGGCCGCCCTCTCGGCGGCCCGCCAGGCCGGCGCGTAGATGACGAGCGAGGAGATCCGCCGCCTGCTCGCCGACCTCGACGGGATCACCGGCGACGACTGGCTTCTCCGGGGCGACGAGCTGGCCAACGCCAACTGCAAGGCGATCCGGCGCGACCAGGTGGCCGAGGGCGCCCGGGGCGAGGCCGACGGCTGGGTCGCCTCCCACCGCGGCCGCCTCCTCTCCCATCGGGAGGGCGGCGGCCGCCTCCACGTCTACTACGAGATCCCGCTCAAGGAACTCTGGCCTCGCCCGGCGCTCAGCTCGAGGCCGACCGGCGACTCTGCCACTGGTCGAACGCCACGGCGATGAGGATCAGCGCGCCGATGATGATCTGCAGGTAGAACGAGTTGATGGCCAGCAGGTTGCCGCCGTTGTTGAGGACGCCGACGATCAGCGCTCCGGCCGCGGCCCCGTAGGCCCCGCCCTTGGCACCGAAGAGGCTGGCCCCGCCGATCACGCAGGCAGCGATGGCGTTGAGCTCATACCCGGTGCCGGCCGTCGGGATGCCGGCGTTCAGGCGCGAGGTGAAGAGCACGCCGCCGACCGCGGCGAGCAGCCCGGCGATCGCGTAGACGGCGACCAGCACCCGGGTGACCGGCACGCCGGCGAGCCGCGCCGACTCCGGGTTTGACCCGACCGCGTAGATGTAGCGGCCGAACACTGTCCGGCGCAGGACGAAGGCGGTTACCGCGACCACGACGACGAACATCCACAGCAGGTTCGGCAGCCCGAGGAACGAGCCGTTCGCGATCTGCCCGAACGCGTCCGGGAGCGGCTGGACCGTGTTGGCGCTGGTCAACACGAGCACCGCCCCCCGAGCGATGCCCAACATCCCGAGGGTGACGATGAACGGGGGCAGCTTGCCGTAGGCGACGAGCGCCCCGTTGAACACGCCGATCGCCGCGCCGGCGGCCAGCCCGCCGACAATGGCGGGCACGATGCCCGTGCCGTGGACGAGCAGCTCGGCCGTGATGCAGCCGGTCAGGCCGAGTACCGATCCGACCGACAGGTCGATCCCGGCCGTCAGGATGACGAGCAGCTGACCGACGGCGATGATCCCGAACACGGCGACCTGGCGGGCCAGGTTGTCCATGTTCGCCGCGGTCAGGAACTCGGGGGACTTGAGCGTCAAAGCCCCGAAGAGGATCAACAGGACGATCAGCCCGCCGGCGTCGCGGCCGAACACGCTCCCGAACGTCAGGACCCGCTCCTCCTCGGCTGGGGCACCCGTCCCAGCCGGCAGCGGCTCGACCCCAGGTGACTCCTTGCTTGGCAGTCTCATGCTCCCATCTCCTCTGTCGCCATCGCCCCGCCACCGACGCTCGCCAGCCGCAGGACGTCCTCTTCGGTGGCCCCGGACGCGGGCAGTTCGCCCGCGACCGTGCCGCCGCTCATGATCAGCACCCGGTCGGCCAGCCCGAGCACCTCGGGCAGGTAGGACGACACGACGATGACGCCGAGTCCCTCGGCCGCAAGGTCGCCGATGACCTTGTAGATCTCCGCCTTCGCTCCGACGTCAACGCCCTTGGTCGGCTCGTCGAACATCAGGACCTTCGCCCTCGTGGCCAGCCACCGGGCCAGGAGGACCTTCTGCTGGTTGCCCCCCGAAAGCGAGGACACCGGCTGCTCCCAGGAGGCCGCGCGGAGGCGCAGCCCGCCGAGGTACTTGTCGACGATGCCGCGCTCCTCCTTGCGGTCGACCATGAAGAAGCTCGACAGGTCGCCGAGGTCGGCGATCGAGGCGTTCTCGCGGATCGTCAGCTCGAGCAGCAGACCGAGGCGCTTGCGGTCCTCGGTCAGGAGGCCGAGCCCGGCCTGGACCGCCCGCCGGGGGTCCCCGCCGCGGACCCGCTTGCCGTCCACGGAGATCTCGCCCGTCTGGTCGGCCGTCGGCCCCGAAGATCGCCCGGACCAGCTCGCTCCGCCCCGATCCGAGCAGGCCGGCCACGCCGACGATCTCCCCGGCCCGGACCTCGAAGCTGATCGGCGTCGTGCACCCGTGCGGGAGCAGACCGCTGACCCGGAGCCGCGGCTCGCCGATCGTCCGGTTGGACGCCGGGTAGAGCGACTCGATCTTCCGGCCGACCATCGACGCGATCAGGCTGTCGCGGTCGAACTCGGCCATCGGCGCCGTCAACACCAGCCCGCCGTCGCGCAGGACGGTGACCCGGTCGCCGATCTCGAACATCTCCTCGAGGTGGTGGGTCACGTACATGATCGCGTGGCCCTCCTCGCGGAGCTGCTTGATCGTTCCGAGCAGCGCTTTGGTCTCCGTCTCCGAGAGGGCCGTCGTCGGCTCGTCGAAGATCAGCACCCGCGGCGAGGCGCCGAGCACCTTGGCGATCTCGACGAGCTGCTGGACGGCGAGCGGCAGGTCGGCGATCAGGGCGTCGGGATCGAGGGTGTCGAGGGCGACCCGTTCGAGCATCGCCCGCGCCTGGCGCCGCGCCTCCCGCGGCCGGGTCACGCCCCGCCGGGCCGGCAGCCGGCTCATCAGGAGGTTCTCGGCGACCGAGAGGTCGGGCAGCAGGCTGAGCTCCTGATAGACGACCCCGATGCCGGCCTCGCGGGCCTGCGACGGGGTCGGCGAGCCGACCTCCTTGCCGTCGATCAGGTAGTCCCCGGTGTCACGGCGGATCGCCCCGGTGAGGATCTTGATCAGCGTGCTCTTGCCGGCCCCGTTCTCTCCGGCCAGGCACATGACCTCGCCGGGGCGGAGCTCGAGCGTGACGTCGGTCAGCGCCTTGTTCGGCCCGTAGGCCTTGGAGGCGTCCCGGAGGGAAACCACCGGCTGGGTGTTCGCGTTGGTGCTCATGCTCCGGCCTTCGTGGTCGGCGGGTTGAGCAGCGGCGCCACGACCGGCGAGGTTGCGTTCGCCTTGGTGGCCACGACGGCGCCCGGATCGAGCTTCGGCGGCGGCTGGCTGCCGACCGCGGACATCCCGGCCTCGACCACGCCCTGGTAGCCGAAGAAGTACGGGTTCTGGACGACGAGCGCGCTGATCGAGCCGTCGGTGAGCGCCGCGTTCTCCTGCGGATCGGTGTCGAAGGCGACGACCGGGATCTTCCCGGTCGCGTGGTTGTCCTTGATCGCCCGGGCCGCCCCGACGCCGGAGACGTTGTTGTCGGCGAAGATCCCGAGCAGGTTGGGGTTGGCCGTGAGCGCGTCGTTGACCTGACTGGCCGCGGTGTTGATGTCGTTGTTGTTGTAGCGCTGAAGGCTGACCTTGACGCCGGGGCACGAGGCGGCGAGCCCCTGGGCGAAGCCGGTGTCCCGGTCCTTGATCGTCTGCACGCCGGCGACCGACGACTCGACCATCACCGCGCCCGAGGTCTTTCCGGAGGCCTGGATCAGCGAGCAGAGGGTCTGACCGGCCTGGACGCCGGCCTTGATGTTGTCGGTGCCGATGAAGCCCTCGGCCGGCGTGGTCACCGCCGTGTCGACGACGACCACCTTGATCCCGGCCGACCGGGCTCGCTTGATCGCGTCGTTGAGGCCGTTCGACGAGTTCGGCGCGAGGACGATCGCCTTGACCCCGCGGGAGATCGAGTTCTCGATCAGCTGCACCTGCTGGGCGACGTCGGTCTCCGAGGTCGGGCCGAAGAGCCCGATCGAGAGCCCGTAGTCGCCGCCGGCCTTCTTCGCCCCGGCGAGCATCGTCTGCCAGAAGGACGAGTCGCTCGCCTTGATGATCACGTCGACCGCCTTGCCGGCCGCCTTGCCACCGCTTCCACCACTTCCGCCGCCGCTCGACGAGCCGCCCGACGCCCGCCCGGCGACCACCCCGACCACGGCGGCGATCAGCGCGATCACCGCCACCAACGAAAGTGAGAACTTCAGTCGGCCCTTGCTCATGAGATGCCTCGTCCCTCTTCTCCAGGTTCTCCCCCGCCCGGGTCGTCCCGGTCGAGAGAACGTTTTCAGCAGATTCCGAGACTGTATTCCCAAGAGCCGTCATTGTCAAGAGATTTCGTTTTCTGGCTACGATTCGCGTACACTCTCCCAATCCAACGAGCACAGGGGGATTTGCAGTCCATGGAAGTCCGCGAAACGTTTTCCGCATCGAACGGGGCAGGCCCCGCCCGCGCCGGCCGGCGGGCCACCATGAAGCAGGTGGCGGCGCTCGCCGGGGTCAGCCTGAGCACGGTCTCGCGGGTCGTCAACGCCGATCCGGCGGTCGGCGAGGACTTGGCGGTGCGTGTCCGCGAGGCGGCGGCGGCGCTCGGCTACCGGCACAACGTGGCCGCCAGCGCGCTGCGCCGGGCCGACGGCCTGTCGGCGAGCATCGGCCTGATCGTCGAGGACGTGGCCAACCCGTTCTTCTCGGCCGTCCAACGCGGCATCGAGGACGTCGCCCGGCGGCGGCGGGTCCTGACGTTCGCGGGGAGCTCGGACGAGCTCCCCGAGCGTGAGCGCGATCTCGCCGAGGCGTTCGGCTCGCGCGGCGTCGACGGCCTGATCATCGCCCCGGCGTCGGCCGATCACACCTATCTGCTGCGCGACCGGGCGGCCGGGGTCGCGCTCGTCTTCGTCGACCGCCCGGGCCGCTTTATCGACGCCGACGCGGCGCTGGCCGACAATGCCGGCGGCGCGCGCGCGGGCGTCGGTCACCTGATCGGGGGCGGCCACCGGCGGATCGGCTTCCTCGGCGACCGGCCGGAGCTCTATACGGCGTCGGAGCGCCTGCGCGGATATCGCGAGGCGCTCGCGGCGGCGGGCCTCCCGGCCGACGAGGAACTGATCCGCCACACGCTCCCGCGGGCGGCCGACGGCTACGAGCAGACCCGCGCCCTGCTGCGGGGCCCGTCGCGGCCGACCGCGCTCTTCACGAGCCAGAACCTGATCACGATCCAGGCCGTCCAGGCCCTCCACGACCTCGGCCTCGAGCACACGGTCGCCCTCGTCGGCTTCGACGACATCGCCCTCGCCGGCCTCGTCGAGCCGGGCCTGACGGTGATCTCGCAGAACGCGGCCGGGCTCGGTCGGGCGGCGGCCGACCTCCTCTTCGCTCGCCTCGACGGGAGCACGGAGCCGTCGCAGCGGGTCGTGCTCGCCCCGACCCTGATCCCGCGCGGCTCGGGCGAGCTGCCTCCGGTCGAGCGCCGATGACTGCGGCTCCGATCCTCGTCGCGGGCGAGGCGCTCTACGACCTCGTGGCCGACGGCGCCGGACAGCTCGCCGGCCACCCGGGCGGCGGCCCGTTCAACACGGCGCGGACGATCGGACGGCTCGGCCAGCCCGTGGCCTTCCTCGGGCGCCTCTCCACCGACGGCCTCGGACGGGAGCTCGAGGCGAGCCTCCGGGCCGACGGCGTCGACGTCGCCAGCGTTGTCCACACCGACGAGCCGACGACGCTCGCTTTGGCCTACGTCGAGCCCGACGGAGCCGCCCGCTACCGCTTCTACGCGACCGGCACCTCCGTCCCCGGCCTCGGCGTCGAAGCCGCGCTCGGGGCGCTCCCGGCCGCCGTCGGGATGCTCCACGTCGGCACGCTCGGCCTGATGCTCGAGCCCGTGGCCAGCGCGATCGAGGCGGTCGTCGCGGCGCTGACCGGGCGGGCGCTGATCGTGGTCGACCCCAACTGCCGGCCCGGGCTGGTCGAGGACGCCGGGGCCTACCGCGCCCGCCTGGCGCGGGTCCTGGGCCACAGCGACCTGGTGAAGGTGAGCGCCGAGGATCTCGCCTGGCTCGACCCGGGAACGCCGCCGCGCGCGGCGGCCCGCGCCCTGCTCGCCCTCGGCCCGTCGACCGTGCTCCTCACCCGCGGCGCGGAGGGAGCCGTCGCCATCGGCGCGTGGGGCGAGATCCCGGTCGCGGCGCCACCCGTCCGCGTGGTCGACACGATCGGCGCCGGCGACGCCTTCTGCGGTGGGTTCCTCGCCTGGTGGAGCGCGCACCGGCTCGACCGCCGCGCGCTCGCCCGGGCCGACCTCGTCGAGTCGGCGACCGGGTTCGCCGTGGCCGTGGCGGCGGCCACCTGCGCGCGGGCCGGGGCCACCCCGCCGTCGCTGGTGCCCGGCGCCTCCCGGCTCGAGCCGTCGAGCATCGACCATCCGCCCGGTTGACGGGGACCGGCAGTCCAAGCGGTCGCTGCCGGCGGGCCAATGACCCGGGACGTCCCGGGGCCTACGCTCATCTGATGAGCTCTCCCGCCCCCCAGATCGTCGCGTTCGGCGGCGGCGGATTCTCGATGGAGGCCGGGAACCCCCTGCTCGACGACTACGTGCTCGGGCTGACCGGGAAGGAGCGCCCCCGGGTGTGCTTCCTCCCGTCGGCCAGCGGCGACGCCGACCACTACATCGTCCGCTTCTACCGGGCGTTCGAGTCCTCGCGCTGCGAGCCGTCGCACCTCTCGCTCTTCCGGCGGGAGCCGGGCGCGCCGGATCTGCGCGCCCACCTGCTCGCGCAGGACGTCATCTACGTCGGCGGCGGCAGCGTGATCAGCCTCCTCGGCGTCTGGCGCGCCCACGGCATCGACGAGATCCTCCGCGACGCGTGGAACGCCGGCGTGGTCCTCTGCGGGGTCAGCGCCGGCTCGCTCTGCTGGTTCCGCGAGGCGGTGAGCGCCTTCCACGGGAAGCCGACCCGGGTCGGCGGGCTGGGCTTCCTCCCGTGGAGCAACACCGTTCACTACGATGGCGAGCGTGACCGGGACCGGGCCTACCGGGAGTTCCTGGTCGACGGACTGTGCGCCGGATACGCGTCCGAGGACGGGGCCGCGCTCCACTTCGTCGGCGACGAGCTCGTCCGCGTCGTGAGCTCGCGGCCGAAGGCGCGGGCCTACCGGATGCGGACCGTCCGCGGGCGCGTCGTGCGGACGGCGCTCCGGACGACCTACCTCGGCGAGGCCGGCGCGCCGATCGCCGACGTCGTACCCGGATCCACGCTCGAGTCGGGTCCGGCGCAGCTCTCGCCGCCGGCCGCCAGCCTGGCGGCCGCGGCCGGCTCTTGATGCGCGCCGCGCGGGCGCCGCGCATCGTCGCGATGGGCGGCGGCGGCTTCGGCAGCGGCCCCCGCGACCACGCCCTCGACGCCTACGTCGCTGCCCTGGCCGGACCCGAACGCCCGCGCATCTGCCTGCTCCCGACGGCGAGCGGCGATCCGGTCGAGCAGATCAATCGCTTCAACGCAAGCTTCCGCCGGCTCGGCTGCCAGACCTCCCACCTCTCGCTCTTCCGGCTCGGCGACCATCCCGTCGCGATCCGCCAGCACCTGCTCGAGCAGGACGCCATCTACGTCGGCGGCGGGAGCATGCTCAACCTGATCGCGATCTGGCGGGCCCACGGGCTCGACGCGATCCTCGCCGAGGCGTGGGAGGCCGGGATCCTCCTCTGCGGGGTGAGCGCCGGGTCGATGTGCTGGTTCGAGGCCGGGATCACCCGCTCCCACGGGAAGCCGCGCCCGAGCGGGGGTCTCGGCCTGCTGCGCGGGAGCAACTGCGTCCACTACGACGCCGACCCGCCGCGCCGGCCGAGCTTCCACGACCACATCCGCGAGGCCGCGATCCCGGGCGGGTTCGGGGTCGACGACGGGGCCGCCCTCCTATTCAGCGGGACCGCCCTCGTCGAGGTGGTCACCGCCCGCCCCGAGGCCGGCGCATGCCGGGTCGAGCTGGTCGGGGGCCAGCTCGTCGAGACCCGGCTCGACGCCCGGCTGCTCGAAGCGCCCGACCACCTGCCCGACGACCCGGCCCTCGGCGAGCTCAAAGATCTCCGCACGGCGAGCCGGCCGTCGCTCGGGCTGCGTCGCTAGGCCAAGCTCGCAGCGGTCGGCCTCGGCCTCGGCCTCGTCGCCGTCGGCGTCCTCGTCGAACGGCGACCGGCCGCGGAGCGAGCGAATGTGGACGAGGCCGACCGAGACGGCCGCGACCAGGGCCGGGCCGACGCTCAGGAGCGTCTCCTCGACCGGCACGCCGGCGATATGGGCCAGGACCAGGGGCAGCATGCGCCGGCCTTCACGCCGCCGATGGGGCCGGCGAGGCGGTGTCGGTCTCCGCTACGCTCCCGCCGGCGCGGCGCCGGCGAGCCCGCCGCCACCCGAGCGCCACGATCACGAGGCCGAGGAGAACCGCCCCGAGCGGGGTGCGCAAGCGCTCGATCGCCCCGGTCTGGGGAGCGCCGGCCCAGCTCCCCGCGCCCGGGCTCGGAGGAGGCTCGGGCGGAGGGACGGCGCCCGGGTCCGGCGCCATCGACGCCGGCTGGGCGAGCGGCTCACCCGGCTGCGCCTCGGCCGCGGCGGCCGCGGCCGACTCGATCACGATCGCCGGGTCGCCGGGCAGCGGGTGGCCGACCGGAGCCGGCGTCCGAGCCGTCGAGGACGCCGGATCGGCGCCGTTGACCGTGGGAACGCCGCCGCCGAGCATGGCGGCGAGGTTGCGGGCGAACCCGTCGACCAACCGCTCGACCGCGGCCTCGATGGTCGCCTGGTCGACCGCGGCAGCGCCGCCGCTGAGGGACAGCTCGCCCGAGATCGCGCCCGCCGTGAGCTCACCCTTCGCGACCAGGCTCAGCTCGACGCGCCCGACGGCCCGGCCGTCGCCGTCCGACTCGGCGCTCAGGTTGAGGACCGCCCGCCGCGCACCGGGCTCCTGCTCGACGATCGCGACCTGACCCTGGCACGAGACCGGCGTCGCGCCGACGGCGATGTCGAGGGCCAGCCCGTAGACGTCGTCGCCCCGGCGCTCGAGGACGCGCGCGCCCGGCAGGCACGGAGCCGTCCGCTCGACATCGAGCAGCGCGGCCCAGACTTCGTCGATCGGCGCCCGCACGGAGAACGAGCTCTCGAGTTTCATGATCGGCTCCCCTCGGACGAGTGGCTGGGCCTATCATCGCACGGCCTCGCCCGGCGCTCGGCCCGACCGGGCCGCGGCGCTCGCCGGGCGCCGCTCCCCCGACCGGGCTCGACCGCCTCCCGACCCCGCCGGCGCCCGGCTGTTCGACACGCGCGGGGGCCCGATCCGCCGAGTAGGCTCCGACCATGGAATCGACCAGCCCAGGGCAGCTCGTCCGGGTCAACGACGGCGGGCGACCGCTCGACGGCATCGTCTTCGACGCGCCGAGCGCCACCAAGGTCGTCGTCGCCGTCCGCGACCCCGAACGCGGCCCCGGCTTCCGCACGGTCCACCCGCGGACCCTTTCCGAGCGAGCCGAGGCCGGCCCTGACGACCGGGCGCTGCGCCTGCTCGTGCGCCGCACGCCGCCCCCGGCGGCCGCCACCGGGCGCGGCGGCGCCGGCGCCGCCCGCGGGCGGTCCGGGCACACCCGGGCAGCCGGGCACCGCACCACCGGCCGGTAGGGCGCGACCCGCTCTGGGCCCGAGGATGCCCGCTGCCCGGCCCACGAGCAGCGCCGACCGGTCATGAGCGACGAGCTCGTCGTCAACCGCGACGTCGCCATCCCGATGGCCGAGATCACCATCCGCGCGAGCCGCTCCTCCGGTCCCGGCGGCCAGCACGCCAACGTCACCGCCTCGCGGATCGAGGCGAGCTTCGACGTGCACGCCTCCCAGGCCCTCAGCGAAGCCCAGCGCCAGCGAGTGCTCGCCCGCTGCGGTCCCCGGGTGACCGCGATCGCCCAGGACGGACGCAGCCAGTCGCGCAACCGCGAGCTGGCCCTCGGGCGCCTGTCCGAGCGCCTCGCCCGGGCGCTCGCCGTCCCCCGCCCCCGCCGGGCGACCCGGCCGAGCGCCGCGTCGCGCCGTCGCCGCCTCGACGTCAAGCGCCAGGCCGCCGAGCGCAAGCGTGGACGGCGGCCCCCCGGGCCCGAGGCCGACTGATCCGCCGGGCGTGCCCTACGGGGCGCCGGCGCCCGCCGCGTCGAGCAGGCGCAGCCTCGGCGCGTGCTGCTCGCCCGCGGCGACGAAGGCCGCCGTCGCCCGGCGGAGGGTGAACTCCCGGCGGGCCCCGTCCGCGCCGCCGACCACCAGGCGCCGGCCGCCATCCTCGATGCCGACGATCGTCACGATCTCAGCTCGGCCGCCGAAGTGGGCGATCACGGCCGGCGCCCCGAGGCGGGGGACGGGCTTCGACGGGCCGAGCACGAGGACGATGTTACGGCCGCCGGGACGGTGCGCCAGCTGCCGGGCGCCCCGGCCTGCTTGTATCCCCGCCCATGGACGAGGTCTACGAGCTCCGCACCCACGAGATCGAGGACGCCCACTGGTGGTACCGGGGGCGCCGGCGGGTGATCGCGCAGGAGCTCCGCTCCCTGCGGCTCCCCGACTCGATCGAGATCCTCGACGCCGGGTGCGGGAGCGGGCGCAACATGGTCGACCTCGCCCGCTTCGGGACGGTCACCGGCCTCGAGCTGGCCGACGCCAGCGTGGCCAAGGCCCGATCCCGCGGCGTCGGCGACGTCGTCCAGGGCACTCTCGAGGCGATGCCCTTCGCGGCCGACCGCTTCGACCTCGCGGTCAGTTTCGACGTGATCGAGCATCTCGACAACGACCGCGAAGCGCTCCGCGAGCTCCGCCGCGTCGTGCGACCCGGCGGCCTCCTCCTGGTCACCGTCCCGGCCTACCAGTGGCTCTGGAGCGAGCACGACGTGATCAACCACCACCGCCGCCGCTACACCCGCAGCACGCTCTCCATCGCCGCCGGCGACGCCGGCTGGGAGACGGTGTCGACCACCCACTTCAACGGCATCCTCCTCCCCGCGGCCGCCGCCCACCGAGCGATCCTCCGCCTCCGCCGCCCAGAAGTCGACGGGACGAACGCCGTCTCCGACCTCGAGCGGACCCCGACCTGGCTCAACCGCCTGCTCGAGCAGCCGCTCGAGCTCGAGGCCCGGGTGATCGGCGCCGGCCGGCGCATCCCCTGCGGCCTCTCGTTGATGGCCGTCTTCCGCTGAGGCGGGTCGTGGCGCCGCCGGCGCCCTCAATAGGTGCTGCGCGCGCCCTGGGCCGCGGCCACCCCCGGGGTGACGCGGTAGAGCAGGCCGGTCGCGGCCGGCGTCAGGCCGAGGTCCCCGCTCACGTCGGCTCCGTGCGCCTGGACCCAGCGGACGGCCGCCGAGCAGGCCGGGAGGATGTGGTACGGCGGGTGGGGGCAGCGACCGTGCATGAGCACGTAGCCGACCTCCCCGGCCCCGATCCGCGCGAGCAGGTTCGGGAGGGTGACCAGGGGGCGGGCGTCGACCGTCGTGAGCAGGAGGATCGGCCGGGCGTCGCGCACGATCACGGGCGCGGCCAGGCTCGGCGCGCTCGCCGCCAGCTCGTAGCGCGCTCGACCCTGGTGGGCGCTCAGGTAGCGCGAGAGGGCGGCGACGACCGGGGCCTTCAGCTGCGGCGAGGACGCCTGCACCCCGCTGTGGTCGCGGATCAGGCTGAGGTCGCGGGCCAGCGGGAAGGACATCACCGACGCGACCACGGCCAGGGCGACGAGCTCCGGACCCGACCCCCGCGGCCACCCCCCGGTCCGGGCGACCCCGCGGACGCCGCGGACGAGCAGGACGGTCGCGAGCCCGGCGAGGAGGACGCCGACGCCCAGCCCCGCGCGGACGAGGTTCCCCCGCCCGGTCACCGCGGCCGCCTCGAGCAGGCAGACCGCGAGGCCGGCGAGCAGGACGTAGGCGATGAAGGGGTCCCGCGCCCGGCGGGCCAACGCGTAGACCGAGAGCCCGAGGGTCGCGGCCACCGCCGGGGTGAAGGCCTCGAGGTAGCGGGGGTGGACCCGACCGGCGAACGAGAAGAGGAGCACCCCGGTCGCGAGCCAGACGCCGAGGGCGAGCACCGCCGCCCGGCCGATCACCGCCCGCCGCTCGGACCCCGCCGGCAGGCGGAGCCACGCCCGCACCGTGCCGGCCGTGGCGAGCACGCCGAAGACCAGCGCCGCGAAGAGCACGGTCCCGATCAGGCCGCCGAAGTCGACCAGCGACCGCTTGAACAGCCGCAGGGGCCCGGCCGGCGCGCTCGGCGGGCGGGCCCTGCGGTGCTTGGCGAGGGCCGGGCGCGGGGTGGCCCCCGGGCTCGGGGCGGTCGCCGGCCGCCGGGCGGCCGCCGGGCTCGGGGCGGCCGCCGGGCTCGGGGCGGCCGCCGGGCTCGGGGCGGCCGCCGGGCTCGGGGCGGTCGCCGGACGCGGAGCGGCCGCGGGCAGGGTCCCGCTCGCGGCGACCAGCTCGCCCCCGGCCCGGGCCGTCGGGACGGCGTCGTAGGTCGACGGGTGGGGCGGCTGGGTCACCCGGTCGGTCCCGTTGTAGACGAAGACCGCGTTCCAGACGCTCCCGTTGGTCGAGCCGATCGGGTACGGCCGCGCGTGGGCCGGGACGAGCGAGACGGCGACGAGCCAGCTGACGGCGACGGCGCCGAACGCCACGGCCACCGCGCCGAGGCGCAGGATCCGCGCCCCGACCGGCTCGCCCCGCCAGCACAGCCACACGAAGACCAGGAACGCCGGGACCGGCACGAGCGCCTCGAACAGCTTGACGTTGAAGTCGAGCCCGAGGGCCAGCCCGGCCAGCACCAGCCAGACCGTCTGGCGCCGCTCGGCGTAGCGGAGCAGCAGCCAGGCGCAGCCGACGAGCAGGAACATCATCAGCGAATCCATCGTGTCGCTCCGCGCCGTCACCACCGCCGCCGGGAGGACGGCCAGGGCCGCGGCGCTGGCCAGGGCGGCCGGCCGCCCGGCGAGCCGGCGGACGAGGTCGTAGAGGAGGGGTACGGCGAGCGATCCCGCGATCGCCGACGGCAGCTTGAGGACGGTCGAGTTGAAGCCGAGCACCTTGACGGCCACGACCTGGAGCCAGAGGTCGAACGGCGGCTTGTCGATCGCCGCGCTCGCGCTCGGGTCGAACGCCCCGAAGAAGAAGTTGTGCCACGACTCGGCCATCGAGCGGACCGCCGCGTCGTAGAACGGGTTCTCCGGGACCCGGGCCAGGCCGACGAGGCGCAGGCCGGCGGCCAGCACGGTCACCCCCACCAGCCCGATCAGCCAACCGCGTCTCCCCGTCCTCGCCGGCTGGACGGTCGCCGGAGCGGCCACGGCCATCAGGACGGCGTGCCCCGGGCGATCGCCGGGTCCTCGACCCGGTGGGCGAACGACCACAGCCGGTTGGGGACGAAGGTCGCCGCGAAGACGAGCGGCACGACCACCGCCTGGGCGATGTTCTTCTCCACCCCGAGCCAGGCGACGGCCGCGTGCAGGAGCCCCAGGTTGACGAGGAAGGCCGCGACCTGGACAGCCGCGTAGCGTCCGCCCGAGGTCGCATGATCGGCGTCGTGCCCGCCGAAGGTCCAGTACCGATTGAGGACGTAGCCGTTGATCGCCCCGAGGACGTAGGCGATGGCCAGCGAGATCTCGTACTGAATCAGGAGGAGGTCGACGCAGACCGCGTAGATGCCGTAGCCGATCAGCGTGTTCGACGCACCCACCACCCCGTACCTGGCCAGCTGGCCGACGATCGGCGCGAAGCCGGCGGCGGGGATGCGGGCCCTGGTCACCGGGCACAGGATGAAGCACCGGCGCCGTTTGGGTTACGGTGGGTTAAGCGGCCGCGGGAAACCCGCACCCCGCGGTTTACTCTCTCGGTTGCCGGTCGCCCGGACGCGCGCGAACCGAGCCCGCCCACGTGATGCCCGCCGACGAGATCCCGCAGCCGACCCTGCCCCGCCAGCGGCCCCGCCCGCTGAAGCTGCTCAGCGTCTGCGCCCCGGTGTTCGACGAGGAGGAGCTCGTCGAGGTGTTCTACGAGCGGGCGACCGCCGCCCTCGCCGGCTTCGACTACGAGCTGATCGTCGTCAACGACGGCAGCCGCGACGGCACGCCGGCGATCCTCGACCGCCTGGCCGACGCCGACCCCCGCCTGCGGGTGATCCACCTCTCGCGCAACTTCGGCCACCAGGCGGCCCTCACCGCCGGTCTCGAGCACGCCCGCGGCGACGCCGTGGCCATGCTCGACGCCGACCTCCAGGACCCGCCCGAGCTGATCCGCGAGATGGTCGACCTCTGGGCCCAGGGGTCGGACGTCGTCTACGCCGTCCGCAGCCAGCGCGAGGGCGAGACTCGCTTCAAGCTGGCCACCGCCACCTGGTTCTACAAGCTCTTCGACAAGCTCGCCCAGGTCGACCTCGAGCCCAACTCCGGCGACTTCCGCCTGCTCGACCGGCGCGCCCTCGTCGCCCTCCTCGCGATGGGCGAGCGCAGCCGCTTCCTCCGCGGCATGACCGTCTGGATCGGCTTCACCCAGACGGCGATCAGCTACCAGCGCGACGCCCGCTACGCCGGCGAGACCAAGTACCCCCTGCGCAAGATGCTCCGCTTCTCCCTCGACGCGATCTCCTCCTTCTCCCACCTCCCGCTCCAGATGGCGACCTACCTCGGGTTCCTCTTCTCCGGGGTCGCCTTCCTCGCCATCCCCGTGGTCATCGCCCTGCGCATCTTCGGCTCCTACCTCCCCGGCTTCGGCTCGATCACCATCGCCATCCTCATGCTCGGTGGGATCCAGCTGATCGCGATCGGCCTGATCGGCGAATACGTCGGGCGGATCTACGACGAGGTCAAACGTCGACCCCTCTACATCGTCGGCGACCGCCGCAACGAGCCGGTCGACCTCCCGGCCCGCCCGCGGACCGAGGAGCTCTCGGCTCCCTAGTCGGACCGGCGCGACGCTCGAGCTCGCCCTGTGCGTCGTCGCCCCATCGCCCCCCGGACCTCGGCGACCGCCTCGACTCGCCGTCCCCCGCGGCGACAGATCGGTCGACCGGACGCTCGGCCACATCGCCGGCTGGTCGGTGCGCCGCGTCGTCGCGGCCTGCTGCGTCGTCCAATTCGGCTGGGTCGCGACGTTCTTCGCCCTCCACCACGACGTCCGGGACCTGATCCGCATCGGCCCGAAATACGTCGGCGCGAGCCACCGCAGCCAGGCGATCCGTCTCGACCCGGGCTACACGCCGCCGAGCAACCAGGACCCCAACCGCGCCGGCGAGGGCTACGACGGCCAGTTCTACTACTACCTCGCCCTCGACCCGCGGAACGCCCGCTTCTACATGGACTCTCCGGGCTACCGCTACCTCCGCCCGGTCTACCCGGCCCTCGCCCGCGCGGCCGCCCTCGGCCAGCGAGCAGCGATTCCGTGGACGCTGCTCATCGTCAATCTCGCGGCCGTGGTCGGCGCCACGGCCCTGCTCGGCGGGTACCTGCGCCGACGCGGCACGCCCCCGGCGTACGCCCTGCTCTATGGGATCGCCCCCGGCGCCCTCGTCGCGGTCCAGCGCGACCTCACCGAGCCCGTCGCCTTCCTGCTCGTGGCCGGCGCGATCGCTGCCCTCGACTCCGATCGTAGATCCGCGTGGCTGCTCTCGGCCGCGCTCCTCGCCCTCGCGTTCCTCACCCGCCAACCCGCCGCCGCCTTCGTGGCGCCGCTCGCGCTCGCCGTCTGGAGCGGCCACCGCCGCGGCGGTGGCGAGCGGAGGGGATCCACGAGCCTCGGACGTCGTCTCTGGCCGACGGCCGGCTTCGTCGCGCTCGCCGTCGGGCCGTACATCGCCTACGCAGCGGTCATCGCCGCGCTCGTCGGTCCGCCGCGCGGCCCGGAGCAGTTCACCCTCGTCCCGTTCGGCGGGTTCCTCGGCGGCCCCGAAGCCTTCACCTTCACCCGCCAGGGTGTCTCCCTCCTGACGGTCGCCGCACCCGTGACCGCCTGGCTCGCCGCCGCCGTTGCCCTCCGCCACGCTCGACCGGACGCGTGGATCGCCGTGCTCGCGGTCGCGGCATCGGCGGTCCCGTTCGTCATCCTCGACATCGACACGAACGCCTTCACGGCACGCGGGCGGGGCGCGCTCGGCGTGGCGCTCGCCCTGGTCCTCCTGGCCCCGAGCTTCGCCGCGGCCGGAGTGCGCGTCCGCAGGCTGATCCTCTGCGGGCGCCGCCGCCTGGCTGGCCATGCTCCCCGTCGTCTTCGTCTACGGCCTCACCGGAGCCGACTGAGGCGCCGGGTTCCGCTCCGTCGGGGCCGGCCGGGTGTTCCGACTGGCACGCTCAGCCGCGATTCGGGGAGGATCAGGAGGTGACGCGCATGCCGGGCCGCCCACGCCACTCCTCCCCCGCGCCCGGTCCGCGGCGAGCATGGCCGCGCACCAACCCCGTCCGGCCCCGGCGACCCCGCCCCGGCGACCGGAAACTGCTCCGAATGATCGGATTGGTCATCGCGACCGCGCTGCTCGGGTCGCTCGCCCCCCGCGCCGCCGCCGCTCCGTGTCCCGGCGCGACCGCGTGCCCGTACGACGGCGCCAGCCTGATCGGGCAGCGCGCCGAGGGAGTCTTCCGCTACCCCCAGGCCATCGCCGTCGGGCCGGCCGGCGACGTCTACGTCGCCGACCAGCAGACCTCGGCCGTGCAGAAGTTCTCCCCCGCCGGCGCGTTCGAGGCCGAGTGGGGTGAGGCCGGGTCCGGCCCGGCCGAGTTCGGCTCCGTCGGGGGCCTCGCGACCGACGCGTCCGGCGCCGTCTACCTGGTCGACGCCACCAACAACCGGATCGAGAAGTTCGACCCGAACGGCGTCCTGATCACCACCTGGGGAAGCCCGGGCACCGCCGTCGGCCAGTTCCACTTCGGCGCCGGGAGCGGGGCGAGCGCCGGCGCCGGCGGCGGGGTCGCGGTCGCCGGGCCCTATGTCTACGTCGCCGACACGGCCAACCACCGGATCGAGCGCTTCGGCCTCGACGGCACCGGGGCGATCGCCTGGGGCACGTCCGGGCCGGGGCCCGGCCAGTTCAGCTACCCCCAGGGCGTCGCCGCCAACGCCCAGGAGGTCTACGTCGCCGACGACGACAACCACCGGATCGAGGCGTTCACCCCTGACGGCGTGTTCCTCGGCGCCACCGGAGCCATGGGGCCGGCCTCCGGGCAGTTCGCCTTTCCCTACGACGTCGCCCTCGACGGGGCCGGCAACGTCTACGTGGCCGACAACAACAACCACCGGGTGGTCAAGCTCAACCCCCAGCTCGGCTACCTGGCCACCTGGGGGACGTTCGGCACGGCCCCCGCCCAGCTCGGCTTCCCCCGCGCCCTCGCCGCCACGCCCGCCGGCCTCGTCTACGTGGCCGATACCGCGAACAACCGCATCCAGATCTTCGACGCCGGCGGCGCCCTCCGCGGCGGCTGGGGCCGGTCAGGGCGCGCCGACGGCGCCCTCAGCGGCCCGCAGGGGGTCACCGCCGACCCGAGCGGTGCGCTGATCGTCGCCGACACGCTCGACAACCGGCTCGAGGCCTTCGACCCGACCGGCGCGTTCGCCGCCACGATCGGCCGCTCGGGCGCCCTCCCCGGGCAGTTCGCCGGCCCGACCGCAGCCGACTTCGACCCCGGCGGCGGGCTGTTCGTCGCCGACCCGGGCAACCGCCGCACCCAGCACCTGACCCGCTCCGGGGCGCCGCTCCTCCAGATCGCCGCGACCGGGACCCCCACCGGCGTCGCGGCCGACCCGGCCGGCGGCCTCGCCGTCGTCGACACCGCCGGCGACCAGATCCTCCGCTACCGCGCCGACGCCACGCTCGCCTGGACGGCCGGCGGCACCGGGTCCGGTCCGGGTCAGCTATTGGCCCCGGCCGCCGTCGCCCTCGACGGGGCCGGCGACGTCTACGTGGCCGACACCGGCAACAACCGCGTCGTCGAGCTCGGTCCCGACGGCGGCGTCCTGCGCGACTGGGGCGGCCGGGGCACGACCCCCGGGCGCTTCCGCAGCCCCGACGGGATCGCCGTCGACGGCGGCGGCTACGTCTACGTCTCCGACCGGGCCAACAGCCGGATCCAGCGGTTCTCGGCCGGCGGGACGTTCATCTCGACCTGGGGCGTCCGGGGGACCGGGCCCGGCGACCTGATCGGTCCCGCCGGGCTCACCGTCGACTGCCGGGGCGCGGTGATCGTCGCCGACCCCCCCAACAACCGGCTCGAGCGCTTCGCCGGCGTCGCGCCCCCCGGGACCTGCGCCGCCTACACCGGGTTCGCCCCGCCCCCGGTCGCGCCCCCGCCCCCGCCTGTGGTCACCGTGACCCTCCAGCGCCGCATCGGCGTCCTCGCCCGGCGCGGGCTCGTCCTCAACGTCCGCTGCGACCGGGCCTGCCGGGTCACCGCCACCGCCCGCCTGACCCCCGCCGCCGGGCGCGCCCGGACCGCGCTCACCGTCCCCGACTTCACGCTCGCCGCCGGCGGCGGGCGCACCGTCCGCCTCCGCCTCGCCGCCCACGGCCTCGCGCTCATGCGCGCCGCCCTCGGCAAGCGCCGGCACGGCCTGCGGGCGCTCGTGACGGTGACCGCGACCGGAACCTCCGGCGGCGGCGTTGGGCGGCCGTTCACCGCCGACTTCCACGTCACCCGATAGGTCCGCGGTTTCCAGGACCGCCCCATTAATGGGCGGCCCCGGATCTGGACTATTGTCGAGGGGTCCACCTGCCGAGAAGAGAGTCATGGACCAACGTGAAGAGAAGGTCAGATTCGAGACGCCCAGCCACACGATCCGCGGGACGGTGACCCTCGCCCGCGAGGGCTACCGCAGCCGGGTCTCGGACATGCTGAATGCGTCCGAGCGGGTGTTCATCCCCCTCACCGACGTGACGATCGAGCCGATCGGCGGCGGCGAGACCAGCCACCATCCGTTCGTCGCCGTCGCCCGCAGCCACATCGTCTTCGCGGTCGGCATCGAGCCCTGACCGCCGCCTCCGCCGGACGGCGGGCCTCGCGCCGAGCCGGGCGTGCGGGCCGTGCGGGGTGTGCGGGCTGTGCGGGGTGTGCGGGGTGTGCGGGGTGTGCGGGGTGTGCAGGGTGTGCGGGCTGTGCGGGCTGTCGAATACGATCCCGGGTCCGATGGGACGGGGACACGTCACGCCGCTCGGCGCGGTGACCAAGGGGGCGCTCGCCGGGATCGCGGGCACCCTGGCCATGGACCTCGCGATGTGGGCCGACTACCGCCGCGGCGGCGGGACCGAGCCCTTCCTCGCCTGGGAGACCTCCGCCGGGCTCGAAAGCTACGACGGAGCTCCGGCCCCGGCGCAGGTCGGCCGCCGGATCGTCGAAGGGTACCTCCAGCGAGAGCTCCCACCGAGCACGGCCCGGCTGATGAACAACGCGATGCACGCGGTCACCGGGAGCCAGTGGGGCCTGGTCCACGGGATCCTGGCCGGAACATCCGGCCGCAGCGGGCCGCTCTCGGGCGTGCGGACCGGGCTCGTCGCCTGGCTCTCGAGCTACGCCCTGCTCACCCCGGCCGGCCTCTACGAGCCGATCTGGGACTATCCGCCGCCCGTCCTGGCCAAGGACGCCGGGGCCCACCTGGTCTACGGGATCGGCACCGCCGCGGCGTTCCGGCTCCTCGCCGGCCGCCGGGCGAGCCCGGATTGAGGCGGTCCGGCCGGGGCGGTCGACCGGTCACCAGATAATCACCTACCGGGTGGTCGCAGACATCAACAGCCGCGGGCAGTGGAGCTTCACCGAGACCAATGCCTACAGCGGCAACAACGGCCGGGAGGCGGTCCGCAACAACACCGGGGGCGCCGACCTCTTCTACACGGCCGGCAACGCCGGCAACGGCGGCAACCCGCAGCCCGCCGGCATCGTCCTCGGCGCCGGCGCCCAGATCATGACCCCGTCCTCGAGCCCCGAGTCGGCCCAGGTCCCCGGCGCGGCGACGCCGGTCGGCAACTTCAAACATCACCGAGCTCGGCCTGCCGCCCGACAAGATCGGCAAGGACGACAACTTCCGGGGCCTGACGATCTCCAACAACGTCCTCTACTACACGAAGGGCAGCGGCGGCAACGGGGTCAACACCGTGTACTTCGTCGACACGACCGGCACCGCCTGCCCGAACGGGACCGGACTCCCCGCGCCGGGCGCCGCGCTCCCGACCGCGCCGTTCAACTTCAGCCCGAAGACCGGCCTCCCGACCAACATGTGCATCCTCAAGGGCTTCAACACCACCCTGGCCAAGAACTCGACCGACTCATTCCCCTTCGGGATCTGGTTCGCCGACGCCCACACGGCCTACGTCGGAGACGAGGGCAACGGCGACAACACCTACTCCCCGGCCACCGGCACCCATACCGCTGACGCGGCGCAGACCAAGGCCGGGCTCCAGAAGTGGGTCTTCGACACAGCCGCCGGCGCCTGGAAGCTGGCCTACACCCTCAACACCGGCCTCAAGCTCGGAATCCCGTACTCGGTCGCCGGGTACCCGACCGGGAACAACCCGACGACCGGGCTCCCCTGGGCCCCGGCCACCGACGGCCTGCGCAACATCACCGGCGAGGTCCACCGCGACGGGGTGGCGACGATCTGGGCCGTCACCTCGACGGTGAGCGGGAGCGGCGACCAGGGTGCCGACCCGAACAAGGTCGTCGCGATCAGCGACACCCTCCGGGCGACCCGGCCGACCGCCTCGTTCCGGACGGTCAAGGCCGCCGGTCTCGCCAAGGTCCTCCGCGGCGTCTCGTTCACCCCGGGGACCACCTCGCTCCGGTGCGACGAGGTCGAGGGCTGCTGACGGCGGAATGCGTAGAGGGATGGGATCGGGGGATCGGGGGATCGGGCGAGCGGAGCGCGTGCTCGCCGCCGGGCCGATGAGTTCGTCGGCCCGGCGGGGTGGGCCGGAGCCGGTCACCGGCCGCCGCCGATCGCCCCTTGACCTCGATTGTGTCGATCGTTACGATCGCGCCTGCAGAGGCGACCCGCCTCCCCCCAGCTCTCGCCCCGCACACCCCGAGGAGGTCGTCCGCCATGCGCTCCCCTGTTCGCTCCGAGACCGACGCTTTCCACATCACCTTCGGCGCCGCGCTCCTGATCGCCGCGTCGGCTGCCCTCGGCGTCCTCGTCACCCCGATCGCCGGGGTCGCCCTGTTCGTCGGCGCGATCGCCGGGGCCCTCGTCTGGGAGGTCGGCACCACCGATCCGGATCGCCGGCGTCGCCTCCACGAAGCCGCCCTCGTCGGGCGCGGCGGGGTCGACCGGGGCCGGCCCCTCGTCCTCGTCGTCGCCAACCGGACGCTCGCGGATGAGGAGCTCCGGCTCGAGATGCGCCGCCGCGCCGACGCCGGGGCCGAGCTGCGGATCCTCGCCCCGATCCTCGTCTCCCGCGCCCGCTACCTCGCCTCCGACGTCGACGGCGAGCTCAGGCAGGCCCGCCGGCGCCTCGACGAGACGCTGGCCTGGGCGGCCGCCGAAGGCATCCTCGCCACGGGCACGATCGGCGATCCGAACGCCGCCCTCGACGCGATCGAGGATGAGCTCCGGTTCCACGCCGCCGAGGAGGTCATCGTCTCGACGCTTCCCGCCGGCCGATCCAACTGGCTGGAGACCGGCATCCTCGGGCGCCTCGAGGACGAGCTCGAGGTGCCCGTGACCCACATCGTCGGCGCGAGCCGCGCTCCGTCGCCCGCCCGGTAAGCGGAACCGGGCCGGGTAGGGGTGGCGAGGGCGGAGCGCCCCTGCCAGAATCGCGCTACCCGGAGAGGAGCGCCATGGAGTCATCCGAGCCCGCCCGCGTCCTGATCGTCGCGAACCGAACCGCAGCGACACCGGGGTTGATCGATGCGGTCCGCCGCCGGGCCGCCGTCGGCCCCTGCACGTTCACGCTGCTCGTCCCGCACGCCGCCCACGGCATCCACCGGATCACCGGCGCCGACGCCACCCAGACGGACATCGAGGAGTCCGAGGCGGTGCTCGAGCTCGCGCTCCCCCTGCTCGAGGAGGCGGCCGCCCGTGAAGTCGAGGGGCTCACCGCCTACGCCGAGCCACTGACCGCGATCGAGGACGCCGTCAACCTCCGGGGCTACGACGAGATCATCCTCTCGACGCTCCCCGCTCGCGTCTCGCGCTGGCTCAAGCTCGACCTGCCGAGCAAGGTCAAAGGGCTCGGGCTCCCGGTCACCCACGTCGAGGCGGTCACCCGGGAGGGCTGAACGCCGGCCTTGCTGCCGGCCGCCCGCGGCGGTCGGTCAAGTCAGTAGCGGACCGACCGGGCCTCCCGGCTGCGGCCGACCTGGGCGGTGAGCCTCACCGTCCCGTGACCCTTCGGGAGGCTCAGCGAGAAGGCGTGACAGGCCCGCAGGCGGCTATGCCGGGGCGCTCGGGCGGGGCCGTGGGTCGGGCGCACCTGACTCGTCAGCCGGGCGTCGCGGCGAGCGGTGAAGGTCAAGGTGGCGGACGCGCCGCGCCGCCGGATCGTGACGGTGCCGATCGCGTGGCCGGACGGCGCGGCCCGGCAGGCGGCGGGGCGCGTCGGAGGGGTCGGCGTCGGCGTCGGCGTCGGGGTCGGAGTCGGGGTCGGCGCCGCGGCGAAAACGTCGGCCCCGAAGGGCACGAGACCGGCTTGAGCGGCGAAGCCGAGGTGCGGGAGTCCGAAGATGTCCTCGAAGCTGCGCAGGAGGCTGTAGTGGTTGTACGGGGTCTGCGTGACCGTGCCCGGCGTGATGAAGGGCGAGAGGAGGACCGCGCCGGTGACGCCACCCCCGGGGCCGGTGCCGCCGGGCATCAGCGTGTTCGGTCCGGGGAGCTCGCCGCAACACGCGCTCGCGTCGCCCACGCCTTCGTCGAAGATGACCGCGATCAGGCCGTCCTGCTTGAAGGCAGCGGACGCCTGGAGCTTCGGGACCACCGTCTTCAGGAACGTGTTCGCCGCGGGGAGGCCGCCGGGCCCGCCGTTGGCGCAGTTCGCGTCGTGGCCGTCGTTGCACAGGTTCGGGGTGATGAACGTGAAGGCGGGGGTGGTGGCGACGCTCGTCAGGTCGCCGGCCAGGCTGGTCAGCGGGACCACGTGGGCATTGCAGCTGGCTTGGTTGTCGATGATCGAGTGGAAGTAGACGAACGGGTCGTGGCGGGTGGCGTACTGGTCGGCGGCCGTGGCCGCCTCGGTCAGGTCGGGGGCGCCGACGGCCGGATGGGCGCAGGTGGCGGCCTCCCGGGTCGGGTCGGCGCCCATGCCGTCCATGTAGCCCCGCCACGAGAGCCCGGCCGCCGTCAGCTGGTCGGGGAGCGTCTGCACGCTCGCGGGGTAGACGCAACCGGCCCCGACGACCTGGCCGTCGGCGGCGGGCGTCGCCGGCGTGAAGTCGGTGAAGGTCGGGCAGTCCGCCTGGGTCGTCGGGTTGGGCGCCTGGCCGGAGATCATCGCGATGTAGTTGTCGAGAGACGCGTGCCCGATCCCCGTGTAGCCGGGCACGAACGCGCCCGCCCTGACGAGGTCGCCGGCCAGGAACGGGGCGGGCGAGGCGGGGCCGAAGGCGGTCGAGACCGATTCGTTCTCGAGCACGATGACGAAGACGTGCTTGATCGGCGGGAGCGCGGCGGCCGGTTGGGCCGCGATGAGGAGGGCGGCGGCGGCGAACGTGACCGCGAGCGCGGGCGCGACGAACGCGGGGTGGCGGCGAGCACGGCGTGGTCCGGTCACGAGTCCTCCGTCTCCGAGAGCGGGTGAACGGCGGCGAGCCTATCGGCCCCACTCGACCCGATGAGGACCGGGCACGGGATCGGGCGGTCGTCCGGTCAGCGGACCCACACGACGTCGGCCCTCCGCGCGACGGACGCACGAGCGAGCCAATGGCCCGCGTCAGGAGTTCAGCCGATCGACCATCCGCAAGAGCTCGAGCGGGCCGAATGGCTGCACCAGGAACAGGTCCGCCCCGGCCTCCTCGGCGCGGCCTCGGGCCGAGTCCTCGGCCGAGTCGAGGCGGTCAACATCACGATGGTCGCGGTCGACGACCGCACGCGGAGCGCCCGGCAGGCCTCGATCCCGTCGAGCCTGGGCATGTCGATGTCGAAGAACACGAGGCGCGGATCCTCGCGTCCTGCCACTTCGAGCGCGTCCTGTCCGTTCGCGGCAGGTCGGGGAGCTCTGCCAGTCGGCGGCCCGTGTGGAGAACCGGGTGGAGGCGAAGAACTGGAGCAGTCCGGAGCGCGTGGGTCACCCCGGCGGTGGCCGACACGAAGAGCGAGTAGCCGCGGCGGCCCCAGGCGATCGCGCCGAGGTGCCAGCCCGGGACCGGGGCGGGTGGGGCAAGCGAGAGCGGGGAGGCGGGGACGCAATCCGAAACCGCGGTGCAATCAGACGAGGCGCTGGTCGACCTTCTTGTCGAGCCGACCGGGCGTGGCAAGCGGGCCGGGGCTGCGGACGCCCTCCGAGGGAAAGGGCGAGGTCAGACCGCGATGCGATCGGTGTCGTAGGTCGATGGCTCGGGCACCGGCCGGCCGGTAGATCGCAGGAGCTCGACGTGGGCTGCTACTGCGGTGCGGGCGTTGCGCTCGATCTCGGTGCGGTCGTCCCCGGCGGCCGTGCAGCCGGGGAGGTCCGGCACGTACGCCCACCAGCCGTCCTCATTGCGTTCGTAGATAGCAAGGTATTCCGTCATCGAAGCTCGTCGATCCCGCTCGCGCGCCTGATCGAGGAAAGGGTACCGGTAGCCACCTGCTTCCCCGGAGTGACGGGAACCGTGACGACGTTCGGATTCCCCGCACGCACGTACTGGCGATGACTCCCGACTCTTCGGGCGAGCTCCCAGCCGTTCGCGCGGAGGATCTTCTCGATCTCGCGGACCGTCTTCGGCACCGGCCGAGCGTAGCGACGCGCGACGACGGCACCGGCGTCCGGCCAACTCAGCTCAGCACGGCATATCGAACGAGAGCGGAGAGGGAGGGATTCGAACCCTCGGACGAGGTTTCCCCCGTCACGCGATTTCCAGTCGCGCCCGTTCAGCCGCTCCGGCACCTCTCCAGGTTGTTCAGCGCTTCCAGGCTACGCGAACCGATAACCTCACGCCGGTCCCGTCCCGGCTCGGCGGCCCCGCCCGAGCCACCGGCCAACGGAGTTCCCGTGCTCGCCTTCACCAAAGCCTTCGGCATCGATTTCGGCCTGATCGCCACCTTCGGCGGGATCGGGCTCCTCGTCAACGCGATCGTCGTCTACATCTACTTCCAGGTGAAGGGCGAGCACGAGCAGAACGAGGCTGACCGGGCCCCCCGGGGCTAGGAGCTGGCCGACCCGGCCGGCCGGTCAGCGCGGGCTGATGGCCAGGACGCCGTCCTCGACCTTCCCCGACTGATCGGTCCCCCCGGCCACGAGGATCCGGCTCCCGACGGCCGCGACCGCCGGGTCCATCAACCCCACCGGCAGGGCCCCGGCGAAGCGCACGGCCCCGGTCTCCGGGTCGATCGCGTAGATCGCCCGAGTCACGCTCCCCGTCCCCGCCCCACGCCCCCCGATCACGAAGACGAGGCCCCCGAGGCTGGCGGCCCCCGCGTGGGACAGGGGCGCCGGGAGCTGGCCGATCCGGCTCACCCGGTGGGTGCCCGGGTCGAAGCGGAGGATGTCCCGGGTCGGGACCCCGCCGGTGCTTCCCCCGGCGACGATCACCCGACCGCCGGAGCTCGCCACCGCGGCGAAGCGGAGCCGGCCGGGAAGGTGGGCGGTCCGGTGGACGGCGCCCCCCGGCTGCCAGGCGAGCACCCCGTCGAGCTCGCGCGAGCCGTCGTAGCCGCCGACGACGAACGCCGTCCCCCCGACCGCGGCCACCGCCGCCCCCGTGACCCCGGTCGGGAGCTGCCCCGCCGCCGCCGCCGCCGTTCCGGCCCCGGTCGCCGGCACCTTGAGGATCGCCCGGCTGACCGGTGCCCCGGGTCCGCCGACCGCGGCTGCGCTCCCCGCCGGCCGGGCGCTCCCCCCGCCGCTCCCGCCGCTCCCGCCGATCACGTAGACGTCGCCGTTCAGGACCACCGCCCCAGCCCCGGCGAGGCCGCCGGGGACCTGGCCGACCAGACGCACGGTGGTCCCGTCGGCCCGCTGGATCGAGCTCGCCGGCACCCCGCCGGGACCGAGCCCGCCGGCGACGAGCATCGCTCCGGCCACCGGCGCCCCCGCCGCCTCGGCCACCGGCCGGGCGAGCCGGCCGGCCGGAGCCACGACCAGGGGATGGGTGCGCAGCCCGGCGATCGAGATCCCGGCGCTCCCCCCACCGGCGAGGCTGATGCCGAGCGTGTCGAGGGTGACCGCGACGATCGCCGCGACGATCGCCCCGAACGTGCCGAGCGCCACCAGTCGGCGGCGCCAGACGAGCGAGCGTGGTAGCTGGGCGTAGAGCGGATCGCGCATCGGGAGCCGCGGCCGGGGGCCGCGCACGAGGAAACTAACCGCTCCCACGCCCGACCACGGCCGGGGCTCACCACCGACCCGGGCCGCTCCCACGCCCGACCACGGCGGGGGCTCACCACCCGACCCGGGCCGCCCCGGCACCCGGCCCGCTCAGACGATGAACACCGGGGTCCCGACCGGCGTCCTCGCGTAGAGGGCGATCACGTCGGGAATGCGCATCCGGACGCACCCGTGGGAGGCGGTGTGACCGATCGAGGAGTACTCGCTCGGGTCGATCCCGTGGATCCCGGCGCCCCCGTCGAACGCCATCCACCGGGCCTTGATCGGGTCCTGCGGTCCCGGCGGGATCGTCTTCCCGGCCAGGGCGCCGGCCCACGCGGAGTTGGGGACGTACCAGGACGGGTTGGTCTGCTTCCACTGGATCGAGTAGAGCCCGGGCGGGGTCTCGAGGCCCTGCATCCCGACGGCGATCGGGAAGCTCATGGCCAGCCGGAGGTGGTCGTAGAAGCGGAGCTCGAAGCTACCCCGGTCGACGATGATGTAGGCCGGATACCTGGACGAGAGCTGCGCCTCGGTGACCTTCGGCTGGACGACGTGGGTCGGGACGGAGATCGTCCGGCTGGCCGCCGGGTCGGCCAGGGCGTGCTCGATGCGGTAGGCGAGGACCGACGCGTTGACCGCCGTCCCGGTCTGGCCGGGGACCGGCTGGAGCCCGGACGCGCCCGGCGCGATCGTCGCGTCGCGGGCCGGGCGGCTGATCTCCCGGCTGACCGAGGCGATCAGGGAGCGGACGGCATCGTGCGAGTAGGCGACGGAGAGCGGGATGTCCCGGGCCACCGCCCCCCCGGTCAGCCCCCGGACCGTTCGCGAGAGGAAGGAGCCGGTCCGGCTGGCCTGGAGGGCCTGGTCGACGAGCGTGCGGGTGTCGACGGCCAGGCCGGCCCGCTGGGGGCTCAGGCTGAAGGTCCGCGTCCCGGCGCTCACGACGATCGCCGAGAGGAGGGGCGCCTGCACCCGGTCGCGCAGCCGGGCGACCGCGGCCGCGGTGTGGAGCCCGCCGACATCGATCCCGGCGACCCGGACGCCCGGGGCGATCATGTCGCGGCGGCTCTGGTCGTAGAGATAGGCGAAGAGCCCGCCGAGGACGAGGGCCGCCACTACCGCGGCGGCTCCGGCGATCATCGGCTTGCGACCCATTTACCCTCCTGCCTCCTGTGCTGACTCGTCGCGTCCGGCCCGATCGACCCGCCTGCTCCTACCGGGATACCCCGACAGCGGATCACCTTGCACGGAAATTGTCAATCGCTGCCAGCGATGGCGCAACCGTCAACCGGCCCACGCGGTCGTTCCGCCATCACGAATCCGCCCGCCCGACTCGCTAGCGTGAGGGTCATGTGCGGGCGCTACACGAACACCGCCGAGCCCCACGCCCTCGAGCAGCGGTTCGGCATCCGGCTGAGCTCCCCCGAAGGGACCCGCCGCTACAACGTCGCCCCGACCGAGCCGGTCATCGCCGTCGTCTGCGGGGCCGACGGCGAGCCTCCGGCCGCGCGGATCATGCGCTGGGGCCTCGTCCCCCACTGGGCGAAATCCGGGAAGCCCGGCTACACGATGATCAACGCCCGGGCCGAGACGGCCGCGACGAGGCCGGCCTACCGCGGCCTGATCGGCACGGCCGCCCGGCGGGCCCTGCTCCCGGCCGACGGCTTCTACGAGTGGCTGCGCTCGGAGGACCGCAGGCCGCCGCGCCAGCCCTTCCGCTTCACCGTCGACGGGGGCGAGCCGTTCGCCCTCGCCGGGCTCTGGACGCCGGCCTGGATCGGCGGGGAGGAGGTCGCCACGGTGACGATCCTCACCTGCCCGGCGAACGACATGGTCGCCCGCCTCCACGACCGCATGCCGGTCATCCTCCCCGACCGGGCATCCGAGCGGGCCTGGCTCGATCCGGCGGTCGACGCCGCCGCGGCGACGGCGATGTGCCTGCCCCTCTCCGGTGGGCGGATGGGCGTCGCCCCGGCCAACCCGGCGGTCAACCGGACGGGCAAGGATCTCCCCGAGGGCCCGGAGCTCCTCAGCCCACCGCCCGCGGCCCAGCCCGCCCTCTTCTGAGGGCGACCATCGCCCGAAGCCGACCGATGACCTCCCCGGCCGAGCCCGGCAGCCCGGCAGCCCGGCAGCCCGGTCAGCCGCGCAGGGCGGAGGCGAAGATCGCCGGCAGGGCCCGGATCCGGGGCCGGGCGGCGAAGGCGGTCAGCCGCCGGGCGGTGACCTCGGCCGTGCGGTTCGTGACGAACCACGGCGGCTTCGGGCTGAGCGTCGGCTCCCCGCGGACGAGGGCCCGCGGGGCCGGGCGGAAGGGCCCGCGGACGACCGTGCGCTCGGGCCGGTCGAGGAGGAGCGCGTTGTGGACGACCCCGGTCCCGCTCTCGACGTCGGCGAGCGGGTGACCCGGGAAGGCGCCCCACGAGGCCCGGGGGGTGAGGAAGCCGACCCCAGTCCAGCAGTTGACGCCGATCGTCCCGTAGCGCAACGCCGCGATCTGCTCGTCGAGCCGGCCGCCGAGCGCCCGCAGGGTCCTCGGGTCGCCGATCAGGTTGGCGGTCAACGTCCCGTAGAGCCGGTCGTTGGCGAAGGCGACGGCCGCCGCGAGGAACCCGGCCGGGTCGGCGCCCGGGAGCTCGGTGACCGCGAGGACGGGCGCGAAGTACTCGGTCGTGAACGCGTCGTCCGGCGTCTCGGCGTCGACCGCGATCAGCGTCCGCCGGCTCGCCCGGTCGAGCCGCTCGGCCTCGGGGTGGGCGGCCCGCGCCCGGTCCTGGCGGGCGTCCGCCCCCGGATAGTAGGCCGGGCGGGCGGGGGCGTCGCGGAGCGCCCGGCGGAGATGGTCGAGGAAGCTGCCCTTCTGCGGCCAGCCGGCGGCGAGGACGACGACCTGGCCGGCGTTGCAGTTGAAGCCGCCGTTGTGGAGCCGCTGGGTCGCGACGTGCTCGGCCTGGAAGCGGAGGTCGGCCTCGCTCCAGTCGCCGGGGAGGACGATCACCGGGGCGACCCCGCCGAGCTCGCTGGTGATCGGCTTGGTCAGCCGCGGGGCGGCCATCTCCCGGCGCCGGGCGCCGTCCGGGCCGGGGCCGAAGACGATCGCGTCGTGGGTGGCCTGGCTCCCGGTGACGTGGACCTCGTCGACCGCCGGATGCCCGACCAGGTGGGCTCCGACCTCGGCGCCTCCGCGGACGATCCGCAGGTAGCCGGCCTCGATGAACGGGGCGTAGGCCCGTTCGAGCACGCCGAGGAGATAGTCGTTGACCGGGTTCAGCTTGAGCATCACGACCCGGCCGTCGGCGTAGAGCTTGTAGAGGACGTCGAGCGGGGCGATCGACGAGATGTTCCCGGCCCCGAGCACGACGGCCACCCCCCCGCCGTCGGGCGCCCGCGTCCGCAGGCCGGCCCGGGCCCGCGCCTGCGCGACCGTGACCCCCGGCTCGAGCCAGACCTCGGCCCGGAAGCCGCTGAGGAGGACGCGGTCGTAGGCCTCGAACGGCATCCGCACGCGGACCGCGACACGCCCGCCCGGGGCCCGGCCGATCCGCTGGCGCGCGAGCGGGCTGCGCCCGGCCGCCAGGTCGTCGAGCGTCCGGCCGAGGGCCGTCGTGTAGAGGAGATGGCCGAGCGGGCCGGACATCCACTCCTCGGCGGCCAGCGGCGAGTCGAGATCGAGGCCCTTGGCCGCGCAGGCCAGGCGCACCCACTCGGCGGCGACGGAGGCCACCCCGGCGTGCAGACGGTCGAGCAGGATCCGCTTGTCGCCGATCGACAATCCCGCCCATTTCGGAGCAGTCCCCGCCAGGTCGGCCAGGTCGGCGTCGAGCGCGGCGTTTCCCGTCTCGGTGGCAGACACGGCCATCACCGGAAATGATGGCAGCCACTCAGCCGGCGCCCGGCGCGTCGTTCAGCGAGCCCGACCGGAATGGCCGTTCGGAGACGACCGCCGACCCGTACCCGGCCGAGCGGATGGCCGCCTCGACCTCTGCCCGGCGGGTGGGGTCGGCGAGGACCGCTCCCAGATCATCCGAATCGAGCTCCAGCCGCGCCTCGACCCCGTAATGGCGGACCCGGAGCACCCGGTAGCCGAGCGCCTTGACCGCGCGCTCGGCCCGGTCGATCCGGGCCAGGGTCGGCGCGTCGACCGGGGTCCCGTAGGGGATCCGGGAGGCCAGGCACGGGCTCGCCGGCTTCGCGGCCGACGGGATCCCGAGGCCGGCGGCGAGCGCCCGGACCCGCGGCTTGTCGACGCCGGCCTCGAGCAGCGGGTGGACGACCCCGTGGTCGGCCGCCGCCCGCAGACCCGGGCGCCAGTCGCCGGCGTCGTCGGCGTTCGCCCCGGAGAGGACGGCCCCGGCCCCGCGCCGGGCGGCCAGCCCGACGAGCTCGGCGTAGAGCTCGGTCTTGCAGTGGAAGCACCGGAAGCGGTCGTTGCGCCGGTAGTCGGCCCGGCCGAGCTCGTCGGTCGTGATCGTCTCGTGGGCGATCCCGATCGCCGCGGCGACGGCCCGGGCCCCGTCGAGCTCGCCGGTGGCCAGGGCCGCGGAGACGGCGGTCACCGCGAGCGCCCGGTCGCCGAGGGCTCGGAAGGCGAGCGCGGCCACGAGCGACGAGTCGACCCCGCCCGAGAAGGCGACGACGACCCCGCCGAGCCGGGCGATCCGCGCCTCGATCCGCCGGGCCACGGCGTCGAGCTCCGCCGCGGCGGTCGCCGGCGAGCTCACCGCTCCCCCACCTCGGCGGCCACCCGCGGTGCGGGCGCGCCGCCTGCGGCCGCCGTCGCCGCGGCCAGCGCCTCGGCCCAGACCGCCTTGACCGGCCGGCCGGTCCGCCGGGCCGCGGCCAGGCAGTCGTCGTGCTCGGGGGCGACGTTGACCGTCCGCCCGTCGAGCTCCCCGAGCTTGACCCGGATCACCTCGCCGGCGACCTCGACCGCCGTCCACCGGCGCGCGAGCTCCCACCGGCGGGCCGCCGTCACCCGCAGCCCGAGGGCGCTCGTCTCCCGGAGCACCGCCCGCGCGACCGCGTCCTCGTCGTCCGGGCGGGCGAGGGCGGAGAAGACGACGCCCGGGCGGCCCTTCTTCATCTGGGCCGGGACGACCCAGACGTCGAGGGCCCCGGCCGCGAAGCAGCGCTCGGCCGCGTCGGGGACGAGCTCGGGCGAGAGGTCGTCGAGGTTCGTCTCGATCAGGACCGCCTCCTCCCGCCCGGCCCCGGGGGGCGCCCGGTGGCCGACGAGGACCCGGACGAGGTTCGGGCGCGCGGTGGTCGCCCGGGTGCCCGCCCCGTAGCCGACCGCCTCGAGGCGCATGGCCGGGAGCGGGCCGAACTCGCCGGCCAGGGAGGCGACCACGGCGGCTCCGGTCGGGGTGACCAGCTCGCCGTCGCCGTCCACCCCGTGGAGGAGGGCGCCGCGGAGGAGCTCGACGGTCGCCGGCGCCGGGAGCGGGAGCCGCCCGTGGGCGGCGTCGACGAGGCCGCGGGCGACGGGCAGCGACGAGCAGGCGAGCTCGTCGACGTCGAGCTCCTCGAGCGCCAGCGCGATCCCGCAGACGTCGCCGATCGCGTCGAGCGCCCCGACCTCGTGGAAGTGGACGGTCTCGGCCGGGACCCCGTGGACCCGACCCTCGGCCCGGGCCAGGGCGGCGAACACCGCCTGGGCCCGGTCGCGCGCCCGGTCGGGGAGCCGGGCGGCGTCGAGCAGGCGGCGCACGTCGGCCCACGTCCGCCGGGGCTCGACCCGGTCGGGGTCGGCGGCGACGACCCGGACCACCCGGCGGGCGGCGATCCCGTGCCGCTCGGCGGCCGCCGTCTCGAGCTCGAGCCCGGCCACCCCGAGCCCGGCCAGCCCCCCGGCCACGGCGCCGGGGTCGGCCCCGGCGTCGAGCAGCGCGCCGAGGAGCATGTCCCCGGCCAGCCCGCCGATCGCGTCGACGTAGGCCAGGCGGCTCATCGCTCGCCGCCGGCCGCCCGGGCGATGCGCGCGGCGATCGTCCCGGCGCCGAAGCCGTCGTCGATGTTGACCACGGCGACCCCGGCCGCGCACGAGGTCAGCATCGACAGGAGCGCGCTCAGCCCGCCGAACGCCGCTCCGTAGCCGACGCTGGTCGGCAGGCCGATGACCGGAGCCGCGACGAGGCCGCCGACCACGGAGACGAGCGCCGCGTCCTGGCCGGCGGCGACGATCACGCAGTCGGCCCGGCGGAGGTCCTCGACGGCCGGGGCGAGCCGGTGCAGGCCGGCGACGCCGACGTCCTCGTGGACGTCGACCGCCGTGCCGAGGAGCTCGGCCCGGATCCGCGCCTCGTGGACGGCCGGGCCGTCCGAGGTCCCGCCGGAGACGATGGCCACCCGCCCGCGGACCGGCGGCGTCGACCGGGCCACCCAGGCGCAGCGAGCCCGGGCGTGCTCCCTCACGCCCGCGCCGGCGGCCCGGCGGACCGCGGCCCGGGCGGGCGGGTCGGCCCGGGTCACGAGCACGCTGGCCGCCCCTCCGGCCAGCATCGAGCCGACGATCGCCTCGATCTCCTCCACCGCCTTCCCCTCGGCCAGGACCGCCTCCGGCGCGCCCTGGCGGAGCTCGCGGTGGAGGTCGACCCGGGCGAACCCGAGGTCGTCGAAGGGCAGCCGGGTCAGCCGCTCGAGCCCCTGGGCCGGGTCGAGCCGCCCGGCGGCGACCGCCTCGAGGAGGGCCAGCATCTCGCCGGGCAGGCCGGTCGCGGCCCGGGTCGGGGGATCGCCCATGCGGCCAGATTAGGGCTAACCTGCGGCCGATGGCGTTGGATACGTCGCCGCGCTCGGTGCTCCTGATCGGCGACGGAGCGCTTCCCCGGGCGGTCGAGCTCGCCCTCGTCCGGGCCGGAGCCCGGATCCGCCGGCTGCGCCAGCCGAACGACCGGCAGATCGCCGCGGCCCTGGTCGACGACTTCGACGTGACCATGGTCGTCTCCCGCGACGACATCGAGGTGCTCCGGATGGCGCTCGTCGTCGAGCACGCCCGCCCCGGCCGCCGGCTGATCGTCACCGTGTTCAACCGGACGGTCGCCGACCAGCTCCACCTGGCGATCCCGACCTGCCAGGTCACCTCGATGGCCGACGCCGTGGCCACGACCCTCGCCGGCCCGTGCATCGCCGAGGGGCTCGAGTCGCTCGCCCGGCTCGACGGCGGCCTGGTCGGCGTGCAGGAGGACGGCGACGCCGTGGCGGTCGTCCCCGTGCACATCCCCCGCCGCGGCCGGGCGGCCCGGGCGGCGCACGAGATCCGCGGCCTCGCGCGTCCGTTCGACCTCAACGCCCGCTTCCTCGTCGCCGGGGTCTCCGGCTTCCTGGCCATCCTCGCCCTCGACGCCCTGGTCACCGCCCTGACCCTCCACGAGCACCCGGTCCAGGCGGTCTACGACGCGACCAAGACGCTCGTCACCGTCTCCTCGAACCCGGCCGTCGACCGGGCCGGGGCCGCGACCAAGCTGTTCGCGGTGGTCCTGATGCTCGCCGCCGTCGGCTTCGCCGCCGTCCTCACCGCCGGCATCGTCAACCGCCTGCTCGATCCCCGGCTGACCGGGATCGTCGGCCGCCGGGCCATCCCCCGGTCCGACCATGTCGTCGTCGTCGGCCTCGGCCAGGTCGGGCTGCGCCTGTGCCTGCTCCTGCGGAGTCTCGGGATCGGCGTGGTCGCCGTCGAGCGCGACCGCTCGGCCCCGGCCGTTCAGCTCGCCCGCGGCTACAAGATCCCGGTGGTCATCGGCCCGGGCGGGGAGCGGACCCTCCTGGCCAAGCTCAGCCTCGACCGGGCACGGGCGCTGGCGGCGATCACCTCCGACGACGGCGAGAACCTCGCGATCACCGTGGCCGCCCTCGCCGTCCGCGACGACCTCCGGGTCGTCCTGCGGGCCGGGGACGGCGACGTGACGACCGAGATCCGCTCGCTCTTCCACATCGGGGTCGTCCGCGACGTCCACCGCATCGCCGGCGACCTCCTCGCCGCGGCCGCCCTCGGCCTGGAGACGGCCGGCGCGGCCACCCGGGACGGGGAGACCTGGCTGGTCATGACCGACGGCACGGTTCGCCCGTTCAACGCCGTGCGCGCCACCCGGGCGCCGCCGGACCCGGCCGCTGCGGCCGCCCCCGGACCGCCACCGGGACTCAGCGGCTGAGCAGCCGCTTGATCTTCTTCACCTGCCGGCGCCGGCGCCGGCGACGGACGAGGACGGCGACGACGACGAGCCCGCCGGCCGCGGTCCCGCCGGCGCCGATGGCCAGCGGCTTCTGCTTCTCCCCGGCGGCGGCGAGCGCCCCGCGCACCGGCTGGAGGGCGGCCTCGCTGGCCGAGCGACCGGTCTGAGCGAGGGTCGCCCGGCCCTTGGCCAGGGCGGCCGGCTTGAGCTCGGCGACCTTCTCCTTCGCCCGGGCCTGGGCCATCGGCTTGAGCTCGGCCACCTTCTCGCGGACGCGGGTCATGAGCATCGGCTTGAGCTCGGCGACCTTCTCCTTGGCTCGGGCCTGGGCGATCGGCTTGATCTCGGCCACCTTCTCCCTGGCCTTCTCCTGGAGCACGGGCTTGAGCTCGGCCACCTTGTCCTTGGCCTTCTCCTGGACGACCGGCTTGAGCTCGGCCACCTTGTCCTTGGCGCGAGCCTGGACGACCGGCTTGAGCTCAGCCACCTTCTCCCGGGCCCGGGCCTGGACGACCGGCTTGAGCTCGGCCGCCTTCTCCTTGGCCCGAGCCTGGGCGACGGCCTTGAGCTCGTCGGCCTTGTGCTTGGCCTGGGCCTTGACGTCGATCTGAGCGAGGGCGACGACCGTCTCGCCGAGCTCGCGCCGGGTGCCCTCTATCTCCGCGAGAATTTGGCTCGGTTCTTTAGCCACTCGACGTCCTCCTTCACGCTCTTGATCGCCAGCGTCGGGGCCAGCGGGGTTGCCTGGGACATCCGTGCCCGGCCGACCAGGGCGAGCAGGCCGGCGATCATCAGGTAGACCGCCGCGACGATGAGGGCGGCCAGCCAGGCGGCGACGGCGGTGGCCAGGGCGAGCACGGCGGCGGCGGTCAGGGTGAGCACGGCGAGGAGGGCGAAGAGCCCGGCTCCGCCGAAGAGGCCGGTGGCGATGCCGGCGGACTTGGCCTTGACCGAGAGCTCGGCCTTGGCGAGCTCCATCTCCTGCTGGGCGAGCGTGCGCGCCTGGTCGGAGAACCGCTTCAGCAGCTGGCCGACCTCCTGCGTATCGCCGCCGCGCCCGTCGCCTCCGACCATCCTTGCCTCCTTGGCTGCCCGATTGCCGGGCAGCTACCCTCGGGCCCGGTCGGAGAAACCGGCGATCGAGCCTACGGGAGGTCGAGGTGGACGATCTCGATCTGCGGCTGGACCTCGGCGCCGGCCTCGATCTGCTGGGCGGCGACCTCGACGGCGCCGAACTCGATCCCCCGGGTGAAGACGGCGCTGATCAGATCGCCGAGGTACTCGAAGTCCTCTTCGGTGCCGGCCAGGCCGAGCCCGTCGGCGATCCGCTGGAGCCGGTCCGGGGGGAACAGGCGCTGGAGCTCCCTGGTGATGTCCGCGTGCATGTCGCCGGGCTCGGGCTGATCCATCTCGGGGCGGGCCTTTCTCTGGACGGGGGCTGGGCGTGGGTCCGGTCGGGGCGGGCCGGCCGTCCCTAGAACGGGGAGGAGAAGCCCTTGACCAGGGGGCCTTGGGCGGTGATGGCCAGGCTTCCGGCGGAGGTCCGCAGCCTCAGGCTGAGCGGGAAGCGCCCGCGGGCGACGAAGCCGAGGCTTCCGGTCTCCCCGCTCGCGGACACCGCCCCGAGCGGGGCGAGGTGTCCGTGCCCGGCGAGGGCGAAGCTCGCCCCGACATCCGGGTTGTGCCGGGTCGAGACGGCGGTGCCGGCAATCTTCCCGGTGAGGGCGACGCACCGGGCGCGCCCGGCGCAGGACGGGGCGCTCACGGTCAGGCGGAAGGCGAGCGGGCTCGAGCTGGTCCGCAGGACGAGCCGGACCGTTCCGCTGAGGTGGACGTAGCGCCCGGTCCCCGAGACGATCCGCCCGGTGAAGGTCGTGGTCGGGCCGGCGGCGGCCCCGGCGGCCGGAGACCCGGGGAGAGCGGCGAGCGCGACGAGAGCGGCGAGGGCGGTCACCGCGGCGGCGGCGAGGGCCGGCGGGCGGCGGCGGAGCCGGAGCCGGGGCCGGGTGCGGGGCCGGGGCCGGTGCCATCCGGATCGGGTCGGGAACGTGCCTGGGCTGGGCATTCGGGCCTCCTTGGAGCTGGTCCGGCGCGCCGGTGCGACGCGTCGACCCATCGTACAAACGCCGGGTGGCCGGCCGCGGCATCAGGCGGGGACGGCCGGCGCCTGCCCGGAGAGGCGGCCGACCGGGGGGCCGCGCCCGGCTCGGCGCCCCGGGCGGCGATCCCGAGTCCTGAGTTGATACCCCTATGGGGTATATTGTCGGCGGTGATGACCAACCCGACGCCGTCGCGCGGCTACAGCGCGACCAAGGATCAACTGCAGAACCGGTTGCGCCGCCTCGAAGGCCAGGTCCGCGGGGTGGAGAAGATGGTCGAGGAGGATCGCTGGTGCCCGGACATCCTCGTCCAGATCGCGGCGATCCGGGCGGCGCTCGGCAAGGTGGCGCTCGGCCTGGTCGAAGGGCACGTCCAGACGTGCATGGCCGAGGGATCCGGCGACGAGAAGCGCCGGGCGGAGATGACGGCCGAGCTGATGACGGCACTCGGACGGCTCGTGAGCTAGCTCGTGAGCGGGGCGCTCACCACAGTCGCAAATGGCTTCGAGGATGCCTTCCTCATGGCCTGGGAGGTCTGGTGGGCACTCGTCTTCGGCTTCGCGATCTCGGCCTTCGTCCAGGCCTGGGTCCCGCGGGCGCGGATCGAGGCCGCGCTGGCCGGGAGCGGCTTCAAGCCGATGGCTCGGGCCACGGCGCTGGGTGCGGCGTCGAGCTCGTGCTCCTACGCGGCGATCGCGATCGCCAAGAGCCTCTTCCAGAAGGGCGCCTCGGCCGCGTCGGCCCTCGCCTTCCAGTTCGCCTCGACCAACCTCGTGTGGGAGCTCGGTCTCGTCCTGTGGATCCTCCTCGGCTGGGAGTTCGCGATCGCCGAGTACGTCGGCGGCCTCGTGATGATCGGCCTGATGGGGCTGCTCGTTCGCCGCTTCGTCTCGCCGGCGCTCGAGGCCAAGGCCCGGGCCCGGGCCCGGGAGGCCGACGCCGGCCACGAGCACCACACGGCCGGCGAGACGATGACCTGGCGCGACCGGCTGCGGTCGGCCGCGGCCTGGTCGGACGTGGCCCACAACTTCCGCGGCGACTGGCAGATGCTGGGCCGGGAGATCGTGATCGGGTTCCTGCTCGCCGGATTCGTCGCCCAGCTCGGCGACGGGTTCTTCAACGGCCTCTTCCTCAAGGACTCTCCGGCCCTGGTCCAGACGGTGTGGGGGGCGTTCGTCGGTCCGGTCATCGCCGTCCTCAGCTTCGTCTGCTCGGTCGGGAACGTCCCCCTGGCGGCTGTGCTCTGGTCCGGGGGGATCAGCTTCGCCGGGGTGATGGCGTTCATCTTCGCCGACCTCATCGTCCTGCCGATCATCGCGATCTACCGCAAGTACTACGGCCCGGGCTTCGCCGCGCGGATCACCGCCCTGATGTTCGTGACGATGGTCGGGGCGGCCCTCGTGGTCAACGGCCTGTTCGGCGGGCTGGGCCTGATCCCGGGCGGGCCGCGGCCGACCCGGGCCGACATCTTCGGATCGGTCCAGCTCGACTACAAGCTCGCCCTCAACGGCGTCGGGGTGGCGATCTTCGCGGCGCTGTTCTCGATCACGGCGCGCCGCGGCGTGACCGACCCGATGTGCGGGATGAGGGTCGATCGGGCCAAGGCGGTGCGGAAGGAGTTCGGCGCGGAGACGTTCTTCTTCTGCACCGAGAAGTGCCTCCACGCGTTCGAGCTCGACCCGGATCGGCGGGACCGGGTTCGGGCCGAGGAGGCCGGGAGGCACCTCGCCGGCTGACCCTGGGCGGGACGGTCAGTGCCCTGGCGCGGACCGAGGACCGTGGGACGGGTCGGCTGTCGCGCCCGTAGATTCTCGGGCCGGTGGCCCGCGCTCGGGACGAGGACGAGGAGCTCGCGCCGCCCGAGCCAGGATGTTGCGCCCG
Organism: uncultured Solirubrobacterales bacterium; assembly: GCA_963817865.1. Classification (GTDB taxonomy): domain Bacteria; phylum Actinomycetota; class Thermoleophilia; order Solirubrobacterales; family Solirubrobacteraceae; genus Palsa-513. The sequence goes on along the minus strand of CAWFQO010000004.1, from coordinate 188,709 downwards.
CAACGATCTCGCGCTATAGTTCCTTACGTTTGGTAAGCAAGAACCTTTGGGCCGGCGTTCGCAGAATGGGCTGGCAAGGAATGGAGTTGATGCAGGTGAGCTCGTTGAGACTGATTCCCCTCGAAGACGCGGTCGTGTTCCCGGGCATGGGCATCACGCTGACCGTCAACGTCGGGGCCGATGAACAGGTCGTACTCGTACCCCGCCACGCCGGGCGCTTCGCCGATGTCGGCGTCGTCGCCGAGGTCTCCGAGCACGTTCGCCTCCCCGTCGGGGCCCACGGCGTCACCCTGACCGGCAAGCACCGCGGGCTGATCGGCGCCGCCGTGTCGGGCCCGGACGGCGAGCTGCGCGCCGAGGTCGACGAGCGCCCCGACCCGGTTCCGGTCGACGGTAGGACCCGCGACCTCGCGCGCGAGTATCGGGCCGTGGTCGAGGAGATCCTCGAGCTCCGCGGCGACGACGGCCGGGTGGCCGCCTTCCTGCGGGCGATCGTCGAGCCCGGGCCGCTGGCCGACTCGGCCGGCTACTCGCCGGACCTGAGCTACGACCAGAAGGTCGACCTCCTCCAGAAGATCGACGTGACCGAGCGCCTCGAGCTGGCCGTCGCCCTCCAGCGCGATCGGCTGACCGAGCTGTCGGTTCGCAAGCGGATCCGTGACGACATGGAGGGTGGGGCCCAGAAGCAGCAGCGGGAGTACTTCCTGCGCCAGCAGATGGACTCGATCCGCAAGGAGCTGGGCGACGACGAGGGCTCGGTGGCCGAGGAGTACCGGACGAAGATCGAGGCTGCCGGGATGCCGGAAGCCGTCCGCGACCAGGCCCTCAAGGAACTCGGCCGGCTCGAGCGGATGGGCGAGCAGTCGGGCGAGGCGAGCATGATCCGCAGCTACCTCGACTGGATGGTGTCCGTCCCGTGGAGCAAGCGGTCCGACGAGCACCTCGACCCGGTCGCCGCGCGGGCCCACCTCGACGGCGACCACTACGGCCTCGACGACGTCAAGGACCGGATCACCGAGTACCTGGCCGTGCGCAAGCTCCGCCAGGACCGGGGGATCGAGGTCGATCGCCGCTCGGGCGCCATCCTCACCCTGGTCGGCCCTCCGGGTACCGGCAAGACGTCGATCGGCGAGTCGATCGCCGCGGCGACCGGCCGGGAGTTCGTGCGCATGTCGCTCGGCGGCGTCCGCGACGAGGCGGAGATCCGCGGCCACCGGCGGACGTACATCGGCGCCCTTCCGGGTCGCCTGGTCCGGGCCCTGCGCGACGCCGGGACGATGAACCCGGTGATCCTCCTCGACGAGGTCGACAAGGTCGGGGCCGACTGGCGGGGCGACCCGTCGGCGGCGCTGCTCGAAGTCCTCGACCCGGCGCAGAACCACAGCTTCCGCGACCACTACCTCGACGTCGAGCTCGACCTCAGCCAGGTGATCTTCATCGCCACGGCCAACCAGCTCGACACGATCCCCGGGCCGCTGCTCGACCGCATGGAGGTCATCAGCTTCGACGGCTACACCAACCAGGAGAAGCTGGCGATCGCCCGGACCTACCTCTGGCCGCGCCAGCGCGACCGGAACGGACTGCTCGAGGATGAGGCGACGATCTCAGACGTTGTGCTCGGGACGATCATCAGCGAGTACACCCGCGAGGCCGGGGTCCGCAACCTCGAGCGAGAGCTGGGCACGGTGCTGCGCAAGACCGCGACCCGGATCGCCTCGGGGAGCGTCGAGACACCGGTCGCGATCGACCTCGACGCCGTCCGGGACGCCCTCGGCCGCCAGAAGGTCTTCCAGGAGTCGGCCGTTCGCACGGCCGTCCCCGGGGTGGCCACGGGCCTGGCCGTGACCGGGTCCGGCGGCGACGTCCTGTTCGTCGAGGCGACGCGCATGAAGGGCAAGGGCGGCCTCGTCCTGACCGGGCAGCTCGGCGACGTGATGAAGGAGTCGGCGCGGATCGCCCTCTCCTACGTCCGGGGCCACGGCGACCGGCTGGGCATCGACGAGACGGCGTTCGAGGATCACGAGTTCCACATCCACGTTCCGGCCGGCGCGATCCCCAAGGACGGGCCGAGCGCCGGGGTGACGATGGTCACCGCCCTCGCCTCGCTCCTCAGCGGTCGCCCGGTCCGCCACACGGTGGGGATGACCGGCGAGGTCACGCTCCAGGGACGGGTCCTGCCGATCGGGGGGCTCAAGCAGAAGGTGCTCGCCGCCCATGCGGCCGGCCTGACCGACGTGATCCTCCCCGAGCGCAACCGCGGCGACATCGACGAGATCCCCGAGGACGTCCGCGGGCAGATGAAGTTCCACCCGGTGATGACCGTCGACGAGGTGCTCGACCGGGCCCTCGAGCCCGCCCGGGAGGCGGTCGCCTCCTAGAAACGTGGCGGGGCTCCGGCCCCGCTACCGGCCCAGAGCGGGCGGCCGCGTCTCCCCGGCGCGGCCGCCCGTCTGGCGCTCGGGGGCTGGTCTAGGTCGCCGTGAGGATCCAGATCGTCAACGACTCGCCGGGGGTGAAGCTGGCCTCGGCGAACGAGCGGACCGCGTAGGTCCGCCCGGCGACGGTCGCGCAACCGCTGGCCGGGAGGCGGGCGGCGAGCGCCGCCGGCAGCGAGCTCTTCGCCTCACCCAGGGAGCCGCGGACGACGACCTGGCTCCCCCCGTACTTGTGGACGAGGCGGATGAAGCCGACGACGTCCTGGATCGTCACCTGGAGCGTCCCCAGGGCGAAGCCGTGCCGATCGCGGAGCGGCGCCTGGGCCCCGGCGACGTCGAACGGATAGACGTTGGTGTCGATGAGCACGCGCCTGCCGCTGAAGACCCGGATCGCCGAGACGTGCTGGTGGCCCCGAACCAGGCGGACGGCCTCCGTCCGGGCGGCCGCGAGGTTCCCGGCCCGGAGCGCGTCGGTCAGCACGCGGTCGGCGGCGACCTGCCGGAGGGCGACGTGCACGGCGACGCCGTACCGCTCGAGGCCGTACCGGGCGCGAGCGGAGCGGGTCGCCGCGGCGACCCGCCGCTGGGCCCCGGCGCTCGAGCAACTCGTCGCCGCCGTCGCCGGCGCCCCGGACCCGACGGTCACCCCAGCGGCCAGGAAGGCGGCCGCGACGAGACGCGGTGCGAGGCGCTGGGTCGCCACGCCTCGATGGTAGACCCGCCGGTCTGCGCTGGCACGCGACTCTCAGGGCCTTCTCAGAGAACCGCACCGGCGGCGGCGGCGTCATTCTCGGCCGGTCGGGCCCCACGGATCGGAGCCGTCGAGCTCCCTGATCAGGTGGGCGAGGACGGTCTGGCGCGCGTCGTTCGACGCCCTGGCCAGGGTGTCCTCGATGATCCGGGTGATGTAGTCGGCTTCGGAGATCTCCGGGCGGTAGACGATCGTCTGACCGCGCCGCTCGCGCGTCAGCAGCCCGCGTCGGGCGAGTCGGTTCAACACCGTCTGCACCGTGGTGTAGGCACCCTCGTAGCGAGGCGCCAACACGTCGCGCACCTCGTCGACCGTCCCCTCGCCGAGGCGCCAGAGCGCCGGCATGAGCTGTGCCTGGAGGTCCCCCAGGCTCCGGGGCACGCCGGGCTCGGGAGGATGCTCGGCGGCGGCGGCGGGGCGCACGGCGATCAGCGCCGGGCGCTCACGGCTTGTAGGCCAGGGCGATGCCGCCTTCGTGGTCGAGCCGGATGACCCGGACGGCCTTGAACCCGGCCCGGCCGAGCGCCTCGCCCCACCACTCCGGCCGCGCCGGCTTCTCCCAGGTTCCGCTGGCGAGGCGGCGCGCGTTGCGGGCGAGGCGGACGACGCCGGCCGGCCCCTTCCTCAGCATCGCTCGCACCTTGGCCGCGATCACCCGCCGGTCGCGGCGGTCGCTGAGCGTCATCGCGAACATCATGTCGGCGAACACGAGGCGCCCCCCCGGACGCAGGACGCGGAGGACCTCGGCGAGCGCCCGCTCCTTGTCGTCGTCCTCCAGGTGGTGGAAGCAGTAGTTGGAGACGACCAGGTCGACGCTCCCGTCGGCCAGGGGGAGGCTGACCGCCGACGTCGCGATGATCTCGAGGTTCTCGACCTCGGCGGTCGTCGCCTTCGCCCGCAGGTAGTCGCACATCGCCGTCGAGATGTCGATCGCGCAGACACGATCGACCCGATCGACGAGCGCGAGGGTCAGGAGCCCGGTGCCGGCGCCGACATCGACGCAGCGGTCCTCCGGCGAGGGCGACGCGAGCTCGAGGATGCGGTCGCGCAGGGCGACGAAGCCGGCGGCACCGGCCAGATCTTCGGCCTGGGCGACGTACTCGTCCCAGTTCTTGGTCATCTCAGCCATCGCGCAGTGCGGTCCTACAGCCTGTAGGAGCTCGCCCCCCGAAGGCTAGCGCACGCACGGGCCCGCGGCGGGCCCGGTGCCCCGGATTGTAGGCTCTCCCCGCGGCTCGAAGCCCCGGTCGGGAGATCAGCGACAACGCGACCGGGCCGGAGCCGGCCCGCCCGGGGCGCGCTCTCGACCTAGCGTGAGTAGACGGCGAAGAAGTCGCGGTCGTCGGGGCTGAGACGCGGGCGCCCGGCGGCGGCTCCCGGGCCCCGGCCCGGCGCGACCGCGGCCCCCGACCTCGCCGGGAACCCGACGCTCGACCCCGATGGGAGGCGTCCGGAATCGCCGCGCCACGCCGGACCGCGGCTCGGCGCTGAGCCGCCGGACCGACGACGCCGAAGAGGATGCCCGGCGAGGTCGGATTCGGGGTACGGTCACCTCGGAGTCCAACCCAATTCGTGAGGTGAGCCTGATGCGAACACGAGCAATCGTAGTCCCGGTGCTGTTGGCGGCCGTCGGGGCCGGTGGCGCGGCGCTGGCGCAGGGTGCCGCGACGGTGCCGAGCCGGACGTACTCGCTCAAGATGAGCGGATCGGTCGAGGTTCCGAAGGGTGCACCGAACGGAGGGGGGACGGCGACGATCAGCATCCGGGGCGCCAAGAAGCAGCTCTGCTGGACCTTCCACCTGACCGGGGTCACGGCGCCGAACGCCGCCCACATCCACTCCGGCGGAGCCGGCGTGGCCGGACCGATCGTGATCCCGCTGGGCGGCAAGTACAAGGCGAGCGGGTGCACGAGCGTCGCCCCGGCGCTGCTGACCAAGATCGAGGCCGCGCCGAAGAAGTACTACGTGAACGTCCACAACGCCAAGTACCCGGGCGGGGCGGTCCGCTCCCAGCTCTGAGCCCCCTCACGACGTCCGCCCCCCACCGCCGGCGCCGGCGGTGGGGGGCGGCGCCACCACGCCCAGCTCCCTACCCGTGGGCGAGTGCCGGCTCGCCGGCGGGGGCGAGGCCGACCGTGCGACTGCGGGCGGTCAGGAGCGAGGCGCAGACGACGGCGCCGACGGCGTAGATCCCGGCCGCCCACCAGAAGGCGGTCGTGTAGCCGTGGACCGCCGCCCGGGACACGTCGAGCGGGGTCGGCCGCCCGGCGATCCCGGCGAGCTCGCTGGTCACCGCCGAGGCGGCGAGCGTGCTGAGCAGGGCCGTGCCGATCGACCCGCCGATCTGCTGCATCGTGTTGACCATCGCCGAGGCGACCCCGGCGTCGGCCGCGTCGACCCCGAACGTGGCGGTCGCCATCGCCGAGCTGAACACGAGGCCGAGACCGGCGCCCATGATCAAGAGGCCGGGGAGGACATGGGTCGCGTAGGCGGTGCCGACGCCGATGCCGGTCATCGAGAGCATGCCGACCGAGGCGACGAGCATCCCGCCGCCGATCAGCGGCCGCGGACCGACCCGCGGGAGCAGCCGGGTCGAGCCGAGCGTCGCGCTGAGGACGATCGTCGCCGTCATCGGCAGGAAGGCCAACCCGGTCTTGACCGGGGAGAACCCGAGCGTCTGCTGCATGTAGTAGGTCAGGAACAGGAAGATCCCGAACATCCCGGCGCCGGAGAGGAACATCGCGAGGAACGATCCTCCGCGGTCGCGGTCGACCGCGACCCGGAGCGGGAGGAGCGGGTGGCTGATGCGACTCTCGATGACGACGAAGCCCGCGAGCAGCAACGCCCCGGCGGCGAGCATCCCGACCGTCAAGGGCGCGCTCCAGCTGTGGGTCTGGGCGTTGGCCAGGCCGTAGACGATCGCGAACAGGCCGGCCGAGGCCGTGACCGTGCCCGGGACGTCGATCCGCGGCCGGTGCTCGGGGACCTCGTTGTGGAGGAGCGCGAAGGTGGCGAACGTCGCCGGGATGGCGATCACGAGGTTGACGTAGAGGCACCAGCGCCAGCTCAGGTACTCGGTCAGGACCCCGCCGAGGATCAGCCCGAGGGCGGCGCCGGCGACGGCGACGGCGCTGAACGCCCCGAACGCCTTCGCCCGCTCGCCCGGGTCGAGGAACGTGGTCGTCAGGACCGAGAGCGCGGCCGGGGCGAGCAGCGCCCCGAACAGCCCCTGGAGGGCGCGGGCGGCGACGAGGACGTCGAAGCTCTGGGCGAAGCCGCCGAGGGCGCTCGCCCCGGCGAAGCCGAGCAGCCCGATCATCAGCGTCCGCTTGCGCCCGAAGAGGTCGCCGAGCCGTCCGCCGAGGAGGAGCAGGCTGCCGAAGGCGAGGGCGTAGGCGGTGACGATCCACTGGCGCTGGTCGTTGGTGAAGGCGAGCGCCTTCTGGGCCGACGGGAGGGCGATGTTGACCACGGTCGCGTCGAGCACGACCATCAGCTGGGCGACGGCGATCACGAGCAGGATCAGCCAGCGCTTGGCGTGGTGGGGGTTGACGTTGGCTTCCGGCATGGAAAGACCTCGCTTCGGACTAAGTGGAGCGCTATGCTCCAAGTGGAGGGTAGTTCTCAGCTTCTGAGGGGAACCGTAGCACAGAAGCGGAGGACTGGTCTCCACTTTCACGGAAGATCTTCATGGCCAGCCTGTCGACCAGACCCGATCGTCCACTCCGCCGCGACGCGGAGCGAAACCGCCAGCGCATCCTCGAGGCCGCGCGCGACGCCTTCGCCGAGGAGGGTCTATCGGTCACGCTCGACGAGATCGCCCGCCGGGCCGGCGTCGGCGTCGGCACCGTCTACCGGCGCTTCCCGGACAAGGAGCTCCTGATCGAGGCGCTCTTCGAAGACCAGATGAACGCCTTCGCCAAGCTGGCCGAGGAATGCCTCGACGCCGACGACGCCTGGGCCGGCCTGCTGACCTTCCTCGAGCGGGCCTCCGCGAAGCAGGCGTGCGACCGCGGCTTCAAGGAGGTCGCCCTGTCGGGCGCCCACGGCCTCGAACGGTGCGATCGCGCGCGGCAGATGATGCTCCCGCTGGTCGGGGCGCTCGTCGAGCGCGCCCAGGCGGACGGGAGCCTGCGGGCCGATCTCGACCCGACCGACCTGCCGCTGCTCCAGCTGATGCTCGGGTCGCTGAGCGACTGCACACGCGACGTCGACCCGGAGATCTGGCGGCGCTACCTCGGGATCGTCACCGACGGCCTGCGCGCCCGCCGCGACGAGCCGACCCGGCTCGCGCGCCGGGCGCTGACGCCGGACCAGACGCAGTGCACGATGCGCGCCTGGCGCCCGCCCGGACGCTAGGACCGTCCGGCCGCTCCGTCGGATAACTTCAGAGCGATGGATCTCCGCATGCCGACCGCCGCGCCGGAGCGCCTCAGCCACCTGGGGACGGCGTTCCTGCGCAACTCCCTCGCGCGCGCCTTCCCCGAGCGCCCGTTCAACCTCCGCCTCTGGGACGGGAGCACGCTCCCGGCGACGGTCCCCGGCTCGCCCGAGTTCCGGGCGTCGAGCCCGGCCGCGGTCGCCCACTTCCTCCGGGCGCCGGACCAGCTCGGCCTCGGGCGGGCCTACGTCGAGGGGATCCTGACCGTCGACGACCTCGACGCGGCCTTCGTCGTCGTCGACACCTGGGAGCCGCCGCCGGTCGGCCTGACCGACAAGGTCCGCCTGCTCGCCGCCGCGGTCAGCTCGTGCCGGCCGTGGGCGATCCCGAAGACGCCTGAGCTCGAGCTGATCCTCGAGGGCGAGCGGCACACGGTCGACCGTGACAAGGCGGCGATCCGCTACCACTACGACGTCGGCAACGACTTCTTCGCCCTCTTCCTCGACGAGTCGATGACCTACAGCTGCGCGATCTTCTCGCGCGGGGCCAGGACGCTCGAGGAAGCCCAGCGGACCAAGCTCGACCTCGTGGCGACGAAGCTCGCCCTGAAGCCGGGCGACCGGGTGCTCGACGTCGGCTGCGGGTGGGGGAGCTTCGCCGTCCACGCGGCGCGCGAGTACGGGGCGCAGGTCGTCGGCATCACCATCTCCGACGAGCAGGCCGCCCTCGGCCGCGAGCGGGTCGCGGCCTTCGGCCTGTCCGACCGGATCGAGATCCGGGTCGCCGACTACCGCGAGGTCGACGACGAGCCGTTCGACGCGATCGCCAGCATCGGCATGGTCGAGCACGTCGGGGAGAACCAGATCGATCGGTACGCCGAGAACCTCAAGCGGATGCTCAAGCCGACCGGGACGCTGCTCAACCACGGGATCGCCGTGCTGAGCCCGGACGACGACCCGCTCGAGGACATCTTCTCGACCCGGTACGTCTTCCCCGACGGCGAGCCCCTCCCCCTCTCACGGATCCAGCTCGCCCTCGAGCGGGCGGGCTTCGAGACCCACCACGTCGAGGGCTTCGGGCGCGACTACGCGACGACCCTGCGCCACTGGCACGACCGCCTCGACGCGCGGCTCGACGAGGCCGAGGCCTACGCCGGAGCCGAGCGGACGCGCATCTGGCGCCTCTACCTCCGGGCCGCGCGGCACGGGTTCGACGTCGGCTTCACCAACGTCTACCAGGTGCTGGCCCGACCGAAGCCGGAGTGACCGAGCTCGACCGGCTGGTCCTGCTCGACTGGCGCCGCCGGATCGCCGAGCTCTACGCCGCGGTCCGGGCGGCCGAGCCCCGGGCCGGGTGGGAGCGCTGGCGGGCGACCCGCGACGACCTCTACGCCCACCACCCGGCATCGCCGATCCCGCCGGCCGAGCGCCCGGGCTTCCCGGGCTTGGCGATGTTCGACTACGACCCGGCGGCCCGGGTCGTGGCCACGGTCCACCCGGCCGAGCCGGTCGTCGTCGAGCTCGCGGCCGGCGACGGGGCGACCTACCGGTCGACCCGCTTCGCCCGGGCCGCCTTCGTCCTCGGGGGCGAGCCGGGGGAGCTCGAGCTCCACTGGCTCGACGGCTACGCCGGGGGGGTGTTCCTGTCCTTCACCGACGCGACGAGCGGCCCGCGCACGTATGGCGGCGGGCGCTACCTGCTCGACACGATCAAGGGCGCCGACCTCGGCGCGACCGGCGGGGGCCTCGTCCTCGACTTCAACTTCGCCTACAACCCGTCGTGCTCCTACGACCCGGCGTGGAGCTGTCCGCTCCCGTCGCGCGCCAACCGACTCCCGTTCGCGGTGGCGGCCGGCGAGCAGACGGCGTCCGCGGTCTGAGCTCTGGCTTCCTCGGAGCGGTGGTCGCCGGGCCGGGGGAGTCGGATCTCCGCGCTGCGGGTAGGGGTTCGGCCAGGCGACGAGAGGAGGCGGGATGACCGAGGAACGGCCGAAGCGATCGGATCAGCTCCCGGAGGAGGGACCGGAGTCGGTCGTGCCCGACGACGTGGGCGGCGGCGGCGATCCGCGCTCGGCCGAGGGGGAGCTGGTCGAGGAGGAGGGCGGCGAGGCGGCCGGCGAGCGCCAGCCGGGGCGGATCGGGGATCCCACGCCCGAATGACCGTGAGATCATGAGCGGATGCAGGCCGAGGCCCACCGCGAGCTGATGGCGACGGCGATCGCCCGGGAGGAGGATGCCCACCGGGCGGCGCTGGCCGGGGAGCTCGAGGCGAGCCGGGCCGCCTTCCGCGCGGCGGCCGCGGCCTACCGGGCGTCGTGGGAGGAGGCGTCGCCGACGAGCTTCGGGCGCCTCGTCGGGATGCAGAAGGCGGCGATCCTGGCCGGCGGCGGGGTCGAGGAGGCCCGCTACGTCGAGCGGGCCCTGGCCGGGGCCGAGGCCACCTCGCCGACGGCGTCCTACGCCCAGGCGATCGCCGCCCTCGTCCTCGGCGACGACGCGGCGGCCGCGCGGTGGGCGGCCGGGATGGACGGGGCCTCGCCGGCCTTCGCGCGGGCGGCGGCGGCGATCGCCGCCCTGGCCGCCGGCGACGCGGCGGCCTACGCGGCGGCGGTCGAGGCGATCGTCGACGACTTCGCCGGACGGGAGGAGCATCTGACCGGAGTGCCGATCGCCGACACGGCGCTGATGCTCGAGGCGCTGGCCGGGGCCCGCGGCCTCGCCGCCGGCCTGGCCGGCCCGCTCGTGCCCCGCCTCGGGCCGGTGTAGGCGTGGCCGCGGCGACGATCACCGACTTCACCGACCCGGGCTGCCCGTTCGCCTTCTCGGCCGAGCCGTTCCGCTGGCGCCTGCGCTGGATCTACGGCGAGCAGATCGCCTGGCGGACGCGGATGGTCGGGCTGGCCGAGACGGTGGCGGAACAGCTCGAGAAGGGCTTCGACCCGGCCCGCCAGTCGGCGGCGTTCGCCAAGCTCTCCTCCGAGCACCACATGCCGATCGACACGTCCGAGCGCCCGCGGATGGCCGCGACGATCCCGGCCTGCCGGGCCGTCGTCGCGGCCCGCCTCCACGCCCCCGAGGCCGAGGCCGAGGCGGCCGTCCTGCGTCGCCTGCGGGTCCGCCACTTCTCGGGCGAGCTCCTCGACCTCCCGGAGACGATCGCCGGGGCGGCGCTCGACGCCGGGATCGACCCGGCCGAGCTCGGGCAGTGGACCGAGTCGGCGGAGGTCGCCGACGCCCTCGCCGAGGACATGCGCGCCGCCCGCGATCCGGTGCCGGCGGCCCTCGCCCTCGACGGGAAGCTGGCCGGCTGGTCGGGCGGCCGGCGCTACACGTGCCCGTCGTACGAGATCCGCGCCGGGGACGGCGGGCCGGTCGCCGTCCCGGGGTTCCAGCCGGCGGCCGTCTACGACGTCGTCCTGGCCAACCTGATCCCGGAGGCCGACCTCCGCGACCCGCCGGAGAGCGTCGAGGAGGTCCTCCGCTGGGCCGGCACGCCGCTGGCCACCCAGGAGGTGGCGGTCGTCTGCGGCCTGTCGTTCAACCCGGCGCGGGAGGCCCTGGGCCGGGTGGCCGTCGAGCAGCACGTCGGCTGGGACGGCTTCTGGTCGCTCGCCTGAGCGGTCAGAGCCGGCGCCGCGGCGGCGGCCCGAGATCCGGGTCGTCGGGATCGACCGGCCCGCGCGCGACCGGACGGTCCATCGGGACCGGGCCGGGCCCGGCGAGCGGCGGGTCGCCCGGGCGGCGCCGGGATCGGATCGGGCCGGCGCCCCGGGGCCCGGGGTTGACGGAGAGCGTGACCCGCGACTCGGCCATCAGCGGTCCGGCGGCCATCAGGACGGCGCCGGCCAGGCCGACCCAACCGCCGTCGGCGATCGTGCTGTGGAGGACCGACGGTGGACGGTCGAGGAGCTGGGAGGCGACGATGACGACGGCGGCCACGCCGAGGACGAGCGGTCCGGCGGCGTGGGTCGGCCCCCGCCACCAGCCGAGGTCGGTCGCGCCGGAGACGATGACCGCGAGGGCGAGGGCGGCGAGCACGAGATCCCAGACCTCGAACGCCGTCCAGGCGGTGACGGTGAATCCGGCGACCTTGTACCAGGCGAGGAACAGGCTGACGAGGAGGAGGACGCCGCCGACCACGGCGACCATGCTGCCCGTCTCTCCCCGACCGCGCCCCATAGCCGGAGTATGCCCGGGAATCGCTGCGTCCAATCGGCCGGTCGATGTCGATTTCCCGGGGGCTCGTTCGTCGCATGGGTAGGGCCACCCCGACGGTGGCAGACGACGACGAGAGGAAGCCCAATGCGCAAGCTGGTCGTTTCGGAGTTCCTGACCCTCGACGGCGTGATGGAGGATCCGGGCGGAAGCGAGGACTCGCCGCGCGGCGGGTGGTCGTTCCGGTTCCCGGACCCGGACGGGATGAAGTTCAAGCTCGACGAGACGATGGCCGCCGAGGTCCTGCTCCTCGGGCGGGTCACCTACGAGGGGTTCGCCGCGGCCTGGCCGGGCCGGACCGACGAGGTCGGGTTCGCCGACAAGATGAACGCGATGCCCAAGTACGTCTGGTCCTCGACGCTGGCCGACCCGACCTGGGAGAACACGACGGTGCTCTCGGGCGACCTCGCGGCCGAGGTCGCCCGGCTCAAGGACGAGGACGGCGGGGAGATCCTCGTGGCCGGGAGCCGGACGCTGGCCCAGGCGCTGCTCGCGGTCGGGCTGGTCGACGAGCTGCGGCTGATGGTCCACCCGATCGTCCTCGGCGCCGGGAAGCGCCTCTTCGGCGAGACCGACCGGGAGCTCACGCTCGAGCTGGCCGAGGCGAGGCCGCTCGCCTCCGGGACGGTCATCCTCGTCTACCGGCGGCCCGGCGCCTGAGGGGCCCGGACGGTGGCGCGCCGGCCGGCGCGCCACCGGGTCAGCCGAGCTCGCGGGGAACGACCCGAAGGCTGACGCTCCGCTCGTCGCGCCAGACCGCGACCGTGACCGGGGCGTCGATCAGCTCGTGGCGGAGGGCCCGCTGGATGTCGCCGACCCCGGCGACCGGCCGGCCGGCGAGCTCGTAGATCAGGTCCCCGCCGCGGAGGCCGCCGCGGGCGGCCGGGCTCTCGGGCGTGACCTCGACCACCTCGACGCAGTTGGCCACCCCGAGCGCCCGCCGGGCGTGCGGGGGGAGCGGGCGCGGACCGCCGGCGATCCCGAGGTAGGCCCGGCGGACGCGCCCGTCGCGCATCAGGGCGCCGATCACCTCGCGCGTCGTCGCGTTGATCGGCACGGCGAGGCCGAGGCCGATCCCGGCCAGGGCCGTGTTGATGCCGACGACCCGGCCGCGGCTGTCGGCCAGGGCCCCGCCCGAGTTCCCCGGGTTGAGGGCCGCGTCGGTCTGGATCACGTCGTCGATCGTCCGGACCGTCCCGCCCGACCGGGCCGGGAGCGACCGCCCGAGCGCCGAGACGACCCCGGCGGTGACCGAGCCGGCGTAGCCGTGGGGATTCCCGATCGCCACGACGAGCTGCCCGACCCGGAGGCGCTCGGCCTCGCCGAGCGCGGCCGGGACCAGGTCGCGGCCGTCGGCCCGGACGACCGCGAGGTCGGAGAGGGGGTCGACCCCGACCACGGCGAAGTCGAGCTCCCGCCCGTCGACGAACGACGCCTGGCCGCGGGCGTTCGGCCCGGAGACGACGTGGGCGCAGGTCAGGAGGAACCCGTCGGGCGTCAGCACGACCGCGCTCCCGGCGCCGGCCGGAGCCTCGCCCCCGGTCCGGGTGCGCCGGGTCAGGCGGAGGTTGGCCACCGAGGGCGAGAGGCTCTCGGCGACGCCGGCGACGACCGACGAGTAGGCATCGAGCGCCTCGACCTCGGTCGGGTCGGCCAGGTTGGTCACCGGTCGTCCCCGTCGAAGGCGACCGCGAGCTCGAGCTCCTCGACCCCGCGGACGATGCGCAGCGCGACCGTCCCGGCAGCCGGAACCCGGTCGAGCGCGGCGTAGAGCCCGTCGACGCCGTCGACCGGCTGGTCGTCGGCGGCGACGATCAGATCGCCCTCCCGGAGCTGCGCCCGGGCGGCCGCCGACCCGGCGGCCACCTCCTGGATGAGCAGCCCGTCCCGGTCGGGCAGGCCGACCGCCCGCCGCAGGCGCCGGGCGACCCGGGGGGTGACGATCGCCACCCCGAGCTGCCGCGGCTCGGCCGCGTCGGCCCGGCCGAGGACCCCGAGTCGCTCGGCGACGGCGGCTCCGGGGAGCGCGAGGATCAGCCCGCCCTGGACACGAACGGCGTTCAACCCGACGAGGCGACCGGCCGCGTCGAGCAGCGGTCCGCCGCCGGCGCCCCGCGGGAGGGGCGCGGTGTGCTCGATCGCCCCCTCGACGACCCGGCCCCGCGGCCCGCGGAAGCTGCGGTCGGCGGCGGCGACGAAGCCGAGCGTCGCCCGGAGGCCCTGCCCGCCGGGGTTGGCCAGGGCGATCACGGCCGCGCCGACCTCGAGCGCCCGCGGGACGAAGGCCAGGGGCTCGACGTCCCCGGTCGGGACGCGCAGGAGCGCGAGATCGAGGACTCCGTCGATTCCGGCGACCGTCCCGGTGGCGTTGGGCGCGTCGCCGGCGAAGGCGACCCCGACGGCGGCGGTCGGGTCACGGAGGTTGCTCGCCATGGTCAGGACCTCCCCCGGCGCGGTCACGATCCCCGTCCCCCGCCCGGCTTGCCGCTCGATCCCGACGACGGCCGGCCCCGAGGCCCGGGCCGCCGCGGCGATCGCCGTCTCCATCTCTTCCAGAAGCGTCATGACCCCTCACCCTTGTAACTTGTTATCTGCAAGTGACAAGCCTACCAGGCTGAGTCGCCTAGACTCGGAGCATGAGCCCGTCCGACGAGCCGGCCGCCCTCGCCCGGGCGCTGTCGGTGGTCGGGGACCGGTGGAAGCTGACGATCGTCGCCGTGCTCCTCGACGGCCCCCGCCGGTTCGGCGAGCTCTCGGACGCGATCGGAGCGATCGCGCCGAACGTCCTCACCCAGCGGCTGCGCCAGCTCGAGCAGGCCGGCCTCGTCCTGGCCGTCCCCTACTGCGACCGGCCGACCCGGTTCCTCTACGAGCTGACCGCCGCCGGCCACGACCTCGCCGGGGTCGTGCGCCTGCTCGCCGACTGGGGCGCCCGGCACGCCGGCGGCGAGCCGCTCCGGCACGCGGCCTGCGGAACGCCGCTCGAGGCGCGCTGGTACTGCCCGACCTGCCACGAGCCGGCCGACGACGCCGGCAGCCTCGACCAGCTCTTCTACGCCTGAATCACCCGGCCGGCCCGATGGCGCTACCCTGTCGCCCGATGCGCGCCCGCCCGACGAGCCTCGCCACCGCCGCCGCGGCCCTCGCCCTCCTCGCCGCCGGGTGCGGGTCCTCCGGGTCGCCGAGCAGCGGCGCGATCCAGGGCGCCCCGTCCGCTCCGCAGACCGGCGCCGCCGTCGCGACCACGCCGACCCCGTCGACCCCGGCCAACCCGGCCCTGGCCAAGAAGCCGACGGTCGCCCGCCCGGCCGGCCCGGCCCCGGCCAGGCTCGTCTTCCGTGACCTCGTCAAGGGGCCCGGGGCCGCCGCCACGGCCGGCCAGTCGCTGACCGTCCAGTACGTCGGCGTCCTCTACAAGAACCTCCAGCAGTTCGACGCCTCCTGGGACCGCGGCCAGCCCTTCACCTTCACCCTCGGCACCGGCAGCGTGATCAAGGGCTGGGATCAGGGGCTCGCCGGGATGCACGTCGGCGGCCGCCGGGAGCTGATCATCCCCGCCGCGCTCGCCTACGGACCGACCGGCCAGCCGCCCAAGATCCCGCCGAACTCCCCGCTCATCTTCGTCGTCGACCTCCTCTCCGCCCGGTAAAGCCCGCGGCGGTCAGCCGCCCATGCTGCTCTACGACTCCCCGGTCTCCGGCAACTGCTACAAGGTCCGCCTTCTGCTGGCCCAGCTCGGCCTGACCTACGAGCGCCGCCCCGTCGACGTGGTCGACCGGACCGGTCGAGCCGAGCTCCTCGGTGACCTCAACCCGGCCTGGCGCATCCCCGTCCTCGTCCTCGACGACGGCCGGCCCCTGGCCGAGTCGAACGCCATCCTCTGCCACCTCGCCGGCGGCACGCCGCACCTCCCGGACGACCGGTACGTCCGGTCCCAGGTCCTCCAGTGGCTCTTCTTCGAGCAGAACCTCCACGAGCCGAACATCGCGGTCGTCCGCTTCTGGCTGAGCTTCGCCGCCGAGCGACCCCCGGCAGCGGAGATCGCCTCCCGCCAGGCGGCCGGCTACCAGGCGCTCGCCGTCATGGAGAACCACCTCGCCAGCCACGACTTCCTCGTCGATGACCGCTACACGATCGCCGACATCGCCCTCTACGCCTACACCCACGTGGCCGGCGACGGCGACTTCGACCTCCACGGCCACCCGGCCATCAGCCGCTGGCTCGCCCGGGTCGCCGCCGAGCCCGGCCACGTGACGATCGACGCCTGAGCCCGTGCCCGTGCCCCCGCCCACCCGGCCGCGCCCCGACCCGGTCCGGTGGCGGCCCGGACGGGCCCGGGCGGCGATGCTGCTCCTGATCCTGGTGGCGAGCTTCGTCCCCGCCTCGAGCGCCGCCGACCTCCGCCCGCTCGCCCGAACCGTCGGCCTCCACCTGATCGTCGGCTTCGACGGGACGGCCCCCCCGGCCGACCTCGTCCGGTCGGTCGCGACCGGCGACGTCGCCGGGGTGATCCTCTTCGCCCGCAACGTTCGCTCGCGCGCCCAGGTCGCCGCCCTGACCCGGCGCCTCCAGGCCGCCCGGCCGCCCGGGGATCCGCCGCTCCTGGTCATGCTCGACCAGGAGGGCGGGCTCGTCAAGCGCCTCCCCGGGCCGCCCGCCCACTCGCCGGCCGAGCTCGGGCGGATCGGCGACGCCGGCCTAGCCCGCCGCGACGGACTCGCCACCGGGCGCAGCCTCGCCGGGGTCGGGGTCAACGTCGACCTCGCCCCGGTCGTCGACGTCGGCCGCCCGGGGACGGCGATGGCCCAACTCGGACGCTCCTACTCCTCCGACCCGGCCGTCGTCTCCCGCCTCGGCGCCGCGTTCGCCGCCGGCCTTGGGGCCGGCGGGACGATGGCCACGGCGAAGCACTATCCCGGGCTCGGCCTGGCCCGGGGCAACGAGGACACCGGGATCAATCGGATCGCCGCGCCCCTCGGCGTCCTCCACGCCGTCGACGAGGTTCCGTTCACCGCCCTCGCCCGGGCCGGGGTCGGCCTGATCATGGTCTCGACCGCCCGCTACCCGGCCCTCGACGCCGCGCCGGCCCTGTTCTCCCGCCGGATCGCCACCGACGAGCTCCGCCGGCGGACCGGCTTCACCGGCGTCTCGATCACCGACGACCTCGACACCCCGGCCGCGGCCGCCCTCGGGACCCCGGCCGCCCGGGCCCTCGCGGCGACCCGGGCCGGCCTCGACCTCCTCCTCTTCGCCCAGAGCCAGGGCGACGGCGCCCAGGGCCGCCGGGCCCTCATCGCCGCCGTCCGGGCCCGGCAGCTCGGCCGTCCGGCGCTCGAGCGCGCGGCCGATCGGGTCCTCGCCCTCCGGCGCCGGCTCGCCGGCTAGGTGCGCCCGGCGCGCGGCGCCTGGAGCGTGTCCTCGCCGATCTGGCCGGTCCGGATCCGGTAGGCCTGCTCGACCGGGAGGACGAACAGCTTGCCGTCGCCGACCGCCCCGGTCCGGGCGTGCCGGAGGACCGCCTCGACGATCGTCTCGACGTCGCCGTCGGCCACCACGCATTCGAACCGGAGCTTCGGGCGCAGGTAGTCGGTCCGGGTCGCGGCCGGATAGGACTCGACGAGCCCGAGCTGGCGGCCCGACCCCTTGACCTCGGAGATGGTCAGCGACGGGAAGCCCCTTCCGAGGAGGTCGGTCCGGATCGGCTCGAACGCCTCGTGGCGGATATAGGCGACAACCATCTTCATCGGGGCCCTCCTCGGCCGTTGGGCGCCAGGCGGCTCACCGTAGTCGATCGGACCGTCGGGACGAGTGGAGCGGCCTACTGCTTCGGCGTCCCGACGGTGCTGCTCGGGAGTGCCGCCGTCGCCGACCACGGGTGCTTGAGCAGGAGGATCGTGTTGGCCACGAAGACGAGCGCGAAGGCGATCGTCCACCGATTCAGGTTCCGCTCGACCAGCGACCCGCCGCCCAGCGGACCCGCCCCGGACCCGACGCCGAACGCGCCGGACAGCCCGGCGTCCTTGCCCGAGTGCATCAGCACGAGGAAGACGAGGACGACCGAGACGATGACCTGGAGGATCGAGAAGATCGTGTCCATGCCGAAAGCTTAGACGCTGGGCTCGGGCGCCGGCTCGGCGTCGAGCTCGTCGAGGCGGCGGAGGAGGTCGACCGCCTCGGCCCGGAGCCCGCGATCCAGCCGGCGGTAGTCCTCGACCGAGAGCTTCCCCGTCCGGTAGTCCATCTCGGCGTCCCGGATCTCCCGGTACTTGGCCTCCTTGGCCGCCTCGAGCCCCGCCCGCCCCCCGTCCGGCGCCTCCCGCCGCCCGCCCGGCGCCGCCGCCCGCAGCGGCCCGCCGACGAACCAGACCACCGCGCCGAGCATGAGGATCACGATCAGCGCGCCGGACATCGCTAGTTGAGCACCGGCTCGCCGGCCGGCGCCTCCTGCTCCTCCGGGGCGGCGTCCGGCCGGACCTCGCCGAGATCGCGCCCGACCCGGGCCAGGTAGCGCGCCCGGCCCCGGCCCCGGCCCCGGTGGCGGCCGGGCGCCGGCCACATCGCGACCAGCCCGCCGAGGAAGACGACCAGGCCGCCGAGCCAGATCCAGGTGACGAGCGGCGAGACGATCAGGCGGAAGGTGGCCGGCGGCGGGGCGAGCCGGTAGTGCTGGGCGATCGCCGCGAGGACGACGAACGCGACCTCCGGGTGCCCGGGCGGGACGACGGCGTTGCCCTTGTCGATCAGCGGCTGGAGCGTCTGGATGTCCGGCTCGACCGCCGACCAGATGTCCCGGCGCAGGCCGGCCTTGAGCGCCACGTGGCTCGTCGGCTCGCCGCTCCCGATCAGGCTCCCGACCGGCCCCTGGCTGGTGTCCGGCGCCGGGTAGTAGCCCTTGCTCGGGGCGAGGGTGACCACGTGGCGCCCGCCCTTGGTGACCTCGAGCACGGCGCCGAGATCGAGCAGCGCCCCGGTGCTCTTCGGGTCGTTGGCCACCGCGGCGGTCGGGCGAACGTAGGTGTAGCGGTACCCGCCGGTCACGACGCTCTGCCCCGGGCTCATGAGGACGTCCCGGGAGCTCTGGAAGGCCGACGAACCGGCGACGCCGACGAAGAGCACGGCCATCCCGACGTGGACGATGTAGCCGCCGTAGCGGCGCCGGTTGCGCCGGATCAGGGAGACGGCCGCCCGCGGCGGCGACTCGCCGGCGATCACCCGCCGGGCGGCGATCCCCCGCTGGAACTCCTGCCCGACCGTCCCGAGGACGAATCCCGCGAAGACGAACAGGGCCAGGGCCAGGGGCTTGCGGGCCGCGTCGGTGGCGAGGAGGAGCACGGCCAGCGTGACGGCCGCCGTGAGCACCGGGATCCGGAAGCTCCGGCGGGCGTTGGCCGGCGTCGCCCGGCGCCAGGCGATCACCGGTCCGATGCCCGAGAGGAGGACGAGGATCAGGGCCAGCGGGACCGTGTACCGGTCGAACCACGGCGGCCCGACCGACGCCTTCTGCCCGGTCACCGCCTCGGAGATGAGCGGGAAGAACGTCCCCCAGAAGATCACGAAGCACAGCCCGACGAGGACGAGGTTGTTGAGCAGGAAGACCGCCTCCCGGGAGAGGAGGGAGTCGAGGCGGTGCTCGCTGCGCAGCGCCTCGCGACGGGTGACCACCAGGTAGACCGACCCGGCGACGAGGGCGGCGATCAGGACGACGAAGGGCACTCCGAGCGTCGAGGCCCCGAACGCGTGGATCGAGTCGAGGATCCCCGACCGGACGAGGAAGGTCCCGAGGATGGCCAGGGTCCCGGTGGCCAGGACGAGCGACGCGTTCCAGACCTTCAGCATCCCCCGCTTCTCCTGGATCATGATCGAGTGGATGAAGGCGGTCCCGATCAGCCACGGCATCAGTGACGCGTTCTCGACCGGGTCCCACGCCCAGTACCCGCCCCAGCCGAGCTCGGCGTAGGACCAGCGGGCTCCGAGGAGGACGCCGATCCCGAGGAAGAACCAGGCGGCCAGGGCGAAGCGGCGGATCGCCCGGATCCATTCGGCGTCGACCCGCCGGACGATCAGCGCCCCGACGGCGAAGGCGAACGGGATCGTGAACAGCGTGTAGCCGGAGTAGAGCATCGGCGGGTGGATCATCATGCTCGGGTGCCGGAGGAGCGGGTTGAGCCCGACGCCGTCGGCCGGGGCCGGGCTCGTCGTCGCGAACGGCGTGGCCATGAAGGTCAGGAGGCTCGTGAAGAAGGCGGCGAAGCCGAGGAGGACGGCCGTCGCGTAGGGGACGATCTCGCGGAGCATGTTGCGGGTCAGGAAGATCGCCGCGCTCGACCAGAGCGAGAGGAGCCAGACCCAGAGGAGGAGCGAGCCCTCCTGGGAGGACCACATCGCCGCGGCCCGGTAGAACGTCGGCGTCGTCGTGCTCGAATGGGAGGCGACCGTGTCGAAGCTGAAGTCCGACCGGACGAACGCGATCTCGACGATCGCGAAGCAGACGGTGAGGATCGCCGCGAGCGCGTAGACCGACCGCCGGCCCGAGTCGACCAGCTCCCGCCGGCCGGTCCCGGCGCCGTAGAGCGACGCTCCGATGCCGTAGACGCAGACGCCGAGCGCCAGGACGAGCGCCGCGCGCCCGACCGAGGCGCCCATCAGCCGCCCGCCTGCGGCACTAGTACGGCTTGCTGCCGGTCTTGGCAGCGGTGAACTTGGACGGGCACTTGGTGATCAGGGAGCCGTTCACCCCGATGAAGGACGTCCCCTGGCCGTGCACCTGGACGATGATCTCGCGGCCTTCCCTGAAGGCGTCGGGGACCGCCCCGGTGTAGGCGATGGCGACCGACGTCTTCCCGCCCGCCCGATCGGCCACCCGGAAGTCATACGTGTCGCCCGACCGCCGCGCCGAGCCGGGGACGACGGTCCCGGTCAGCTGATAGGACTGGCCGGGCTTGGCGAGCGCCACGAGCTGGCTCGGGGTCACGGCCGGGCTGGCGGCCGTGAAGCTCGTGTAGACGAGCGCTCCGGCGAGGACGACGGCCGCGGTGAGTGCCGTGGCCAGCCGGATCTTGCGCTTGCGGGGCGGGCTCATCGCGCCCCAAAGTATCTCAGACCCCGCCGGGCGACCGTCTCGCTAGCCGGCGGCCGGGCGAGGATTTATCCGGGCTGCGGCGAAACCTTTGCCATCCACCGGCGTCCTTACGAGGAGATGACCATGCGCGCCAAGCTCCGCTCGCTCGCCCCGGCTCGGGCTCCGATCGTGGCCGCCCGGCTGAGGCCACCGGCCCCGCGCCAGCCCGCCCCGGCGGCGCCGGACGACCGGGTCGGGCCCGACACCTTCGAGTGGCGGATGCGCGAGAGCGACGGGCCGGTCGACCTCGGGCACTACGGCTGCGCCTGCGGCTTCCAGTTCGCCGCGCGGGTGGCCACCACCGTGCGCTGCCCGCACTGCGGCGCCGACCAGGCCTGGTAGTCAGCTCCCCGGCGCCGGGGTCACCGGGTCCGGCGGCGGCTCGACGAAGTCCTTCGGCTGGGGGTTCGAATCGACGAAGTCCTCGGGCTTGCGCCCGGAGACGATCGGCTCGTGCTGCTTGGGGTCCTTGTCCTCGCCGTAGACGAGCGGGTTGAGCTTCTCCGCCTTCAGCTGCCGGCGGATCTCGGCCAGCTCCTCGGAGTTGGCGGCGAGCTGCTCCTCGAGCGTGTCGATCCTCGCCTCGACCTCGTCGCGCGCGAGCGCCGCCGCTCGGTCCTCTTGCTCGGTCATCGGGTCCTCCGTCTCTCGGGTTCGCCCGGATTGTTAGCAGGATCGTCGGGACCGGCCGAGTCCGGATGTGCGCCGTCCTGTTCGCGGCGATCCGGAGAGCGGGATACGGGAATCGAACCCGTCTCTCGAGCTTGGGAAGCTCGCGTTCTACCAATGAACTAATCCCGCCTGGCTGGCGCTGATCTTATTCCGTCTACCCTTCGGGCGGTGAAGCGCTTCCTCGGCCCGAGCCTGGCCGCGGCCGTCGCCGCGGCTGCGGTCGCCCTCCTCATCTTCGGCCTTGGCACCCAGGGGACGAGCCGCGCCCTCGACAACGCCGTCGACCGCGGGGCCCGGCCGGCGGCCCCCGATCGGACGCTCCCGATCCTCGGCGCCCCCGGCTCCCAGTCGCTGGCCAGCTATCGCGGCCGCGTCGTCGTGCTCAACTTCTGGGCCTCCTGGTGCGACCCGTGCGTCGCCGAGGCGCCGCTCCTCGAGCGCGTCCAGCGCCAGCTCGCGGCGACCGGGACGGGCACCGTCCTCGGGGTCGCCTACAAGAACCTCACCCCCGACGCTCTCGGCTTCGTCCACGCCCAGCACCTGACCTACCCGAGCCTCCGCGACGGCCAGGGCATCCTCGCCGGGGCCTACGGCACCGATGCCCTCCCCGAGACCTTCGTGCTCGACCGCCACTCCCGGGTCGTGGCCATCAGCCGCGGGCAGATCACCCAGCCGTCCTTCCTCACGGCGGCGATCGCCAAGGCGCAGACCGGATGATCCCCCGGGCGCTCTGCCTCGCGCTGCTCGGGCTCTGCCTCTCGGCGGCCGGGGCGCGCGGCGCCCCCGTCGCCCCGCGGGCCTCCCTCCCCGACATCGAGTCCCAGGTGATGTGCGTGACCTGCGGCGTACCCCTCAGCATCGCCGAGTCGCCCCAGGCCGACGAGGAGCGGTCCTTCATCCGCAGCCGGATCGCCCTCGGCGAGACGGCCGCCCAGATCAAGCAGGACCTCGTCGCCCAGCTCGGCCCTGGGGTCCTCGCGCTCCCCGCGCGCAGCGGCTTCAACCTCGCCGTGTACATCGTCCCCGTCGCCCTGATCGTCGTGCTCGGCGGGATCCTCGCCGTCGCCCTCCCCCGCTGGCGCCGCCGCGGCCGGACCGACGCCGACGCCGACGCCCACGGCGACGGCAGCGCGACCGAGCTCAGCGCCGCCGACGCGGCCCGGCTCGACGCCGACCTCGAGCGCTTTCCCGGTTAGGGCCCGGCCGGGTGCCCGAGCAGCCCGGTGAGCTTCCCGACCACGTTGTCGACCGGAGCCGGCGCCGGGCGGGGTGACGCGGATGCGACCGGCGCGGTCACCCCGTCGGCCACCGACTTGACCGTCCCCGCGGCCGCGCCGAGCGCCTGCGCGGTCGGCACCACCGCCGTCGAGAGCGCGTCCGCCGCCGGCGCGCCCGCGCCGGTGACTCCGGTCGGCGACGGCGACCCAGCGGCCACGGTGTTGGCGTAGGGCGCGCTTGCGGCCGGCGCCGGCGCCGCCGGGGCCCCGGCGGCCGGAGACGAGCTGGCCGGGCGCGAGCCCGCGCCGGTGGACGTCGAGCCCGGCGCCGGAGCCGGCGCCGTCCCGCTCGCCGCCGGGGTCCCGGCCGTCGCGGGGGCGACGCTGGGTCCCGGGCCGCTGCCGGCCGGCGGAGGCGACCCGACCGCCGCGCCCGATCCGGGCGGCGAGCCGCTCGCCGGTGTGTGGGTCCGGCCACGCGCCGGGCGGGCCGGCG
This sequence comes from uncultured Solirubrobacterales bacterium, assembly GCA_963817865.1. GTDB lineage: Bacteria > Actinomycetota > Thermoleophilia > Solirubrobacterales > Solirubrobacteraceae > Palsa-513. The sequence continues at coordinate 165,426 of CAWFQO010000004.1, read as the reverse complement.
CCACCGTCGTTGCCCCGGTCGCCGTGCCGTTGCGGGCGGCGCGGAGGTGGCCCCCGGTCGCGGCCGCGAGCGGGCGTGGAGCGCTCTTGGGCGCTGACCAGGGGAGCGACCCGGTGCCCTCGAGCACGGCGCCGGTGGTCAGGACCGTCGCCGTGCCGAGGACGGCGGCGATCTTGCCGACCCCGGCGATCGCCGCCCCGCCCGACCCGGCGACGCTCGTCACGGTCGCCGGCGCTTCGGCGTGGAGGCCGGCTCCGCCGAACAGGCGGCCGATCGCGGCGAGCGGGAGGATCGTCGGGCCGGGGATCAGGGCGGCAAGGCGGCGGCTCGTCCGGCGCAGCTCGGCTCGGTAGGACCGGCACGCCGTGCACTCCCGCAGGTGGCGCGCGGCCTCGGCGCTGGCCTTTACCCGGCGGTCATACGAGGAGGCGAGATCGTCGCGGATCGTCGCGCACGGGACCCCGCGCGCCTCCGCCGCGTCGACCAGCCCGACCCGGGCGCGGACGAGCAGGGACTTCACCGCCGGGACGCTCGCGTCCAGCGCCTGGGCCAGCTCGGCGTGCGAGAGGCCCTGGAGCTCGCGCATCAGCAGGGCCGACCGCTGGAGCTCGGGCAGGCCGCGCAGGTCCCGGAACAGGCGCTCGACCTCGGCCCGCCGCTCGGCCACCGCGCTCGTGTCGCCCGCCGGCAGCCGCGACGCGGCGATCACGTCCGGCGGGGCCGGCGGCCGGCGGCGGAGCTCGTCCACGCAACGGTTGTGAGCCACGCTGTAGAGCCACGGCCGCAGCCCAAGCGGCGTTCGCTCGGCGCGGAGCGTCCGGGCCGCTCGCTCGAAGACGTCCTGGAGGACATCCTCGGCGTCGACCCCGGCCCGGCCGTCGAGCATCTGGCGCACATAGGCGAGCAGGCGCGCCCGGTAGCGATCGTGGATGACCCGAAAGGCCTCGTCCCGACCAGCGCGAAAGCGCTCGACGAGCTGGTCGTCGGTACACCGCCGCAGGCGCGTGGCCGCCACCGGCGTGCGCGACCGGTGAGGGACCGCCGAAGCCAGGAATGCCTCCACCTCGCTAGCACTGTAGCGCGCTCTCCGAGCCCCGGAATCCGATTCTCCTGCCCAATCACCGCAACCTTCGACCACCTCGCCCGTCTTGGACTTCTGTGGCAGGGGAGCCACCCGTGTGGCAAGAAGCCACCGCAGCTAGGCATCCGGCCGCGGCGCGATCGGCTTCACCCCCCGATCCGCGCCGTGGCCGGGCCTCGCCGCGTCCGGGGGACTGCGAAGATCGCCCGATGGACCTCCTCACCCGGCTCCACTTCACCGGTGGGACGAGCCTCGCCCTCGACGACTCGCTCGAGGAGACCGCCGCCGCGATTCAGGAGGCCCGGTCCGCCGGCGCCCTCGCCCGGCTCCACGCCCACGGCGACGGCGAGTCGGTCGTCGTCTACGTGATCCCGGAGAACGTCCTCTACATCGAGTAGCCGCGCCCCGCCGTCACGGGGTCCTCGCCCGCAGGCTCTTGTCCTGCTGGAAGAGGCGCTCGAGCCGGTCGAGCGTGCGGGGGGTCCCGACCGCCATCAGCGCGTCCCCGGCGCTCAGGACGGTCTCGGCCGGAGGCTGCGGCTGGAAGCTCCCATCCCGGCGGCGCAGCCCGACGATGATCGAGCCGCCGCGGATGTCGCCCAGCATCTTCGCCTCGCCCTCGCAGCCGGCGGTGACGACGATCTCCTCGAAGCGGTAGTCCGGATCGACGTCGACGACGCCGGCCAGCTGCGGGTAGAGCGCCAGCCGGGCCATCTCGCTCCCGCTCGCCTTGTACGGGGAGATGACCCGATCGGCCCCGGCCCGCTTGAGCTTCTTCTCCGAGTCCTCGACGCTCGCCCGGGCGACGATCGAGATCTCGGCGCGCATCTCCCGCGCGGTCAGCGTGATGAAGATGTTGGCGGCATCCGAGTCGGCGCAGGCGATGATCGACCGGGCGCGCTCGATGCCCGCCCGCCGGAGCACCTCGTCGTCGGCGGCGTCGCCGTCGATGAAGCGCACCCCCATCTCCCGCGCGAGGCCCCGGTTCTCCTCCTTGTCGTCGATGACGACGTACTTCGCGTTCGCCGCGCGCAGGTCCCGCGCCACCTGGCGCCCGACCCGGCCGAAGCCGCAGATGATGTAGTGGTCGGTCAGCGAGTCGATCATCTTCTGCGCCCGGCGCGCCTCCAGGAGCTCGCCGACGTGCCCGGCGACGAAGAACTCGGTGACGGTCACCAGCGCGTAGAAGAGCGTACCGACGCCGAAGATGATCAGCAGGACCCGGACGATCTGCCCGGCGGTGCCGTTCGGGACCTTGAACGACCCGACCGTGGCCACCGTGTCGAGCGCCCACTGGAACGCGAACCAGGCGTCGACGTTCTCGGTCAGGGCGAGCCCGAGCGTCCCCGCCCCGAGGACGCCGACGACCACCGCCCCGAGGCCGGCCATCCGGCGGGCGAACTGCATCAGCTCCGCCCGGTCCCGCCCCCACGGCTGCGTGGCACCGCCGCCCGGCTGGCGGCCCCGGCCGTCGTCAGACACGCGACCACGCCCGCCGCATCAGTGGTGGTACGGCTCGCCGGCGAGGATCTTGTGGGCCCGGTAGAGCTGCTCGAGCAGGACGACCCGGGCGAGCTGGTGGGGCAGGGTCATCGGTCCGAGCGAGAGGCGGTGCTCGGCGCCGGCGAGCTCGATCCCGTGGGAGCCGCCGATGACGAACGTGAGATCCCGCCCGGAGCCCCGGCGCTCCTCGATGAAGTCCGCGAAGCCCGGCGAGTCGTAGGTCCGCCCGTCGGCCGCGAGCAGCGACACGAAGACGTCGGTCGCCAGACGCCCGGCGACGCGATCCGCGTCGCGCAGCTCGAGCAGTTCGAGCCGCGTGTACCTCGAGAGGAGCTTCGTGTAATGGGCGACGTCATCGGCATATGGCGCCCGCAGTCGACCGACCGAGACGACGAGGCACCGCACGGATGCGATACTAGAGGCACATGGCCGAAGAGAACCAGGGCGAAGAACGCCACATCAACATACATCTATCGCCAGAGATCATGGCCGGCGTCTACTCGAACTTCGCGAACGTCAGCCACTCCGACTACGAGTTCACGGTCACCTTCGCCCGCGTCGACCACGAGGTCGAAGCCGGCGAGATCCCCGGCGTCGTCGTCTCTCGCGTCAACATCTCGCCCCGCTTCATGCGCGAGCTGATCGATGCGATGGAGGACAACTACTCCCGCTGGAAGGCCCGCGAGGGAATCAAGAACCTGCCGGAGTACGGCGGGTCCAATCCCGAGTAGATGGGCCGACGGAACCGGCCGCAGCGGCCGCTTGGCGCTGGGCGTAGGCTTGGGCGAGGCCGATCCGCTCGACCGCCGGCGGGTGGCTGGCCAGGAGCCCGGTGATCCAGCGCGGAGGGTCGGGATCGGCGAGGTTGGCCACGACGATGCGCCGCTCGAACGACGTGAACTCGGCCGGCGCACCGGTCAGCTCGAGCGCGAAGCTGTCCGCCCGGCGCTCGACCGCACGCGAGAGGCGGTTGGCCGGGGCCATTAGCGCGGCGCCGACCACGCCGAGCCCGAGCGCCAGCCCTGGCAACCGCGCGGGCGTGGCCGGCTCGACGCGATCGAGGCGGCGCGCGAGCCGGTCGGCCGCCCGCAACGCGACGGGCGCGACCAGCGCGAGGTGGGCGAGGCTGCGCGGGACGTCGCGATGACGGACGTGGGCCAGCTCGTGCGCGACGACCAGCCGCGTCTCCGCGCGGGTGAACGTCTCGAGCAGGGTGTCGAAGAGCACGACCCGCCGCGTCGCCCCCAGCCCGTTGACGTAGGCGTTGGCCGCGCTCGTCCGCCGGCTGGCGTCGACCTGGTAGACGTTCTCCACCCGCACGCCGGCCTCCCCGGCCAACCGGAGCACGTCGTCCCGGACGCCGGGATCGGCGAGCGGCGTGAAGCGGTTGAACAGCGGGTCGACGAGCACCGGACCGGCGAAGGTCATCGCCGTCCCGGCCGCCCCGGCGGCGAGCCCGCCGGTCAGCCACCAACGGTCCCCGTGACGGAGCATGAGACCGAGGGCGAGCGCCGCCCCGGAGCCGGCGAGCCCGCCTGCGATCGCCGCGCTCTTCGCCAGGTCGGCCGCCCAACCACCCCAGGACTGGGTGGCCAGGCCGGCGTCGAGCGCGCGCTTTCGCATCAGCGCCGAGACGGGCAGGGTCGCGCCGGTGAGCGTTACGGCGAGCCCGGCCCCGGTCACGGCCGCGGCGGCCAGGGGACGGCGCTCGAGCCGGCGCGGCAGGCGGGGCGGCCGGCGCGCGACCGCGGCGAGGAGGCCCGCGTCGATCAGCGAGGCCGCGATCGAGAGGGCGAGCTGCGGGCGCCCGTAGCGGCGCGCCCGTCCGATCTCCTCGGGACTGAAGTGCTCGGCGACGGGCACGGCGGACGCCGGCCACGCGCCGCCGCGCGGTCGCAGGACAGCCGTCGCCCCCTCGCCGCACGCCACGGCCAGGCCGAGCGCGGCGAGCCAGCCGGTCCGCGGCTTAGGCTGTTCCATCGTCCCCAGCGTAGACACTCCGCGACTGACCGCCGAGTGAGTACGGTTCATGGCTGCGTATCGGGGTGCTTGCGCCGGATCCCGGGGCTTAGATGAAGGTCGCGATCCTCTCAGACATCCACGGCAACCGGCACGCCTTCGAGGCGGTGCTCGCCGACGTCGCCCGGCAGGAGGCTCAGGAGGTCTGGTGCCTCGGCGACCTCGTCGGCTACGGCGCCGACCCGGACGCCTGCGTCGAGCTCGCTCGCGACCACACCGATGTGTGCCTCGCCGGCAACCACGACCTCGCGGTGATCGGCCAGATCCCGCTCGACGAGTTCTCCCGGGGTGCCGGCCTCGCCGCCCGCTGGACCCAGGAGGTGATGGCGCCCGGCAACCTCGAGTTCCTCTCCTCGCTCCACCCCGAGGGCGCGGAGGAGGGCGTCGGGCTCTACCACGCGAGTCCGCGCGACCCGATCTGGGAATACGTCCTCTCCGCCCTCCTGGCCGAGCTCTGCCTCGACGAGCAGGACCACCGGATCTGCCTGGTCGGGCACTCGCACGTCGCCCTGTCGTTCAATCGACCGGAGGGCCTCCCGGCCACGGGAGAGCCCCGCCGGGCCGACAGCGAGCTCGACGTCGCCCTCGGCGAGTGGATCCTCAACCCCGGGAGCGTCGGGCAGCCCCGCGACGGCGACCCGCGCGCCGCCTGGATGATGCTCGACACCCGCGCCTGGACGGCGATCTTCCGGCGCACCGAGTACGACATCGCCGGCGCCGCGGCGGCGATCCGCGCGGCTCGCCTCCCCGACTCCCTCGCCGAACGCCTGGAGTACGGCCAGTGACGCGCCTGAGCGCGCTGCCGGTCCGCCCTCTGCCCCTCGCCCTGTCTGGTGTCCTCGGCGTCGGCGCCGCGCTGCTCGTCGCCTGCGGCGGGAGCTCGAACCTGATCCCGGCCGGAAACGCCAGCCAGCTTCGATCGGACTTCGACGCCGTCGCGGCGGCGGTGGGCACGGGCAGCTGCAACACGGCGCTCAAGAGCGCGGTGGCCCAGACGGGCAGCGACCTCTCGGCGCTCCCGTCGACGGTCGACCCGCGGCTGACCGCCTCGCTCCAGGCCGGCGTGCACACGTTGACCACCAAAGCGGCGACGGAGTGCAAGCAGCAGTCGACGACCAGCACGACGACGACGGACACCACGCCGACCGTGACCCAGACGACCCCGACGGTGACCCAGACGACGCCGACCCAGACGAACACCACCCCGACGCAGACGAACACGACGCCGACGCAGACCAACACCACCCCGACGGTCACCACGCCGACCGACACGACGCCGACCGGCGCTACGGTCCCCATCGTCCCCGACAACGGCGGCGGCACCCCGGCCCCGAACGGCCAGGCCGGACCGGTCCGGTCCGGCGCCGGCGGGTCGACCGGCGCCGGCGGGACCGGCTTCGGTGGTGGCAATTGACTCTCCCTGAGATCGCCCGCCGCTACCGGCTCGAGCGGCGCCTCGGGTCCGGCGGCATGTCGACGGTGCAGCTCGCGTTCGACACGCGGCTCGAGCGGTTCGTCGCGGTCAAGCTCCTGGCCGAGCACCTCGCCGAGGATCCGACGTTCGTCTCGCGCTTTCAGCGCGAGGCGATGGCCGCGGCCCGGCTGATCCACCCGAACATCGTCCAGGTCTTCGACTCGGGGCTCGACCAGCGGTCCGGCCAGCACTACATCGTCATGGAGTACATCGAGGGCCAGTCGTGCGCCGAGATCCTCCGCGAGCGGGGCTGGCTCGGGGTCGAGGACACGCTGGCGATCATCCTCGGCAGCTGCGAGGGCCTCGACTACGCCCACCGCAAGGGCGTCGTCCACCGGGACGTCAAGCCGGGCAACCTGCTCCACGCCGACGACGGGCGGGTCAAGCTCGCCGACTTCGGGATCGCCAAGGCGACTGAGCAGGCGAGCATCACCCAGACCGGATCGGTCCTCGGCACGGCCGCCTACCTCGCGCCCGAGCAGGGTCGGGGCGAGGAGGCCGGGCCGGCCGCCGACATCTACGCCCTCGGCGTGGTCACCTACCAGCTCCTGTCCGGACGCCTCCCGTACGAGGGAGCGTCGCTGACCGAGCTCGCCCTCAAGCAGCAGCAGGAGCGACCGCCCCGCCTCGACGAGCTGGTGGCCGGCGTTCCGGTCGAGCTGGCCGACGCCGTGGGCATCGCCCTGCGACTCGAGCCCGGCGAGCGCTACCGCACGGCGCTGGAGATGGCCCGGGCGCTCGAGAACGGAGCCAACGGCATCCCGCCGGAGGCGAGCCGCTCGCCGGCCGTCGCCACGTCGGCGACGCGGGTGCTCGACGACGGCGAGGAGTCCTCGACCCGGATCGTGCGGCCCACGCCCCCACCGATCACCCCGGCTCCGCGCCAGCCGCGCCCCGGCCCGCCCCGGCGGGCTGCGGCCCGTGTCGCCGAGCCCGCCGCCCGGCCGCCGGCCCGGACCGGACGGACGCTGGCCGTGCTCGCTGCGGTCGCGGTGGTCGGCGTGCTCATCGCCGCCCTCTTCCTCTCCGGAGGCGGGGGCTCGAAGGCAACCGTCCACCTGACCCGGGTGGCCAACGGCCCGGTGCAGACGATCGTCGACAGCCTCAAGTCGCTCGTCGACGCGAACACCGGCTAGCTCAAGCGGCCACCGTCCCCGGGGCGGCGCCGGCGCGCAGGGCGGCGGCCGTCGCGGCCAGCGTCCCGGTGCGGATCGCCGTGCGGAGGTCGGCCATCAGCCGGGCCATGAAGGTCAGGTTGTGCAGGGTCAGCAGGCGGGCCCCGGTGAGGTCGCGGCTGCGGGCGAGGAAGTGGAGGTAGGCCCGGGTGAGCCCGGTCGAGCAGGCCGGGCACGGACAGCCGGGGACGAGCGGCTCGTCCGACTCGCGCCACGGCGGCCGATCGAGTCCGACCCGCCAGCGCGCCTGCGGCTCGGGCACGAGCGCGACTCCGTGGCGGGCGAGGCGGGTCGGCATGGCGCAGTCGAAGGTGTCGATGCCGAGCTCGACGCCCCGGATCAGGTCGTCGACGTCGCCGATCCCCAGCAGGTGGCGCGGCCGGTCGGGCGCGAGCCGGTCGAGCTCGGCGGTGCCCCAGGCGACGACCTCGTACATCTGCGCCTTCTCAGCCCCGAGCGACCCCCCGATGGCGACGCCGTCGCACGGCCGCGCGGCGACCGCCTCGGTCGACTCGCGGCGGAGGTCCTCGTAGACGCCGCCCTGGGTGATCCCGTAGAAGAGCGATCCGTCCCGCCCGGAGGCGACCCGCCGGGCCAGGCAGCGATCGAGCCAGCGGTGGGTCCGCTCGGTCGAGCGGGCCGTGTAGTCGCGGTCGACGTTGAACGGCGTGCACTCGTCGAAGGCCAGGACGATGTCGCTCCCGAGTGCCGCCTGGATGTCGATCGAGGTCTCGGGCCCGATGAACCGGTCGCTCCCGTCGCGGTAGGAGCGGAAGCGAACGCCCTCCTCGCTGATGGCCAGGATCGCCCCCGACTCCCCGGGCTCGCCCGCGCGGCCCCAGGGACGGCGTCCCTTGATCTCGTCGGCGACCGTCCCGTGACCCATCGAGAAGACCTGGAAGCCACCTGAGTCGGTGATGATCGGTCCGGACCAGCCCATGAAGCGGTGGAGTCCGCCGCGGCGGCGGATGAGCTCGTGGCCGGGGCTCAGGTGGAGGTGGAAGGTGTTCCCGAGGATGATCTCGTAGCCGAGGGCGGCGACCTCGCCGGCGGCCAGGCCGCGGACGCTCCCCTTGGTGGCGAGCGGGACGAAGGCCGGCGTGCTGACGCTCCCGTGGGGGGTGACCAGGGTCCCGGCGCGGGCCTGCGAGCCGGGGGCGCGCGCGATAATGCTCAGTGCGGGCACCGCGGGATCCTAGTGCCGCGCCACGCCGCCCCGCGGACCATGCTCGCCTTCCTCATCCAGATTCCCCAGAACCTCGGCTATCCGGTTCTGTTCGCGCTCGTCATGGTCGAGTCGATGGGCATCCCCGTCCCTGGCGAGACCTCGATCATCCTGGCCGGCCTCGCGGCCAACCAGGGCAACCTGTCGATCGAGTTGGTGATCCTCGTCGCCGCCGCGGCGGCGATCGTCGGCGACAACATCGGCTTCGAGGTCGGGCGGCGCGGGGGACGCGTCCTGCTCGAGAAGCCTGGCCGGTTCGAGCGCCAGCGCCGGCAGATGCTCGCCGTCGCCGACCCGTTCTTCGCGCGCCACGGACCTAAGGCCGTCTTCTTCGGACGCTGGATCGCCGGGCTGCGGGTGTGGGCCGCCCTCTTCGCCGGCACCAGCGAGATGCGCTGGCGCACGTTCTTCGTCTGGAACGCCGCCGGCGGCCTCGGCTGGGCCGCGTCGGTGGCGCTGGCCGCCTACTTCGGGGGCAAGGCGGTCGAGCAGGTCGTGGCCCAGGTCGGGCTCTACGGCGGGATCGCCGTGGCCGTCGTCCTCGTCGGTCTGCTCCTCCTCCACCGCCGTCGCGCCCACGCGCGACGCTAGGAGATCAGCCGCCGCAGCCCTTGCCGGGCGCGGCCGCCCCGGGCGTGACGCGCTCCCAATAGCGTCCGAGGAGATCGAGCTCGGCCTCCTCGAAGTGGAGGAGGAAGTGGCGGCGCACCCCGGCCAGATGGGTCGGGCGGACGGCGGCGAGCTTGGCGTGGCCGGCCTCGGTCAGCCGGGCATAGGCGCCGCGGGCGTCCTGCTCGCAGCTGTGACGGGCGACGAGGCCCTCGCGCTCGAGCCGGTCGATCAGCCGGGTCAGGCCGCTGCGGCTGAGCAGGACGCACGATGCGAGGTCGCACATGCGCATCCGCCCGTCGTCGGCGTCGTCGAGGTAGAGGAGAACCTCGTAGGAGGTCAGCTGGAGGCCGTGGGCCTGCTCGAGCTCGCTGTCGAGCGCCTTGACGAGGTGGGCGTGGACCCGGAGCAGGCCGCGCCAGGCACCGAGCTCGCGGGCGCTGAGGCACGACTCGGAGGCGACCGGGAGGTCGGGGCGCGGAGGTTGGGCGACCGTGCTCACTGGAGGCCCACGCTAGCAGCGTCGGCGGCGTCGGGGGGATCGGGTCACCCCTATATGATTGCACACACAACGGTCCCCGGGCGGAGCTCAGACGGCGGGTGCGGCCGCGGGCCGCTCGCGCGGGGCCGTCCCCGGTCGGCTCGGGCGCCGGGTGACCCGCCAGACCCACCAGATCAGCGCCGGCTGGAGCGGGAGCCGCGCCCAGAGCAGCCACCCCGGCAGGCCGGCGGCGCCGGTCTGCTGGGGCTCGATCGCCATGTAGACGTTGGCCGGAAAGACGGCCACGAGCAGGGCGGCCAGCCACCAGCGCGAGACCCGCCGGCCGGCCGGGCTGACGAGCCCGAGGCCGCCGGCGATCTCGGCGGCGCCGCTGAGCATGACCACGGCCGCGGGATTCCCAAAGCCGGGCGGGACGATCAGCTCGTACATCCGCGGGCGGGCGAAGTGGAGGATGCCGGCCCCGACGAACACCGCCCCGCAGAGACCGCGCGAGAGGCCGGCTCGCGTCATCGGACGAGCAACGAGCGGCCGGTCATCCCGACCGGTACCGGCAGGCCGAGCAGCTCGAGCGCGGTCGGGGCGACATCCCCGAGGATCCCGCCGTCCCGGAGCGGCCCGACCGGCGAGGTCACGATCAGGGGGACCGGGTTGGAGGAGTGCGCTGTGTTGATGCTGCCGTCGTCTTCGAGCATGTGGTCGGCGTTTCCGTGGTCGGCGGTGACGATGCAGACCCCACCGGCCGCGTGGACGGCGGCGACCACCTCTCCGAGGCAGGAGTCGACCGTTTCTACGGCGGCCACCGCCGCCGGGATCACGCCGGTGTGGCCGACCATGTCGGCGTTGGCGAAGTTGATCACCGCGAAGCGCGGCCGATCCTCGCGCCAGGCGGCCAGGAAGGCGGCGGCGACGCCGGGGGCGCTCATCTCGGGCTTGCGGTCGTAGGTCGGGACGTCGCGCGGCGACGCGACGAGCTCGCGGCGCTCCCCGGCCGGTGCCCGCTCGTCGCCGCCGTTGAAGAAGTAGGTCACGTGCGGGTACTTCTCCGTCTCCGCCACATGGAGCTGGCCGGCGCCGGTCGCGGCGATCACCTCGGCGATCGTCGCCTCCGGGCGCCCGGCGTGGTAGGCGACCGGAAACGGCCACCCCTCCTCGTACTCGGTCAGGGTCGTGTACCGGGCGACCGGGGAGGCGCCTCCCCGGTCGAGGGGGATCGCCGCGTCGAGGGCGAGCGCCCGGGTCAGCTCGCGCATCCGGTCGGGGCGGAAGTTGAAGGCGATCACGCTGTCCGCGGGCCGGATCGGGGCCGGGTCGCCGACCAGGGTCGGGGCGATGAACTCGTCGGTCTCCCCCCGCGCGTAGGCGTGCCGGGCCGCCGCGGCCGCGGTGTCCGCCCGGTGGGGGGCCCGCCCGTGGACGAGCAGGTCGTAGGCGAGCTGAACCCGGTCCCAGCGGTTGTCGCGGTCCATCGCGTAATAGCGCCCGACCACCGAGCCGATCCGGGCGCCGGGGACCTCCCCGAGCGCGGCGAGCTCGCCGGCCGCGGCCCGCGGCGGGGCGTCACGCCCGTCGGTGAACGCGTGGACGATCACCTCGCGGCCGGCGCCCATGGCGATCAGCGCGCGCAGGTGCCCGAGCGCGGCGTGGACGCCGCCGTCGCTGACCAGCCCGAGCAGGTGGACGCGCTCGGCGGCGGCGAAGGCGCTCCGGAGGACCGGGTTGGCGGCGATCGACCCGTCGGCCACGGCGTCGTCGATGACCGTGCGGATCTGGTGGACGATCGACCCGGCCCCGAGGTTGAGGTGACCGACCTCCGAGTTGCCGACCTGGCCGTCCGGGAGCCCCACCGCCCGACCGCAGGCGGTGAGCTCGGTGTGCGGGTAGGTGCGCCAGAGCTCGTCGAAGACCGGCGTCCGGGCCAGCGACACGGCGTTCCCGGGGCCCGGCTCGGCCAACCCCCAGCCGTCGAGGACGATCAGGCAGGTCGAGGGCGCCGGGAGCTCAGACGGCCCGGCGGCCACCGGGGTCATCGAGCGACGGCGACGATCGCGGCGAACGACTCCGAGTCGAGCGAAGCGCCGCCGACGAGGGCGCCGTCGACGTCCTCGAGGTCGAGGATGCCCCCGGCGTTCGACGCGTCGACCGAGCCGCCGTAGAGGATCCGGACCTGGTCAGCCGCGTCCCGTGAGCGGTCGCCGACGAGGGCGCGGACGAAGCCGATGGCCTCCTGCACCTGGTCGGGGGTGGCAACCAGGCCAGTGCCGACGGCCCAGATCGGCTCGTAGGCGATGACGACCTCGGCGAGCCGCTCGGGGGGCACCCGGTCGAGTCCCTCGCGGACCTGGTGGCGGAGCTTGCGGACGGTCTCCCCGTCCTCGCGCTCCTGCTCGGTCTCACCGACGCAGAGGATCGTCTTGAGTCCGTGGCCGAGCGCCGCCGGGACCTTCTTGGCCAGGGCCCGGTCGGTCTCGCCGTAGTACTGGCGGCGCTCGGAGTGACCGAGGACGACGCCGTCGACGTCGAGCTCGGTGAGCATCGGCGGAGAGACCTCCCCGGTGAACGCCCCCGAGTCGGCGTGGTGCATCGTCTGGGCGTAGATCTCGACGCGGGATCCGCGGACGCTGTCGACCATCGCGCCGAGGGCGGTGAACGGGACGCAGAGGGCGACGTCGACCCCCTCGATCCCGGAGAGGCGAGGCAGCAGGCTCTGGATGTACTCCTCGGCCTCCGCGATCGTCTTGTGCATCTTCCAGTTGCCGGCGATCAGCGGCGTGCGGGTCACTGAGCTCCCGTCGTCTTGTCGGCTTCGAGCACGGCGAGGGCCGGCATCGGACGGCCCTCGATCATCTCGAGCGTCGCGCCGCCGCCGGTCGAGAGGTGGGTGACCCCCTCCTCGAGCCCGAACTTGACGAGCGCGGCGGCCGAGTCGCCCCCGCCGACCACGGTGGTCGCCGGGCTGGCGACGATCGCCTCGGCGACCGCCCGGGTGCCGGCGGCGAACGGCTCGAGCTCGAACGCCCCCATCGGGCCGTTCCAGAAGACCGTTCCGGCCGCGGCGATCGTGGCCGCGTAGCGCTCGGCGGTCGCCGGTCCGATGTCGAGGCCCATCCAGCCGTCGGGGACGTCGACGCCGTCGATCACCCGGTGCTCGGCGTCGGCGGCGAAGCGGTCGCCGATCACGAGGTCGACCGGCAGGATCAGCTCGCAGTCGCTCGACTCGGCGTCGGCCAGCGTCCGCCGGGCCGCGTCGACGCCCTCGGCCTCGCAGAGCGAGGCGCCGACCTCGTGGCCCTGGGCCGAGAAGAACGGAAAGCACATGGCCCCGCCGATCAGGATCGCGTCGGCCAGCTCGAGGAAGCGCTCGAGGACGCCGAGCTTGTCGGTGACCTTGGCCCCGCCGACGACGGCCACGAGCGGCCGGCCCGGGTCGGCGAGGATGCCCGAGAGGACGGTGACCTCCCGCTCGAGGAGCCGGCCGGCGGCGCGCTCTGCGACGTGGTGGGTCACCCCCTCGGTCGAGGCGTGGGCCCGGTGGGCGGCGCCGAAGGCGTCGTTGACGTAGACGTCGGCCAGGGCGCCGAGCCCTCCGGCCAGCTCGGCGTCGTTGTCGGTCTCCCCGGCCTCGAAGCGGATGTTCTCGAGCATCAGGATGCCTCCGGGCTCGAGCCGGTCGACCATCCGGGCGACCTCGTCGCCGGTGACGCCGGGCGCGAGCTCGACGGCGACGCCGCTCAGCTCGGCCAGGCGCTCGGCGCACGGCCGCAGCGACAGCGCCGGATCGCGACCTTCGGGCCGCCCGAGGTGGGACACGAGCACGATCCGGGCCCCCCGTTCCCGGAGCTCGTCGATCGTCGGGAGCGCCTGGCGGATGCGGCTGTCGTCGGTGATCTGCCCGTCCTCGAGGGGGACGTTGAAGTCGACCCGGACGAGCACGCGCTTGCCGTCGACGTCGAGGTCGTCGAGGCTCCTCATAGGAGCATCTGCACGACGTCGACGACCCGGTTCGAGTAGCCCCACTCGTTGTCGTACCAGCTGACGACCTTCACGAGCGTGCCCTCCATCACGGCGGTCAGGCCGCCGTCGACGACGGACGAGAACGAGCTCTGGCCGATGTCGGTGGAGACGATCGGATCCTCGGTGTAGTCGAGGATCCCCTCGAGGACGCCGGTGTTCGCGGCGGCGGCGATCGCCGCGTTGAGCTCGTCGACGCTCGTCTCGCGCTCGGCGACGAAGGTCAGGTCGACGAGCGACCCGGTCGGGACCGGCGCGCGGACGGCGAAGCCGTCGAGGCGGCCGTTGAGCTCGGGGATCACGAGGCCGACGGCCTTCGCCGCGCCGGTCGACGTCGGCACGAGGTTCAACGCCGCAGCGCGCGCCCGGCGCAGATCGGAGTGCGGCATGTCCTGGAGGCGCTGGTCGGCCGTGTAGGCGTGGATCGTGGTCATCAGGCCGTGCTTGATCCCGACCGACTCGTGGACGAGCTTGGCGACGGGAGCCAGGCAGTTGGTCGTGCACGAGGCGTTCGAGACGACGTGGTGGATCGCCTTGTCGTACTTCTCGAAGTTGACCCCGAGTGCGACGGTGATGTCCTCACCGGAGGCCGGCGCCGAGATCAGGACCTTCTTGGCGCCGCCGGCCAGGTGCTTGGCCGCGTCGTCGTGCTCGGTGAAGAAGCCGGTCGCCTCGATCACGATGTCGACGCCCAGGTCGCCCCACGGGAGGTCGGCCGGGTCGCCTTCGGCGAGGACGCGGAGCTCCTTGCCGTCGACGAGCAGGCCGGCGTCGGTCTCCTCGATCTTCCCCGGGTAGCGCCCGAGGATCGAGTCGTACTTGAGCAGGTGGGTGAGCGTCTTCGAATCGGTCAGGTCGTTGACCGCAACCCAGTCGATGTCGGCTCGCGAGGCCATCGCAGCGCGGAACACGTTCCGGCCGATGCGGCCGAAGCCGTTTATCCCTACACGTACGGGCATTCACACTCCCTATCCACTCGCTGGCCCGACGGAGCCAGCCGATCGTCTCGCTGGGCGGACGCGAAGGCTATCAACGGCCCGGAAATCCGGGGTTTCAGCGCGTTCCGCTGACGATCTCGACCCGGAGCCCGTCGGGATCCCGGAGGTATCCCGCGTAGTAGCGCGATCCGTACCGCGGGCGCGGCCCCGGCGGGCCGTCGTCGCTGCCCCCGTTGGCCAGGCCACCCGCGTGAGCCGCGTCCACGGCGGCCCGCCCCGATGCCTTGAGGGCGACGTGCCCGTAGCCGGCGGCCACCGGCCGACCGCGGACGACGATCCACAGGCTCGGCCCGACCGTCCCGTAGGCGATCGCCCGCGGCGAGTTGTGGACCCGACGGGCGCCGAGCGCGAAGAACACGGCGTCGTAGAAGGCGGCCGCCCGCGCGATGTCCGAGACCTCGAAGCCGGCGTGATCGATCACCAGACCCCCATTATGGGCCCCGGTCGGACGGCTCCGGGTCCGCCCGGGTCAGCCGGAGCCGGGCTGCCGGTCGATGTCGCGGTGGGTGACGGCGACGATCAGGTCGTCGCGTCCGCGGTAGCGATCGGCGAGGCGCTCGGCGATCGCCACCGACCGGTGACGCCCGCCGGTGCAGCCGACGGCGACGCCGAGGTAGGACTTGCCCTCGCCGACGTACTGGGGCAGGAGGTAGTCGAGCAGCGGCTCGAGCCGCTCGTAGAGGGCGGCGAGCTTCCCCTCGCGCCCGATGAACTCGACGATCCGCGGGTCGCGTCCGGTCAGCGGGCGGAGCTCGGGCTCGTAGTGGGGGTTGGGGAGGAAGCGGACGTCGAAGAGCAGGTCGGCCTCGCGGGGCGGGCCGTACTTGAAGCCGAAGCTCGAGAAGTTGACGGCGAGCCTGCCGCTCGCCTGCTGGGCGAGGAACGCCTCGGCGATCCGCCGCCGGAGCGTGGCCGCCGAGAGCTCGGTCGTGTCGATCACCAGGTCGGCCCGGCTCTTGATCGGATCGAGCAGGTCCCGCTCGGCCGCCACCCCCTCGGCGATCCTCCCGTCCGGAGCGAGCGGGTGGCGCCGGCGCGTCTCCTTGTAGCGGTTGATCACCGTCTGGTCGTCGGCGTCGAGAAAGAGCACGCGGTGGCGGAGCCGGCCGGCATCGAGATCGTCGAGCACGGCCTGGAGGGCGTCGAAGTAGTCGCCGCCGCGGACGTCGGAGACGATCGCCGCGTGCTCGACCTTCGAGCCCTCGTGGGCGAAGAGCTCGACCAGGGCGCCGACCATCCGGGGCGGGAGGTTGTCGACGCAGAAGTAGCCGCCGTCCTCGAAGACGTTCATCGCCGTCGACTTGCCGGCCCCGGAGAGCCCGGTGATCACCATCAGGTCCCGCAGACGGGGCAGGGCGTTGCCATCCGGCACGGGCATCGCGCCCATCATCCTCCCCGACCGCGCGGAGGAGGTTACGCGGGCGTGGCGGTCAGATCCGGTGGAGGTGGGCGTAGAGCTCGCGCCCGACCTTGGCCGGGAGCCCGGGCACCGCCTGGAGCTGGTCGACGCTCGCGGCGACGACGGCCTCCGGCGAGCCGAAGCGCTCGATCAGCGCCCGCTTGCGGGCCGGCCCGATCCCGGGCATCCCGTCGAGCATCGACGTCGTCATCGCCTGGTCGCGGCGGATCCGGTGATGGGTGATCGCGAAGCGGTGGGCCTCGTCGCGGACGCGCTGGAGGAGCTGGAGCTCGGCGGTGTCGTGGTCGAGCACGAGCGGACGCTCGACGCCCGGGAGGAAGACCTCCTCGAGGCGCTTGGCCAGGGAGATCACCGTGACCCCGCGCGCGCGGAAGCCGGCGAGCACCGCGATGCCCGCGCCGAGCTGACCCTTGCCGCCGTCGATCACCACGAGGTTCGGGAGGGCGGCGAAGCTCGCGTCGTGCTCCGGGTCGTGGGGGGAGATGTCGGCCTGGCGCTCCCAGTTGGCGAAGCGGCGCTCGAGGATCTCGGCGAGCGAGGCGAAGTCGTCGGACCCGGCGACCGTCCGGATCCGAAAGCGCCGGTAGTCGGACTTCTTGGGGACGCCGCCCTCGAAGACGACCATCGACGCGACCGAGTGGGTGCCCTGGAGGTTGGAGACGTCGAAGCACTCGATCCGCATCGGCACGGCGTCGAGGTCGAGGGCCCGCTGGAGCCCGTCGAGCGCCTCGGCGCGCCGGGCGCGGCGGTGCTGGGCGGCGATCTTGTCCTCCTCGAGCGCGAGCGCGGCGTTGCGCTCGGCGAGCTCGAGGATCCGCCGCTTCTCGCCCCGCTCCGGCGCCCGGAGCTCGACCCGGGCCCCCCGGCGGACGGCGAGCGCCTCGCCGAGGACCGGGCGGACCGGGACCTGGACCATCACCTGGGCGGGGATCGCGACGCCGCTCTCGTAGTACTGGAGGAGGAACTCCTCGAGCACCTCCTCGAGCGGGCGCTCGGCCTCGTTGGTCAGGTAGAACGACTGGCGGTCGGAGAGGACGCCGTCGCGCACCTGGAAGACCTGGGCGTTGGCCTCGCTCCCGACGAGGGCGACGGCGACCGCGTCGAGCGTGCCGACCGACTCGTTGGACACCCGCTGGCGTTCGAGCAGGGAGTTGACCGCCCGGAGGCGGTTGCGCTCGATCGCCGCCTGCTCGAACGCGAGCGACTCGGACGCGGCGTTCATCCGGTCGGTGAGGTCCCGGGCGATGTCCTTGTAGCGGCCGCTCAGGAAGTCGACCACCCCGTCGATCCCGCGCCGGTACTCGGCGGCCGAGACGTAGCCGACGCACGGGGCCTCGCAGCGCTTGATGTGGTAGTCGAGGCAGGGCGAGCCCGAACGCCGGCCCGGCTCCGGGCCGGTGCACGAGCGGAGCATGAACACCTTCGAGAGCAGGCCGAGCGTCCCGCGGACGCGCTTGGCGCTCGAGTAGGGCCCGAAGTAGATCCGGTCGCGCCGGTGGCGCTCGCGGGTGAAGTAGACGCGGGGAAACGTCTCGTCCATCGAGATCGCGATGAACGGATAGGACTTGTCGTCGCGCAGGCGGATGTTGAAGCGCGGCTTGTACTGCTTGATGAAGCTCTGCTCGGCCAGGAGGGCCTCGGCCTCGCTGGCGACGACGACGCACTCGACGGCGGCGACCTCGGCGATCATCGTCCCCGGACCGAAGCCGTTCGCGCTGCGCCCGGAGAAGTGCGAGGCGACGCGCTTGCGGACCGAGTTCGCCTTGCCGACGTAGATCACCTTGCCGGCGGCGTTGCGCAGGAGGTAGACGCCCGGCTGATCGGGCAGCTTGCGCCGCTGCTCGTCGAGGGCGCTGGCGGTCGCGGTGGACATCGCCTTCGAGGATAGGGCGCCGCCGGCGTTTCGCCGCGACGAAGCCCGGGTACGGACGGAATCCTCGATCACAGGGAGCACCATGCGTCTCGCCGCCGCCGGGCTCGTCCTGGCCGTCATCGTCTTCGCCGTGTCCGGCGGCCATCTCGTCTTCCTGCCGCTGTTCTTCGTGCTTCCGCTCGGCGGCCTCCTCGGCCGCCGGCGCCGGGTCAGGGGATGGCGAGGGCGATGACGATGAGCCTCCGGCGCGCCGCGCTCGTCGGACTCCTCGCCGCGGTCGCCGCGGGCGGGGCGGTCGCGGCCGCGCCGGCCCTGACGGCGACGCCGGCGACCGCGCCCGCCGTCCAGCTCGCCCGCTTCGGGGGCGGGTTCCGTCTCGGCGGAGGCGGCCTCGGCGCCCGTCCGCGGACGACCCTCTTCGGCGGGCGAACGACGCGATCGGTCGGGCGCTCGCGCGGCATCCTCAGGCGGATCGGCCGGGCCATCGCCTTCGCCGCGATCCTCCACTTCCTGTTCGCCGGAAGCCACGGCCTCGGCTTTCTCTTCCTGCTCGTGCTGATCGTCGGCCTGGTCGTCCTCGTCAGCCGGCGCCGGGGGCGGCGGCGGGCCTACTACCCACCCCCGCCGCGCTGGTAGCTCAGCTCAGTACTGGCGCCAGGCCTGGTAGACGTAGAAGAGCCCGTAGGCGCTCGCGCCGAGGAGGGCGATCAACGCGAGCAGGCCGGGGCCGGTGGCGAGCAGGCGCGAGGCGGCGGCCAGGGTCACGGCGAGCGCGGCGATCGCCGCGTAGAGGATCGCCCGGTGGCGCTCGTCGAGGCTGTAGAGCTCGAGCCGGTGCTCGAGGTAGGAGCGACCGGCGAAGAAGGCCATGCCGGCGAAGAAAACGATCGACAGGAGCGCCCCGATCAGGGCGGCGACCTGGCCGCCGCCGGGCAGCACGACGACCGCGGCGGCGATCACCAGGAGGATGACGACGTTGCGGGCGGTCGTGTTCACCGCCGCTCATGGTAATCAGTCGATCAGGGCCTCGAGCTTCGCGTAGGCGGAATCGACCGCCCGGCGGGCCGCCGTGTGGCGGGCCTCCGACTTCCCCGACTCGTACTTGGTCGCCCAGGCCGCCGGATCGGAGAGCTCCTCCTCGAGGGCCCGCATCGCGGCCTCGGCGTCCTCGACCGCGCGCTCGGCCTTCGCCTGCTCGCGCAACCGGTTCTTCGACGCGTCGGCCGGGCCGCGCTTCGCCACCTTGGCCGGGACCCGGGCGGCCTTCGGCGCGGTGCCGTTGACCACGACGGCCGGCGTCCCCTCCGCGGCGGTCATGCGCCGGCGCGACGGCGACGGCGACGGCGACGGCGGCACCGGAGGCGGAGCTCCGGCGGCCCGGCGCTCGTCGCGCAGGCGGACGTACTCGGCCCAGCCACCGACGTAGGTCCGCAGGCTCCCGTCCTCGACGGCGACCGTCCGGCTCCCGACGGCGTCGAGCAGCGCCCGGTCGTGCGAGACGAGCAGGAGCGACCCGGTGAACGCGCCGAGCGCGTCCTCGAGCGCCTCCCGGCTCTCGAGGTCGAGATGGTTGGTCGGCTCGTCGAGGATCAGGACGTTCGCGCCGGAGTTGACCAGCACGGCCAGGGCCAGGCGCCGACGCTCGCCACCCGAGAGGCCGCTGACCGGCTTCTCGGCCTGCTCGCCGGAGAAGAGGAAGCGTCCGAGCAGGGCGCGCGCCTTGTTCGGCGTCAGGCCGGTCGCCGACTGGACGGCCCCGAGGACCGAGCCGGACTCGTCGAGATGGTCGGTGTGCTGGGAGAGGTAGCCGACCTGGACGTTGTGGCCCCGGCGGAGCTTCCCCGCCCCGAGCTCGCGCCGGCCGGCGAGGGCCTCGATCAGGGTGGTCTTGCCGGAGCCGTTCGGGCCGACGAGCGAGACGTGCTCGCCCCGCTCGAGCCAGAGCTCGACCGCGTCGAGGAGGGTGAACGGCGGGTCGCCGACATCGATGCGACCGTCCTCGAGCTCGAAGACGACGCGGCCGCTCCGCTCGGGGGCGCTGAAGGCGAAGGAGAGGGCCTGCCCGTCGGTCGGTCCCCGCTCGATCCGCTCGATCTTGTCGAGCTTCTTGACCCGGGCCTGGGCCTGGCGGGCGCGGGTGCCGGCGCTGAAGCGCTCGACGAACCGCTCGAGCCGGGCGATCTCCGCCTGCTGGCGCTCGATCGCCCGCCCGAGGGCCAGGTCGCGCGCGGCCTGCTCCTTGCGCCAGGCATGCCAGGTGCCGGCGAAGAAGCGCGACCGTCCGCCCTCGAGCTCGAGCACGGCGGTCCCGACCGTCTCGAGGAACCAGCGGTCGTGGGCGACGAGGGCGATCGCCGCGTCGAGGCCTACGAGGGTCTGCTCGAGCCACTCGAGCGACTCGATGTCGAGGTGGTTGGTCGGCTCGTCGAGGAGCAGGAGGTCGGGCTTGGCCGCGAGCGCCCGGGCCAGGGACGCGCGGGTCAGCTGCCCGCCGGAGAAGGTGTCGAGCTGGCGGTCGAGCTCCGGCTCGCCGAAGCCGAGGCCGCGGGCCATCGCGGTCGCCCGATCGCGCCAGAGATACCCGCCCCGGGCCTCGAGCTCGGCCTGGGTGCGGGCGTAGCGTTCGAGGGTGGCCCGGTCGGTGGCCCCGCCGGCCATCGCCTCTTCGAGCTCGCCGAGGCGCCGCTCGAGCGCGAGCTCCGGGGCGCACCCGGAGAGGATGTAGTCGCGCAGGGCGACCCGGCTCGTGCGGGGCGGGCGCTGGTCGTGGAGGGCGACCCGGACGTGCTTGCTCAGCGACAGCTCGCCCCCGTCGATCGACTCCTCGCCGGCCAGCATCCGCAGCAGCGTCGTCTTCCCGCTGCCGTTGCGCCCGGCGATCGTCAGCCGGTCGCGGCGCTCGAGCTTGAACGACACGCCGCGCAGGAGCGGAGCCCCGGCGATGTCCTTGTTCAGGCTCGATGCGATGACGACGGCCACCGGCCTCATGGTAGGACGGCCGCCTGCCGATCGTCTGTGTGACACGATGGCCCGCGCCTTGATCACCACCTGCCCGCGCTGAGCCGGGCCCACTCCGACCGTGCTGTTCCCGACCGCGCAGTTCGCGATCTTCTTCGCCGTCGTCCTGCCCCTGTCCTGGGCGCTGATGACCCGGCCCCGCCTGTGGAAGCCGTTCATCCTCCTGGCCAGCTACGTCTTCTACGCGGCGGCCAACTGGCGCTTCTGCCTCCTGCTCGGGGGGATCACCCTCTGGAACCAGGGCGCCGCGCGGCTGATCCACCGGGCGGGCGACGACGACCGCCGGCGGCGGCTGATCTGCGCGGCGGCCGTCGCCGGGGACCTGCTCGCCCTCGGGGTGTTCAAGTACTACGGCTTCTTCACCCAGGACATCGACCGGGTGCTCAACGGGGTCGGCCTCGGCCTGCCCCTCCCCCTCCTGACCATCGCCCTCCCGGTCGGCGTCAGCTTCTTCACCTTCCAGGCGATCTCCTACACCGTCGACGTCAAGCGGCGGCTGATCGAGCCGGCCACCCTGCTCGACGCGGCGATCTACCTGAGCTTCTTCCCCCACCTCGTCGCCGGGCCGATCGTCCGGGCCCGGGAGTTCCTCCCCCAGCTCGCCTCGCCGCGCGACCCGACCCGGGTCGCGGTCAGCTCGGGGCTCGCGCTGATCGCGCTCGGCCTGGTCAAGAAGGTCGTCCTCGCCGACTACCTCGCCCGGTCGATCGTCGACCAGGTGTTCGCCGTCCCGCAGGCCTACGGGGCCCCCGACGCCCTGCTCGCCGCCTACGCCTACGCCGCCCAGATCTACTGCGACTTCTCGGGCTACACCGACATGGCGATCGGCCTGGCCCTGCTGATGGGCTTCGTCTTCCCCCAGAACTTCCGCAGCCCGTACCGGGCGACCGGGCTGCGGGACTTCTGGCGGCGCTGGCACATGAGCCTCTCGCGGTTCCTGCGCGACTTCCTCTACATCCCGCTGGGCGGAAGCCGGGGCGGGCGCCTCTTCACGTATCGCAACCTGATGATCACCATGGTCCTCGGCGGCCTCTGGCACGGGGCGGCGTGGACGTTCGTCGTCTGGGGCGCCCTCCACGGCGGCGGCCTGGTCGCCGAGCACATGTGGAACGGCCGGATCAAGACGCCGGTCTGGCTGCGCTGGTTCGTGACGTTCAACTTCGTCGTCCTCGGATGGATCTTCTTCCGCTCCCAGGACCTCGGGCTCGCCTGGGCCTACCTCGGCCGCCTGACCCACTTCACCGCGCCGACGCTGTGGACCGCCCCGGTGCTGTTGGCGGTCGTCCTCGTGATCGGGCTCCAGCTCCTCCCGGCCCGGGGGGCCTTCAGCTTCGAGGTCCGCTTCGGCCGGATCCGTCCGGTCGTCCTCGGGGCGACGTTCGCCGTGCTCGTCCTGTTCGTGGCCGCGACCGTCCCGAGCCAGGGTGTGCCACCGTTCATCTACTTCCGCTTCTGAGCGAGGAATCGACCCGATGCCCAACGACGACAGCCTGATGAACCGCTTCGACGAGGAGGGCCTGCGGCGGTTCAGCGCCCGCGACTCGATCGTCGCCGTCCTCGTCGCGATGGTCCTCCTCGTCCTGTTCACCGGCGCCTCGGTCCGTCGGGTCGGGCAGAACATGAACCCGGGCCTCGGGCGCTCGGCGGTGCTCGTGTTCGGCAACCCGGCCGGCTGGATCGCCGACCGTCTCCCGCTGGCCACCCTCGCCCACGACGCCACCCACTGGCTCTCG
The DNA here is from genome assembly GCA_963817865.1 of uncultured Solirubrobacterales bacterium. Taxonomy (GTDB): domain Bacteria; phylum Actinomycetota; class Thermoleophilia; order Solirubrobacterales; family Solirubrobacteraceae; genus Palsa-513. Next base: position 142,788 of record CAWFQO010000004.1, on the reverse strand, counting down.
CCGGACACCAACCTCTCGAGCGCGGGGGGCGGCTTCGCCTACGTCAGCTCGACCACGGTGACCGGGACGGCGGCGGTCAGCCCGGTGACCCCCGACGCCTTCGACCCGGCCGCCCTCGGCCAGGCGGGGCCGCCGCCGAAGCCGCTCCACACGCTGCTCGTCACCGGCGACTCGATGTCCCAGCCGCTCGACCAGGACCTCGCGCAACGGCTGAGCCCGAAGGGAATCCGGGTGATCCGCGACGCCCACATCGGAACCGGGATCTCGACGACCTTCGTCCTCGACTGGGGCAAGGAGGCCGCCGCCCAGGTCCACCAGGACCACCCGGACGCGGTCGTCATGTTCCTCGGCGCCAACGACGGCTTCTCGATGCCCGGGCCCGGTGGCGCCCAGGTCGCCTGCTGCGGCCCGGCCTGGGCGGCGATCTACGCGAACCGCGTCCGGGCGATGATGGACCTATACCGCCAGGCCGGGGCGGCGCGCGTCTACTGGCTGACCCTGCCGGCACCGCGCGACCCGGCCCGCCAGAAGATCTCGCGGGTGGTCAACGCGGCCATCACCGTGGCCGCCGAGCCGTGGGCCAGCCAGGTCCGGATCCTCGACACGGTGCCGATCTTCACACCGGGCTTCGTCTATCGCGACGCGATGACGATCGGCGGCTCGCCGACGATCGTCCGCATGCCCGATGGCATCCACCTCAACGACGCCGGCTCGAACCTCGCCGCCGGCACCGTCCTGGCCGCCATCGGGCAGGACTTCAAGCTCTAGACGAGGTTCTGCTGGTAGGTGTAGCCGATCTTCTTGTGGCCGCTCGTGCACGAGACCTTGGCCGTGATCTGGGTCGAGATGGACTGGCGCTGCTCCTTGCAGGTGTAGCCGAGCACCTTGGCGTGGCAGCGGCCGGCGAGGCCGCCCTTGAGGCGGCAGCTCTGGTAGGCGACCTGGATCTTCTGGCCGCCGGCGCACGTGGTCCCGGTCACCTTGAGGCCGAGGTAGTAGCCGCCGCGGAGGCTGGCCTGGTTGGACGTGGAGCCGCAGTTCTTGGCCGCGTGGGCGACCGGGTCCGCGCCGGCGCTGCCGGCGGCCACGGCCAGGCCACCACCTAGAGCCAGGGCGCAGAGGGCGACGGGCAGGCGAGTCGGGCGGTGCATCAGGCGGTCTCCTTGGTAAACGGTCGGGTCACCCCCGTCGGGGGGCACACGGGCGAGCCTAGCGGTCCGCATGCCCCAAACACGCCGGGGGGCCCCGGGTTGCGCTACCGGTTCTGGGTGTACCGGTGGACGACGGTGAACGGCCCGCGCCGGCACGTGACCGTGGCGTTGTAGACGAAGGAGATCCCCTGCCGCTGCTCGCGGCACGCGTAGCCGAGGACCGGCTGGCGGCAGCGGCCGGCGAAGGGCCCGCCGGAGCGGACGCGGCAGGCGTAATAGGCCCGGATCAGCTTGACCCCGGTCGCGCAGGGGACGCCACCCTGGACGGTCAGCGCGGTGACGTACTCGGGATAGCCGGGCTTCTGGTAGAGGCTCTTGACGTTGCACGCGGTCGGCTTCGACGCGGCCCCGGCAGCGGCGGCGGCGCCCCCGGCGAGGCCGAGCCCGACCGCGGCCAGGAGGGCGGCGGCGAGATCCCCGCCACTACTCGCCGGTCGGCCCACTCGGGAGCCCATCGCCCTCGCGCTGGAACTGGAGCAGGATCTCGTTCTCCCGGTCGACCCGGGCCTGGCTGCGCTCGAACTCGCGGAAGATCGCCTTGTAGCGGCGGACGCTCTCGCTCGAGTGGGCGGCCAGCTCGCGGGCCAGCCGGAGCGCCACCGTCTCGGCGTCCTCGGGCTCGGCCGTCCGGGCCAGGAGGCCGAGCGTGCGCGCCTCGTCGACGCGGATGACGTGGCCGCTGAAGACGAGCTCCTTGGCCCGGCTGAGTCCGACGAGCGGCACGAGCCGGGCGACCCCGATCGGGACCCCGAGCCGGGCTCCGACGAAGCGGAGCTTGAGGTTGGTCGCCCCGACCCGGAGATCGGCGCTCGTCACGAGCTCGGCCCCCCCGCCGATGCAGTGGCCGAGGCACACGCAGATCAGCGGCATCGGGAGGGCCTCGATCGCGGCGTACATCTGGACGAAGGTCTCCATCCGCCGGATCCCTCCGGCGTGGTCGAGCGGCTCGCCGACGTCGATTCCGGCGCAGAGGGCGAGGATGCTCGTGGTCGAGAGGACGACGACCCGGACGGACGAGTCGAGGGCGAGCTCGGCGAGGGCTTCGACGAGGAGCTCGAGCGTCGCCGAGTCGAGCGCGTTGCGACGTTCCGGCCGGTTGAGCCGAAGCACTTCGATTCCGGGGTCCAGGCGCTCGCGCAGGACGGGTTGCACCCCCCCTTCCTATACGATTGCGCCGCGATGCGCAGTCTCCTCGCCGCCGCCGTCATCGCCGTGAGTGCGTTCGCCCTGCTCACGCCGCCGGCGTTCGCCCACGACGGGGGCCAGGGTCTCTACGGGGAGACGAACGACAAGGTCGTCACCAACGCCGGATTCCTCCTGATCATCGTCTTCCCGCTGTTCATCCTCCTGATGAGCCTGGCCCAGGCCAAACTCGACAAGCGCAAGGCGGCGCGCAAGACCGCCCACGAGGCGAGCGAGGCGACCGGGGAGCCGCGCGGCGGCTGGTGACGGGCGACCGGCCCGGCCGGTAGGCAGGGGGATCGCCGCGCGGTAGGCTCGGCGCGGCCCACGGGCAGCGGCCTGGACTGGGGCGGAAGTCGAAATCGGAGGAACGCGGATGGCCTATTTCGTGACGGGGGCGACCGGTTTCATCGGTCGCCATCTCCTCGAGCGGCTGCTCGAGCGCGAGGGCGACATCCACGTGCTCGTCCGCGAGGGCTCGGTCTCCCGGCTCGAGCGGCTGATCGACCGCCTGGGCGCGACCGGGCGCATCCATCCGGTGGTCGGCGACCTGGTCGAGCCGCACCTCGGGGTCGACGACGCGCGGATCGCCGAGCTCCACGGGCAGATCGACCACTTCTTCCACCTGGCGGCGATCTACGACATGACGGCCAAGCCGGAGCGCAACGACGCCATCAACGTCGGCGGCACGCGCAACGCCGTCGCCCTGGCCGCGGCGCTCGGCGCCGGGCGCCTCCACCACGTCTCCTCGGTCGCGGTGTCCGGCCTCCACCGGGGGATGTTCCGGGAGGACATGTTCGACGAGGGCCAGGAGCTGCCGTCGGCCTATCACCGGACGAAGTTCGAGTCCGAGCGGATCGTCCGCGAGCAGGCGGCGGTGCCGTGGCGGGTCTACCGGCCGAGCATCGTCGTCGGCCACTCGCAGACCGGCGAGATGGACAAGATCGACGGGCCGTACTACTTCTTCCGGGCGATCAAGAAGATCCGTCACTGGATCCCCGAGTGGGTGCCCCTGGTCGGCCTCGAGCTCGGGCACACGAACATCGTCCCGGTCGACTTCGTCGCCGCGGCGCTCGACCACATCGCCCACGTCCCGGACCTCGACGGCCAGGCCTTCCACCTGACCAGCCCGAAGTCGGAGCGCTCGGGCGAGGTGCTCAACACGTTCGCCCGGGCGGCCCACGCCCCGCAGATGGCGATCCGGATCGACAAGCGCCTGACCGACGCGCTGCCCAAGGGGGTGTTCTCGCTCCTGCTCAAGGTCCCCCAGCTCAAGCAGATCCGCCGCCAGCTGCTCGCCGACTTCGGGATCCCCGAGGAGGTCATCGCCCACGTCGGGTTCACGAGCCCGTTCGACACCCGCGACGCCGAGCGGGCCCTGGCCGGGACGGGGATCGCCGTGCCGCCGCTGGCCGGCTACGCCGACCGGCTCTGGGACCACTGGGAGCGCAAGCTCGATCCCGACCTCTACAAGGACCACTCGCTGCGCGCGGCGCTCAGCGGGCGGACGGTCCTGATCACGGGGGCCTCGTCGGGGATCGGCCGGGCGACCGCCCTCAAGGTGGCGGCCGCCGGGGGAGCGCCGCTGCTCGTCGCCCGGACGCGGGAGAAGCTCGAGGCGACGAAGGCGGAGATCGAGGCGGCCGGGGGGACGGCCTTCGTCTACGACGCCGACCTCTCGGACATGGAGGCGATCGCCGGGGTCGTCGCGCGGGCCCTGGCCGACCACGCGCGCATCGACTTCCTCGTCAACAACGCCGGCCGGTCGATCCGCCGGTCGGTACGGCTCAGCTACGACCGCTTCCACGACTACGAGCGGACGATGCAGCTCAACTACTTCGGGGCGATCAAGCTGATCATGTCGGTCCTGCCCCACATGCAGGAGCAGCGGTCGGGTCACATCGTGAACGTCTCGTCGATCGGCGTCCAGACCAACCCGCCGCGGTTCTCGGCCTACGTCGCGTCGAAGGCCGCCCTCGACGCGTTCACCCGCGTGGTCTCGAGCGAGGTCGTCGGCGACGGGGTCACCTTCACCACCATCCACATGCCGCTCGTCCGCACGCCGATGATCGCGCCGACCAAGATGTACGACGCCTTCCCGGCCATCACCCCCGACGAGGCGGCCGGGATGATCTGCGAGGCGCTCCGGGCCAAGCCGAAGCAGATCAACACGAAGCTCGGGACCTTCGGCGAGGTGTCGTACGCCCTGCTGCCGAAGGCGGTCGACCAGATCCTCCATATGGCCTACAACATCTTCCCGGACTCGGCGGCCGCCAAGGGACAGACCGACCCGACCGAGCACGCCAATATGGAGCAGGTCGCGTTGGCCAACGTGATGAAGGGCGTGCACTGGTAGCGGACTCGGCCGGGGTGGTGGTCAGCGGCTTCACCCCGGCCCACCGCGGGGGGTCCGGGTCGCCGATGGTCTGCCTGCACGGGTTCACCGGCACCTGGCGGACCTGGGAGCTCGTGCTCCCGGCCCTCGAGCGCCAGCACGACGTGCTCGCGCCGACCCTGCCCGGGCACGCCGGGGGGCCACCGATCGGGGACGAGGTCACGACCGAGGAGGTCCTCGACACGGTCGAGGCCGCCATGGACGAGGCGGGCTTCGGGTCGGCCCACCTGGTCGGGAACTCGTTGGGCGGCTACCTCGCCCTCCGGCTCGCCGCGCGCGGCCGGGCCGCGTCGGTCGTGGCCCTCGCCCCGGCGGGGGGCTGGGCCGCCGGCGACGAGTCGTTCCGGGAGACGCTCGCCCGGTTCGCGGCCTGGCAGGAGCTCCTGCGGTCGATCGCGCCGCACGCCGAGGCGATCCTCCGCACGGCCGAGGGGAGGCGGCGGGCGACGGAGGTCCTCACCGCGCGCTTCCTGCACATCCCGACCGAGCTCATCGCCCACCAGCTGAACGGGACGGCGAACTGCCCGGGGACGGCGGCCCTGATCGCGACGGGCCTGCGCGAGGGCTACGACATCGATCCGGAGCGGATCACCTGCCGGGTCCGCGTCGTCTGGGGAACGGCGGACCGGCTCCTCGCCTGGCCGTCGAGCGCCGTCCGCTACGCCCGCGACTGGCTCCCCCATGCCGACTGGGTCGAGCTCGACGGCGTCGGCCACTGCCCGCAGCTCGACGTACCGCACGAGACGGCGCAGCTGATCCTCGGGTTCACCGCTGGGTGACGCCCGGCCGGTAGGGGGAGCGCTATTCCCCGAATCGGTCGTCTGGTCGTACCTCGGGAGCTACCCTGTCTACGGCACTTCGAGCAATTACGAAGGTCATTGGCAATGCCACGAAGGCATCTCACTGGATCGAGGATCGCCCGGCCTGACCCGGCGGCCCACCTCGGCCGAGCAGCTCGAGGATGACCCCCTCGCGGAGGCCGCCGCGGGCGATCTCGAGCTGGCCGGCGAACACGAGGCTCGCCCGGACGAGGAGGGTGATCGCGGCCGGGAGGACACGGACGCGCTCGGGGTGGAGGCCGAGCCGGAGCGCCGTCTCGGCCACCGGGGCGCCGGTCAGGGCGGCGAGCGCGCGCTCGAGCGACCGGTCGTCGACGGCGGCCGCCGCGCCGTTCGAGAGGTCGGCCCAGAGCGAGGCGCCCCGCGGGCGGTGGTCGGCCCCGGCGAGGGCGATCAGCGAGGTCGCCGAGCCGCCCACGGCGAGGGCGAGCTCGGCCGGCGGGGGCGACACCGCGGCGAAGGCCTCCCGCACGGCCGCGGTGAGGGCGTCGATGCAGGCCGGGCTCGGCGGGTCGTGACGGACGCACGCGCCGGTCAACGAGCTCGACCCGACCGGAAGCGAGGCCCACCAGGCGGGTCCGGCGCCGGCCCGGCCGACCACGACCTCGGTCGAACCGCCGCCGACGTCGACCACGGCGACCGTCCCGGCCGGTGCGCTCGGGAGCGCGGCAAGCGCCCCGGAGAAGGCGAGGTGGGCCTCCTCCTCGCCGGACAGGACGTCGAGGTCGACGCCGGCGCGGGCGAGGGCGTCGACCAGGGCCGCCCGGTTGGGCGCGCGACGGACGGCGGCGGTGGCGACCGTCCTGATCTGGGCGGTCCCGTGGCGGCGCGCCGAGGCGGCCTGGGTGGCGACGACGTCGACGACCTCGGCGATCTTGGCGGTCGGGAGCGTCCCGTCGGCGGCGGCGACCGCGCCGATCGCCGTGAACACCCGCTCGGCGGCCAGCGCGCGCAGGCCGCCGGCCCGCGCCGGGTCGCGCTCGGCCACCAGCAGCCGGGTCGTGTTCGAGCCGATGTCGATGCAGGCGCAGCGCATGGCAGCCGGGTCGATGTTGGCATGATGGGCTGGATGACCAGCGACACCCCGGCGATCGAGGTCCGTGACCTGCGCAAGGTCTACGGGTCCTTCGAAGCGGTCAGGGGAATCGACTTCACCGTGGCCCGGGGCGAGGTCTTCGGCCTGCTCGGACCGAACGGCGCCGGCAAGACGACCACCGTCGAGATCCTCGAGGGCTACCGGGACCGGACGACCGGCGAGGTCACCGTCCTCGGCCACGACCCGGGGATCCCGTCGCACGAGCTCCGCCAGCGGGTGGGGATCGTCCTCCAGAGCTGCGGCATGTACCGGCACATCACCGTCCGCGAGGCCCTCACCCACTGGGCGCGCTTCTATCCCCACCCGCGCGACGTCGACGAGGTGATCGTGCTGACCGGGCTCGCCGAGAAGCAGGACGAGCGGACCCGACGCCTCTCGGGCGGCCAGCTCCGCCGCCTCGACTTCGCCCTCGCCCTCGTCGGCGACCCGGAGCTGATCTTCCTCGACGAGCCGACCACCGGCTTCGACCCGGCCGCCCGGCGGACGGCGTGGGAGACGATCCGCTCGCTGAAGGAGCTCGGGAAGACGGTCCTCCTGACCACCCACTACCTCGACGAGGCCCAGGAGCTGGCCGACCGGGTGGCGATCATCAAGGACGGGGCGATCCTCGCCGTCGGCTCACCCGGCGAGCTCGGCGTCGCCGGGATCTCCCGCTACCGGGTGCGCTACCGCAACGGGAGCGGCGGCTGGCACTCGACCGAGACCGACGACCCGACGGTGCTCCTCCACCACCTGACGACCGAGGCCCTGGCCCGGGGTGAGCGCCTGGCCGACCTGTCGGTCACCCGGCCGAGCCTCGAGGACGTCTACCTGGAGCTGACCGCCGATGCCTGACGCGACCCTCCTCTGGCGCCAGTACCGGCTCGAGCGGCGGATGTTCTGGCGCAACCCGAGCGCCGCCTTCTTCAACTTCCTCCTCCCCCTCCTCTTCCTCGGACTGTTCGGGGCCATCCTCCAGGGCAACCAGAAGGACCTCGACGTGATCGTCCCGGGGATCGCCGGGATGAGCGTGATGACGACGACGTTCTCGGCCCTGGCCATGAACATGACCTTCCTGCGCGAGACGGGCGTGCTCAAGCGAATGCGCGGGACCCCGCTCCCGGGCAGGACCTACCTCGGCGGGGTGGCCCTCAACGCGGTCACGAACACGGCGATCCAGATCGCCATCGTCGTCGTCGCCGGCCGGCTGTTCTTCAACGTCGGCTGGCCGCGCGACGGCCTCGCCCTCGTCGTGTTCACCGTCGTCGGGGTCGTCTGCTTCGCCTCGCTCGGGGTCGCCCTCTCCCACGCGATCCCCAACTTCGACTCGGCCCCGGCCTACGTCAACGCGGTGTTCCTCCCGGTGATCTTCGTCTCCGGCGTGTTCTTCGACCCGGTGCACGACCCGGCGTTCCTGCGCGACATCGCCCAGGTGCTCCCGCTCAAGCACCTGATCGACGGGCTGAACGGAGCGATGATCACCGGCCGCGGCCTCTCGGCCACCGCGTCCTCGCTCGCCGTGCTCGCCGTCTGGGCGGTGGGCGGCGTCTTCCTCGCCGTCCGTGGGTTCTCCTGGGACCAGTCGCGGGCCTGACCCGGCGACGCCCGCCCTACCCGCGGAACGCGCTCGGCGGGATCACGTAGAACTCCTCGCCGCCGGGCGCATCGGGGGTCTTCCCGTTGTGGACCTTGATCAGGGGCACGGCGGCGACGTGGCCGCCGTGGGCCTCGACCCAGGCGTCGGCGCTCGCCCGCTCCGCGTCGGGCACGTCCGCCCGCCGGATGGCGAGCATGCCCTCGGGCCGGTCGGCCATGTTCGCCAGGGGCAGATCGGCCAGGAGATCGCGGATCGAGTCGGCCATCGCCCGGTGAATTCTGCCACCCCGGCCCGGCGACCGGCGTTCAGCCGGCGACGACCAGGGTCTTCGTCCCGACGTACCCGGCCCCGTGCTTGCGCAGGGCCAGGGTCGACTGGCGCCCGCCGGACGCGTAGATGCCGTCCTGGTTGTCGCGGGTCGTCCGGGCCGGTCGGGTCGAGTAGGGGGCGCGGCGGTAGACGGTGTCCGTGGTCGCGTCGGCGAAGAACAGCTGGCCGGTGTGGACGACGCGGCCGGAGACGTGGACCTTGACGTGGATGTGGACCGCCCGGCCCTGATACCAGCCGGGGTAGATGGTCCGGAAGCGGGCGATGCCCTGGCTGTCGGTCTTCACCCCGCCGCGGAGAAACGCCCGGCCCTGCCCGCTGCCGAAGCCCGAGTAGACGCCGAGGGCGTCGGCGTGCCAGATCTCGACGGTCGCGCCGGTGATCGCCCGGCAGGCGGAGGCCGAGGTGACGGGGAGGCGCAGGTCGAGCACGACCCCCGGGCGATCCTCGCGGATGTCGCTGCGCATGAGGTGGTCGTTGACGTAGTAGGGGCCGTCGGTCAGCTCCGGGGTCAGCGTGCACGCACCGGTCGCCGCGGCCACGGCGGCCAGGGCCCGGTCGCCGCCGCCGCGGCCGGCGAGGTACAGGCTGGCGCCGAGGCCGAGGGCGCCGCCGGCGGCTACGACCTCCCGCCGGGTGAGGCGGGAGGCCAGCGCGTCATGGTCGTGCGGGCTCATGTCTGGGGGGCTCCTCGGCGTCGGGACGGTGGTCTGTCGTGAGCATGCCGGGGATCGCTGGGGCCGAGCTGGGCTGAACCTGGGAACTCTGTGAGCGCGCGTCAGGACTGCCGCGTGGTCATCGGCGCCGGCGCGACCGCGACGGCCGGGGTCGCCGCGGCCTGCGGGCTCGAGCTCGAGCCGGTGCCGGTCGAGGTCGACGTCGACGACCCGGAGCTCGAGCCGGTGCCGGTCGAGGTGGTCGACCCGGAGCTCGGCGTGACCGTGGCGGTGGCCACCGAGGTCGGGGCCGCCACGGCGGCCAGGTTGGCCGTCAGCGCCGGATCGTGACCCGAGGCGAGCTGGGCGTAGATCACGAGCCAGACCGCGGCGAAGACCGCGGCCGAGGTCCCGGCGACGGTCCTGCCCAGGCGCCGGATCCGCCGCTTGCGGGCGGCCAGGCGCTCCCGGACCAGGGCGCGGCCGTCGGGGCGAGGGGCGGCCGGCGGGAGGGTGGCGAACTCGGGCTGGGGGTGCATGACGTGGCTGCGGCTGCTCGGTGTCGGGTGGCTCGGCTGACACTGAGGATGGGCCGGCCGGGTGGGACGGGCCTGGCCGGAAGCTGAGGAACGGCTGAGCCTGACGCTCAGACGATTCCCAGGCAAGCGGTGCAGAATGGCGGCATGAGCGATTCAGCAGCGACTGCCCTGCGCGTGCTGGTCGTCGACGACGAGCCGAACATCGTCGACGTGATCTCGATGGCCCTCCGCTACGAGGGCTTCGCCGTGGCCGCGGCCGGGAGCGGGGCCGAGGCGATCGCTCGGGTCACCGACTTCCGCCCCCACCTGGTCGTCCTCGACATCATGCTCCCGGACATGGAGGGCTTCGACGTGGCCGAGCGGCTCTCGGCCAAGCGGATCGACGTCCCGATCATCTTCCTCACCGCCCGCGACGCGACCGAGGACAAGGTCCGGGGGCTGACGATCGGGGGCGACGACTACGTGACCAAGCCGTTCAGCCTCGAGGAGCTCGTCGCCCGGATCCGGACGATCCTCCGCCGGAGCGGCCTCGCCGAGGAGGACTCGAACCGCCTCGTCTTCGAGGATCTCGAGCTCGACGAGGACACCCGCGAGGTCACCCGGGGCGGACGGCAGATCGAGCTCACGGCGACCGAGTACCGGCTGCTCCGCTACCTGATGCTCAACGGCCGCCGGGTCCTCACCCGGTCGCAGATCCTCGACCACGTCTGGGAGTACGACTTCGGCGGCGACGCCCGGGTGCTCGAGACCTACATCAGCTACCTGCGCAAGAAGATCGACGCCGACCGCGCACCGCTGATCCACACGGTGCGCGGGGTCGGTTACGCCCTCCGCGTTCCCCGCACCAGTCACTGAGCCGATGCTCTCCCTGAGGGCGCGGCTCCTCATCGGCCTCGTCGGACTGGTCGCCGCCGGCCTCGTCACCGTCGGGGCGGTCACCTACACCCAGCAGCGGTCGTTCCTCCTCCAGCGGGTCGACCAGGAGGCGACCAGCGCGATGCCCGCCGTCTCGCTGAACCTCGACCGCCTCGGCGCCAACGGCGGGCAGGCGGGGCCCGCCCCCGGCCCGGCGCCGTTCGGCGTGGACGGCGGCGGCTTCGAGCGCGGACGCGGACCGGGGGCGAGCCAGCCGCCGTCGCTGACCGCGAGCACCTTCACCGAGCGGAGGGACGCGAGCGGCCGGGTCCTCGGCTCCGCCGTTCCCTACGGCCCGACCCTGGCGGCGCCCAGCCTTCCGGCGAGCATCCCGATCAGCGACATGGGTCACACCCGCCCGATCACCGTCGGCTCGACCGGGAGCTCCGGCCTCCACTACCGCGTGATCGCCGAGCTGACCCACGACCAGCCCGGGACGCTGACCATCATCGCCGTGCCGCTCAAGGAGGTCGACCAGACGCTGGGCTCCCTGCTCGCGATCGAGGGGCTGGTCGGCGGCGGCGTCCTCCTCGCCCTGATCGCCCTCGCCTGGTGGATGATCCGGCTCGGGCTGCGTCCGCTCGACCGGATCGGCGAGACGGCCGACGCGATCGCCGCCGGCGACCTCTCCCGCCGGGTCGAGGAGACGCGGCCGCGGACGGAGGTCGGGCGGCTCGGGATCGCCCTGAACGCGATGCTCCACCAGATCGAGAAGGCGTTCGCCGAGCGCGAGGCGAGCGCCGAGCGGCTGCGCCGGTTCCTGGCCGACGCGTCCCACGAGCTCCGCACGCCGCTCGCCTCGATCCGGGGCTATGCCGAGCTCTTCCGGATCGGCGCCGTCGAGGGGCCGCAGGACACGGCCAAGGCACTCAGCCGGATCGAGGGCGAGGCGAAGCGGATGGGCGTGCTCGTCGAGGATCTCCTCACCCTCGCCCGACTCGACGAGCTCCCCGAGCTCCGCCGGGGCCCGGTCGACCTGACCGAGCTCGCCCGCGACGCGGTCGGCGACGCCCTGGCGATCGCCGCCGACCGGGAGATCACGCTGGCCGCGCCGGCCCCGGCGATCGTCGTCGGCGACCCCCACCAGCTCCGCCAGGTGATCGCCAACCTCCTGCGCAACGCGGTCGTCCATACGCCGAACGGGACGCCGATCGAGGTAACGGTCGCCGGCGACGAACGCGAGGCGACGGTCACCGTCCGCGACCACGGGCCCGGCATCCCGCCCGACGCCGGCGAGGCGATCTTCGAGCGCTTCTGGCGCGCCGACCCGGGCCGCGGCCGGGGCAAGGCCGGTGCCGGCCTCGGACTGTCGATCGTCGCCGCGATCGTCGCGGCCCACGGCGGCCGGGCGACGGCCGAGAACGCCCCCGGCGGCGGCGCCCGCTTCGCGGTGACCATCCCGGCCCGGGAGGCCGCGCCGCCCGCCCCCGCCCCGGCCCCGGCCCCGGCGGCCCCGGCCCCGGCGTCCGCCGGGCACGTCGCGACCTGACGGGCTAGCGTGCGGCGGATCGGACCGGCGATCGCGCCGGCGGGGTGAGGGCCCGGCCGCCCGCGCCGGCGGCCGGCGACCACATCCGGCGGACGAGGAGGACCAGGACCGGCACGGCGGCGATCGCGGTCAGCGCGAGGAACCAGGCCTGGCCGGCGTCGGTCCCCTCGCCGAGCGAGTGGACGAGACCGAGCGGCCAGGCGAGCGCGGTGAAGCGGGAGCGCCCGCCAGCGCGCCTGTCCGATCCGGGCCCGGGCGTAGAAGGAGAGCCCGAGGAGGATCAGCGCCCAGCCGGCGACGATGCCGATCGACATCCAGAGCGTCTTGTACCCGCTGACGAACGGGACGCTCACGTCGAGCACGCTCGGGCGGAGGTAGCCGTCCCCGAGCAGCGCCGTCGCGTGGACGACGAGCGCGGCCATCGTGGCCAGCGAGAGCGCCTCGTGGGCGACCGGAGGTCGCCGATCCGCCGCCGCACGAGCTTGCCCCCCATGAGCAGGCCGGCGCCGACGGAGACGCTCGAGAGGACGAGCGCGGCCGTGCCGGCGGCCCGGCTGGTGATCCAGAAGAGGTGGGTGTCGACGGCGGTGGCCACAGGGCTTCCAGTCTGGGTCCCCGGCCTCGCGACGACCTGGGCGAAAGCTGGGAATCGTCTGAGCGGCCCGCTCTGATAGACACGCTCGAGATGGCCGCGCTCGCCGACTGGATGGCCGGGCTCGACGGGGAGCTCGACATCGCGCTCCTGACCATCCCCGGGACCCACGACAGCGCCGCCCGGGCGGGCGGCCTCAAGGCGGTCACCCAGTCGCTGGACATCGCCGCCCAGCTGGCCGCCGGGATCCGCTTCTTCGACATCCGCCTCCACGACGACGCCGGGGTCCTGCGCCTCTTCCACGGCGACGTCGACGAGCAGCTCGAGTTCGAGGCCGGCGTCCTCGCGCCGATGCTCGCCTTCCTGGCCGAGCACCCCGGGGAGGGGCTGATCATGTCGGTCAAGCAGGAGGGCGCCGGCGACCCGATCGCCTTCGCCCGCGACCTCGAGGCGGTGGTCGCCGGCCACGCAGGGGCCTTCCGGGTCGCGGCGGACTTCCCGAGGCTCGCCGACGTCCGCGGGCGGATCCTCGTCTTCCGGCGGTTCGCGCACAGCTCGATCGGCATCGCCGCCGACCCGGCGAGCTGGGTCAACGACGCGACGTTCTCGATCGCCACCGAGCACGGGACGCTCACGATCGAGGACCACTGGGACCTCGGCCACACGCTCCCCGGAGTGGTCGGCGAGAAGTGGGCCGCCGTGGCCGCCAACCTCGACGCGGCGGTCACCACGCCGCTCGGCTGGTTCGTGACGTTCACCAGCGCGATGAGCGACTTCAGCTTCCCGCGGGCGATCGCCGGGGGGATCCCCCTCGTCGACGGGATCAACCAGCGGCTGCTCGACTACGTCGACGCCCATCCCGGCCACCAGCGGCTCGGGACGGTCGTCATGGACTTCCCCGAGCTCCCCGACGCGCGGCTCATCCAGGCGCTCGTCGACGCGAACCGCTGACCCCGGCCGGATAAGCTCCAGCCCTGTGAATCCGCCGGCCGCACTCGAGGAGGTCGTCTGGGACCTCGACCACCTCGCCGCCGGCGAGGACGGGGTCGACGCGGCGCTGGCCGAGGCGGCGGAGCGGTCCGCGCGGTTCGCCGAGCGCTACCGCGGGTCGCTCGCCGCGATCGACGCCGGCGGCCTGCGCGAGGCGATGACCGAGCTCGCGGCGATCAACGAGCTCGTCGGCCGGGCCGGGTCCTACGCCCAGCTGCGCTTCAGCACCGACACGGCCGACGCGAGCCGGGGCGCCCTGATGCAGCGGGTCGAGGAGCGGGCGACGGCGCTCGAGACGACGCTCCTCTTCTTCGACCTCGAGTGGGCCGGGCTCGACGACGACCGGGCCGAGGAGCTCCTCGCCGGCGAGGACCTCGACTTCTGCCGCCACTACCTGCGCAACGCCCGCCGCTACCGCCCCCACCTCCTCTCCGAGCCGGAGGAGCGGATCTTCTCCGAGAAGTCCCTGACCGGGCGCAGCGCCTGGGGACGGCTCTTCGAGGAGCTGACCTCGGCGATCGAGGTCGAACTCGAGCAGCCGGTCACCCTCGACGAGGCGCTCAGCCGCCTCGCCTCCCCCGACCGCGAGGTCCGCAGGGAGTCGGCCGAGGCGGTCACCCGGGCGCTCGGTCCGGGCCTGCGGACCCGGGCCTTCGTGTTCAACACGCTCCTCGCCGACAAGGCGACCGACGACCGGCTCCGCGCGTATCCGAACTGGCTGGCGAGCCGCAACCTGGCCAACGAGGCGAGCGACGAGTCGGTCGCCGCGCTGATCGAGGCCGTCCGCAACCGCTACGAGCTCCCCCGCCGCTGGTACCGGCTGAAGGGCCGGCTGCTCGGGATCGAGCAGCTGGCCGACTACGACCGGATGGCCCCGGTCTCGACCGAGGACGTCCGGGTCGACTGGCCGCAGGCGAGCGAGCTCGTCCTCGACGCCTACTCGTCCTTCTCCCCCCGCCTCGGCTCCCTGGCCGAGCGCTTCTTCAGCGAGCGGTGGATCGACGCCCCGCCGCGGGCCGGCAAGCGCGGGGGCGCGTTCTGCGCCTACACCGTCCCGTCGGTCCATCCCTACGTGATGCTCAACTACACCGGCCGGCGCCGCGACGTCCTCACCCTCGCCCACGAGCTCGGCCACGGCGTCCACGCCGCGCTCGCGGCCGAGCAGGGCGTCTTCCACCAGCACACGCCCCTGACCCTCGCCGAGACCGCGTCGGTCTTCGGCGAGGCGCTGACCTTCGGCCGCCTCCTCGACGCGGCTCCGAGCCCGGCCTCGCGGCTCGCCCTGCTCGCCGAGGACATCGAGGGTGCGATCGCCACCGTCTTCCGCCAGGTCGCGATGAACCGGTTCGAGAGCCTCGTCCACACCGAGCGGCGCGAACGGGGCGAGCTCGCCGTCGAGCGCTTCGGCGAGCTCTGGATCCAGAGCCAGTCCGAGCTCCTCGGCGACGCGGTCGAGCTGACCGCCGGCTACCGCGACTGGTGGTCCTACGTCCCCCACTTCATCAACGTCCCCGGCTACGTCTACGCCTACGCCTACGGTCAGCTCCTCGCCCTCTCGGTCTACCAGCGCTACCGCGAGCAGGGCGACGGGTTCGCCGAGAGCTACCTCGAGCTCCTCGCCGCCGGCGGGTCGCGCAGCCCGCACGAGCTGGGCGCCATGGTCGGCATCGACCTGGCCGACCCGGGCTTCTGGGACCGGGGCCTCGACCTCGTCGAGGATCAGCTCCAGGCCGCCGAGTCCGCCGCCGGCGAGCTGACGGAGCCCTGACCCCGCCGCCCGCCGGGCCCGAGCTCCCGGTCGACGACGCGCCGGCGATCCCGGCGATCGGGCCGCTGCTCCTGCGCGCCCTCCTCCCCGGCCGCCGCCGCGCCCCGGTCGACGCCGGGCCGCCGATCGATCCACCGCCCGGCCGGCTGCTGAACGTCGCTGGCCGCGGCGAGTTCTTCGTCCGTGACTCCGGTGGCGCCGGACCGGCGGTGCTGCTCCTCCATGGCTGGATGGTGAGCGCCGACCTCAACTGGCTGGCCACCTACCGACCGCTCGCCGACGCCGGCTACCGCGTGCTCGCGCTCGACCACCGCGGCCACGGGCGCGGACTCCGTTCGCTGCTCGCGTTCCGGCTCGCCGACTGCGCCGACGACGCCGCCGCGGTGATCGGGGCGCTCGGCGCGGCGCCGGCGATCGCCGTCGGCTACTCGATGGGCGGGCCGATCGCCCAGCTGCTGGCCCGGCGGCACCCCGACCTGCTCGGCGGGATCGTCCTCTGCGCGACGACCCGGGAATGGCGCGGACCCGAGTTCGAGCGGCTCTGGCGGATGATGGGCCTCGTCCGGCTCGTCGTCGCCCTCTCGCCCTTCGGCTTCTGGAGGACGTTCCTGCGCCTCAGCGGCGTTCCCGACGACGAGCGCACCGGCTGGCTGATCGCCGAGCTCGGGCGCGGCGCCCCGGCCGCCCTCGCCGAGGCCGGCCGTGAGCTCGGCCGCTTCGACAGCCGGGGCTGGGTCGGCCGGCTCCGGGTCCCGGCCGCCGTGCTCGTGACCACCCACGACCAGAGCGTTCCGCCCTCCAAGCAGCGGGCGCTGGCCGACGAGCTCGGGGCGGCCACCTTCGAGGTCCCCGGCGACCACCTCGTCGTCGCCGATCCGGACGGCCCGTTCAACCCGGCCCTGCTCGCCGCCCTCGACCACCTCCGCGGCTAGTGCATCCGCGAGCGGTGGGCCGGGAGCGCGCGGGACGTCGGCGGTCAGCTTCAGGCCGTCGTTCACAACCCGGCTCCGAGCCTGCGGCCGAGCCACACCGCGGCCAGGCCCAGCCCGAGGCTGGCGGCGAAGTTCAGCGCCCCCCGCCGGCCGTCGCCGTCCTCGCCAAGCCGGTGGCTCTCGAGCGCCCAGGTGCTGAACGTCGTGTACCCCCCGCACAGGCCGGTCCCGAGCAGGCGGTCCGCCTCGCCGCCGAGGCTGGCGCCGACGAGCAGGCCGAGGAGGAGGGCCCCGGACAGGTTGACGACCATCGTCCCGAACGGGAAGTCGCGCCCGACCCGGCGGGACACCGTCCGGTCGACGGCGAAGCGGGCGACGGCGCCGGCGCCGCCGACCAGCCCGACGGCCAGGAGCTCGGGCGCGGTCATCCGGCCGGGCGGGCGCGCCGCACGAGGTTGGTCGCGACGGCGATCGCGACGAAGCCGCCGCCGATGCTGACCAGGGCGTAGGCGGCGGCGAGGCCGTACCGGGCCTGGTCGAGCATGTCCAGGAGCTCGAGCTGCATCGTCGAGAATGTGGTCAGTCCCCCGCAGAGCCCGGTGCCGAGGAACGGCCGCCGGTAGGCCGAGAGCGGCGGGCGCTCCTCGAGCCGGGTCGTGAAGTACCCGAGCAGGAAGGCGCCGACGAGGTTCACGAGCAGGGTCGGCCACGGCCAGTGGCCGGGCGGTCGGCTGAGGAGATCGCCGACCTCGGCTCGGACGACCGTACCGATCGACCCCCCGGCGAAGATCGCCCCGAGCTCGCGGAGGTCGAGGCTCACCGGCGCCTCAGCGACGGCGGGCGGCCGCCCGCTTGGCGGCCGCGGCGGCCCGCTTGGCGGCGGCGGCGGCCTCGAGCTCCGCCCGCACCGGCGCCCCGTAGGCGGCGTCGACGGCGGCCACCATCGCCGGGTCGAGCCCGCAGTTGATGCAGAACCCGCGCTGCGACCAGGTGATCGCCCGGGCGATGACCTGGTCGGCGTAGGTCACCCCGGTGGTGTCGTGTCCGTAGTAGGCGTAGGCCGCCTGCCAGGCCCCCCCGTCGAGGGCGAGGGTCGCCCCGTCGGTGGAGAGGAGCTGGGCGGCGGCCATGATCGCGTCGAAGTCGTCGTAGATCGACGGGTGGCGCCCCGTCGGATGGGGATAGCCGGCCGGCCGCCGGGCCGACCGGTAGGCGTCGCTGACCCGGGCCCAGGTGGTCAATGGTCCGTTGGTCACGTTGAACTGCATCGGCCCGCCGCAGCAGCCGGCGAAGTTGAGGCCGTGATAGGTGTCGCGCTCGGTCGAGAACGACGTCTCCTGCCGGTGGACCGAGGCGATCAGCAGCCAGTTGACGGAAAACGCCCGCCCGGCGACGTCGTAGAGCGGGTAGAAGCCGGCCACCCACCGGGCCGGGACGTGGGTGGGCGACCGCCGGCGGAAGCGCGCGAGGTCGCGGCGCTGCTGGGTCCGCGGGCGGGTGTCGACGATGCTCGCCGCCCCGACCGGGCCGGTCGTCGCCGCCGCCGGGGTCGCGGCCACCGCCACCGGGGCCGGCGGACCGGCCGGTCCGGGCATCGGGATCGCCGCCGCCGGGGTCGCCGCCGGGGCCGGGGCCGGCGGGCGACCGGCGAGGGCGAGGGCGACGAGGCCGGCGGCGAGGACGAGCAGGCCGAGGACGATCCCGACGACGCGGCCCGGTCGGGGGGGCCGCGGGTCGCCGACGAGTGGCCCGGGAGCGTCCACGATGCCCGTCAAGATAGGGGCTCGAGTCGCATCGTCACGTGCTCGATCCCCGCCTCGAAGAACGGCTGCCCGCGACGGGTGAACCCGTGGCCGGCGTAGAAGGGCTCGGTCTCGAGCTGGGCGTGGAGGCTGACCGCGCCGGCGCCCATCCGCCGGGCCTCGGCCACCGCGGCGTCGACCAGCGCCCGCCCGATGCCCCGGCGGCGGTGGGCGGCGTGGACGGCGACCCGCCCGACGACGACCGTGCCGGCCCCGTCGTCGAGCAGGCGGCAGGTTCCGATCAGCTCGCCGGCGGCGGCGAAGGCCCCGAGGTGGCGGGCGATCCGGTCGCGGCCGTCGCGCTCGACGTCGAGCCCGACGCCCTGCTCGCCGCAGAAGACCTGCTCGCGGAGGGCGAGGGCCGCCGCTAGCTCGGCCCCATCCTCGAGCCGGCGAACCTGCGCCGGATGATGGTTGCCAACTGCCCGCACGGCCCGACATCCTGACGCCGGAGGGGTCGGGACGCGGTGCTACGGTTCTCCGGGAGCCCCCGCCCCCTTCAGGGAGTCACACCCAATGACCGACCTTCCCGCCGACTACTTCGAGCGCCCGCTCCGCGAGGTGGACCCCGAGATCGCCGAGGCCATCGACGCCGAGGTACGACGCCAGCAGCGGACGCTCGAGATGATCGCCTCGGAGAACAGCGTTCCCCGGGCCGTCCTCGAGGCCCAGGGCTCGGTGCTGACCAACAAGTACGCCGAGGGCTATCCCGGCCGCCGGTACTACGGGGGCTGCGAGCACGTCGACGTCGTCGAGCGGTTGGCCATCGAGCGGGCGCAGGCGGTGTTCGGCGGGGACCACGTCAACGTCCAGGCCCACGCCGGGGCCCAGGCCAACAACGCCGTCTACCACGCGCTGCTGCGGCCCGGCGACACGATCATGGGCCTCGCCCTCGCCCACGGCGGGCACCTCAGCCACGGGATGAAGGGCAACGTCTCGGGACGCCTCTACGACATCGCGCCCTACGAGGTCTCGCCCGAGACCTACCTGATCGACATGGACGAGGTCGAGCGAATCGCCCGGGAGCGGCGGCCGAAGCTCCTGATCGCCGGGTGGTCGGCCTATCCCCGGATCCTCGACTTCCCCCGCTTCCGGGCGATCGCCGACGAAGTCGGAGCCCTGCTCATGGTCGACATGGCCCACTTCGCCGGGCTCGTCGCCGCCGGCCTGCATCCGAGCCCGGTGCCCCACGCCGACGTGGTGACCACGACGATCCACAAGACGATCGGCGGGTCGCGCGGGGGCATGATCATCTGCCGGGAGGAGCACGCCAAGAAGATCGACTCGGCGATCTTCCCCGGCCAGCAGGGCGGGCCGCTCGAGCACATCATCGCCGGGAAGGCGGTCTCCCTGCGGATCGCCGGGAGCGAGGTCTTCCGGGAGCGCCAGGAGCGCACCCTGGCCGGGGCCCGGGCCCTGGCGGTCGAGCTGCTCGAGACCGGCGAGGGGGTCGACGTCCTCACCGGGGGGACCGACGTCCACCTCGTGCTCATCGACCTGCGCGACTCCGAGCTCGACGGCCGCCAGGCCGAGGACCGGCTCGACGAGATCGGGATCACCGTCAATCGCAACGCCGTGCCGTTCGACCCGCGACCGCCGATGGTCTCGAGCGGCCTCCGGGTCGGGACCCCGGCCCTGGCCACCCGGGGGCTCCAGGTCGACGACTTCGAGGAGGTCGGGAGGATCATCTCGACCGCTCTGACCCCCGGCTTCGACGCCGCCCGGGGCGAGCTGGCCGAGCGGGTCTCGGCGATCGCCGACCGCTACCCGCTCTACGGCTACCTGGGCTCGCCGGCCGCCGTCTGACCCGACGCTGACCGCGCCCGCGGGCCGCGCGTCATATCTTTCCTCCCTTCCGACCGCCTCCGCGCTCGCCCGGCCGGGCAGAGGAGCCCCGATACAGAAAGCAAAGGTGGCCCGACAGCATGACGGCAACGCCCGATAACGAGTTCCTCTTCACGTCCGAATCGGTCACCGAGGGCCACCCCGACAAGATGGCCGACCAGATCTCCGACGGCGTCCTCGACGCCGTGATGGCCGACGACCCGTACGGGCGCGTCGCGTGCGAGGTGCTCGTCAACACCGGCCTGGTCGTCGTCGCCGGGGAGATCTCGACCGACACCTACGTCGACATCCAGGAGATCGCCCGGGAGACGGTCAACCGCATCGGCTACAACAACGCCCTCCACGGCTTCGACTGCAAGACCTGCGCGGTGATCAACGCGATCGACAAGCAGTCGCCCGACATCGCCCAGGGCGTCGACCGGGCCTACGAGGCGCGGACGGACGCGACCGACGACGACGAGCTCGACGTCGCCGGGGCCGGGGACCAGGGGATGATGTTCGGCTACGCGTCCAACGAGACCGAGCAGCTGATGCCGATGCCGATCTCCCTGGCCCACCGGCTGGCCAAGCAGCTCGCCGTCGTGCGCAAGGACGGGACGCTCGGCTACCTGCGCCCGGACGGGAAGACCCAGGTCACCGTCCGCTACGTCGACGGCCGCCCGGTCGAGATCGAGAAGCTGCTGATCTCGACCCAGCACGCCGAGGAGGTCGACTCGCAGACCCGGATCAAGCCGGACCTCTGGGAGGCCGTGATCAAGCCGGTGCTCCCGCCCGACATGTACGACGAGGCGAAGCTGCTCGAGAACTTCCTCGTCAACCCGACCGGGCGCTTCGTGATCGGCGGGCCGATGGGCGACTGCGGGCTCACCGGCCGCAAGATCATCGTCGACACCTACGGGGGCATGGCCCGCCACGGCGGGGGCGCGTTCTCCGGCAAGGACCCGTCGAAGGTCGACCGGTCGGCCGCCTACGCGGCCCGCTGGGTGGCCAAGAACCTCGTCGCCGCCGGCCTCGCCGACCGCTGCGAGGTCCAGGTCGCCTACGCGATCGGCGTGGCCCACCCGGTCTCGGTGATGGTCGAGACGTTCGGGACCGAGAAGATCGGGCGCGGTCGGATCGCCGCGCTCGTCGCCGAGCACTTCGACATGCGCCCGGGAGCCTTCCGCGAGGAGCTCCGCCTCCACCGGCCGATCTATCAGAGGACGGCCGCCTACGGCCACTTCGGCCGGGAGGACGAGGGCTTCACCTGGGAGGAGACCGGCAAGGCGGCCGTCCTGCGGGCGGCGGCCGGACTCGAGCCGGTGGCCGTCTGACCGACGCGATGAGGCTGTCCGACATCTACGCCCGGCCCGGGGCGATCTTCTCGATCGAGTTCTGGCCGCCGAAGACGGCGGAGGGCGAGGCGGAGCTCCTCCGGGAGGTCGAGGTGCTCAAGGCGCTCGAGCCGGCCTTCTGCTCGATGACCTACGGGGCCGGGGGCAGCACCCACGAGAAGACGGTCGACCTGGTCACCCGCCTGCACCGGGAGTCGGGGGTCGAGGTCATGTGCCACCTGACGGTCGTCGGGCAGCCGAAGGCGTTCGTCCGGTCGGTCCTCGACCGGCTCGAGGCGGCGGGGATCGAGAACATCATCGCCCTGGCCGGCGACCCGCCGGCCGGCGCCGAGGCGGATTGGACGGCGCATCCGGAGGGCTTCGCCCACTCGCGCGAGCTCGTCGAGGAGGCCGTCGGCCGGGGCTTCTCGGTGGCCGTCGCCGGGTTCCCGGAGATCCATCCCCGGGCCGGGAGCCGGGCCGCCGACCTCGGCTACCTGCGCGAGAAGGTCGCGGCCGGAGCGTCGGTGGTGATCACCCAGCTCTTCTTCGACAACGACGACTACCACCGTTACGTCGACGAGGCCCGGAGGATCGGGGTCGACGTGCCGATCGTCCCCGGCATGCTCCCGATCCGCTCGGCCGCCCAGGCCCGGCGCTTCACGAAGATGTGCGGCGCGCGCATTCCGCCCCGCCTGGACGCCCTCCTCGCGAAGGTCGAGGACGACGACGAGGCGGCGGTCCAGGTGGGCATCGACTACGCCACCGAGCAGGCCGCCGGCCTCCTCGCCGCGGGGGCGCCCGGGCTGCACTTCTATTCGCTGAACCGGTCGCGGTCGGTGATGGCGATCTTCGAGAACCTCTCGCTCCCCCTCTCGGGCTGAGCCTCGGCCCCGGCCAGCGCCCGCCCGAGGAGGTCGGCGACCTCCCGCCCGCCTTCGAGCTCGTCGGCGTCGCACGAGGCGACCACCTCGACGCCGCCGAGCGCCCCGGTCACGAAGACCTCCCGGGCCCGCCGCAGGGCGCCGAGCGTGATCGACGGGCACAGCCGAACGTCGAGGCCGAGACGCCGGGCGTGCGCGATCACGCGCGTCCGGGTCACCCCGGGGAGGAGTCGCCCGGCGACGGGCGGGGTGACCAGCGCCCCGTCGCGTGCGACGAGGAACACGTTGGCCCGGGCGGTCTCGAGCAGGTGGCCGTCGAGGTCGCAGAGGAGCGGCTCCTCGGGCGCGACGGCTTCGGTCAGGGCGTCGAGCAGGCGCCGGTCGGACCACTTGTGGGCGCCGAGGCCGCCGGGCACGGTGGTCCGTTGGAGGCGCACCGGCGGGCGGGGCCCGGGCAGGCGGGTGGCGACGATCGCCACCTCGAGCGCCCCCCCGGCATTGGGGCGGACGCTCACGCGCAGGCGCCCGGCATCCGGGCGCCCGGCGGCGGCGGTCCGCAGGCGGGCGGCCAGGCCCGGGGGGAGCGGGCGACCGTAGAGGCCGCGGACGCTCGCCTCGAGCCGAGCCAGGTGGAGATCGAGCGCAACGGGCCGGGCGGCCACGGCGAGGAGCGTCTCGAAGACCCCGGTCCGCGGATCGGGACGAGCGACCGGGCGGGGGCCGAGGCGGTGGGGCGGCGGCGCCTCCTCGACCGCCGGGCGACCCGGCGGGGCCAGGTGGGCCCCGATGGCCGCGAGGAGCGGGCCGGCCTTGGTCGCGCACTCGGCGACCTCGGCTTCCGGGTCGGAGTCGGCGACGATCCCCCCGCCGACGCCGAGCCAGGCGCGGTCGCCCGCGAACTCGAACGTCCGGATGGCGACGCTCAGCTCGAGCCCGGCGACCGGGCTGGCGAAGCCGATCGCCCCGGTGTAGACGCCCCGGCCCGAGCTCTCGAGCTCGGCGATCACGTCGATCGCGGCGATCTTCGGGGCCCCGGTCACCGACCCCGGGGGGAACGCGGCCGCCACGAGCGCGGCGTCGCCGACCCCCGCGGCGAGGATCCCCGACACCTCGGATGCGAGGTGCCAGACCCCGGTGTGCGCGCGCGCCCGGGCGAGCACGGGCACCTCGATCGAGCCGGGCCGGCAGACCCGGCCGAGGTCGTTGCGGACGAGGTCGACGATCATCACGTTCTCGGCCCGATCCTTGCTCGACCCGGCGAGGGCGGCCCGGGCGGCGGCGGCCGCCCGCGGCTCGCGGGGACGCCCGCGGGTGCCCTTGATCGGCTCGCTGCGGACCCGGCGCCCGCGCCGCTCGAGGAAGAGCTCGGGCGAGAGGCTGGCCACCGCGCCCCACGGACCGGCGAGGAACGCCGCACGGTCGGGTCGCAGACGGGGGACGGCGGCGGCGAAGAGGTCGAGCGGGTCGCCGGTCAACCGCGAGCCGAGGCGCCGGCAGATGTTGGCCTGGAAGATGTCCCCGGCCCGAATCCGTCGGCGCGCGGCCTCGACGGCGATGGCATGGCCCCGGTCCCCGGGCTCGGTCTTCCAGGGAGCGGTTGCGAAGGGCCGGGGCCGCGGCACGGACGCGGCGCGCCGGCGGAACTCGGCCAGGCGCCGGCGCAGCGCCCCGGCCCGGGCGCCGGTCCAGAGCGCCTCGAACCACCAGCCGCCGTCGGGGTCGGCGCGGAGAAGATGGTCGTAGAAGGCGAGCTCGAAGGGGGGCAGCGCGTCGCGCGGGGGCGGTCCGGCCGCGCCCGGCTCGAGGCGGAGGCGCACGTCGTAGCCGAGGTAGCCGAACCACCCGCCGCCGACCGCGCCCTCCGGGGACGGGACGAGGAGCGGCTGGTCGTCGAGGAGGGCGAGCGGGTCCTCCTCGGGCGCGGCGACCCGGACCGGCTCCGACCCGATCAGGGCGCCGCCGCCGGCCCAGGCGCCGATCAGGGCGAACGGTCGACGGTCCTCGCGGACGAGGAGCGCCGCGGCGGCGGGCGCGAGGCTCCAGGGGAGGCGGTGGCGCACCAGGTGGGTCGGCGGCGCGGGCACCATCCGCCTGAGCCTACGCCGGCGGCACCGGAGCGGTGTTGTGGCGATTCGGGGGCGCGCAGGGTTTAGATCGCCCCAGGCGGGTAGCCTCGAAGGGAGGGCAGAGAGGGAATCGAACGCCGCGCGGCTCGTCCTAGGCGCGTCTACGCAGCAAACCGCGACATCCGCGGTCGGGTCCGCATCGCCCGGCCTCTGCCCAGTGACTTCACGAAAAAGGAGACCAGACTCGATGAGTCAGTCCGAACGGAAGATCGTCCAGTACCTCAACGAGGCCCACGCCTCCGAAGCCGGGTTGACCCGCGTGCTCCAGTCCCAGATCGCGGTCACGCCGTCCGGGAGCTTCCGGAACCTGCTCGAGAAGCACCTCGGCGAGACCAAGCGTCACGCCGAGCGGCTGCGGACGCGGCTCGACGAGATCGACGGTCCTGACGGCTTCAAGCCGCTCGCGATCGGCATGGGCATGGCCGAGACGATCCTCAGCCAGGTTCTGGCCATCGGCAAGACGCCGATCGACCTCGTCCGTGGAACCGGCGGCGAGGAGAAGGTGCTCAAGAACGCCAAGGACGACTGCGCGGCCGAGGCTCTCGAGATCGCCACCTACACCGCCCTCGGTCGCCTGGCCGAGGCGGCCGACGACGAGAAGACGGCGAAGCTCGCCGCCTCGATCCTGGCCGAAGAGGAGCAGATGCTCAAGCGGCTGATGACGGAGATCCCCCGCCTGACCCAGGCCGTGGCCGACGCCGCCTTCAAGGGCGACCCGAGCTACGACATCACCAAGACCGGGGCGGCCGACGCCGTCCGGGCGGCGGCGCGCACGGTCGAGGACACGGTCGAAGGCGTGGTCAAGCAGACCAAGCGGACCGCCCGCCAGGCCCGCAAGGTCCCGGGCGTGGCCCAGGTCGAGGGTGAGGTCAAGGGCGCGATGGCCGACGAGAGCGACCTCCCGATCGACGGCTACGACGACCTCACCGCGACGGAGATCGTCGATCGCCTGACCGGTCTCTCGCAGATCGATCTGGCCAAGGTCGACGCCTACGAGCGCAAGCACGACAACCGGACCACGGTGCTCAGCAAGATCGCGACCCTCCGGGGCAGCGAGCCGTGGCCGGGATACGACGAGCTCACGGTCGACGAGGTCGAGAAGGTTCTCGCCAAGACCGACGATCCCGACAAGCTCAAGACGGTGCGCGACTACGAGCGCGCCCACAAGAATCGCAGCACGCTGATTCGCGCCACCGAGCGTGAGTTGGCTGCGGCCACCGGCTGACGGTAAGCATCCGGTACGCAGCAAGCGGGCGCCCATCGGGCGCCCGCTTCGCGTCGGGGCCGGTGCACCGACCCGCGTCGGGGTCAGTCGCGCCGATCGTCGGTCGCGCGGACGTCGACGAGCACGCCCCCCTGGAGGAAGCGCACCCGGGAGTCGTCGTCGCCCCGTCCGCCGCCGAAGGCCCCGGCGTGGAGCATGAATCCGGTCGACCGTTCGTCCTCGGCTCGATCGGTGACGTAGAAGAACTGCGCCTCCGCGGCCGGGAGCGCCTTCACCACGGTCACGTCAGCCGCCCGGCGCAGGACGCCCTCCAGACGTGCGACGATCACCGGCCGGCCGTCACGGTCGGAGGTCGTGACCGACACCTCGCGGCCGACCAGGCCGAGGAGGGCGGCGAGGGTTCCGGGGTAGTCGAGGTCGCCATTGTGCGTACTCTCAGCCGCGTCCCAGGTGCTCATCGCATGTTTCGGCCACACGCCCGCCTCGGGGCCGGCGCGGGCCGCGCCGGTCGTCGGGGGCACTGGTCGGGGGCGGGACTCATCCCCGGCAGGTTATCGACGCGCCGCCGGCCTCCGTTTGCCGTCGGTCCTGCCCTCCGGAATGCGCGCCGATCGGCGGACGGGGTTATTGACTACCAACACCTGGCGAGGTACTGACAGCTTACGGTGTATAGTAAGTGCAAGATTGCCGCCTTGGCTCCCCCGCCGCTTGCCCAGGAGAAGACAAATGCCTGACATACAGACGATCCAGGAACAGATTCAGACGCGCTTGGCCGAAGTGCAGAAGCTGCTCGAGCCGCTGCGCCTCGAGGAGGCGCAGCTGACGAAGATGGCCGCGACCTTCACGACCGCGTCCACCGACCCGGCCGCCCCCCCGCGCTCGCGTCCGGCGAGCGCCCGCAAGAGCGCTCCCCGCAAGGCCACATCGACCTCCGGCGCCCGGCGCGGCCGCCCGCTCGGAAGTGGGAACCGCGCACAGCAGGCCGTGGCGAAGATCATCGAGCAGCCGGGCATCACAGCGTCCGAGCTGGCCAAGTCGATGGGCATCAGCCCGAACTACCTCTACCGCGTCCTCCCGCGCCTCGAGCGGGAGTCCAAGGTGGTCAAGCAGGGTCGCGGGTATCACCCGGTCGGCGACGCGGCCGAGACGGCCCCGACCAACGGCCAGCCCGTCGCCGCCTGACCCGCCGGCGGCGCCGGCCGAGGACCGACTGACACCTCGCTCGCGAGGCTGACAACACCGACGGCCGGCGCACCGCGCCGGCCGTCGGCGTAGCTCACATTCCGGGTTCGACATCGGGTTCGTAGACGAGCTCGAGCGCCGGCGGCTCCGCGGGCGCCGCCGCGGCGAACCGGGCCATCGCCTCGAGGTCCCAGTCATCCGGAGGGGGCGCCCGGGTGGGTGGGCGCAGCGCGGCGTCGAGGTCACCGCGGAACGCCGCGTGGACGGCGGACGGATCGGGGTGCCGGGACACGACGAGGCGGTAGCGGACGGTTACGCCGTGGCGATCGCCGCCGACCTCGATGACCGTCTCGACCCCGTACTGATTCCAGCGTCGACGGCAGGATTCGAGCTCCGCGTCGACCGTCGCCGCCGCGGCCCGCCACTCCGCCGGCAGGCGGGTCCGGGCGGCGAAGCGGCCGCCGGCGCCCGGGCCCCCGCTCACCCGAAGCGGCCCGGGACCATCGTCGCGGCGCACCGGTGGAGCTTCACTGCCATGTCGACTCCTCTCCGCTGCCGTCATGGAGGGCCGCGAAACACCGACCCGCCCAAGGCACACCGTACCCGAGAACGCGGACCCGGTTTCGGCCGAACCCGACATGCCAGCGCGGCCGGCGGAGCCGGGTGCTCGTGCGGCGGCGGCGTATTGTCCGCGAGATGAGTGCCACCGAACTGCGCCCGCTCGGCGTCGGGGAGATCCTCGACGTCGCGATCAAGGCGTTCACCCGGAACGCCCGGACCCTGATCACCATCGGCGCCATCGTCGGCGTGCCCTTCGAGCTGCTGAGTGGTGTGATCCAACTCTCGACGGTCTCGTCAGCCGATCAGGTCGGCGGGTCGCTGACGGCCGGCTCGGGGTCGGGCGTCGACTACTCCCGGGCGCGCGTCGCCGGTGTCGTCCTCACCCTCCTGATCGGGCTCTTCGTCTCCCTGGTGCTCACCGCGGCGACGGTCAAGGCGGTCAGCGACGCCTACCTCGGCAACGTTCCGAGTGTCCGTGACTCGATCCTGTTCGCCCTGCGGCGGATCCGGTCACTGATCTGGCTGTACCTCCTGCTCGGACTCGGCCTGGCCGTCGCGGCGATCGCCCTCGTCATCCCGGCGATCTGGCTGTACGTCGCCTGGTCGGTGGCCACACCGGTGCTCCTGCTCGAGGACGTCCGGGGGACCGCGGCGCTGCGACGCTCGTTCCGGCTCGTGCGCCGGCGCTGGTGGCCGGCGGCCGGGGTGCTGCTGATGGCCTTCGTGATCGTAAGCGTCGCCGAGTTCGTCATCGCCGGCCTGCTCGCGGTGATCCCGTTGGCCGTCGACGACTCGTCGATCCTGCTCGCGGTCATGGCCTCGACGATCTCCTCCGTCCTCGCCGCCGCGGCGGTCAAGCCGATCCAGTCGGCGATCACCACGATCCTCTACTTCGACCTCCGCGTGCGCAAGGAGGGCTTCGACCTCTCGCTCCTCGCGTCCCGCCTCGGCCTCCCGGAACCCGGCCTCCCGGACTATGCGCTGCGGGACGGCCCCGCCGGACTCAGCGACTGGGGCCAGCTCGACGGCCGCCAGGAGGCGCCACCGTTCTGGCCGCCCCCACCCGGGTGGGCGCCCACCGCCCCGCCGGCCCCCCCGTCCGGGCGGGCGCCCTCGAGCCCGCCGCCCTCCGGCCCGCCGGTCCCGCCGGCCCCCCCGTCCGGGCACCCGGCTCCCGGTGAGGCGCCGGCCGGGGAGTGACCCTCCCGGGAGCGAGCGCGGCCGCCGTCGACTACCGCGGCATCGCCCAGCAGATCGTCTCGGAGGATCGCTTCCGGACGCCCCCGCTCCCCCGGCCGCTCCACGGCGTCCTCGACGCCCTCGGCCGGGCGGCCACGCCGGTCGCCGAGGCGATCGACGACGCCTTCTCGGCCGTCGCCGCCGCGCTCCCGGGGGGCAGGGCCACCGTCTGGGTGCTCCTGGGGGCGGCGGTGGTCGCGCTCGCCGCGGTCGCCGCCGGGCGCATGACCGACCGGACGCTGACCGACCGGGCCGCCCCGGGGGTGCGGCTCGACGGGGGCTCCGGCGGGCCGGACGCCCGCGCGCTCGAGGCGGCGGCCGATCAGGCCGAGCGGGACGGCGAGTTCGGTCAGGCCGTGCGCCTGCGCTTCCAGGCCGGGCTCCTGCGGCTCGACGAGCTCGGCGTCCTCGCCTACCGCCCGTCGCTGCCCAACGCCGCGGTCGCCCGGCGCCTGCGCTCGCCGGTCTTCGACGGGCTGGCCCGCCGCTTCGAGGAGGTCGTCTACGGCGGCCGTCCCGCCGGCCCGACCGACGCCGGGCAGGCCCGCGAGGCGTGGGCGGACGTCCTGCGCGAGGCGCGGCCCGCGTGAGCCCGGCGGACCGACCGTCGACCCCGGGCGCCCCGGCCCGGCGGGCCGGCCTGGTCGCGGCCGCGGTGGCGCTCGGGGTGCTCGCCCTGAGCTCGGCCGTCAACGCCCTCGTCCCGAGCCGCCACGGACCGCCGTCGTCGTCGTACTCGACGAGCCCGGCCGGCCTGGCCGCCTACGCCGAGCTCCTCTCCCGGGCCGGCCACCCGGTGGCCCAGCTCCGCCGGCCCCCGGCCCCGGGGCTCCTCGCGCCCGCGGCGACGGTGGTCCTCCTCGATCCGGACGCGCTGCTCCCCGCCGAGGGTCGCGCCCTCGCGGCGTTCGTCGCCGCCGGCGGCCACCTCGTCACCGGCGGGGCGAGCTCCGGCTCCTTCCTGGCCACGATCCTCCCCCGCCCGCCGCGTCTGAGCGCGTCGGCGCCGCTCGACGCTGTGCCCCTGGCCGCCGTCCCCGAGACGGCCGGCGTCGGTCGGGTCCTCACCCTCGGCCAGGCCGGCTGGTCGCCCGGCCGAGCCCGGCCCGGTCTGGTCGCGGCGCTCGGTCGCGCCGGGCGACCACCGCTCCTCATGGTCGGCAACGTGGGTCGAGGCCGCATCGACCTCCTCGCCGACGCCTCGCCCCTCCAGAATCGGCTGCTCGCCCGGGCCGACGACGCGCGCCTGGCGGTCGACCTCGCCGGCGGGGATCGCCGCCCGGTCGTGTTCGTCGAGTCGGTCCACGGCTACGGGCCGGCGCGCGGCCTCGGCGCCCTCCCCGGACGCTGGTGGTGGGCGCTCGGCGGGCTGACGCTCGCCGGCCTGGCCTGGGTCGCCTCCCGCTGGCCGCGGCTCGGCCCGCCGAGCGCCCGCGGGCGGCCGCTGCCGCCGGCGCGGAGCGCCTATCTTCACGCGATGACGACGATCCTCCGCCGCACGGACGCCCCCGCCGAGGTCGCCGGGCTCGCCCGCGCCGCCGCCCGCCGCCTGGCCGCCCGCCGCCTCGGTCCGACCGCCCCGAGCCTCGAGCAGTACCGGAGCCTCGGCCTCGACGAGGCGCAGGCCCGCGCCCTCGCCGCTTCCGAGCCCCCCGGCGCCGACGACCTCCTCACGCTCGGGGCGGCGCTCGCCCGGCTCGAGCGCGCGACCCCCGGACGGCGGGGATGAGCCCGCCCGTCCCGGGCGTCGGCGACCTCCGCGACCGGCTCCTTGAGGAGGTAGGACGCGTCGTCGTCGGCCAGGACGAGGCGGCCGAGATGATCCTCGTCGCCCTTGTCGTCGGCGGCCACGTCCTGCTCGAGGGCGTCCCCGGCGTCGCCAAGTCGCTGCTCGCCGAGACCGTCGCCCGGACCCTGGCCATCGACTTCGCCCGGGTCCAGTTCACCCCGGACATGCTCCCGTCGGACATCACCGGGACGATGACCCTCCGGGCCGGCGACCTCTCGTTCCGGAGGGGGCCGATCTTCACCAACGTCCTCCTGGCCGACGAGATCAACCGGACCCCGCCGAAGACCCAGGCCGCCCTGCTCGAGGCGATGCAGGAGCGCCAGGTGTCGATCGAGGGCGAGGCCCACCCGCTGCCCGATCCGTTCCTCGTCCTGGCCACCCAGAACCCGATCGACTACGAGGGCACCTACCCCCTCCCCGAGGCCCAGCTCGACCGGTTCGTGGCCAAGCTCGAGATCGGCTACCCCGACGAGCGCCAGGAGCGGGCGATGCTCTCGCTCGGCCACGACGGCCTCGTCCCCGCCCGGCTGGCCGAGGTCCGGGCGATCGCCGGGCCGGCGGAGATCATGGCCGCGCGGGCCGAGGTCGGTCGGGTGGCCGTGTCCGAGCCGGTCCGCGACTACGTGGTCGCCCTCGTCCGGCGGACCCGCGAGCTCCCGAGCGTGTCGCTCGGCGCCTCGCCCCGGGCCGCCGTCCACCTGCTCGCCCTGGCCCGGGCGACCGCCGCCCTCGCCGGCCGGGCGTTCGTGATCCCCGAGGATGCGGCCGGGGTCGCCCCGGCCGTCCTCGGCCACCGCATCCTGATGTCGCCCGAGGCCGAGCTCGAGCAGTACACGAGCGCCGACGCCGTCCGCTCGGCCCTCGCCGAGGTGCCCGTCCCCCGATGACGCCGACCCCCCGGGCGGCGGCGATCCTCGCCGGCCTCGGCCTCCTCGGCCTCGTCGTCCCGCCCGCGGTCTCCGCCCTCGGCGCGGCGGCGCTCCTCGCGGCGCTCGCCGTCGACGCCCGCAGCGTCCGCCGCGCCCCGGCGATCGAGCGCGAGGTCAGCCGGGTGGTCGCCCGGGGCACGCCGGTCGCCCTGCGTCTCCGGGCCGACGACCGCGACGGGCGCCGGGTGCGCCTGCGCCAGCCGGCCCCGGCCGACGTCCGGATCGAGCCGGAGGAGGCGACCGGCGCGCTCGCGGCGACCCTGACCGGCGACCGGCGGGGCCGGCACGCCCTCCCCGGGGTGGCCAGCGTCAGCCTCGGCCCGCTCGGGCTCGCCCGCCGCCACCACCCGGACGGGGCGCCGCAGGAGCTGCTCGTCTACCCCGACCTCCCGGCCGCCCGCCGCCTCGCCCTCCTCGTCCGGCGCGGGGCCCTGGCCGGCGGCGTGGCCACCCGCGGGCCGCTCGGGCTCGGGACCGAGTTCGAGTCGATCCGCGAGTACGTGCCCGACGACGACTTCCGCCAGGTCAACTGGCGGGCCAGCGCCCGGCTCGGGCGGCCGATGAGCAACCAGTACCGGATCGAGCAGGACCGCGAGGTCATCTGCCTGGTCGACGCCGGGCGCCTGATGGGCACGCCGCTCGCGGATCGCACCCGCCTCGACGCGGCCCTCGACGCGGTGACCGCGATCGCCCTCGTGGCCGACGAGCTCGGCGACCGGTGCGGGGCGATCGCCTTCGACAGCGCCATCCGGACCGAGCTGCGACCCGGCCGGCGCGGCGGGCGCCGGGTGGTCCGGGCCCTCTTCGACCTCGAGCCGACCGCCGAGGACAGCGACTTCGAGCTCGCCTGCACCCGGGTCGGCGCCGCCCGCCGCGCCCTCGTCCTCGTCTTCACCGACCTCGTCGACCTCGCCGCCGCCCGGTCGCTCCTCGCCGCGGCCCCGTTGCTCACCCGGCGGCACGCCGTCGTCGTGGTCTCCGCCCAGGATCCCGACCTCCAGCGGGCGGCCGTCCGCCCGCCCCGCGACCAGGCCGAGGCCTACGCGACGGTCGCCGCGGTCGACGTCCTCGAGACGCGGCTCGCCGTGGCCGCCCAGCTCACCCGCCGCGGAGCCACGGTGATCGAGGCCCCGGCCGAGCGGATGGCCCTCCGCTGCGTGCAGGCCTACCTCAGCGCGAAGGCCCGCGCCCGGCTCTGACCGCGGGCCGGGGCGCGGCCTGCGCCGGGGGGCGGCCGCGCCAGACGACGAGCGACCAGTACAGCCCGGCGAGGCCGAACCCGACGCCGAGCGCGGTCGGGAGGCCGACCCCCCGGGGGGTGAGGAACCCCTCGGTCAGCCCGGCGACGACCAGCCAGGCGGCGGTCCCGAGCACGAGCACGACGGCGTCGCGGGCGGCGTCCCGGAGCGACTCGAGGCGGGTGACCGGCCCCGGGTCGATCACGGCCCAGCCCACCCGGAGTCCGGCGCAGGCGCTGACCGCGATGCACGAGAGCTCGAGCAGCCCGTGGGGGGCGACGTAGCGGACGAACGTCTCGAAGTTGCCGCCGTCGAGGGTCAGCCCGGCGAGGGCGCCGACGAGGATCCCGTTGTAGGCGACGACGGCGAGCGTCAGCGCCCCGAGGGTCAGCCCGCCGGCGAAGGCGACGAAGCTCACGCGGATGTTGTTGGTGAAGATCTCGCTGGCCAGCGACGCCTGGTCGGCGCCCGTGAGCCGCGCGTGGTGGGCGAGCGGTCCGGCCACCCCGCGGAACTGCTGGGGGACCAGGCCGATCGCCGCCCCCGGATCGGCGAGCGCCCAGCCCCCGGCGAGGAGCGCCGGCCCGATCAGGGCGATCCAGGCGATGGCCAGGGCTCCGGGCCGGCGCCGGACCTCCCGCCAGTAGCCGGTCGTGACGAAGGCGCGCAGGCCGGGGCGGCGGACCCGGCGGCCGTAGACGGCCTGGCGGCCCTCGCGGACCAGGAGCTCGAGCCGGTCGACCACCGACTCGCCGGGGAAGCGCCGGCGGGCGACCGCGAGGTCGGCGGCCGCGCTGCGGTAGAGCGCCCCGAGCTCGAGCGCCCCGGCGGCTCCCAGCCGGTCCGGACGGCCGCGCGCCCGGCGCAGGGCGTCGCCGAGGCGCACCCAGTCGGGTTCGCGCGTGGTGAGGAATGTCTCTAGCGTCATGGGCGTGGAGCTCGAGGATTTCATCAGGCTGCCGACCCCGGAGGGGGTCGAGCTCGAGATGAGCCTCGCCGGGGTCGGCTCGCGGATGATCGCCGGGGGGCTCGACCTGCTCGTCAAGCTCGTGCTGATCGGCGCCCTCGCCGCCGTCCTGGCCGCCGTCGGCTCGGCCGGAACCGCCCTGTTGACGATCGCCTCGTTCCTCCTCCTCTTCGGGTACGACGTGCTGTTCGAGGTGTTGGGGCACGGGCAGACGCCGGGCAAGCGCCTGGCCGGCCTGCGCGTCGTGCGCAGCGACGGGAGCCCGGTCGACCTGCCGAGCAGCGCCGTGCGGAACCTCGCCCGCCTGATCGACGGCCCGCCCCTCGCCTACGTCCCGGCCGTGGTCGGCGTCCTCGTGACCACGAACAACCAGCGTCCGGGGGACCTCGCCGCGGACACGGTGGTCATCCGCGCGGTGGCGCGGCGCCGGCGCCGGCGCCGGCGCCGGCGCCGGCGGGGCGGGGCGGCGCGGGCCTCCGCGGCCGGGCCGCCGGCGACGGCCGCCGACTGGGACGTCAGCGGGATCGGTCCCGACGAGCTCGCCGTCGTCCGCCGCTTCCTCGAGCGCCGCGACGCCCTCCCCCCGGCGGCCCGCCGGACCCTCGCCCTCCAGCTGGCCGACGGCCTCCGACCCCGCGTCACCGGAGCCCCGACCGACGGGTCGGCCGAGGGCTTCCTCGAGACGCTGCTCGCGACCAAGGCCGCCCGCCGCGGAGGGGTTGCGCCCCCGGACTCACCGGGTTAGCCTGACGGCGGGGCGGAGGCCGGAATTTCGATCAGGGGAGCTCACCAGAAATGGCCATGACACAGGATCCCTTCGGGACCACCCCGCCGCTCCGCCCGAGCGGGCCGTCGGGGCCGCGCGCCGGGTTCTGGCAGCGGGTGGGTGCCTACCTCCTCGACAGCATCCTCCTGGGCGTGATCAACATCGTGCTGGTGGTCGGGCTCAAGGGTGTCGGAAATGTCCTCGGCCTGATCGTCGGGATCGTCTACTTCGTGTATCTCGAGGGCGGTCCGGCCGGACAGACGCTGGGCAAGCGGGCCCTCGGGATCAGGGTCGTGTCCTTCGCCACCGGCGGCCCGATCGGCTATCCGCGGGCGTTCCTGCGCTACATCGGCCGGATCATCGACTTCGTCGTCGTGCTGATCGGGATCCTCTGGATGCTCTGGGACCGGGAGAAGCAGTGCTGGCACGACAAGATGGCCTCGGACGTCGTCGTGCCGGTCAGCTCCTACCCGACCGGCCCCTAGCGACCCGGACCGGTGGGACGGCCCGGACCCGGAAACGTCGTCTTCGTATGGTGCGTCCACCGGTCGTCGCCCTGGTCACCGGAGCCTCGAGCGGGATCGGCGCGGCGGCGGCGCGGCGGCTCGCCCGCGAGGCGGGGATCGAGCTCGTCCTCGTGGCCCGGCGGGAGGAGCGCCTCCGGGTCCTGGCGGCGGAGCTGGGCGGGGCGACGACGTTCCTCGCCGCCGACCTGACCGATCCGGACGCGCCGGACCGGGTCCGGGCCCACGTGCGCGAGCGACATGGCCGCCTCGGGCTGCTGGTCAACAACGCCGGCGCCGCCTGGCGGGCGACCTTCGCCGACGGGGGCTACGCCAACGTCCGCCGAACGATGGACCTCAACTTCGACGCCGTCGTCCGGCTGACCGAGGCCCTCCTCCCGATGCTCCGCGAATCGGCGCCGAGCGCGATCGTCAACGTGGCGAGCACGGCCGGCCGGGCGGCCCGCGGCGGGAGCGGGGCCTACTCGGCGAGCAAGTTCGCCCTCGCCGGCTGGTCGGACGCGCTCTTCGTCGAGGAGCGAGGTCACGGCGTGCACGTCGGCCTGGTGCTCCCCGGGTTCGTCGCCACCGAAGGCTTCCCCCAGCGCGAGCTGGTCGAGCGGCGCCTCACGCGATGGGCGGTGGCCAGACCCGAGCTCGTGGCCGAGGCGATCGTCGAGACCGGGCTGCGCGGGCGGCCGGAGCGCTACGTCCCGCGGCCGTACGCGCTCGTCGGCGTGCTCCGTCTCGTCGCCCCGGCGCTGGTCCGGCGCTTCCTCGTCGGGCCGGGCGCGGCCGCCCTCACGACCCGGACGGCCGGCGACGACACCGCCGGCGCCCGCGCGGGCGGCGCCGGGGCTCGGGGGCGCGGCGATGGCGAGCGGACCGGGCGGGACTACTCGGCCTGACGGCCGAGCAGGGCGACGAAGCGATCGATCCGCCGCCGCTCGTCGGCGGAGAGGGCGCCGGCGACGTCGACGAGGAGCGTCATCGGCCCGCGCTCGCGGGCCCAGGACCGGGCGGCGTCGGTGAACGCGCTCCCGACCCAGATCAGCGGGAGTGCGGCGGCGTGGGCGATCACCGTCTCCTCCTGGCGGTCGGGCGTCTCCTCCCGGCGGAGGACCCGGACCGCGAGGACGTCGAGGGCGTGGGCGACGGCGTTGACCGCGTCGAGGCCACCGCCGTCGACGAGGAGGGCGACCTCTCCGTCACGGAGCATCTCGGCGGCCCAGCCCCGGGGCGCCCCGTCGAGTGCGCCGGGAACGCAGACGAGCCGGAAGATCGGCGTCGCCACGTTCAGCCGAGCGTGAGGATCTGAAGCGCCTCGGTCGAGACCTGGCTCTTGTCGGGCCGGACGTGGACGAGGAGGAAGGCGGTGAGGCTCTGATGCTGGCTGAGGGCGTAGTCGCGCAGGGCGACGCCGTTCCCGTTCAGCTGGAAGTTGAGCGCCGGGCCGTGAGGGGCGATGTGGGTGAGGATGTTGGTCATCGTGGTGAAGCCGTCCGGGTGCGGGGAGCCGGGGTTTCCCGGGCGGATCTCCTTGGCGCGCAGGACGATGCGCAGGCCGGCGCTGCACGAGGTGGTGAAGGCGGCACCCGGCTTCCCGGTGAGCGTGGCGACGAGGCCGGCGAGGACGGCGCGGGCGGTGGCCGCCGGATCGCACTTGAGCGGCGCCCCGGTGGACCCGGACCCGGGGGACCCGGGGGCGCCGGACGACCCGGGGGCACCCGGAGTCCCGGGGGTGCCGGGGGTCGGCGGGCCCGCGGTCACGACGACCGATTCGTTGGGATCGCCGCAGGCCGAGCCGACGGCGCCGTTGGTGTGGTCGCCGAGGTAGAACGCCCGCCAGTGGTAGGTGCCCACCTGATGGGGGGTGAACGGCTGCGAGACGGTCGCGGCCGGGTCGGAGATCGTCACGTCCGACCCGCCGACCGCCGGCCCGGCGCAGCTCGTGTCGGTCGGCTGATAGATGCGGAAGCGGATCGTCCCGGTCGGGGCCTTGCCGCCGGCGAGGGTCGCCGTGTCGGTCACCGTGCCGCCGACCTGGACCGACGGCGAGGCGACCGTGGTGATCGTCGGCGTCACCTCGGTGACCAGGACGTGCTCATTCGTGTCACTGCACTTGGTCTGCGTCGTCGCCGGATAGTGACCGTCCGTGTCATGGAAGGTGTCGACCCACTGGTAGTCCCCGGGCAGGGTGGGCGTGAACGGCATCGAGACCGTCTGCTGGCGGGTCGCCGGAACGCCGGTCTGGGTGAAGATCGGCGGGTTGGCGCAGGTCGGGTCGTTCGGACCGTAGAGCGCGAAGTCGATGGTCCCGGTCGGCTTCGGGAGGAGCGGGTCGCCGATCAGGATCGCGGTGTCGGTGAGCGTCCCGGCTCCGACGGAGATCGACTTCGACGCCTGGCTGACGAAGGTGAGCATCGGGCCCTTGGGCGGCGGCGCGGCCGAGGCGACGATGGCCGTGGCCAGGAGCGCGGCCAGCAGCCCGAGCGCGGCGAGCAGGCGGACGGGCCGTCGGACTCCGGTCCGGTGTCCCGGTGTGAAGCGGTTTGGTCGCATAGTCGTCTCTCCTGACGGTGGCTGCCCGACCGGCCCCCGGCCGCACGACGATCCAATATAGCCACTCGGTCGGCCGGCACGCTCCAGTCGGCGCGACCGGGCCGGTCAGGCCACGGTGCCGAGGGCGGACCAGACCTCGAGCTTGGTCGCGACCCGCGCGCACACGTCGGCGGTCACGTCGGTGGTCGATGCCTGTCCGCCGAGGTCGAGCGTCCGCACCCCCGACGCCGTGCCCTCGAGCACGGACTCGTAGATCCCCCGGGAGGCGAGCCCGGCCCGGGCATGGCCGGCCTCGTGGGCGTGGTGGAGGATCGCCGCGCAGGCGAGGAGCATGGCCATCGGGTTGGCGAGGTTCGTCCCGAAGAGGGCGGGCGCCGTGCCGTGCGGGGCCTCGGCCATGGCCACCTCGGTCTCGTAGTCGGCGTTGAAGGCGAGGAGCACCGACTCGGCCCCGGCGATCGAGCCGAACAGGGGCAGGACGAGGTCGGAGAGGCAGTCGCCGTCGCGGTTGAGGGCCGGGATGACGAGCGGCGAGTCGGCGGCCCCGCTGATCAGCCCGGCGTAGGTCGCGTCGATCAGCACGGGCGAGTAGGGGGTCTCCGGATGCCGCCGGGCGGCGGCGTCGAGCTCCTCCTTGAACATGCCCTCGTAGACCGGGGAGACCGTCCACTTCGGGCCGCCGTAGACGCGCCCGCCGATCGCCGTCGCCGTCGCCGTGCGGAAGGCGTACTCGGCGACCGCGTGGCAGGTCGACCGCCGGATCCGCTCGGTGCTCAGGGCCACCTCGTCGCCGCCGCTCCCCTCGCGCCACTGCTTCGCCCCGTAGGCGCCGTCGACGGCCATGCGCACGACGGCGACGGGGAAGTGGATGCCGGCGACCGGGGCGACGCCGGGAATGCGCCTTCCGGTTCTGATGATCACCTTCCCGTCGATCTCCTCGCGGAGGATCCGATTCGGCGAGCCGACGTCGTCGGCTCCCTCGGGGGTGATCGTCGCCGCCTTGATCCCGAAGCCGGCTGCGCGCATCGCCCGGGCCGCCTCGTGGACGACGGCGTTCGCGCTCGCCCGGCGGGCGGAGAGGGACAGGTCATGGCGGACGAGCTCGACCTCGAGGCCGCAGACCTCGGGGGCGAGGACCGCGAGCGCCGCGGCCAGGAGCTCCTGGCCGGTCTCGTCGCCTTCGAGGACCACGATCCGCAGCATCGGCCGGCTAGGTTACCGGTGCGCCCCGGGCCGGATGGCGGGTCGGCATGGCCCGTCGGGCCAGGTGCCGGAGAAGGGGACCGACGGGTATCGTCCCGGGAGATGGACGAGCTCTCCGGGGTCAAGCACCAGCAGCGCGCGATGTGGACGCTCGGCGACTACCCGGCCGTGGCCGTGCCCTTCCAGCCGGCGGCCGACCGGCTCGTGCGGGACGTGGGGATCACGGCCGGCCAGGACGTGCTCGACGTGGCGACGGGGACGGGCAACGCGGCGATCGCGGCCGCTCGAACCGGGGCGAAGGTCACCGGCCTCGACCTGACGCCCGAGCTGTTCGACGACGCCCGCCGGCGGGCCGCGGACGGGGGCTTCGAGATCGCCTGGATCGAGGGCGACGCCGAGGCCCTCCCCTTTGCGGACGAGTCCTTCGACGCCGTGCTCTCGGTCTTCGGGGCGATGTTCGCCCCCGACCAGCGGCGGACCGCCGCCGAGCTGGTGCGGGTCTGCCGCCCGGGCGGGACGGTCGGAGTCTGCGCCTGGACTCCGGACGGGGCGTTCGGGCGGATGATCCGGCTGCTCATCGCGAGCGGACCGCCACCGCCGCCCGAGTTCAAGCCGCCCGGGCTGTGGGGTCACCGGGAATACGTCGCCGGCCTCTTCGACGGCCTGGGCGTCGAGCTCGAGTTCGAGCCCGGCCAGGTGACGTTCGAGCACGATTCGCCCGAGGCGTGGGTCGGTCACCTCGATCGGGTGTTCGGCCCGACGATCCTGGCCCGGGCGGCGCTCGAGCCGACCGGGGCGTGGGACGCCGTCCGAGCCGAGCTGGTCGCGTTGTGGGCGTCGCTCAACGTGAGCCCGGACGGCCGGTTCCTCGTCCACGCGGAGTACCTGACCACGATCGCCCGCCGGTAGCTACGCCGTGGCGGTCAGGGCGTAGACGGGCGGGAGCATGCTCGCCACCGCGCTCCAGCTCGCCCCGCCGTCGGGCGAGCCGAAGACGTCGCCCGAGGTGGCGCCGAAGTACAGCTCGAGCGCGGGTCCGGAGCCGGCGCGGGCGAATGCGTGGCGCAGGACGGTCAGGTAGGCGTGGCGCGCGGGGAGGCCGTCGCCGCGGGCGGTCCAGCTCGCCCCGGCGTCCCGGGTCTCGTAGACGGCGAGCCGGGCACCGGGTGGGATGCGGTCGACGTCGGCGGCGAGGGGAATGACGTAGGCGCTGTCGGGGTCGGCCGGGTCGACGACCATCGGGAACCCGAAGTCCGACGGCAGGCCGCTGCCGATGTCGGACCAGGTTCGGCCGGCATCGTCGGAGCGGTAGACCCCGCCGTGGAACTGCATGAACATCCGCTCCGGGCGCGCCGCCGCCCGGTGGAGGCTATGGACGCACAGGCTGGTGGAGCCGGCTCGGGCCTCGACCGGTAGATACCGGGCCACGAGGCCGTCGTTGCCCCGGCTCCAGGTTCTCCCGCCGTCGTCGGTCAGCCAGACGCCGGCCGCGGAGATCCCGACAGCCAGGCGGTCGGGATCGCCGGGCCAGGGAACGATCGAGTGGAGGCAGAGGCCGCCGCCGCCGGGCTCCCAGGACGGGCGCGTCGGGTGGTCCCAGAGTGGGCGGTTGAGCGCCCAGGTGGCGCCGGCGTCGAGGCTCTCGAAGAGAACGCCGGGGTCGCCGCCGGCGTAGAGGGCGCCGCTGGCCTCGCCGGGCACGATCACCCACATCCGCTCGAGCGCGGTCGGGCCGCCGTCGGGCAGCGCGACGCCGCCGGCCCGCTCCCACTCGCCGGCCGGGTCGCCGTCGACGTACCAGATCTTCGGCCCGTAGAAGGGCGAGGTCACCGAGGCGAGGAGACGGCGCGTGCGGTGGTCGCGCACCGCGTACTCGACGGGCTCGCCGGCGAAGGCCCGGGCGGTCACCTCGAACGCGCCGCCGGGGTCGCCCTCGAGGACGAACAGTCCCTTCTTCGTGGCTGCGAGAACCTCGGTCATCCCGATCGGGACCACTCTACGCCGGGGACGGGCGGGCGGCGGTCAGGGCGCTACGAGGTCAGCCGTCGAAGGGGATCTCGGCGAGGCGGGTGAAGGTGGTCAGCGTCTCGGAGTCCCCGGACGGGATGACGCTGGCCGAGCCCGGTGGGTGCGAGCGGCGGCTTGCGGGGTCCGGCGCGCCGATGCACTCGACGCGGTCGGCGACGATGCGGACCGCCGGTCGCGTCGTGGCGACCTCGCCGCGCCCGTGGCGCGTCTCTAGGTGGCCGTGAATCGCGACCTCACTGCCCTCGTCGAGCTGGCGAGCGGCGCTTTCGCCGGCGCGCCCGCGGACCATCACGTCCAGGTAGGGGAGGCGCCCCCGGGCGATCTCGCCGTCGCGCGGGCCGCAGTCCACGGCCACACGCAGCTCCCAGGCCGACTCGTCCCCGCCCCCCACGCTCAGTGTGGGGTCCCTGGTCAGCCGGCCGGTGATCGCCACGGAGTTGGTCCGGAGGTGCATCGGTCCATGTATCGGCACGGTCGCCGCCTGGCGTGAGGGCCGCCGCCGGGACTCAGAACGCAGCGAGCCGATATCGCGCGGTGTCCGTCCTGGGGGGTGAGTGATCGCTGAACGTTCGGCGGTTCACGATCTGAGTCCCACGCTGTAGCAGGGCGGCCGCCGCCGGCGCCAGGGGCACGTAGATCTCGGTGTCCCTCGATGGCGAGATCGCCATCGAGGCGACGCCCAGGAGCGGCCTCCCGCCGGCGTTGACATAGACGTGGTCCGTCTCGACGTAGCTCTGTCCGTTGGGCTTCACGCGGTAGATCTTGTCGGGGTACCTCGCGATCGTGGTGATGCGAAGCGGCCCGGGTGGCTTCTCCTGCATCGTGAGGTCGATCGTCCCCCGCTCGAGTGGCGCACCCGGCAGGGCGAGCGTGTAGCGGCCGCTCAACGACGCCCGATCCGGCCCCGTGGTGACGGTCGCGGAGCCGAGATCGATCGCCCATACGGTGCCGAGAGCCGGATCGGCGGCCGCGTTGACGATGTTCTCCAGCCCCCCGGTCGCGCCGGGAATCGATTCCCGCACGGTCGGCGCGAGAACACGCCGGAGCCCGACGGGATCATGCGCGCTCCGGGCGCGGGCGTATTCGGCCACCAGCGTGCGCACGTCGCCGGTGGCCGGAGTCTCCGGACCTGGTGGGGGTGGGGCAGGGCCGCCACCGGACCCGGAGACGAGGATGGCGACCACGGTGAGGCCGAGCACGCCGGCCACGGCCGCGAGCAAGAGGACACGGCGGCGGCGAATCTGCGCCCCCGGTGGGGCTGGCGGCGAGGTCACCGCCGCGCGGCTGGGGAGCGGCCTGGTTGCCGTGTCGCCGGGCGGAGGCGCAGACGGCCTGTCCGCTCTCACCGTGGTCCGAGCCCGCGGGGGACGCTCGCTCGCTCGTCGAGATCGTAGGCGCCGATCGGGGCGCGCGCGGCGCCGAGGGCGATCACCGACTTCGGATCCTCGAGGTAGTCGGGCGTCTGGCCGAGCTCCGCCTTGATCAGCTCGCTGACCAGGGGTATCCGGCTCGACCCGCCGGCGAGGTAGATCGCCGCCAGCTCGGACGGCTTGATGCGGGCGCTCTCGATCGACCGCCGGAGCTCGACCACCGTCTCCTCGAGATCGGCGCGGATCAGCTCCTTCAGCTCCGCCGCCGTGACCGGCAGGTAGGCGTCGACCGGAACCGGAACGCGCACCTCGTAGTCCGGACTGTCCGAGAGGATCTCCTTGGCCACGCGCGCCTCGCGCTGGAGCTGGAAGTTGGCCTCCCGCCAGATGTTTCCGGTCGTGTCGTGGTTCACCGCCGCGTGGCGGAGGGCGCGCCAGTGCTCGGTGGAAAGCTGGCCGCCGAGGTGACGGTAGAGGAGGTCGTCGAAATTCTCCCCGCCCAGGTCCTCGCGTCCGCCGGGGCGACCGACGACCTCGAACCCGGCGGCCGTGCGCTTGAGTACGGCGGTGTCGAAGGTCCCGCCGCCGAGATCGTACACCGCGACATGCTCCCCGACCTCGAGGCGTTCGCTCGCGAAGTACGTGGCGGCGGCCACCGGCTCGGGGAGCAGGACGGGCGAGACGAAGCCGGCATCGGCAGCGGCACGGCGCAGTGACGCCACCCGCACCTCGCCCCAGCGAACCGGGTGTGTCAGCCGGACCTCGGCCGGACGCTGACCTCCTCGCAGTCGGGACGCCTCAGACGCCACCTTGAGCAGGATCGCGGAGATCGCGTCTGTGACACGGACGTTCTGTTCGCCGAGCTGCATGAACTCCTCGCCGATCCGCCGCTTCGGCGTCCGCTCGAGACACCACGGAGCGCGGCTCGCGAGGTTGTCGACCCGGCGCCCGAGAACCAACTCGCCGGGGACGCCGACCGTTCCCTCGCGCCAGAAGACCATCGAGGGCATGTGCGGGGCCCCGTCGATCGCCACCATCTGCACGTGGTCGTCGAAGCGCATGGCCGCCGCGGTCGATGTGGTACCGAAATCGATCGCCAGCACCCACCCCGGCATCCGTGTGTCCCCCTCCCGCAACTCGACCAGTTGACCGCCGACCAACCAACCATAACGAGCCGACGAGCACGGGCGTGGGCCCGCAGGGTCAGGCGAGGGTCGGCTCGCGCGCGGAGAGGCGGTCGCTCATTATCTCGTAGGAGCGTGCGACCGCTCGGGCCACGTGGCGTTCGGCCGGTGAGGCTCCGCCCCCGTTCTCGAATGACTTCCAGGCGCGCACGCGCTCGCGCGACGCCGCTTTCAGCTCGCCCGCTCCGGCGGCTGGCGGCAGGCCGAGCCGCGTCGCTGGCGTCGGCGCGGTCAGGAGCCGCGTGAGCTCGGCCACCATGTCCTGGGGAAGCTCGACCCTTCCGTCCACACACTGCTGGACCGCCGAGATCAGCTCGAGGGAATGGGCCTCCGGACGCAGTCTGAGCGCCTCGACCCGGTCGCGAACGAGCGCGCGCAGCGGGCCCTCGTAAACGAGCTGATCCAGGGCGGTCAGGGCACCGTCGGCCTTCAGGAGGTCGGCGCGCTGCTGAAACCCGGCGATCTGCTCGGCGAGCTGCTCGATGCCCGAGATCTCCCGCAGCCAGCGGATGAGGCCGACGGCCGTGAGCTCGCCGGTCCCGGCCATGTCGAGCGCTCGGCGGACGCCGAGGAGCCCGAGCAGGTCCAGCAATTGGCCGCGCCGCTCGGAGGGCACGGGCGCCGGGGCGCCGAGGAAGCACGCGGCCGAGGCGAGCAGGCGCTCGCGGTTCTCGCCCGCCATCACGGCGAGGTCGCTCAGGTCCGCGAGGACCCCGGCTCCGACCCGATCCGGCGTGGCGGACGCCGCAAGCAGGCCGGCCACCGGGAGGACGGCTGCCACGTGCGAACCGAGCTCGTCCGCGAGCAGCGACGCCCGTTCTCGGGCGGTGGCCCAGGGATCGACGTCGTCGGCGAGATCGGCACCGGTCAAGACCACCACGGCGTTGACAGCGGAGGAGCCGTCCTGAGCTTGACGGCCCCGCGAGAGATCTGCCGCGCCGCGCGTCGACCAGACGCCGCCCGCGCCGATCACGTGGATGATCGCCT
The DNA here is from genome assembly GCA_963817865.1 of uncultured Solirubrobacterales bacterium. Lineage (GTDB taxonomy): Bacteria > Actinomycetota > Thermoleophilia > Solirubrobacterales > Solirubrobacteraceae > Palsa-513. The sequence continues at coordinate 98,578 of CAWFQO010000004.1, read as the reverse complement.
CCGCGGACGGGCCGCCGCCGGTGGCCCCTGTGGCGGGACGGGCGAGGGGAGGCGGCGAGAGCTCCGACTCGGCGATCTCCAGCGAGCCGAGCGCGTCGATCGAGCGCAGCGCGTCGATCAGGGTCGACTTGCCGCACCCCGGCCGCCCGACCACGGCCAGCCGCAGCGGCTTGAGCAGCTCCCGGCGCACCGCCCCGAGCTCATCGCGCAGCTCGCCGGGATCGAGTGCCTGGACGGCTCGGTCGCACAGGTCGACGACGAGGCCGCTCAGGCTGGGCGCGGCGGCCCCCGGACCGAACGGCTCGGGCAGCACCGAGCCCTGCGGCGGTGGGGCGGGCACCGAGCCGAGGGCGGCCCGAGCCGCGGCGGCGAGGGCGCCGGCCGAGGCGAATCGGCGCTGCGGATCCCGGGCGACCGCGCGGGCGACGACTCCGCAGAGGGCGGCGGGCACCGTCCCGAGCGCAGCGAGCTCGAGACGGTCGGTGCCGCCGAGCAGATCCCAGAGCAGGCAGCCGAGCGAGAAGACATCGCCTGGGACGCCGTCTGGGCCGGCCGGGTGCAGGCGCTCGGGGGCCATGTAGCGAACGGTGCCCATGACCGGGTCGCCGCGAGGCGGCGGGCCGTCGGCGCCGGCACCGGCCACGCCGAAGTCGGTGAGGAAGGCGTGTCCGCTGACCCGGTGGATCATCACGTTGGCGGGCTTGACGTCGCGGTGGATGAGGCCCCGGGCGTGGGCGGCGTCGAGGGCACCGCCGACCTGCTCGACGATCTCCACCGCGCGCGTGGCTTCGAACCGGCCGTGGGCCTGGAGCTCGGTTAGGAGCGTCGTTCCCTCGACGAAGCGCATGACGATGAACAGCACCCCGTCAAACTCGCCGGCCCAGTGGATCGGGACCGCGTGAGGATGGTCGATGGCGGCCGCGATCTCCATCTCACGCTCGAACCGGGCGCGGAAGGCCGGGTCGCCGGAGAGCTCCCAGGCGATGACCTTGAGCGCGACCGTCCGTCCGAGCTTGACCTGGCGCGCTCGATAGACCGTGCCCATCCCGCCCCGGCCGGCCACGGCCTCTATCCGGCACTCCGCGAAGACGTCGCCCACCCTGATCGGACTCGGCCGCCGCCTCGGTCGCGAACGGATCGCGGCGGCCACGGCGTCCCGACCGAGGGACGGAGCCGAGCCGTGTCGCCGCTTTGGATCGCGGTCGAGCGACCGGTCGAGTACGGCGTCGAACGCGTCGCCGTACTCGTCGGTGACGCTGCTCAACCGGGGCGCCGGCTCGTGAACCTTCGCGACGAGCTTGGCGACGTGCTTGCACTCGCCGAAGGGCGGAGCGCCGGCGAGGGCGTGGAACAGCGTGGAGGCAAGCGCGTAGATATCGGCGGGAGGTCCGATTTCGAGCGCCCTGGCCTGCTCGGGGGCCATGTAGTCAAAGGTGCCGACGACCATCCCGGTCTCGGTCAGGGAGGTGTCGGATTCCACCGTCTTGGCGATGCCGAAGTCCGTGAGGAACGCGCGGTAGCCGCCCCCGGCCAGCATGCCGATCAGGATGTTCGCGGGCTTCACGTCGCGGTGAACCAACCCGAGGGCATGGGCGGCGTCGAGCGCCGAGGCGATCTCGGAGATCAGTTGCGTGGCGAGGTCGGGCGCAAGTCGGCCACGAGCGGCGATCAGCTGCTCCATGTCGGTCCCCTCGATCAACCGCATCACGACGTACAACTGCCCGTCGGCCGACTCGCCGGCGTCGTGGACATCGACGACGTGAGGGTGGTCGATCGAGGCGGCGATCTTGATCTCCCGCTCGAAGCGCTCGCGAAAGCCGGGCTCCCGCGCCGCCGCCGGGGCGATCACCTTGATCGCCCGCTCCTGGTTGAGTCGCAGGTGGGTGGCGCGGTAGACGAGACCCATTCCGCCACGGCCGAGCTCGGCGACGATGCGGTGCCCGGCGACCACCTCGCCGATCTCGAACGCGCCGCGAGTCATCGTGGCCCGGGCGGGGACGCTGGGGCGTTCGTGGCCTTCACCGGAGTGCGCCGTCCGCCCTGATCAGGCAGAGCAGTGCCCATCACGGCGCGAGCTTAGCAGCGCAATCCAGACGGGGATGGGGTCTCCCGAGCGACCTCGCCCGCGTTCTGGCCACCGGACCGCCGACCCGTGACCGCTCCGATCAGGCCGCTGCTTTTTGCCCGGCCAGGCCGCCGACCACGGTAGGGTGAGACATTCGGAGGGAGACCGATCAAGTCGCTGGGGTCCAGGCCCCCGGAGGTCTCCCTGGGATGACGACGTTCAAGGAGAGCAATGCCTATTCCTACGGAGTTGGTTGGATCTCTGCCGCGGCCGATGAAGCTGCAGCAGGCGTATGCCGATTACGACGAGGGCAAGATCACGTTCGAGCAGCTTCAGGCTGAGCAGGACGTGGCAGCGGAGGATTCGATCAAGCGACTCGAGGAGACGGGCGAGCCGACGGTCACCGACGGCGAGCAGCGGGAGTCGAGCTTCGCGACCTACCCGATCACCGACACGCTGGCCGGCACGGGCCTGGCCGACAACCTGGCCGGCGACGGCCAGTTCTTCGCCATCTTCGACGATGGCCACCACCGGCAGCTACCCCGGCTGACGGGCGGCCCGTTCCGCTACAAGACGTTCGCCTCGGAGTTCGTGGAGAAGAACAAGGCGATCGCCACGCATCCGGTGAAGCAGGCCGTGATCTCCCCGTCGATGATGATGCTCCTCTATCCGCTCGAGGGCGAGATCGAGGGCTACTCGCGCGAGCAGTTCCTCGACGACTGCGTCAACGAGTGCGAGCGCGACATCCGTCAGTGCTTCGCCGCCGGGGCGGTCCGCGTGTCGATCGACTTCACCGAGGGACGGCTCGCGAACAAGAACGACTCGCGCAACCCGTGGACGGGCAAGGACATGCTCCAGGAATTCATCGCCATCAACAACCGGGTGCTCGCCCGGTTCTCGGCCGAGGAGCGGAAGAACATCGGCATCCACACGTGTCCGGGCGGGGACTGCGACTCGGTGCACAGCAAGGAGGTGCCGTACGAGCAGCTCCTCGATCACATGTTCGAGATCAACGCCGGGTACTTCCTGATCCAGTGCGCGAGCGAGGAGGACAAGGAGAAGGTCTACCGGCTGTGCGGCGAGAACAGCCGCGCGGACGCCGACGGCGTGGCCCAGGTCTGCTTCATCGGGGTGATCAACCCGCTGACCCCCGAGGTCGAGACGGCCGAGCAGGTCAAGAACGATCTCGTGACGGCGGCGAAGTACATCCCGGTCGAGCGCCTCGGGGCGACCGACGACTGCGGCTTCAGCCCGTTCAGCCGGGACGTCAAGCCGAAGCACGGGTCGCCCGACTTCGCCCGGGACGTCGCCATGCAGAAGATCTCCGCCCGCCTCGAAGGCGCCCGCCTCGCCTCCGAGGAGCTCGGCGTCTGACCGCCTCGGCGCCAGGCCGGCCGCCTTCGGGGCGGCCGGCCGGCCCCGGGTCGCCAGACGTGTTCACTCACATGCGATGTGACATACGATTCCTGTGGGATATATGAGGGTATTCTCATAATCGCCTGAGAGAGTGACACCATTTAGCTGATTCTTACACGCGACTTAGGCTCTGGTTAGGCGCACCCCGAGCATCAACTTCACCGATGTCGGCCGCCGCCACCGCCACGTCCGCGCCGCTCGACCCCGCCCGCCTGTCCGGCGGACGCCGCGGCATCGCGACGGTGCTCTGGCTGGCGTTCGCCGGCAACGCGGCGGTCGTCGTCTGGCTCTGGCTCCACGGCGGCGGCGTCACGGCCGTCCATGGAACCGGCGATCTCCTCACGAGCGTCGGCCGGGTGACCGGGCTGGTCGGCACCTACCTCGCCCTCGTGCAGCTTCTCCTCCTGGCCCGGATTCCCTGGCTCGAGCGCTTGGTCGGGTTCGACCGGCTGTCCGTCTGGCACCGCCGCAACGGCAAGGCCTGCCTGCTGCTCCTCCTCGTCCACACCGTGTTGATCACGATCGGCTACGCGCTCGTCGACGGGATCTCGGTCGGGAGCGAGACGACGCGGCTGCTCGACAGCTATCCGGGCATCGTGACGGCGACGATCGGGACGGCCATCCTCGTCGTCGTGGTCATCAGCAGCCTGATCATCGTCCGCCGCCGCCTGCCATACGAAGGCTGGTACGCGCTCCACCTGGCCACCTACGCGGGCATCGCCCTCGCCTACGCCCACCAGCTCCCGACCGGCAACGAGTTCTCGGCCAACCACAGCCAGCGCGACTACTGGATCGCGCTCTACGTGGCGACGCTCGTACTGCTCGGGGTCTACCGGGTGGCCCGGCCGGCGGTCAGAGGGTTCCGCCACCGGCTGCGGGTCGAGAGCGTGTCCGTCGAGGGGCCGGGCGTGGTATCGGTGCGGATCGCCGGCCGCCAGCTCGACCGTCTCGGCGCCCGGGCGGGCCAGTTCCTCCTCTGGCGGTTCCTCAGCCCCGGGCGGTGGTGGCAGTCGCATCCGTTCTCGCTCTCGGCCGCCCCGGATGGACGGACGCTGCGGATCACGGTCAAGGACGTCGGGAGCTTCACCCACGGCCTGGCCGCGTTGAACCCGGGGACCCGGGTGTTCGCCGAGGGGCCGTTCGGGAGGTTCGTCGCGGCGAGCCGCCGGCGGCCGCGGGTCGCGCTGATCGCGGGCGGGATCGGCATCACCCCGTTGCGGGCGCTCTACGAGGAGCTCGAGGGCGGGCCCGGCGACGTGGCCCTGATCTACCGGGCGATCCGCGACGAGGATCTGGTCTTCCGGGACGAGCTCGAGCGGCTGGCCGCGGCCCGGGGTTCGGAGCTGTTCTTCGCGGTCGGCGATCACCGGACGCCCGAGGGCGCCCGGCTGCTCTCACCGGAGCACCTGCTTAGCCTCGTGCCCGACCTCGCCGTCCGGGACGTCTACCTGTGCGGACCGGTCGCGATGATGAAGGCCGTCAAGCAGAGCCTGCGCCGGGCCGGAGTTCCCGGCCGGCAGGTTCGCACCGAGCGCTTTGCCCTAGCCGAATGACAAGGAGGATCACGATGCGCCGACCAGTCCAGGCCGTCCTATCGACGCTCGCCGCCGTCACCCCGACGGCGACCGGGATCGCCGCGGGCGTCGAGATCCAGCCGCCGGCGAGCGCCGCGGCGGCCGCGACGAAGGTCTACCACGGGTCTCAGGCGAGCATGCGCTGGGGCGTCGTCCAGGTGACGATCACCGTCGTCGGGCGGCGGGTGACCGGGGTCAGCGACTCGCTGCCCGAGGTCAAACCGCGGTCGAAGTTCATCAACCAGCGGGCCGAGCCGATCCTCAAGCGGGAGACCCTCCAGGCCCAGAGCGCCAACGTCAGGGTCGTGTCGGGCGCGACGCTGACGAGCCGGGCGTGGGACCAGTCCCTCCAGTATGCCCTCACCAAGGCTCACCTCTGACTCGCCGCCGGGGGCACCCGGCGGGTATCGACGGGTCGAGCACGTGATGGGCATGCCCATCCTCGTGGAGGTCGGTGACGACGGGAGCTGGGAGGCGGTGGTCGACGAGGTCTTCCGGTGGTTCGCCTTCGTGGACGAGACGTTCAGCCTCTACCGGCCGGGGAGCGAGATCAGCCGGTTGAACCGAGGCGAGCTCGAGCTCGAGGACTGCCACGTGGCGGTTCGGTCGGTCCTCGGGCGGTGCGAGCGCCTGCGCGGGGAGACCGGTGGCTATTTCGCCGCCCGGGCGGCGGGTGCGGCGTTCGCGGCGGCCGGCCGGCTTCCGGCCGGGGCCGTGGATCCCTCGGGGCTGGTCAAGGGCTGGTCGGTCGAGGGCGCGAGCCGGATCCTCGGTCGGGCCGGGGCGCGGAACTACAGCGTCAATGCGGGGGGCGACATCCGCCTGCGGGGCGGACCGCGCCCGGGCGAGCGCTGGCGGATCGGGATCCAGCATCCGCAGGAGCGCGACCGGGTGGCGGCCGTGCTCGTGGCCGACGACCTGGCGATCGCCACGTCGGGCACCTACGAGCGGGGCGAGCACATCGTCGACCCCCACACCGGCCGGCCGGCCGCGGGCGTGCTCTCGGTGAGCGTGGTCGGCCCGGACCTGGGTCTGGCCGACGCCTACGCGACGGCGGCCTTCGCCATGGGCCCGGCTGGGCCGGAGTGGACGGCGACGCTCGGTGAATATGGTGCAATGACGATCATGGCCGACGAGACCGTCCTCTTCACGTCGGCGTTCCTCGCCTGGCGGGAGTCGTGATCGCCGGTCGATCGACACCCCGACCGGGCGGTGCCGCCGCCTGCGTCGCCTCGATGGTCGCGATCGGGCTGAGTGGCTGCGGAAGCGGAAAGCCGACGACCGTGGTGTCGAGCGCCGCGGCCGCTCCGAGCCCGACGGGCACGGTCTCGGGGACGACGCGCGCGGTGAACGGCGCCGTGGTCTCGACGCGATACGGAGACGTCGAGGTGGCGGTCACCCTGACGGGCGGGCGCCTCACCGACGTCACGCCGGTCCTCCTCCCCACCGACCGGCCCCGATCGGCGGAGATCAGCCAGCAGGCGGAGCCGCTCCTGCGCCAGGAGTCCCTCCAGGCCCAGAGCGGGAAGATCGATGTCATCTCCGGGGCGACCTACACGAGCGAGGCGTGGGCGCAGTCGTTGAGCGCCGCCCTCGCCGTTCGGTAGGGCGGGCGCTCGGCGGTCCTGGGCGATCGACGGCGACCTAATTTGGATCAACTCCAGACTCTGTGGCATACTTCGGGCGTGCCGGCTACCGGGGAACTCGAGCGCATGTTGCGCGGGGCCTCCCTGCGCGTCACGCGGCCCCGCGTGGCGGTGCTGGCGGCGGTGCACGAGCACCCGCACGCCGACACGAATTCGATCATCGGTCTCGTGCGCGAGGATCTCGGTGAGGTGTCCCTCCAGGCCGTCTATGACGTCCTCCGAGCTCTGACCGACGCGGGCCTGGTGAGGCGCCTCCACCCGCCGGGCTCCGTGGCCCGCTACGAGTCGCGGGTCGGGGACAACCATCACCACCTGGTCTGCCGGTCGTGCGGTGCGATCGTCGATGTCGACTGCGCGGTCGGCGCCGCGCCGTGCTTGACCGCGGCCGACCCCCACGGCTACGCGATCGTCGAGGCCGAGGTCATCTACTGGGGCTTGTGCCCCGGATGCTCGACCGCGCCAAGTCCCTAAGTACACGCTCTGATCCTGGAAAGGTCCTTCCCTTGTCTGATAGTCCTGACGCCGTAGTTGGAGAGATGAACGAGGAGAACGGAGGCGGCTGCCCGGTCGCCCACGACCGCGCTCCGCACCCGACCCAGGGCGGGGGGAACCGGGGCTGGTGGCCGGACCGGCTCAACCTGAAGATCCTCGCCAAGAACCCGGCCGTGGCCAACCCGAACGGCTCGGAGTTCAACTACGCCGAGGCGTTCGAGAGCCTCGACCTCGCTGAGGTCAAGCAGGACATCGAGGCCGTCTTGACGACCTCGCAGGACTGGTGGCCGGCCGACTACGGCCACTACGGCCCGTTCATGATCCGGATGGCGTGGCACAGCGCCGGGACGTACCGCATCAGCGACGGCCGCGGGGGCGCCGGGGCCGGCCAGCAACGGTTCGCGCCGCTCAACAGCTGGCCGGACAACGCGAACCTCGACAAGGCTCGGCGGCTGCTGTGGCCGGTCAAGAAGAAGTACGGCCAGAAGCTCTCGTGGGCGGACCTGATCGTCCTCACCGGGAACGTCGCCCTCGAGTCGATGGGCTTTAGGACGTTCGGTTTCGCCGGCGGGCGGGAGGACGTCTGGGAGCCGGACGAGGACGTCTACTGGGGCCCGGAGACCGAGTGGCTGGGCGACGAGCGCTACACCGGCGACCGGGAGCTCGAGGAGCCGTTCGGCGCCGTCCAGATGGGCTTGATCTACGTGAACCCCGAAGGGCCGAACGGCAACCCGGACCCGCTGGCCGCGGCCACGGACATCCGCGAGACGTTTCACCGGATGGCGATGAACGACGAGGAGACGGTCGCGCTGATCGCCGGCGGGCACACGTTCGGCAAGACCCACGGTGCGGCCGACCCGGAGGAGTACGTCGGCCCCGAGCCGGAGGACGCGCCGCTCGAGGAGCAGGCCCTCGGTTGGAGGAACGCCTACCGCAGCGGCCGGGGCGCGGACACGATCACGAGCGGCCTCGAGGGTGCCTGGACGCACACCCCGGCCGCCTGGGACAACAGCTTCTTCGAGACCCTGTTCGCCCACGAGTGGGAGCTGACGAAGAGCCCGGCCGGTGCAGCCCAGTGGAAGCCGAAGGACGGCGCCGGAGCGGACACGGTGCCCGACGCCCACGTCGCGACGCTGACCCACGCTCCGACGATGCTGACGACCGACCTCGCGCTCCGGCTCGACCCGATCTACGAGCCGATCTCCCGCCGTTTCCTCGAGCACCCGGACGAGCTGGCGGACGCCTTCGCCCGGGCGTGGTTCAAGCTGACGCACCGGGACATGGGGCCGGTCGCGCGCTACCTCGGCCCGGAGGTCCCGAGCGAGACGCTGCTCTGGCAGGACCCGGTCCCCGCGGTGACGCATGAGCTCATCGGGGCCGAGGACATCGCCGCCCTCAAGGCCCAGATCCTCGATTCGGGGCTGACGGTCTCCCAGCTCGTCTCGACCGCGTGGGCGTCGGCGTCGACGTTCCGCGGCGGCGACAAGCGCGGGGGCGCGAACGGTGCGCGCATCCGCCTCGAGCCGCAGAAGGGCTGGGAGGTCAACGACCCGGCCGAGCTGGCGAAGGTCCTGAGCACGCTGGAGGAGATTCAGGCGGCCTTCAACAGCTCAGAGACCCAGGGCAAGCAGGTCTCGCTCGCCGACCTGATCGTGCTGGGCGGGTCGGCGGCCGTCGAGCTGGCCGCCAAGAACGCCGGCGTCGACGTCGAGGTTCCGGTCACGCCGGGCCGGACGGACGCCTCGCAGGAGCAGACCGACGTGGAGTCGTTCGCCCCGCTCGAGCCGACCGCGGACGGATTCCGAAACTACCTCCGCCCGGGGCACCGGCTGGCGGCCGAGTATCTCCTGGTCGACCGGGCGAACCTGCTGACCCTGAGCGCTCCGGAGATGACCGTCCTCGTGGGCGGCCTGCGTGTCCTCGGCGCGAACTCGGGGCAGTCCCGGCTGGGTGTCCTCACCACCACGCCCGGGTCGCTGACCAACGACTTCTTCGTCAACCTGCTCGACCTGGGCACGACATGGACGCCGATGGCCGGGGACGCGGAGACGTTCGCGGGCCACGATGCCGCCACCGGCGACCTGCGGTGGACGGGGAGCCGCGTCGACCTCGTCTTCGGCTCGAACTCCGAGCTGCGTGCGGTCGCGGAGGTCTACGCGAGCGATGACGCGAGGGAGAAGTTCGTGCACGACTTCGTCGCGGCGTGGGTCAAGGTCATGAACCTCGACCGCTTCGATCTCGCCTGATTCAGGGGCTCGGGTCGGTCGTCGGTCGGCCGGCCTGGGCCACCTGTCGGCCCTGAGCAGCTTTGCTGGACGACTCGAAGCACGGTGGTCGGCCGGTGGGATGCGCCTGCGCAGGCATCGCCGGACGAGTTCCATCACTACGGCTGGAGCGTTCGGCGTTGGGCGGCGACCACGCCGGCCACGGCGATCTCGAGCGCCGTTTCCTCGTCGTCCCGGGCATCCGCTCGTCGAGGATCTACGTCCTCGACGTCGGACCCGATCCCCGCAACCCGACGCTGGTCCGGACGATCGAGCCGGAGGAGGTGATGAGCGCCGCCCATTACAGCCGGCCCCACACCGTGCATTGCGGCCCGGGCGGTCTCTTGGTCAGCGCGCTCGGCTCGGGCTCGCCCGACGGCAACGACGGGCCCGGCGGGATCTTCACGATGGACCACGGCGACTTCCGGGTCACCGGTCAGTGGAGCTCGACCGCGGCAGCCAGTTCTATGCCTACGACTTCTGGTGGCACGTAGACGCCGGCGTCCTCATCGCCGCTGAGTGGGCGCCGCCGCGCCTGGTCGAGAACGGGATCGTCCCCGAGGCCCTGCTCGCCCGGGAGTACGGCCACAAGCTGCACTTCTTCGACCTCGAAGAGCGCCGCCACATCGCCGAGGTCGATCTGGGCGACCAGCACCAGATGGCGCTCGAGGTACGCCCGGCTCACGACCCGAGCAAGACCCACGGCTTCCTCGGCGTCGTCGTCGACGTCACCGACCTCTCTTCGTCGATCTGGACCTGGCACTGGGACGGCGACACCTGGAAGGCCGAGAAGACGATCCACATCCCCGCCGTCCCACAGGACCCGTCCCGGCTTCCCCCACTCCTCGAGGGCTTCGGGGCGGTGCCGCCGCTGGTCACCGACATCGACCTGTCCTTGGACGATCGGTTCCTGTACGTCGCCTGCTGGGGCAGCGGCGAGCTCCGCCAGTACGACGTCAGCGACCCGTTTGCACCGCGCCTTGTCGGACAGGTCGAGCTCGGCGGCATCCTCCACGGCGCCGACCATCCGTCGGGGCGCCCGTGGGGCGGCGGCCCGCAGATGATCGAGATCAGCCGGGACGGCCGCCGCGTCTACGGCACCAACTCGCTCTATGGGACCTGGGATCGCCAGTTCTACCCGGACGGGGTGCCCGGCGCCATGTTCAAGGTCGGCGTCGACGTCGACGCCGACGCCGACGCCGACGCCGACGCCGACGCCGGCGGGATAACCCTCGACCCCGCGTTCCAACCCGAGTTCCCCGGTCAGCGCGCGCGTCAGATCCGCCTCGAGGGCGGCGACTGCTCAACCGACTCGTTCTGCTTCGCGTAGACCGGGTAGCCAAGCCAGACGCAGTCAAGGCAGCGCTCTCCGAGCGGATCGCGACGGGGGCGCCATCCCCCGCCGTGACCCGGAGGTGCCCGTCACACAACGCGGCCGCGTTTCGGTCCGGCACGGCCGCTACGTTGCGCTGGTGATCGGTGCCATCAGCGAACTCGACGTCGTCGAGTTGTCCGAGGTCGAGGAGATCGTGGGATCGCGCTCGTTCGAGCGCGGTGGTGGCTACGCCCGCCGCAACCGAGTCGCGCGGATCAAGTGGGACGCCGACGCGGAGACGCTGACCGGCTCGGTGGTCGGCCAGGGCGCGCTGTACAGCACGACGGCGTACTTCGCAGCAGACGGGGACGGCGGCGTGGCGTTCGAGGAGGGGGAGTGCTCGTGTCCGGTAGGACACAACTGCAAGCACGTCGCGGCGATCGTGATCGCCGCGACTGGCACGGCCGGTGTGGGTCCCCGGAGGCCGGCTCCGCGAGCTGCGCGAAAGGTCGCGGTCGCGCCAAAGCCGCTGCCATCGTGGGAGCAGCCCCTGCGCCAGCTGATCGGCGCTCCGGAGGCGCAGGCGACGGGAACGCCGCTGGCGATCGAGCTGGGCCTGCAGGCGAAAGGCCCGTCGCTCCAGGGCACGCCGCGTCTATGGGCCCGGCTGATGCGACCCGCGGCGCGCGGCGGCTGGGTGAACGGCTCGCTGGCATGGAGCGGGCTTGACTCGTGGCACGTCCAGAGCGGGGGCTATCGCGCGGACCACGTCGCCCTGATGCGCGAGCTCTACGCAATACGTCACGCTCGCGAGCGGGCGTCGGCCTACTACTACCGACCAACCGGTGACCGTACGCTAGATCTCGGCGGTTGCGACAGTCCGCAGCTGTGGTCGCTGCTCGACGAGGCGGACCGGCTCGGGCTCGAGCTCGTCCACGCCCGGCCGGGCCTCGGCGACTTGCCGCGTTACGTGCGCGGAGAGCTGGCGCTGGACGTCAGCCGACGCGATGACGCGGCGCTGGTGAGCGCGGTGATCCGGGTCAAGGGCGCGCACGACCGCGATCTCGAACCGGTGCTGTTCCTCGGATCGGGCGGACATGGCGTGGTGTGCGTCGAGCCCGGCGACGAGACCTCCGGCGACGGTCTGGAGAGGCGGCGCCTCCAGCTCGTACGCCTGGCCAAGCCGGCGCCCGCGGAGCTCCGACGGATGATCCTCGACGGCGATCAGCTCGAGATCCCGGCGGGCGATCTCGACCGCTTCGCCGAAGAGTTCTTCCCGGCGCTGCGCCATCTCGCGCCGATTGTGTCGTCGGACGGGTCGTTCACCGGTCCGGAGATCTCGGCACCGACGCTCGTGCTGCGCCTCGACTACGGCGCGGACCTGGGTATGCAGGCCGGCTGGGAGTGGGCCTATCAGGTCGGCTCGACCACCCGGCGCGCAGCGGTCGGCGCGGGGGGTCCTCCGGGATTTCGCGATCTCGAGGCCGAAAGCGCGATCCTGGCCGGCGCCGTGCTCGCCGAGACCGGCCTCGGAGGTTACGGCCTACTCGACCTGGCCGGCCGGCCGGGTCGGGGGCCGACGGTCTCGTTGACCGTCATCGACGCGATGCGGCTGACGACCGAGGCGCTTCCGCGACTGGCGCAGCGGGACGACATCGCGGTCGATGTCGGCGGAGTGACGCCGGACTACCGGGATGTCGGCGAGTCGCTGGCGATCGGCCTGTCAACGGCTGACGTGGCGGAGGATCGCGACTGGTTCGACCTCGGGGTGACGATCAGCGTCGAGGGACGCGAGCTGTCGTTCACTGACGTGTTCACGGCGCTCGCCAGCGGGGAGTCGTGGATGATGCTCGACGACGGAGCCCACTTCTCGCTGCTTGAGCCGCGCCTCCAGTCGCTGCGCCGGCTGATCGACGAAGCCAGGGCGCTGTCGGACTCCCCGGCGTCGCCACTGCGAATCAGTCGCTATCAGGCCGGGCTGTGGGCCGAGCTCGTGGCGCTGGGAACGGTGAACGAACAGGCGGCGGCCTGGCAGCGTCAGGCGGCGGCGCTGCTCGAGTTCGACGCTGGGGCCGAGCACCAGCCACCGGCGACACTGACCGCGCGCCTGCGCGCCTACCAGCGCGAGGGATTCTGCTGGCTGGCGTCCCTGTGGGAGTTCGAGCTCGGCGGGATCCTCGCCGACGATATGGGACTCGGCAAGACGCTCCAGGCGCTCGCGCTGATCTGCCACGCGCGCGGTCGCGACCCGGACATCGGGCCGTTCCTCGTCGTCGCCCCGACCAGCGTCGTCTCCAACTGGGTTGACGAGGCCGCGCGTTTCGCTCCGGGCCTGAGGGTCGCGGCGATCACCGACACGATGGCCAAGTCCGGCCGAACTCTCCATGAGATTCTCGCCGGGGCCGATGTCGTCGTCACGACGTACACCCTCCTCCGCCTCGACGCCGACGCCTACCGGACGCCGAGCTGGGCGGGCGTGATGCTCGACGAGGCGCAGTACGCCAAGAACCACCAGATCGAAGTACCTATCAGTGCGATCCGCCAGCTGGACGGCCCCGTTCAAGTTGGCGATCACCGGCACGCCGATGGAGAACAACCTGATGGAGCTGTGGTCGTTGCTGTCGATCACGGCGCCCGGCCTATTTCCGGACCCGAACCGGTTCGCCGAGTACTACGCACGGCCGATCGAGCGGCGCGCCGACGCGCGAGCTGCTCGCCCTCTTGCGGCGCCGGATCAGGCCGCTCGTCAAGCGCCGCACCAAGGAACTCGTCGCCGCCGACCTGCCGGCGAAGCAGGAGCAGACGCTGTCAGTCGACCTGCATCCCCGCCACCGGAAGCTCTACGACAGGCAACTTGCAGCGCGAGCGCCAGAAGATTCTCGGCCTGATCGACGACTTCGACCGCAACCGCTTCACGATCCTCCGGTCGATCATGCTCCTCCGCCAACTGAGCCTGCACGCGGGGCTTGTCGGCGAGCGGCACGGCGCGGTGCCGTGCGCAAAGCTCGACGCGCTGGTCGAGCAGCTCGAAGACGTCGTCGGCGGTGGTCACAGGGCGCTCGTGTTCAGCCAGTTCACCGGGTTCCTGGCAAGGTCCGCGACCGCCTGGACGCAGAGGGCATCGACTACTGTTACCTCGACGGACAGACACGCCGCCGGGACCGCGTGATCGACCGCTTCAAGACCGGAGCCGACCCCGTCTTCCTGCTGAGCCTCAAGGCCGGGGGCGTGGGACTGAACCTGACCGAGGCCGACTACTGCTTCCTGCTCGATCCGTGGTGGAACCCGGCGACCGAGGCGCAGGCGATCGACCGGACGCATCGGATCGGCCAGACCCGGCCGTCATGGTCTACCGGATCATCGCGCGAGGAACGATCGAGGAGAAAGTCGTCGCCCTCGCCCGCCGGAAGGCCGAGCTGTTCCGGGGAGTAATGGACGACGGCGACCTGTTCGCGAGCAGCTTGACGGCGGAAGACGTCCGCGGGCTGTTCGACTGACCGGCCGAGCGACCTCGTCACGCCGGCGTTGGGCGGTTCTCAAATCCTGGCGGGCCGGATCTTCACGGCGACGCGACGACCGACGCCGGTCTCGACGGTCCGTCCGTATCTCCTTCATGGACCAACGGGGAGAAAGGCGAGCAGGATCCGATTTGAGCACTCAGCAGGTCGTCCGTCGAGAGGGCTCAGCAGTCGGCGGGCGCAGCCAGCGCATCGCAGAGTTCATGAGGCCGGGCCAGTTGAGCGGAACGATGCGCTGGGTCAGCAAGTGGCGGTCGATCGGCTGCATGTTGTCGAAAGACGCGGGCACAATCTGCGGGAGACCGTCGTCCGGGCCGAAGGAGATCTCGGTCGGGATCCCCTCGCACCGTGCGCTTGATCGGCGCGACGACAACGCGCGTGAGCACGGGGATCGCGTCTGCGTCGCTGTGTGTGACAACGAGGATCGGCCGCTGCTCGTCTTTGCCTCCGCCCACCAGACCTCGCCTTGCCCGCGGTTGGCTCACCAGGGTTCCTCGACGATCACCGCAGCGCATGCCGCATTTGACCACGTGAGATCGCCATCTCTCGAGGCAGACGTCGATAGACGTGGATGATCACCCGGCCCACCGCCACGCCCCCGACGCTCGATCATCGCCCCGAGGCCGGCCCTGACGGCCTCAGACACCGCCTTCCCGGACGTGAACCGATGATCCGGGACGCCGCTCATCGCACCCGACCCCATCCCGCCGGGGCCGGGCTGCCATGGACGGTCGGGGGATCAAGACCAATACCGTCGAGCGTGTGTCGAGACCCCTTGGGCGCTCGGTCACTCCGCCCCGAGCTCTCGGAGATCGTCGAGGTCGCGCTGACGACCTGCCGCCCGCTTCATCGCTACAAGATGCTCACGGGAGCAGACGAACACGGCGACGCCTCCGAGCTCAGAGCGAATCGCCGCCGCACGGAGAAGCGGGTAGGCGTGATCGGCGTCGATCCCCGGCACCCACTGCATGAGATCGAGCCGCCCGTGCCGAGTCGCGAGGACGAAGTTACCGCCCTCCCCGAGTTGTTCGGGATCGAGCGGATCGAACGGGAACTCGGACGCATCGAAGTCGCCGATTCCGTACAACTCGCCGCCCAGACTCCGAAGCACGCGGGCCAAGCGGGCCAGGTTGGCTGGCTCGGGCGACGGGACGATGTCAAGGTCCTTCGTTGCGCGGACGTATCCATGTGCCGCAACCGCCAGTCCGCCGATGATGACGTAGTCGACCTCGCCCGCGTGAAGCGCAGTTGCTAGCTCACGTGGGTCGAACATCGGCGTCGGACGACCGCGCCGCAGCGTCCCGCAACTCGCTCGCGAGCACGCTCAGTCGAGCCGCCTCGTCGAGGCGCTGCTCCATCGAGAGCGACGCGTCGACGACGCGGTCCTCCCGGCGCGCGGCCTCGCTCCAGCGCACGAAGAAGTCGAGTTGGGCCTGCGTCGGCATGAGAGCTATCGTACCGCGCGCTCCGCGGAGGCCGCCCAAGTGGGCGACCTCCGGACTCGACGAACGGACGGGAGCGAAGCCGAACCGTCGAGAGCGCGTTGAGGCCTTGCGCGAGGCGCTTTCATCGTCCGCCCGGATAACCTTCCGTCCGGCCCGACACCGAGGACATGATCCTGACCGCCGCCGACCGGGAGCACGAGGGGTCCCGGCTGACGGACTCCGCTGGTGCCGGCGATCGATCACGGCACCGGCATCACCGAGACAGATGTGAGCCGGCTGCTCGCCACGATCGGGCTTGGTGAAAGCGACAGCTTGGTGTGGGTGAGCGCCGGGGGCCGCTTCCGCAACGGCGTCGTGCGCGGTGCCTGGCACAAGCCGACCGCGGCCTTCATCGGGCACACCGCGCGCGAGACGGCCCGGCGCACCCGACTCGCCGACCGGCGCGACCGCGCCGCGGCGGAGAAGGTCGAGCTCGCCGGCCTCGAGCAGCAACTTGCCGATCTCACCCGGCGTCACGCGCAGCTCGAGCGCGAGCTCGCGGAACTCCCACCCGAGGAAGCGGTCCGTCAGGCCGACGGCGCCCTGGCGGCCGTCGAGGCAGCGCTTCCCGCGCTCGCGCCGCGCCTTGCCAGTGCTCATCTTCGCGAGCAGGAGGCACAGTCCGAGCAGCGAGCCGCGCACGACGCCCTCTACGCCGACGCCGCCGACGTCGACCTGCCGCCCGGCGGCGACGAGCTCGGCACGATCGAGTCCGCCCTCGGCCGCCTGCGCGAGGCGCTCGCGGCGCTGTGGCCCGCGATCGCGCGGCTCGAACGCGCCGAGCAGACACGGACACGCGCGCTCCAGGACGTTCAGTCCGCCGAGTCCGAGCGCGCCGAGACGACACGGAGGCTCACCGAGGCCGAGCGCCAACTCGAGGCGGTGGCCGAGCGGCGCGACACCTTGCAGGCGACGGCCGGCGCCGCGATCGCCGAGCTCGAACGCCAGCTCGCCGAGGTCGCCCGTGTGCTCCGCGACAACACGGCCTCGCAGCGCGACACCGAGGAGCGATTGGCAACCGCCCAGCGTGAGGGCGGGGCCGCCGAAGCGCTGACCGCGACGCTCCGCGGGCAGCTCACCCTTGCGACCAGCGAACGGGTTGCGGCGGTCGACGGGCTCGGGCGCTTTGCCACCACCGGGCTGATCGCCGTCGCCCTGCCCGAGCTCGAGGCTCTGGACGACCACGAGGAGTGGAACGTCACTCGAGCGCTGCGGCTGGCGCGCGAAATCGAGCGGGCGCTCTCGGCTGACCCGGACGAAGACGCACGCTGGCGACGCCTGCAGCGCCAGGTGACCGACGAGCTCGGCGTGCTCGGTGACGCGCTGCGACGCCACGGTAACAACGCCATGGCGTCGCGCAGTGGCACGCGGCTGGTGCGGACGAGGCATTTGTGGTGGAAAACCCCTCCGTTATCGCGCTCGCCGCCGACGGGCTGGGCCGGAGCTGCCCGCCAATCGTCTGCACGAACGGTCAGCCGCGGGCAGCGACGATGGTGCTGCTGCGCTCGCTCGCCGCCGCCGGCTTCCGGCTGCGCCACCACGGCGACTACGACTGGGGCGGCCTCACCATCGGCAACCTGCTCCACAGGCGGCTTCCCGTTGAGTCCTGGCAGTTCGACCGCGACGCGTATCTGCGCGCCGTCGAGACGCACCCGCATTCCGCACCTTTGCGGGGGTCGCCGACCTCGGCGAGTTGGGATCGCGAGCTCGGAGAGGCGATGCGCGAGGTGGGGCGGCAGATCGAAGAGGAGCTGGTTGCCCCAGCGTTGCTGGAGGAGCTTGCGATCAGCCGCGCGCCGTCACCGGCATTGGGTTGAGGCTCGTGTGGAAGTGCAGTCGCGCATGGTGACCATCGTTCCACTGCATCAGGACCGTGATCCCGTGTAGCACGCGTGCTACAGTCCGTGCATGGCTCGCGAGATCACGCAACGGGAGCTGCGCAACAGCAGCGGCGAGATCATGCGCGCGCTCGACCGAGGGGAAGCGTTTGTGGTCACGCGCAACGGCGTGCCCGTCGGCGAACTCGTCCCGTTGCGCGCCCGCCAGTTCGTCGCGGCCGATGCTGCGGTCGCGGCGTTCGCGGGGGCACCCCCGGTTGCAGCGGACCGGTTCCGGGCGGACGTCGACGCGGTACTCGATCACGACCCGACGCCCCGTGGCTGACCAGCCGATCCCACGCGGGATCATCGACACCTCGGTCGTCATCGATCTCGAGGACGTGCCGGCCGGGGATCTCCCGGCCGAGATGGCGGTGTCCGCGGTCACCCTTGCCGAACTGGCCGCAGGCCCCCACGCCACCACCGACGCCGCGGAACGCGCTCGGCGACAGGACCGGCTACAGCGCGCGGAGGCGACTTTCGATCCGCTTCCCGTGGACGCAAACGTCGCGCGCGCCTACGGTCGGATCTATGCCGCTGTCGCCGGAGCCGGACGCAAGGCGCGAGGTGCGCGATCGCTCGACCTCTTGATCGCAGCGACCGCCCTCGCGTCCGACCTGCCGCTTTACACGCGCAACCCGGATGACTTTGGCGGTACCGAGAGCCTGATCGATGTCGTGGCGATCGAACCCGCGAGGTGAGCGCAGGTTCAATCCAGAGTGGAGACCGTGGGTGCGAACCGGCGGGACATCGCTGGGGTGGTCGGCACCGGACGACCGCGCCGCAGCGTCCCGCAACTCGCTCGCGAGCACGCTCAGTCGAGCCGCCTCGTCGAGGCGCTGCTCCATCGAGAGCGACGCGTCGACGACGCGGTCATCCCAGCGCGCGGCCTCGCTCCAAAGCACGAAGAAACCGAGTTGGGCCTGCGTCGGCATCAGAGCTATCGTACCGCGCGCTCTTGCGGAGGCCGCCCAACTGGGCGACCTCCGGCCTCGATGGAGTTGATGGGACGATTCTCGAACCGACGCCTTCAGCAATCCACGCGCCGATTGCTGGCGCAAGGCCGCACACTCCACTGACTCGCTCCGCCGTGCCGACCGCGACGGGTTTTGCCTCCTACGGTCCGGCGACGCCCCGGCGCGCTCCGTATCGGATTCGATCACCCTACGGGTGGGCCAACAAAGCCGCCACGCCGGGGCCACTGCAGGCTGCCGCTCCGAGCGAGACTTCTGCGACCGAGCGCTGTCTGGTGCGATTCCTCTGCGGCGCAGTCTGTCCTGCAACCCGGCGATGATTGTAGGGCAGCCGTCGGATCGCATATGCGTGCAGCGCTGCCGTAAGGATGGCCGGATGCGCGGTGGTTCGAGGGGTCTCGATGACCGGCGGGACGGACCTCTTGTCGAGGATCACCTGCCGCAGAGCCGATGCCAAGTTGCGTCGCCGGGCAGCCTCGGCCGAAGCGCGTCGACCACCCGGTCAACCACGGCAGCCGCGTCCCGCCGAACGTCGAAGTCCCAAGCTCGAACAACAGCCCAGCCGTCAGCGGCCAAAGCGGCGTCTTGCCGTCGGTCGCGTTCGATGTTGCCGGCGATCTTCTGATCCCAGTACGCGCCGGATCGCCCAGGCCTGTGGCGCGAGGGATGTCCGTGCCAAAAGCCGCCGTCGACAAAGACAGCTACTCGCAGCGCCGGCCATGCCAGGTCTGGCGTGCCGGGTGCCTTGCGGTAGTGGCAGCGCCATCCACGGATGCCGGCCGCGTAGAGCGCACGGCGGAGCTGGAGTTCCGGCGTCGTGTCCGTGCTGTGGACCGCCGACATGATCCGCCGACGTTGGTCGGGACTACGTGTATCGGCCACTCAGGCAATTTGTACGGCATGCGAGCCCGACGCGCCACCGCGCATGAACTTGGATCGGCGCTCCAATCGCTCCGCTAGCGAAAGGCGGTCACGGTCAGGCGGACCGATGACCGCGAAGAGGGAGTCGTCTAGGGTCCAGCCCGCAAACGCCGCCAGGTGCTCGCCAACGGCTCGTGCCAGGCGCGGCGGCACCGCGTTGCCGACTTGGCGGTACTGCTGCAAGCGCGCCTGGTCATCCGGCCATTGAAAGTCGTCGGTGAACGACTGTAGCCGAGCACATTCCCGAACCGAGAGCACGCGGTCATAGCGATGGTGGACCGGCCGGAGCGGCGAAAAGTTGCCGGTGCCCGCACGCAGGGTGTAACCCGGCCGCTTCGGGTGGAGGCGGTCGTGCCTTGACTTCTTGTCACGAGTGCCGGGTGCGAGCGACGCGAATGCCGCAAGCATCGCTTCAGAGTGGAACGTCGGCTCGTGGTTGGCCACGTCCTCCGCGTCAGGCTCCGACACGTCCGGCAGATCGTCGAGCGCGTCGCCCGCCGTGGCGTAGGATGCTCCTCCACCCGCTTCGGGGCGGTGCGTGGGTGGCGGGGGCATAGGCACCGCGAGCTGCTGCCGCATGCCGACGATGAACAGTCTCTTGCGCATCTGCGGGACGCCGTAATCCGCAGCGAGCAGCACCCGCGCGCTCGGTGCGTAGCCGACCTCCTGGAACGCGGCCAATAGCTCGGCGAGAACCTTACCGCCGGCAACGCTGCCGAGGTTTGGAACGTTCTCGAAGATGAACGCGCCTGCCTGAAGTTCATCGAGGAGCCGCACAAATTCGAAGATCAGGTCACCGCGGTGGTCGGCAAGGGCTCGGCGCTTGCCGGCGACGCTGAACGGTTGACACGGCGGCCCGCCAACCAGCAAGTCAACGCGCGCATCAACTAGTTCGGCAAGGTATGGGCCGGAGAGCGCGCGTACGTCGGCGCGAAGCGAGCGCGATCCTCGTGGGCCGTGATTGAGATCAAAGGTGGCGAGGCTCGGTGCGTCGAGATCCACGCCGAGGCGCACGTCGATGCCGGCGTCCATCAGGCCGGTAGACAATCCCCCGCATCCGCAGAACAGATCGACGCAGATCGGCGGCCTCACTCGCCCTCCTCGGCGCCGAAGGTCAAGATCGGCGACTCGACTGCAGCCTTGTCCAGCGTGGCCCGAGTCGCTCTGATCAGCTCACGCTGCTTCTTCGACAGATTCAGGCGGTAGCCGCAGGAGTTCGTGATACGCAGCCCCGCCAGCGCAGTCGTCGCCCGAAACTCCAGGAAGTGCAGAATGCCGTCGTAGGTCAGCTTGACCACGATCGGGCGAATCTCGTGGCCGGGGAAGTAGGTCTGGCAGTAGGCAACCGCCGTCGCGACCTGGACGCGGTTGATTACCTCGTCGGCAGCCTTGGCCTCTAGCGGGAAGACGACGGGGAGGTCGTCGTCGCGCAGCGCAACGCCGACGTCAATCTCGTCGAGTTCCGCCTGCCCGACGTTTGGCACGGACTTGCGGACATGCGACCGTAGGCGATAGACGGTCAGTCCGGTGAAGTGATCGAGCAGCTTGCAGTAGCCGACCAGAGTCAGGAGCCCCTGCTCGTCCAGCTCAACCAGGTTCTCCGGCAGCAGGCGACGAACCGGAAGCGGGGTCTGGTCGTTGTGATCGAGCACGTCGTGCTCAGGCAGGCGGATCAACGCCTCGCCGCCTACTTCGAGTGCATACCGACCGCGGCCGATGCCGCGCAGAATCGTAAAGCCCATGTCGAGAATGTCGTCCGGAAGTCGCGTGCGCGCGCGCATCCTGTAAACGAGGTCCGGCGCGTTGCCGATCTCGATCCCGAGATCGGCGGCGACTTGGCGTACGTCACGGACCGTGAACTCGACGCGTTGTGATCCGGGCCCGCGAAAACGCCTAACCAACTCCCGTAGGATCGGGACGTAGACTCGGCTCGAGAGCCCGTGCTGCTGTTCCGCTTCGCGCTTCGTCATCAGGCATAGATCGTGTCGCGCGAGGCGGACGTGACGCGGCCTCGGCGCCAAAGCCCTGCAGAGCGCGACGGTTTACCTTGAGCGGTTGGACTCTCTGAGGTGCGGTGCCGAGCCGCCGGATCCGGTCGGCAGCGTGTCGGCGTTCACCGCGTGGGCCCCGCGCATCACGCCGCCGGACCCGGCGGCACTGCGCCGCTGCCCGCCGTCCGTTCGGAGTCGGGGGCAGGCGCACCCGTCCGCTGTTGCCTGTCAGGCGTGGCAGAGCCGCCACCAACCGAGCGAGGGATAGCCGGTTATGGCCCGACGGGGAAGCAGGCCGACCGTCGGGTCCGGGTTGAGGCGATGCGGTCCGCGTTGGGCACGTCGTCTGTCGCGAGCGCTCAGCAGTCGGCGAGGGCAGCCAGCGCACCGTGAACCGTCATGCAGGAAGCAGATCGACTTGCATTGCGCCGGCACATCGACCACCGGCGCGACTTCTGCCACAGCACCGGCCAAGACACGACCGTGGGTCTCGCGCGCGCGCCCCGATGTCGGGCCCACCGCCGACGTTGAACGGAGCGGCCCGGCGACGGCGCTCGCGGCGCCCGACCCGATTCCTCGGGGGCCAGACCGTGCTTGGGCACCATGGAGACGGTGGGAATCGAACCCACGTCCGCGATCGCGTGAAGATGGCGTCTACGAGCGTAGCCGGCACTCTGATCTCGTCCCCCGCTCGCCTCGCCGGCTGGGTTGCGGGGGACCAGCCTCCTGAAGTGTTCCCGGCTCGGCGGAGGCGGACCTCACCGGGTGAGCCTGCTGTCTGATCCCGGTGATCCCCGCCGCAGGCTGCGGGGGCCGAGACCTCACTCGCCTAGGTTATCTAGGCAGCGAGGGCGTACTCATGAGAGTCCGCACTTATTGTTTTTCCCGGGTGTTTAACGAGGCCGCCCGGGACCTCGACTCGCAACCATCCCCACGAGCCAACCACGTCGAAGCCTGTCGTCCCCGGGGATGTCTGACCGACTCCATGGTAGCCGCTCGCCGGCGGCCGCCCCGGACCGGGCAGCAAAAGGACGCGAACCGAGCCGCTTGAGGAACCCGCTCCCCGGCCGCCCGAAGGCCGTCGGAGGTTGGGTGGCGCGGCCTCACACCTCGGTGGCCTCGCTCTTCGCGTCTCAGGTCCGCGTCTGACCGGCAAGCTACGCCCGGCTCCCCGGCCGCGCAAGAGGCATTTGCCACGATCTCCGCATTTTGCAAAGAAATTGCAAAGCCGCACCGCCCCGGGCCGCCGCCCCCCGACCCGGCGGAAACCCCTTTAACGGCCGACTACCCACGCCTGCCACAATCGTCAGACCATGGAGAACCGACAGACCTGGGGCGTCGTCCCCCCATCGCCCCTCGAGCCCATCCCGACCCCGCCCCCGCCGACCGACCCGTTCGGCCGACCGGCCGCCGACGCCCGCCGCCGCTCCCTCCGGGACCGGGCCGGGGCCGCCGGAGCCGCCCTCGTCGCGCTCCTGGCCAAGGGCAAGGCCGTCATCCTCTTCCTCCCGAAGATCAAGGTCCTCAGCACCTCGGTCACCGCCCTCGTCTCCGTCGCCGCCTACAGCCTCTTCTTCGGCTGGGCGTTCGCCGCCGGCTTCGTCGTGCTCCTCTTCATCCACGAGATGGGCCACGTGATCGCCCTCCGCCGCGAGGGGATCAAGGCCAGCGCCCCGATGTTCATCCCCTTCCTCGGTGCCGTCATCACGGCCAAGTCGCTCGGCGAGAACGCCCTCGCCGAGGCCCGGGTCGGCCTCGCCGGTCCGCTCCTCGGGTCCCTCGCGGCCGCGCTCGTCGCCGTGGCCGGGGCCATCACCGGGAGCGGCTTCCTCCAGGCCCTCGCCTACGTCGGCTTCCTGCTCAACCTGTTCAACCTCCTCCCCGTCGTCCCCCTCGACGGCGGCCGGGCGATGGCGGCGATGGCGCCGTGGATGTGGTTCGTCGGCTTCGCCGCGCTCGTCGCCCTCTTCTTCCTCGCCCCGAACGGCATCCTCCTGATCATCATCTTCTTCGGCGGCCTCGAGACCTGGCGGCGGTGGAAGCAGCGCAAGACCCGAAGCCTCGAGCAGGCCGCCTACTACCGCGTCTCCCCCCGCAACCGCCTCCTCGTCGGCGCCGTCTACCTCGGCCTGATCGCGGCCCTCGCCCTCGGCATGTCGGCCACCTACGTCCAGCACGCGGTCGGCTTCACCCACTACTGATCGCCGGGGCCCGGGGCCGCCCCTTACCTCCCGACGTCGCGCAGGGCCCGCTGCATCTCCCGCTCGGAGTCGCGCTTCTTGAGCGACTCTCGCTTGTCGTGGACGTCCTTGCCCCGGGCCAGCGCGATCTCGACCTTGGCCCGCGGGCCGGAGAAGTAGATCCGCGTCGGGACAAGGGTCAGGCCCCGCTCGGCCGTCCGCGCCTCGATCCGGTCGAGCTCCCGTCGCTTGAGCAGGAGCTTGCGCTCACGCTCGGGTTCATGGTTCTCGCGGCTGGCCGGGGCGTACGGCGGGATGTGCACGTTGCGCAACCAGAGCTCGCCGTCCCGGATCGTCGCGAACCCGTCCTTCAGCTGGGCGCCCCCGGTTCGCAGGGACTTGACCTCGGTGCCCTGGAGCACGATGCCGCACTCGACTCGCTCGAGCAGGTTGTAGCGGAACGAGGCGTAGCGGTTCGACGCGACGTCACCGGCTCCGATCTTCCGCTTTCCCTTGGCCATGTCGTCCTAGCCTACGCAAGCACGAGGTCCACCCGCCCGCGCGGTGCCTCGATGCTCTCCACCCGCACCCGCACCGGATCGCCGAGACGGAGCCTCGCCCCGTCCCGCGTCCCGGACAGGATCGTCCCCTCCTCGCTGAGCTCCCACCAGCCGCCTGCAGCGCATCCGCCGGACCGGCAGCATCCCCTCGTAGCGTCCGCCGAAGGCGACGAACGCCCCAGCCCCGATCAGCCCGACGACCTCGCCGTCCCATTCGCGGTCGCGGTCCTCCCGGGTCAGGGCGAAGCACCGGGCGACGTCGTCGGCCGCCCGCTCGATCTCCATCGCCTCGCGCTCCCGGGCCGAGCACCACTCGGCCAGGTCGGTCAGCCCGGTCGCGTCCGGGACGGGCCCGGCGCCGATCGCCGCGAGCAGCGACCGGTGGCAGACGAGGTCCGGATAGCGGCGGATCGGTGAGGTGAAGTGGCAGTAGGCGATTGACCGCAGCCCGGCGTGCCCGAGGTTCCGGGGCGAGTAGTAGGCCTGCTTGAGCGAGCGCAGGACCAGCGAGGTCAGGGCCAGCCGCCCCCGCCCGGTCGCCCGGACGTATCGGTCGACCGCCTGTGAGATCTCCCCGACCAGCTCGCCGGCCTCGGTCGGCGACATCGTCTTCGGGGTCGGCGGGGTCGGCACCTCGAGCGACGCCAGCTGGGCGACGAGCCGCTCGACCCGCGCCGGGTCGGGCTGCTCGTGCACCCGATAGAGCGCCGGGAGCTTGCGCTGCTCGAGCAGCCGGGCGACCTGCTCGTTGGCGGCGATCATCAGGTGCTCGATCAGGCGGTGGGACTCGGTCTGCTCGCCCAGCTGGACGTCGATCACGTGCCCCTCCCGGTCGAAGGCGAACTCCGGCTCGCCGCTGACGATCGCCAGCGCCCCCCGCCGCTCCCGCTCCCCGGCGAGCTCGCGCGCCGCCGACCGGGCGGCCTCGAGCGGCGCCGCCCACGGGTCGCGGGCCGGCTCGGCCCCGGCGAAGATGCGGTCGACCCGGTCGTAGTCGAGTCGCTCGTCCGAGCGGATCAGCGCCCGGTAGAAGGACGCCCGCACGACCCGCGGGCCGTCGAACTCGAGCTCCGCGGTCACGACCCGCCGGTCCGCGCCCGGGACGAGCGAGCAGGCCTCGTTTGAGAGCTCCGGACCGAGCATCGGCTCGACCGCCCCGGGGACGTAGACGCTCGTCCCCCGCCGGCGCGCCTCCCGGTCGACCGCCGACCCGGGGGCGACGAACGACGAGACGTCGGCGATGTGGACCCACACCCGGACCCGCGGCCCCGTCCCGCCCGACCCGTCCGCGAGCCGCTCGGCCGAGATCGCGTCGTCGTAGTCGCGGGCGCCGGTCGGATCGATCGTGAAGGTGTCGAGGTCGCGCAGGTCGCGGCGGGGAACGTCGACCTCAGCGGCTGCGGCCGCCTCCTGCGCCTCGAGCTCGACCGCCCGGGGGAAGCGCCGGTGCAGGCCCTGCTCGACCATCAGCGCCTCGATCACGTCGCGCGCGACGTCCGGCCGTCCGAGCCGCCGGACCACTGTCGCCCGGGCGCCGCGCCGGCCGGCGCGGACGCCGACCAGCACGAGCTCTCCGGCCCGCGCCTTGCCCGGATCGACCGAGAGCTGGCCGCTCCCCCAGCCGTCCTCGTCGCGCCCGCGCCCGAAGAGCGGCCGCGCGACGAGGAAGCGCCCGCGCCGCTCGAGGACCGCCGCCCGCTGGCTCACCTGAGCTTCGCCGCGACCACGCGGAGCGCCGTGGCCAGCGCCTGGTCGCTGCGGGCCGTCAGCGGCGCCGACGCCGCCACGTCGGGCTTGATGCCAGCTCCCTCCGTGACCCCCGGGCCGCCGAGGTTGCGGCCGCTCGGGAGGAAGTACTGGCCCACGGTGATGTCGAGCGCCCCGCCGTTCGAAAGCGGGCGGACCTCCTGGAAGACCCCCTTGCCGAACGTGTGCGTCCCGACGATCGTCGCCCGGTGGCGGTCCTGGAGCGCCCCGGCGACGATCTCGGCCGCCGAGGCCGTCTCGCGGTCGACGAGCACGGCGACGGGAATCGTTCCGGAGATGGCGTTCCCGGCGGCGGTCAGCGTAACCGTCGGCTGGGTCCGCCCGCGGGTCGTGACGACCGGCCCGTCGGCCAGGAAGATGCTCGCCACCAGCCGGGCCTCCTCGACGAGGCCGCCGCCGTTGTGGCGCAGGTCGAGCACGACCGCCCGGGCGCCCCGCCCGAGGAGCTTGTCGAGCGCCGCTCGGACCTCCCCGTGCGCCCCGGCGCTGAACGTCGCCAGCGCGACGTCGGCCACCTTCCGGCCGGCGACCGTCCGCAGGCTCGAGGCCACGACCGGGACCGACACCTCGGCCCGGACGACCGACACGTTCCGGAGATGGCCGGCGTGGAGGATCCGCAGGACGACCGGCGTCCCGGCCGGGCCCTTGACCAGGGCGCTCGCCGCGGCCTCCGAGCGCCCGGCGAGGGAGACGCCGCCGGCGGCGGTGATCGTGTCCCCGGCGACGATCCCGGCCCGGGCGGCCGGCGAGGAGTCGAACACCTCGACGATCAGCAGGCCCCGCCTGCTGCCGACGACGTTCGTCCCGACTCCCGAGAACTGCTGGGCCGCCGAGGTGATGAAGTCGTGGTACTCCCGGGGGGTGAGGTAGTTGGAGAATCGGTCGTGCAGGCTGGCCACGATGCCGTTGACCGCTCCGTCGATGAGATCGGACCGCTTCACCGGGCGGTAGTAGTCGTCGATGACCTGCTGGACCGACTCGCCGAGCACCGGGCTGACTTCCCCCGACCCGACCGAGTCGCGGAGGAATCCGGGGAGATCGCTCGGATGCGCGCCCCACCAGATCCCGAAGAGGAGGACGACGACGAGGGTCAGGCCGGCGAGCACGGCCGGCGAGTTGCGACGGGCGCGGGCCGCCATCACCCGGCCGTCTCTCCGCTCGCGCTCATCCGCCGGAGGGTACCTGCCGCCCTGTGACGGCCGCGCCGCCGGGCCGCCGGGCCGGCGGCGGCCTCAGACCCGCAGGAAGCGACGGAGCGAGAGACCCGAGCCGGCGGCCGAGACGGCGACCGCGCAGCACATCAGGAGGAGCGTCAGGGCCGGGAAGTTGATCGTGCTCGGGCGCCCGATCACCGAGAACTCGGAGACCAGGCTGTCGACGACGGTCACCTTGGCGAGCACGAGCATCCCGATCGCCACGACCCCTCCGAACAACCCGAGCAGCACCCCCTCGATCACGAACGGCCAGCGGATGAACCAGTCGGTCGCCCCGACCAGCTTCATCACCTCGACCTCGCGCCGGCGGGCGAACAGCGACAGGCGGATCGTGTTCGAGATCAGGAGGATCGACGCGATCACCAGGAGCACGGCCAGGACGGCCATCGTCACCTTGACCAGGCTGGTCGCCGAGAGGATCTTCTGGGCGTCGTCCCGGCGGTTGCTGACCGTGGCGATCGCCGGGTCGACCGGCACGTTCCCGTGGGTCAGGGAGACGAGGACGGCGTTCACGTTGTCCGGGACGTCGGGCGTGACCCGGAAGCTGTCGGGGAGGGGGTTCGAGTCGACGATCGCGTAGGCGGCCGGGTCGGCCTTGCTCTGCTGGGCGAACGCCTTGGCCTTGGAGATGAACTGGACGGCCTTGACGTGCGGGGTCCGGTGGAGGAGCGCCGCGACCCGAGCGAGGTCGCCGCTCGTCGATCCGTCCTTCAGGTAGACCCCGACGAGGACGCGCTTGCGCACGTCGTTGGCCGCCCCGCTCGTGACCTGGGCGACGGGGATGAACACGCCGAGGACGAGCACGGTGACGAGCACGGTGGCCAGGGCGGCGAAGCTCGGGACGGCGTTGCGTCGCATCGAGCGCAGCGACTCCCGCAGGAAGAACCCCAGCCTCACGCCAACCGCCTGCGGGTGCTCACCAGGGCGTCCGGGTGTTCTCGTCGCGGAGCATCGCCGTGAA
Source organism: uncultured Solirubrobacterales bacterium (assembly GCA_963817865.1). Classification (GTDB taxonomy): domain Bacteria; phylum Actinomycetota; class Thermoleophilia; order Solirubrobacterales; family Solirubrobacteraceae; genus Palsa-513. The sequence continues at coordinate 70,359 of CAWFQO010000004.1, read as the reverse complement.
CTCGTCGGTGCTCTGCTCGCGCTGGCGGTACATGCCCTCGTCCTCGTCGCGGACGACCCGCCCGCGGACGAGCTCGATCACCCGGCGGCGCATCTTGTCCACCATCGTCGAATCGTGGGTCGCAACCAGGACCGTGGTCCCAGCCCGATTGATTCTGTATAGGAGCTGCATAATCCCGATGGACGTCTCCGGGTCCAAGTTGCCGGTCGGTTCGTCCGCCAGGAGGAGGGCGGGGTGGTTGATGAAGGCCCGGGCGATGGAGACGCGCTGCTGCTCGCCCCCGGAGAGCTGGTCGGGGTAGTTGTGGAGCTTCGTCGACAGCCCGGTCAGCCGGAGGATGTCCGGAACCTGCTGGCGGATCTGGCGCCGCCCGGCCCCGGTGACCTGGAGGGCGTAGGCCACGTTGGCGTAGACGGTCCGGTTGGGGAGGAGCTTGAAGTCCTGGAAGACGACGCCGAGGTTGCGGCGGTAGGAGGGGACCTTCTTGCGGTCGATGTCGTCGAGGTTGCGCCCGGCGACGACGATCGACCCGGACGTCGGCTCGAGCTCCTTGATCAGGAGGCGCATGATCGTCGACTTGCCGGAGCCGGTCGACCCGACGATGAACACCCACTCGCCGCGCTCGATCGAGAAGCTCGCCCCGTCGAGGCCGGCGTCGCCGCCGTCGTAGAGCTTGCAGACGTTCTGGAACTCGATGACCGACTCGCCGCCCGGAGCCCGGGTCGGCCGCTGGATCGGCCTCGGCGCGGGGCGTCCCGCGCCCGATCGACTGCGCCGGACCATCTCCCGTTCGGTAGCCGCCATCGGTGCGAGGGTAGACCAACCGATTAGCCGATGTGGCGATTCATGGGTGCTGCAAGAGCATTTGCACGCCACCAGATACGGTTCACCGATGACCGAGATCACTACGACCACCGCACCCAACGGCCTCCCGATCCACCGGATCGCCGTCCCGGGGACCCGCGCCCTGACCATCCTCGTCGCCTTCGACGCCGGCGCGCGCAGCGAGCGCCCGGACGAGAACGGGATGGCCCACTTCCTCGAGCACCTCGTCTTCAAGGGCGGGGAGACCTATCCGACCTACCGCGACGTCAACGAGACGGCCGAACGGATGGGGGCGATGCTCAACGCCTACACCAGCCACGATCTCGTCGCCTTCCACATCACCGCCCGGGCCGAGGTCGCGCCCGAGGCGATCGACCTCCTCTCGGACTTCGCCGGGCGCCCGCGTCTCGACGCCGACGAGCTCGATCGGGAGCGGGGCGTCGTGATCCAGGAGATCAATCGGGCCTACGACCAGCCGTCGATGCTCGCCGAGTACCTGATCGATCGGGCCGCCTTCGGCGAGCATCCGCTCGGTCGAACCGTCCTCGGACCGGCCGACCACCTGCGGACGTTCAGCCGCGAGGCGATCGTCGCCTTCCGCGAGCGCCGGTGGTCGGGCGAGCGGGGCGGGGTGTTCCTCGTCGGCAACACCGACCACCTCCCATCCGACGCCGAGCTCGGCGAGCGATTCGGCCGCTTTCCGACCCTCCCGCCGCCCGAGCCGTTCGAGCCGGCCCCGAACTTCGCCCCGGCGACCCTGGTCGAGGCCCGGGAGACCAACCAGTCCCATCTGCGGATGATCTACCGCCCGCAGATCGACGTCGCCGACCGCCGCCAGCGGACGGCGCTCTCGATCTACTCGACGCTCCTCGGCGGGTCGATGGGATCGCGCCTGTTCGACGAGATCCGCGAGCAGCGCGGGCTCTGCTACTCGGTCTCGGCCGTCGACCACGCCTTTGCCGACTCGTCGATCCTCCAGCTCTCCTCGGGCCTCGACTCGAGCAAGACGATCGAGGCCTACACCCGGATGCGCGAGATCGTCGACGAGCTGCGCAGCCGACGGCCCGACCGAGGCCGAGGTCGAGCGGGCCCGGGCCTACACGGCCGGCCGGCGCGTCCTCGCCTTCGAGAACTCGGGCGCCGTCGCCCGGTTCGCCGCCCATCAGGCGATCGTCTACGGGGAGGACATCGACCCGGACGCGGCGATCGCCGCCGTCGACGGCGTGACCTTCGACGAGGTCGCCACGGTGGCCGCCGGGATCAGCGAGGATCTGGCCGTGGCCGTCGTCGGCCCGCACGAGCAGAGCGACTTCTAGGTCGCCGCTGAGACCTATCCCCCTCGTCTCCACCGTCTCGCGCGCGCGAAGGGCCCGGTCCGCGTCGAGCCGCGGCGGCTCGCGGCGGCCCCGGGTTCCCCGGGCCGCTGGCGCCGCCGCGCTCGCCCTGGCCCTCGGCTCCGGCCTGCTCGCCGGGGGCGCCCCGGCGGCGGCCGCCGGGCCGGCCGGGCTGCGGGTGGTCGGCGGGACCGCGGTGCCGTCGATCACGGCGTTCCCGTTCCAGGTCGCCCTCTACGTCACCCTCCCCCCGAGCTTCCTCGGCCCGTCGAGGCTCGCCTTCTGCGGCGGCGTGATCATCGACCCGACGCAGGTCGTGACCGCCGCCCACTGCGTGACCGACGAGTCGACGGGCGCGACCGTCGCCCCGAGCGCGGTCACTGTGACGGCGGGGACCGCCGTCCTCCCGCCGGGCGTCCCGACCCAACCGGTGGCCGCCGGGATCGCCGTCGACCCGAGCTACAACCCGGCGGGCGCCGACTCCGACGTCGCCGTCGTCACCTTCCCGGCCCCGCTCTACACCGGCGCCCCGCGCCCGGACGGGGCGGTCGCCGTGGCCCCGATCCCCCTCATCACCCCGGCCCTGGCCGCGCGCTACGCCGACCCCAACCTCAGCCCGGCGCTCCCCGTCGCGATCAGCGGCTGGGGCGAGACGGCCGCCAAGCCGGTCGGCGCCCCGGACGTGCCCGGGCCGCTGCCCCAGCAGCTCCAGTCGGCCGCGACGCACCTCGTGGCCGACGCGACGTGCGCCGCCGACTATGCGGGCCTCGGTCGGAGCGGGTTCCCCTCGATCACCACGCGGATGATCTGCGCCGGGGAGCCCGGCGGCGGCGTCGACGCGTGCGCCGGGGACAGCGGCGGGCCGCTCGTCGTCGACGCCGCCAGCCCGGCCGAGCCGCCCGCCGACTACGTCCTCGCCGGCCTCTCCGACTTCGGCGCCGGCTGCGCCCAAGCCGGCTTCCCCGGCGTCTACGTCCGGATCGCGGCGCCCGAGATCACGAGCTTCATCGCCGCCCAGGCCCAGGCCCAGGGGCAGCAGCTGATCCCACCGCCCGTGCCTGTCGCCCCCCTCGCCCCGGCGCCGGCTCCCCCGGCCTCGACGCCCGCGCCGCCGACCACCGTCGTCGTCGGCCCGCCCCGCCCGCGCGCGGGCACGGCGAGCGTCCTCGACGCGACCGTGCGGGTCAAGCGCCGGGTCGCGCGCGTCGCCGTCCACTGTGCCAAGGCCCGGTGCACGGGCACCCTGACGCTCCGCTCGACGATCACCCTCGGGAGCGCCCGCTTCGCCCTCGCCGCCAACTCGACGGCGACCGTGTCGGTCACGATCACGCCGGCCGCCCAGCGCCGGCTCGACCGTCACCGACACCGTCTGCTCGGGACCGCCAGCCTCCGGGCGGCGCCAGCACCCACCACCCGCCGCGCCGTCACCTTCGTCGACTGAGGGCCGCGGCCCGGCGGCCGTCCGATCAGGGTCGGATCGCGACCATCCGTTCGATCGCCGTCCGGGCGAGGTCGGCGGTCGCCGGCGGCACCGTCACCCGGAAGACCCGGTCGCGGAGGGCGTCGCGGAGCTTCGGGAGGGTGATCATCTTCATGTAGCGGCAGCTCGCCGCCTCGTTGGCGGCGATGAAGTCGGTGTCCGGCGCGGCCAGCCGGAGCGGATGGAGCATGCCGACCTCGGTGGCCACGATCGCGCTCGACCCCGGGCGGGCGCGCTCGGCGTAGCTCAACATCCCCCCGGTCGAGAGCATGTGGACCCCGTCGGCGGCGACGTCCCCGGCGGCGACGTACTCCATCACCGAGGTCGAGCAGCCGCACTCCGGATGGATCAGGAAGTCGGCCTCCGGGTGGGCGGCCCGGGTCGCCGCGATGTCGCTCGGGCGGATCCCGGCGTGGACGTGGCACTCCCCGTCCCAGACGTGCATCCGCCGCCCGGTCGTCCGCTCGACGTAGGCGCCGAGGAACATGTCCGGGCCGAAGAGGATCTCCGCGTCGGGGCCGTGGGTCGCGTAGATGTGGCGGACGACGGCGACCGCGTTCGACGAGGTGCAGCAGTAGTCGGTCAGCGCCTTGACCGCCGCCGAGGTGTTGACGTACATCACGACCACCGCCCCGGGGTGCTCGGCCTTCCAGGCCGCGAGCTGCCCGGCGTCGATCGAGTCGGCCAGCGAGCAGCCGGCGTCCGGGTCGGGAATCAGGACGGTCTTCTCCGGGCAGAGGATCGCCGCCGTCTCGGCCATGAAGTGGACGCCGCAGAAGACGATCGTCCGCCCCTCGGCGGCCGCCGCCTGCTGGGAGAGGCCGAGCGAGTCGCCGACGAAGTGGGCGACGTCCTGGATCTCCGGCCGCTGGTAGTTGTGGGCGAGGATGACCGCGTCCCGCTCGGCCGCGAGTCGTCGGATCTCACCCTGGAGCTCGTATATCTCGCCCGCCCCGAGTGGCCGCTCCGCCTCGGGCGGGGCCATCGGAAGCTCGACCATCCGAGACGGGTTCAGAGCGGCTCCAATATCAAAGAGAGATCAAGGGAAGGGGCTGAGTGGGTCATTGCGCCGATCGACACAAATTGTACGCCGGTGGCCGCGTGCTCCCGAAGATTGGCCAGGGTCACCCCGCCGCTCGCCTCGAGCACGGCCCGTCCGGCCACCTGGGCGACGGCCGCCCGGAGCTCGGTCGGGGTCATGTTGTCGAGCAGGAGCCGGTCCGCTCCGGCCCGGAGCGCCGCGTCGATCTCCGCCGGGTTACGGCACTCGACCTCGAGCGGGAGCTCCGGCGCCCGGGACCGGGCGGCCTCGACGGCGGCGGCCACCCCGCCGGCCAGGGCGGCGTGGTTCTCCTTGATCAGGATCGCGTCGAAGAGGCCCTGGCGGTGGTTGGTCGCCCCCCCGGCGGCGACCGCCGCCTTCTCGAGCGTCCGGAGCCCCGGCGTCGTCTTGCGGGTGTCGAGCACCCGTGCCCCGGTCCCCTCGACGGCCCGGGCGCAGCGGGCGGCCAGGGTGGCGACGCCCGAGAGGCGGCCGAGGAAGTTGAGCGCCGTCCGCTCGGCGCTGACCAGGGCCCGGGCGGACCCCTCGACTGAGAGGACGGGTCCCGGCTCGCGCCATTCCCCCTCGGCGGCGAGGCGCTCGACCCGGACGTCCGGGTCGAGCCGGCGGAACACGGCCACGGCGACGTCGACGCCGAAGATCACCCCGGCCTGCTTCTGGGTGATCGTCGCCCGGGCCCGGGCCCCGGGCGGGACCGTGGCCTCGGCGGTCACGTCGCCGCTCCCCAGGTCCTCCTCGAGGGCGCGCCGGACGAGTGACTCGTCGACCGCGGTCATGCGCGCCAGGATAGGGTGCTCGGGCGATGCCGAGACTGGATGGACGCTTCGCCGGCACCGGCGGCCCCGAGATCTACTGGCAGTCCTGGCAGCCGGAGCGCCCGGCCGCGGCGAGCCTGGTGGTCGCCCACGGGGCGGCCGAGCACAGCGGCCGGTACGCCCCGCTGGCCGAGCACCTGGTCGCCCACGGCATCGCCGTCTACGCCCTCGACCACCGCGGCCACGGCCGCTCGGACGGCACCGGCGCCCTGATCGACCGGCTCGGCCCGGCGGTCGCCGACCTCGGCCGCCTGGTCGACCTGGCCGCCGGCGCCGGCCCGCGCCCCTATCTGCTCGGCCACAGCATGGGCGCCTGCCTCGCGCTCGAGCTCGCCCTCGCCGACCAGACCCGGCTCTCCGGGCTCGTCCTCTCGAGCCCGCTCGTCGCCCTCGAGACCCCGCGCCCGATCCTCGCCCTCAGCCGGGTGCTCTCGGCCGTCGTCCCCCGGCTCGGCGTCTACGGGGTGAAGGCCGCCCACATCAGCCGCGACCCCGACCAGGTCCGACTCTACGACGACGATCCGCTCAACTACCGGGGCCGGCTCCCGGTCCGGACGATCGCCGAGTTGTCCAGGGCGATCGCCCGCTTCCCCGCCCGGGCACCCAGCCTCGCCCTCCCCCTGCTCATCCTGCAGGGCGCGGCCGACCGGATCGTCCCCCGCTCCGGTGCCGAGGCGTTGGCCGAACGAGCCGGCTCCCAGGACAAGACACTCAAGGTGTATCCCGGCCTCTACCACGAGCTCTTCAACGAGGCCGAGCCCGAGCGGTCCTATGGTCATCGGCGAGCTCGTCGATTGGCTCAGGACCCCGCGGCCTTGAGCAGGTAGGCCCGGACGAAGCCGTCGAGGTCGCCGTCGAGGACGCTCTTGGCGTCGCCCATCTCGAAGCCGGTCCGGTGGTCCTTGACCATCGTGTACGGATGGAGTACGTACGAGCGGATCTGCGAGCCGAAGTTGACGTCCTGGGCCTCGCCCTTCTCCTTGGCGATCTCCGCCTCCCGCCGGCGCTCCTCGGCCTCGGCCAGCTTGGCCCGGAGCATCGTCATCGCCGTCGCCTTGTTCGACGACTGCGAGCGCTCGTTCTGGCACTGGACGACGATCCCCGACGGCCGGTGGGTGATGCGGACGGCCGAGTCGGTCTTGTTGACGTGCTGGCCCCCCGCCCCGCTCGCCCGGTAGGTGTCGATCTGGAGGTCGTCGTCGTCGATCACGATCTCCCCGTCGTCCTCGACGACCGGGGCGACCTCGAGGCCGGCGAAGCTCGTCTGGCGGCGGTTGGCCGAGTCGAACGGCGACAGGCGGACCAGTCGGTGGACGCCCTTCTCGGCCCCGTAGAGGCCGTAGGCGTTCTCGCCGGTCGCCTGGAAGGTCGCCGATTTGATCCCGGCCTCCTCCCCCGGGCTGACCTCGAGCAGCTCGGTCTGGAACCCGCGCTGCTCGGCCCAGCGCATCTCCATGCGCAGGACCATCTCCGCCCAGTCCTGAGCGTCGGTCCCCCCGGCCCCGGCGTTGATCGTCACCAGGGCCGGCCCGCCGTCGTAGCGCCCGGAGAAGAGGCGGGCCTCCTCGAGCTCGACGAGGCGCTCCTCGACCGAGGCGATGTTCGCCTCGACCTCGGCCGCCAGCGACGGCTCCTCCTCGGCCAGCTCGACCAGCCCGGCCAGCTCCGCGGCGTCCGCTTCGAGCGCCCGGAAGGCGTCGAGGCGGCGCTTGGTCCGGGCGTGCTCGGAGGTGACCTTGGCCGCCCGGTCGGAGTCGTCCCAGAACCCGGGCTCGCCCATCCGGTCCTCGAGCTCTACGAGGCGCTCGTCCAGGGCCGGCGGGTCAAAGGTAGTCCGCGAGCAGGGTCAGCTGGTCGCGGACGGCAGCGAGGCGCTGCGGGGTCGGCTCGGATGTCGGGGCGCTCGCCATCTCCGCTCCAGGGTACTAGGGCAGGGCGGGCTCAGGACCTGGCGATGGTCGCCGACGTGTAGGTCGCCTGGTTGCCGACGTCGTCGGGATCTGGTACCGGTACTCGTCGCAGCGTTCCGTCGTCACCGTCGTGTCCTTGTAGGGCGACGCCGGGGTGGCGGCGATCGTGGTGAAGGCGCCGAACCCGCCGCTGCACGCCGGATCCTCGGCCCGTTGGAGCAAAGCCGAGCTCAGGTTCAAGCCGGATCCGGCGTCGGTGCCCGGCTGGAAGGTGATGTTGACGGATGCGCCCACCGACGGAGTAGGAGATGCGACCGCCGCTCGGCGGCGTTCCGTCCGCCGCGACGGCCAACCCGAACGGCGCCGACGCCGTCCCGGCGGCGTTGACCGCGGGTCGTGCGGAAGGTCGTGCCAGTCGCCGGCGCCGCGATCGCGCCGCCCCCGGGCGAAGCCGGGGCCGCTGTCCTCCCGAGCGCCCTTCCCGTCCGTCAGCCGGGAGCGAGGATCCAGGCGGTGAGCTGCTCGCCGGCGAACCCGGGTCCGGTGAAGGAGCTGACCGTGTAGTGCCGCCCGGCGATGACCACCCCACCCGAGGTGGGGGGGGTGAGGCCGACGGCGGCTGGGAGCGAGGACTCGACGTGGTGGTCGAGCGTCCCCCGCACGAGCACGCCGGCCCCGGTCAGCCGGTGGGCGAGCCGGACGAAGCCGATCACGTCCTGGATCGAGACGGTGATCCGTCCGAGGATCCGCCCGTCCGGGGCGACCAGCCGGTGGGGGACCCCGGCGATGACGAACCCGAGGCCCACGTCGACCAGCGCGTTCCCGGCGGCGTCCTCCACGCGCACCCGCACCGCATGCCGGACCGGCTGATTGCGGATCGTCCGCCGGGCGAGGGCGTAGTCGCCCGTCTCGATGCCCCGGGCGAGACCCGGCAGGGGCGCGATCTTCGCGTAGGCGGCGCCGTTCGGGGCGCCGTAGACCTCCTGGTGGTAGATCCGCTGGGCCACCGAGGCGAGGGTGTCCGCCTTGACCTGGGCGATCGCCGCCGCACAGGCCGGGCAGGCCCCCGTGGTCGTCCGCGTCGTCGTCGACCCGCACGCCCCGAGCCCGACGGCGGCGGCCACGGCCACGGCCACGGCGGTCGCCTTCGCGCGCCCCGAGCGCGTCGATCGCATTCGACGCTCGCCGGGCCGGGTCAGGCGCCGTGGCAGCGCTTGAACTTCTTGCCCGACCCGCACCAGCACGGATCGTTGCGCCCGACCTGCTCGTCGGTCGCGACCCGCCGCTGCTCGACGTGGGGGGCGAGCTCCGGCGCCTCGTCCTCGACCACGGCGGCGCCGGCCGCCGCCGCCGCGCCGAGCGCGCTCGGGGCGGCGCTCGCCCCCGACGAATAGGAGACGCTCGCCGGGCGGGTGGACGTCCCCCCCGGGGTGTAGGGCGGCACGGCCGGCGGCGGCGGCGCCTGGCCACCGTTCTCGCCGTCGATCTGGACCTCGACGTGGTAGATCATCCGGGCGAAGTCCGACCAGATCGTCGTCATCAGGTCGCTGAAGAGATCGAACGCCTCGTTCTGATAGGCGACGAGTGGATCGATCTGGGCGAAGCCCCGGAGGTGGATCCCCTCGCGGAGGTAGTCCATGTCGTAGAGATGCTCCCGCCAGCGCTCGTCGATGATCTGGAGGAGCAGGTACCGCTCGAGCGCCCGCATCAGCTCCTCGCCGAGCTCCGTCTCCCGCCCGGCGTACTGGGTCGCCGCGTCCTCGACGAACAGGGCGGCCAGGGCGTCCCGGTCGATCCGGTCGCGGTCGATCGCGTCCGGGCCGAAGCTGACCGGGTAGATCTGCTCGAGCACGACGAACAGGCCGTCGAGGTCCCATTCCTCGATGAAGTCGCCGATCGTGTGGTCGCTGACCGTCCGCTCGATCACCCCGGCGATCTCGTCGCGGGCCGCCTGGGCCATGTCCCCGCCCTCGAGCACCTGATCGCGCAGGGCGTAGACGACCCGGCGCTGCTCGTTCATCACGTCGTCGTACTCGAGCACCCGCTTGCGGATCAGGAAGTTCTGCTCCTCCACCTTCCGCTGGGCCTTCTCGATCTGCTTCGAGAGCATGCCCGCCTCGATCGGCTCCTCGTTGCCCTCGTTGTCGACGTTGCCCAGGCGGTCGAGGATCCGGTAGATCCGGTCGCCCGCGAAGAGACGGATCAGGTCGTCCTCGGCCGAGAGGAAGAAGCGCGACTCGCCCGGGTCGCCCTGGCGCCCGGCCCGGCCGCGAAGCTGGTTGTCGATCCGGCGCGACTCGTGGCGCTCGGTGCCGATGATGAAGAGTCCCCCGGCGGTCAGCACCTTCTCCCGATCGGCCGCGACCCGCTCGTCGATCTTCGGCAGCACCTGGGCGAAGCGCTCCTCGAAGTCCGGGTCGCCCGGCTTGAGCCCGAGCTTGACCAGCTCGAGGCGGGTCTGGTGCGGCGCGTTGCCCCCGAGCTGGATGTCGACGCCCCGGCCGGCCATGTTCGTCGCGATCGTGACCGCCCCCGGCCGGCCGGCCTCGGCGATCGTCTCGCCCTCGCGCTCGGCGAACTCCGGCTTGGCGTTGAGCACGCTGTGGGCGATGCCCCGGGCCCGTAGGCGCTCGGACAGGAGCTCCGAGACCTCGACCGAGATCGTCCCGACCAGGACCGGCTGCTCGGCCGCGTTGCGCTCGGCGATCTCCCGCTCGACCGCCGACCACTTGCCCTCGCGCGTCTTGTAGACCTGATCGTTCTTGTCCGCGCGGACCATCGGCCGGTTGGTCGGCACCTGGACGACCGGGAGCTTGTAGATCTTCATGAACTCGGTCGCCTCGGTCAGCGCCGTCCCGGTCATCCCGGCGAGCTTCTCGTAGAGGCGGAAGTAGTTCTGGAGGGTGATCGTCGCCAGCGTCTGGTTCTCCTCCTGAACCCGGACGCCCTCCTTCGCCTCGACCGCCTGGTGGAGGCCCTCCGACCAGCGCCGGCCCTCGAGGATGCGCCCGGTGAACTCGTCGATGATCTTGACCTCACCGTCGATCACGGCATAGTCGACGTCCCGCTTATAGAGCGACTCCGCCTTCAGCGACTGGATCAGGTGGTTGACCAGCGGCCCGTTCTCCGCCCGGTAGAGGTGGTCGATCCCGAGGAACTTCTCGGCCTTGGCCACGCCCTGCTCGGTGACGGCGACCGTCTTGTGCTTTTCGTCGAACTCGTAGTCGAAATCGGCGACGAACTCCTTCTTCGTCCGCGGGTCGAGCCCCTCCGGCGTCTTGCCCGGCGTCAGGCGGCGGGCCAGCCGGGCGAACTGGGCGTACATGTCGGCGGCCTGCTCCGGCGCCCCGGAGATGATCAGCGGGGTCCGGGCCTCGTCGATGAGGATGTTGTCGACCTCGTCGACGACGGCGAAGTAGTGGCTGGCCAGCGGATGCCCGGCCTCGTCGAATCGCCCGCCGTGCTGGACCTTCTCCTCGAGGCTCCCGGCCATGTTGTCGCGCAGGTAGTCGAAGCCGAACTCGGAGTTCGTCCCGTAGGTCACGTCGCACGCGTAGGCGTGGCGCTTGTCCTCGTAGGCCTGCATCGTCTGGAGGACCCCGACGGTCACACCGAGGGCGCTGTAGATGCCGTTCATCCACTCGGCGTCCCGGCGGGCCAGATAGTCGTTGACCGTGACCACATGGACGCCCTTCCCGGCGAGCGAGTTGAGCACGACGGCGAGCGTCGCCGTGAGGGTCTTCCCCTCGCCGGTGCGCATCTCGGCGATCGTCCCGTCGTTCAGGACCATGCCCCCGACGAGCTGGACGTCGAAGTGGCGCATGCCCATCCGCCGCCGGCCGGTCTCCCGGACGACCGCGAAGCACTCGTCGAGCAGGTGGTCGAGCGGCTCCCCGCCCCGGCCCCGGACCCGGAGCGCGTCCATCCGCTCGCGGAGCTCCTCGTCGGACTCGAGCTCAAGCTCCGGCTCGTATGCGCCGATCAGCTTGACGCGCTTCTCGAACTGCTTGAACTGCTTGCCCTCACCCCAGTTCAGGGCTCGATCGAAGAGAGACATTAGCCTCAGACTAGCAGCGCCGGGGTGCCCGTCCGCCGGCGCGCGGCCGGCCGACGGGCAGGCACCGGCAGTCCCTCACATGGCCGCCGACACGTCGGCCGCCACGCCCGGCTCGCGGGCCTCCCGCCGGTGGCGGCGCTTGTCGCGATGCCGCTTGACCTGGCGGCTCAGCTCATGGGCACAGAGGTTCAGCGCGTGCTCGCAGTCGCGCGGCGAGGAGTCCTTGGCCCGGAGCGTGACGCCCTTGAGGTGGAGCGTCGCCTCGGCGACGTAGGCCGCGGCGATCGCCGGATTGCGCTCCTGGGAGAACTCGATCTCGAGGCGAGCGGACATCCACGGAACCTGCTTGTCGACGGTGGCAAAGCGCTTGCGCACGTGCTCGCGAAGCTCATCGGTCACCGGAACGTTGCGGCCCTTGACGTCGATCTGCATCGAATACCTCTCACGCTGGAAGGCTATGTCGCGCGTCTCGCGCCCCTCTGATCGTACGCCTGCCCCCCGTCGTTGTCACGCCGCTCGACAAACGTCGGTCACCGGCCGGCCCGGGCGCCCAGGGCCGGCCCCGCGGCGCCAGGGACGGGTCGGCTCGCCATCCCCGCCATCGGCGAGAATCGCCGGATGACCCCCGCCGCCACGTGGTCGCTCGAGCCGGCCGTGCTCCTCGGCGTCGCGGCCGCCGCCTGGACCTACCTGCGGCGCTGGCGCCAGGTCGCGGCGGAGGTCGGCGCCGCCCGGGCCGGCCGCGTCCGGGCCGCCTCGTTCCTCCTCGGCCTCGGGCTGATCCTCGTCGCCCTCGTGAGCCCGGTCGACCGGCTCTCCGACCAGCTCTTCTTCGTCCACATGCTCCAGCACGTCCTCCTCCTAGACCTCGTCCCGATCCTCCTGATCTGCGGCCTGACCAAGGTGATCCTCCGGCCCGTGACCCGGCGCCTCCAGCATGTCGAGCGGGCGCTCGGGCCGTTCGGCCACCCGATCTTCGCGATCGTCCTCTACGTCGGCGCCGTCTGGACCTGGCACGTCCCGGCGCTCTACGACGCCGCGCTCGAGCACTCGGCGATCCACGTCCTCGAGCACACGACCTACGCCGCGGCCGGCGGCCTCTACTGGTGGCACCTGCTCTCGCCGATCCGCAGCCGCCGGCGCCTGTCCGGCATGGGCCCGGCCCTCTACATGGCGGCGACCAAGCTCCTCGTCGGCCTGCTCGGGATCGTCCTCGTCTTCGCCCCCGGCACCCTCTACGGGTTCTACGCCCGCCAGGGTGGCTTCTGGGGGCTCTCGACCCACGCCGACCAGTCGCTCGCCGGAGGGGTCATGACGCTCGACCAGTCGGTGGTCATGGGCGTCGCCCTCGCCGTGCTCTTCGCGCGCATGCTCAGCGAGTCCGAGCGTGAGGCGCTCCGGGCCGAGCGGGCCGAGGCCCGCGGCGAGGACCCGGCCGGCGCCGCCGCGCCGCCACCGGGGACCGGGGCGTAGGTCGCCCCCGGATCAGTCCTCGGCCAGCACGATCAGTCGATCGCCCGGCTCGATCGGGAAGACCGCCGTCTTGTCCGGGTTCAGCGTGACCCCCTGCCGGGGATCGTCCGCCCGCGCCGTGCGGTACCCGATCGCGGTCTCCCGGATCCGGCTCGCCGCCGCGATCAGGGTGGCGAAGCTCACCGGGCCCGCCGACACGTAGTGGTCGGCGGGCCGCATGTAGACCTCCGGTCCGTCGGCCTGGAAGAGGCTGGCGAAGACGTCGGCGAGATGACGGTTCTCGGAGACCTGGGTCAGGAGCAGGCTCAGCACGGCGTCGGAGACGACGATGTCGTTGACACCGGCGACCGTCGTCAGCTCTGTGTCGGCGACGTCGATCACCTCGCTGACGATCGCGAACCGGGCGCCGCTGGTCTCGGCGATGTCGTGGAGGTGGAGGAGCGTGACGAGCGTCCGTGCGCTCACGCGGCGGGGATCGAGGTCGTCCGAGTAGCCCATCACGATGACCCGGTCGTAGGCCGGGATGCCGAGCCCGTCGAGAACCCGCCGCTCCGTGGTCCGCCCCCGACGCTGGGTGACGGCGAGTCGCTCCGGATCGAGGTCGATCCCGGTCAGGTCGATCGGGACGTCGGCGACGAGGTCGACGCGCGACCCCGGGGCGGCGTACTGACCGAGCTCGTCGACGACGAGCGGCGTCCGGTGGTTGTAGCCGAGGATCAGCGTCGCCTCGGCCGACGCCGGCGCAGCCGTCCTCAGCGCGATCGCCTCCGGGTCGGGCGCCGTCGGCGCGTACTCGGCGACGTCGAGCACCGAGTCGTCCTCGGCGAGCGCGATGACCGAGTCGGTCGCCGCGACGACCGTGCTCGGCACCGGGTTGAGCTCGACGTCGACGCCGTCGTGGAGGAGTCCGATGACCGCGCACTTCCGGTAGGCGAGCATCGCCTCGAGATAGGTCAGGCCGGTCAGCCGATCGTCCTGGCGCATGTAGATCTCGTCGCCCGCGAAGTTCAGGATGTCGAGGTACACGGCCGCGGCGCCCGACTGTCTCGAGGTCTGGACGAGCAGCCGGCTGATCGTCTGCGGCTTGTCGATGAGGACGACCGCGTCGCCGCCGGCCAGCCGGGCCGCGTGCCCGACGTTGGCGTCCTGGATCTCGGCGACGATGTGCCGTCCGGGTCTGACGTCGTGCTCCTCGCGCCTGAGGGCGAGGATCGCCTTGACCACGTCCGCGTCGGGATCGACGGCCCCGTCCTGGCCGAGCAAGATCACCGAGCGGGCATCCCGGTGATTGACGAGGTCGAGGTCGCCGCTGACGAGCGCGCTGCCCGTCCGGCAGACGACGCGTGTGTTGCGAAGATCCGGCACCTTCTCGCGTATCGCGTCCTCCATCTCCGCCTTGTCACGCTCGGCGAGGATCACGACGCTCGGCCGCCGCCGGCTCTCGTTGGCGATCACCAGCTCGGAGACGATCGTGAACACACGCTCGGACCAGCCGAGGATGAGCGTGTGCTCCTGCTCGAGGACGAGCGACCGACCCTTGCGCAGCTGCTGGAGTCGCGCATCCATGCCCGTCACCAGGATGCCGATCAGGGTGCCATAGATCACGAGGCCCGTGAGCGTGACGATCAGGCTGAGCGACGTGTAGGCGGTGCCGGTGTCGCTGTCCTGGCTGCCTCCGCCGTCGATCGTGTGGAGGAAGACGTGGTACAGGGCCGAGATCGGATTCTGCGGCCCGACGCCGACGATCAGCAGCGCCGCCGTGAACAGCAGCACCAGAGCCACGAACACGACGCCGACCACGCCCGCCACGGCGCCCGGGCCGCGTGCCATCGCGTTGTCGAACCCGTAACGCGCCCGGGCCCGCAGCGGCGGCCGGTCCGGTGCCCGGGTGCCGGTCTCGCCCACGCGTGTGCCGCCGCTCCGCGGTTGAGGAGGACCTGCGGTGGCGGACACCTCGCCGGCGGGCTCGTCAGGCGACGAGGCGGCCATCTGCCGTTGCGGTCATCGACTTCTTCTCCCTCGAGTCCCGGGGGGCGTGTGCGTGCACGTCGCGCGCGCCGCGAGCCTAGCAGCCGCATTTCTGAGATCGTGTTAGGACTGCGACCCGATGACCTGGCCGCGCCGTGAGAACTTCACGGCCCGGCTCGCGGCGCACGGGTCCAACTCCAACGCAGGCACGCGAACCCGACGCAGACAGGCAAGAGGTTGACGACGATCTGCACGACGGCGTCGCCCGGCCCGAACGGCGCCAGGTGGCCGATGTGCCAGATCGTGTGCGGGACCATGAACGTGAGCGCGGAGAGGAGGGCGATCGTCACGAGTCGCCGCTCGAGGAACATCGCCGCCCCGGCGAGGACCACGGCCGTGCAGACGGAAAGCGTCCCGAGATCCCGGGTCAGATGGTTGTTGAAGGGCGGGAACGCCGAGACCCACGGATGGCTGGGAATCGGGAAGTCGTCATAGAACGAGCGCGGCGCGAGCGCGGCCCACAGGCCCGGGACGCCCTGATTGACCGCCAGGAGCACGAGCCCGCCACGCACCCATCCTGACCGCCCGGATCGCGACCCGGGGGTCAAAGCAGAAGTCCCTGAACCTGGAGGGCGGCGGCGGTGAGGAGGACGATCCCGGCAATCCGCCGGCCCCAACCCCTCGAGCGGTCATCTCCCGCGCCGCCAAAGGCGTGCAGGATGGACAGGACGGCGCCCGGAATCGCGAGCAGCACAAACGAGTCGGCGAGCAGCGACTTCGAGTTGCCGGCCAGGAGGAGAGCGCCGAGCCCGGTCAGGAGGAAGATCATGAAGACCATCTCCAGCAGTCCGTCCAGAAGCACTCGACCCAGGGACCCGGACTTCGGAAAGCGCTCCTCGTATACGGCCATGGCCTGGGGGACGAGGAACAGCAGCCCGGCCACCCACAGCTGCCAGGTCTGTCCGACGACGACCGCCGCGATGAACACGAAGATCGCCGTGCGCAGCGCCGCCGCGAGAAGGCGCTGCACCGGGGCCGGCTCGCGCAGATCGCGGTGATGGACGGTGACCAGCCGCTTCGGATACAGGTGGGCCGCCGCGGTCTCCCCGAGCATGCGCACGACCAGCGCCGCGAGCACCCACAGCGCCGCCTCGTTGGCGTGCCGGGCGATCGGCAGCTGGTAGCCGGCGAGCCCGGGGAGGGCGATCGCGATCTTCTGGACCACCCAGGCCCCGATCAAGGACACGATCACGAAGTCGGCCGCCCGGTCGAACCGCTCCTTCGCGGTGCGCGGCGGGTCGGGTCGCCGCAGCGGACGCGCGGCACCCGCGAGCACCGGCACGACGAACCACAGCGCGCAGAGGCCGAGCATCGTCCGCACGGCCGCGGCCGAGTCGAGGCCGCCGAGCACGACCACCCCGACCGCGAACGTGATGACCGCCAGGAAGCCGGCGGCGGCGTCCATCACCCCGAGGACCGCGATCGCGATCGCCAGCCCCGTGACCGGCGGCAGCGCCCGGCCACCGGTCTGACCGACGGCGACCGCCCCCATCGCGACGCCGGCGATCGCCGGCAGCACCGCGGCCGAACCGAGGATCGACCGCAGGTACGCGCCGTCGGCGGCGATCCGGGCGAGCAGCGGCGACCGGGCAGCCAGGCGCTCGGGCAGGGCAACGCTCGCCGCGTCGACCGCGGCCGTCCCCGGCAGGCGCCACGTCCGCGAGCGGTCCCCGATGGCGACCCCCGCGGCCGCGGCCAGGTAGGCCACGTCAACCCCCTCGTAGTCCACGTCGAAGCTGGCCCCCGACCCGCCTCCTGAGGAGGAGCCCGCCGATGCCGTCCCCGCGGCGGCCGCGCCGCCCGCGCCGACCAACGCCAGGAGGGTGAACGCGGTGACCTCGAGACCCACTACCTTGGCCGGCTCAGAGCGCGGATCGTAGGGGCGCAGGCCCCCGGCCACGCGGGCGGGGCGGGGCACGGCGGGCGGTGCGGGCGGGCGCCGGACCGGCTTGCGCCCCGCCGGCCGGGGCACGCGCACCCGCGGGCCGGCGATGACCGCAGCCCGGGGTGCCACGAGCACCGTGCGGGGGGTCACAACCGGCGCCGGGATCTGAGCCACGGCCACCGACGGCTTGTGTCCCGACCCACTCTGCGCGTGAACCGCGGCCGGCGCGGCGGGATCGACGACGTAGGTCGTCGATCCCGACGACTCCTGGCCAGCCGCGTTCGCCGCCGTGACGGTGAAGGCATGCGCTCCGGCGGCCGCTGTGTCGATCGGGCTTCCGGACGGCACGGGGCCGTCACAGCGCGCGACGGGCGACGTCCCCCCGGGATCGGTGCACGTATAGAGGGCGATGACCGACGAGCCCTGCGCGTAGTGCGCGCCGTCCGCCGGGCGGACGATCGACACGACGGGAGCCGACGTCGCGACCGGGTTGACCGCGATCGTAAGCTGGATGTCGCCGGCCGCCGACGGAACCGACACGACGGATACGCCCGGCGCGTGGGTGCTGTCCCCCGAGTAGGCGGCGACCACCGTGTGACTCCCGAGGCCGAGCGCAGCCGTCGAGAGCTGGGCGACGCCGCCCAGCAGCGGGATCGTCGCGACCACCTTCAGGTCGACCGTGAACGTCACGCTCCCCGTCGGTGTCGGCCCGGCCAGGCCGACGGCCGAGACGACCGACGCGACAAGGGATACGACGGGCGACGGCGGGGTCGGCGCCTGAGCCGCGGCGGCTCCTGGCCCGGCGAGTGCTAGTGCGAGCACGACCGCGGTCAGGGCGCGCAGCCCGCCCGGTGCTCGGGTCCGCGGTGCCGATCCGAGCCGGAGTCTCACCGGCCGCTCCGCAGCACAAACGTCACGGAACCGCTCGGACCGGCATCACAGGCGTAACTTAGCCTTGAGCGGTTCGCTCGTCAACCGCCCTAACGACACGCTCACACGCACGTTTCCGCCGCCTTGCGGCGAGGCATCCGCGCGGCTATCATCGCGACACGGCGCGCTCGTCGGCTGAGGAGGATGTGACGTCCACGTCAACGTCGAGCCGTGACGCCCACCCGATGACCATCGGCTCCCCGTGCTGCCCACCGACGAGCTGACCGCCACCGCCGGCTCGGTGGCGAGCGACGTGGCCGCCGGGCACCTCCGCGCGCTCGGCTGCGACGTCGTCGTGCACGCCGGCCCCGCCGCCGGAGGTGTGACGGCCGGGGCGGAGGTCGGTCACGGCCATCGTCTGAGCGTCGAATGTGCGATCGACTGGGCCGGACCGGTCGACGCGCCCCTCCACGACGAGGCCTTGGTCCAGGCGGCGTGCGGGATCATGCACGTACACGGGCGACGGTCCGGAGCGCCCTGTGCGCTCCACGTCGATTACGTGACCACAGCGGCCGGCGTCCTCGCGGCGACTGGCGTGCTCGCCGGGCTGGTCGGCCGGCTGCGGGGAATCGACATCCAGAGCGTGCGCACGTCGGTGGCCGAGGCGGGGCTGCTCGGGGTGTCGCAGTACCTCGCGGCGGCGACCGCCGCTGATGACGAGTGGCGCGAGCCGCTGCGTCCGGGCGGGCCGCCGTTCGTCTCCGCCGACGGCGTGCGCTTCGAGATCGAGACGCTCCGCGCCGAGGGCTGGGTGCGTTTCTGGACGCTGCTCGACGCCGACGCGGCCGCGCTACGCCGGGGTTGGCGATCCTTCGAGCAACGCTTCGCGACCGGGACCTGCCCGCTGGCCGACGATCTGCACGTCGCGACGGCTCGCCGCCGCTTCGAGGAGCTGAGCGGACTCGCCGCCGCCGCCGGGATCAGCATCATGGCCCTGCGCGACCAAGCCGCCGGCCGCGCCGAGCGCCTCGAGGCCGGTACCGCCGGGCGCCCGCCGTGGGAGATCACGCGGCTGGGACAGCCGGCTCCGCATCCGGCGGCCGCGTACGGCGAGCCGACGATGCCACTAGCGGGGCTGGTCGTCGTCGAGGCCACGCGGCGGTTGCAGGGCCCCCTGGCCGGTCACCTCCTCAGCCTCCTGGGGGCCCACGTCATCCACGTCGAGCCCCCCGGAGGCGACCCGCTCCGCGGGGCGCCCCCCATGGCCGGCGATACATCGGCCCGCTTCGTCGCGCTCAACCGGCTCAAGCATCGCGTCGAGGCGGACCTGGCGACGCCGTCCGGACGCCGGACCGTTTGCGAGCTCGTGGCGGACGCCGACGTCTTCGTCCACAACTGGTCGCCGGGGAAGGCCGCCCAGCTCGGACTCGACGGGCCCGACCTCGCGGCGATCGCCCCGGGGCTCGTCTACGCCTACGCCTCTGCCTGGGGGCCTCGCCTCGGCGCCCGACCCGGCTTGGGCACCGACTTCATGGTCCAGGCGTTCAGCGGCCTGGCGGCCGTCCTCCGTCCAGGCGCGCCGGCGGCCGCCTCGCTGATGACGCTCACCGACCTGCTCGGCGGGATGGTGTGCGCCGAGGGCGTTGTCGCCGGCCTGCTCGCCCGGCTGCGAACCGGGACCGGGCAGCGCGTGGACTCCTCGCTCCTCTCCGCCGCGACCACGCTGCTCGAACCCGCGCGCTCCCGACCGCCGTGGACGGTCCTCCACGAGCCGCTGGCCACCGCCGACGGCTACCTCGCCCTCTCCGCGCCGGCGCGCCAGCGTCCCCGCGAGGTCGGCGCCGCGCTCGGCGCCGACCACGATCGCGACATCGCGGCCGCCCTCGTCGGCGAGGTCACGTCGGTGGCGATCGAGCGGCTGCGCGACGCCGGCCTCGGTGCCGTCGCGGTCTGCACCGATCTCTCGACCCTGACCGGCGACCCCCGCTTCGCCCGCGCGCTCGAGCCTGGCCCGTGCACGCTCCCCCGAGCGCCCTGGTCGTTCGCGTCATGAGCGGACCCTGGACTTCGAGTCGGGGAATCGTCTTTCGCGACCTCGTCGCCCCGGAGCTCCGGCGGCGCTGGGTCGAGCTCGGCCATTGCCCGGATCGCGACGTCCATTCCCTGTTCGCCGAGCGGGCGCGCGCGCATCCCGACCGCGACGCGGTGATCGACTCGGCGGGCACGATGAGCTACGCCGGCCTCGCCCGGGAGGTCCTCCGGACGGCCGCGGCGCTGGTCGAGGCCGGCTGCCGGCCGCGCGACGTGATCGGGATCCAGGTCCCGAACGGCCGGAGGGCGGTCATCGCCGAGCTCGCCGTCGCGGCGATCGGAGCGGTGGCCCTCCCCTATCCGTCCGGGCGCGGGAGTCGCGACTCGCTCAACCTGCTCGGTCGCTCCCGCGCGACCGCGGCGATCGTCGCCGCGACCGCCGGCGACGTACCCCTGGCCGCTAACCTCGCCGCCCTTCGTCCGGAGCTCCCCGACCTGGGGCCGATCCTCGTCTTCGGCGCCGCGCCGGCCGGCTGCCGGTCGCTCGACGACCCGCCGCGCGGGGCGGGCGCGCCGTGGCAGCCGTCGCTTATCGACGCCGAGGCGCCGGTGCGCATCCTCGTCTCCTCGGGATCGGAGGCCGAGCCGAAGATGGTCGCCTACTCCCACAACGCGATGGCCGGGGGGCGCGGCAACTGGGTCGGTGCTCTCCACCACGGCAGCGCGCCGACGCGCAGCCTCGTGCTCGTACCCCTCTCCTCCTCATACGGCTCGCTCGGCACGTTCGTGACCCTCGCCCGGCACGGCGGTACGCTCGTCCTGCTCGACGGGTTCGAACCGGACGCCGCGCTCGCGGCGATCGCCGAGCACGAGATCACGCACGTCTTCGGCGTGCCGACGATGCTCCGCCGGATGGTCGACCGCCGGCCCGACCCCGGCGAGGACACCTCCTCGCTGCGGGCGATCGTCTCGAGCGCGGCCGCCCTCGACACGTCGACGATCGACGCGTGCCGGGCGCGGTTCCGCTGCCCGGTCATCAACATCTATGGCTCCTCCGACGGCGTCAACTGCCACACGGGCGGCTTGCCCGAGCCACCGCCCGGATCGGCCGGGCGCCCGAACCCGGCCGCGGCGGAGATCCGCATCGCCGATGCCGAGGGCCGGGCGCTGTCCCCCGGCCAGGAGGGCGAGATCTGGGCGCTCGGACCGATGACCCCCCTGTGTTACGTCAACGCCCCCGAGCTCGACATGCGCCTTCGCGGGCCGGGAGGGTGGGTGCGGACCGGGGATCGCGGGGTGCTCGACGGCGACGGGTTGCTCTACGTCCTCGACCGCATGCAGCTCATCGTCAGCCGCGGCGGCTACAAGATCAGTCCGGCCGAGGTCGAGCGGCACCTGATCGCCCACCCGGACATCGCCGAGGTGAGCTGCGTGCCCGTCCGCGACGGCGACCTCGGCGAGCGCCTGTGCGCGTGCGTCGCACCGCAGCCGGGGGCCACCGCGCTCACGCTGCCCGAGATCAACGCGTTCCTCGAAGGCGAGCGGGGACTCGAGCGGCGAAAGCTCCCCGAGGCGCTGCTCACGCTCAGCGAGCTGCCCCTCAACCCGACCGGCAAGGTCTGCCGGCAGACCTTGATCCGACTCGCCGCCCGCGCGCACGGCACCCAGACCGCCGTCTATCAGTAGCCGAAGAAGATCCAGCGTATGCGGTGGGTGCTCGGCATCTTCTCGCGCGGCGGCTTATGCGACCCGCCCGGCCGCGGAAGCGGCGGCGCCGCCGCACCGAACCCGACGTCCACGGCCGCCATCCCACCACCCACCATGTCCTTCGCGCGCACCAGCAGCAACGACAGCACCGCCCCGGCCGCCGCGAGCCCGGCACCGAGCTGCAATATCAGGGTGAAGCCGTGGAAGAAGCCCTGCCGCGCGGCCGCCACGATGATGTGCGGGACCGCCGGTCCGAGCCCGCCGCCGCTGACCGCCTCGGCGAGGCCGCGCGTCTGGGCCGACGTGCTGCCTACCAGGATGCTCGAGATGTGATGCGCCGAGGCGGAGAGGAACACGGCGCCGAGCCCGGCGACGCCCATCGCGATCGCGACCTGGCGGAACGTGTCGTTGATCCCGGACGCGACGCCACTCGCCTCGTCGGGCACGGTGCTCAGCGCGACGTCCGCGAGCACCGGGCCGACGAGCCCGACCCCGAGGCCACCGACGATGAACCCGGGGAGGAGGGTCGTCCACGTGTCGCCCTCCTTGACACCCGACATCAGGTAGAGGCCGACGGCGGTGAGGGCCAGGCCCACGCTGAGCAGGATCCGGGCCGGCACCTTGCCCATCATGAAGCTGGCGGCCGCGGGCACGAGCATCGAGCCACCGGTCAGCGGGAGGTAGATCAGCCCGGCGTCGATCGGCGAGTAGTGGAGGATGTTCTGGAGGTAGAGCGTCAGGTAGAGGAAGAGCGCGAACATCGAGCCCGACAACGTGAACGCCGTGATCTGGGCCCCGGTGAACGACGGGTTCCGGAAGTACTTCATCGGGAGCATCGGTCGCTTCACCGAGAGCTCGATGATCACGAAGACCACGAACAGCACGCCGGATGCGATCAGCGAGCCGAGGACGCCATCACTCGTCCAACCGGCGTCGTTGCCCCGGATGAGCGCGAGGACCAGGAGCACGTTGGCGCCGCTGAAGGTGATGAACCCCGAGATGTCGAGGTCGCGCGGGCGTGGGTCGCGTGACTCGTCTACCCGGGCCAGGGTGATCAGGATCGCCAGCACCCCGAGCGGCAGGTTGACGAAGAAGATCGATGGCCAGCCGAGCGTGCTGGTCAGGACTCCGCCGACGAGCGGGCCGAGCGCGACCGCCAGCCCGACGGTCGCTCCGTAGGCCGCAGTCGCCTTGGCGCGCTCCGGGCCGCGGAACGCGTTGGCCAGCAACGCGAGCGAGACGGCGAACATGACGGCCCCGCCGAGGCCCTGGAGCCCACGCGAGATGTTGAGCATCAGCGAGGTCGTCGAGATCCCGCAGAGACCAGAGGCCACGGTGAAGACGAACAGCCCGAGGACGAAGATGCGGCGCCGGCCGAGCTGATCGGCGATCGACCCGCTGGAGAGGACGAAGGCGGCGAGTGCGAGCGCGTAGGCGTCGATGACCCACTGGAGGTCGGTGAAGCTCGAGCCGAGGCTGCGCCGGATGGCCGGGAGCGCCGTGTTCACGACCGTGATGTCGAGCAGCAACATGAA
Organism: uncultured Solirubrobacterales bacterium; assembly: GCA_963817865.1. GTDB lineage: Bacteria > Actinomycetota > Thermoleophilia > Solirubrobacterales > Solirubrobacteraceae > Palsa-513. The sequence goes on along the minus strand of CAWFQO010000004.1, from coordinate 47,346 downwards.
CGTGGCCACACAGACCACGATGAGGGTCCACCACTTGCGCGCCATCGAACCTCCGGCTGATCGGTCCTGCACTCCCGAATGCGCTACCGCGGCCGGCCCTGGCGCGCGTCGTAGCATACACACATGGCGGGCCGATTTCATCCGCTCGACCGGCCGAATGTGAGCATCCTGTGAACGGGCCGCCGCCGAGCCGGCAATGTGATCGATGGCGACGGGGAGGCCGGGCGGGCGGTACATTACGACGCTCAATGACCAATCGGGCCCGTGCCCCGGGGACGAGAGTGGGAGGGATCGGCGCGTTGCACACGCTCATCGTCGGCCTCGGACGTTCAGGACGTGGGCTGCACCTACCGGTGATCGTTCGCGCTCGCGAGATGGAAGATGGGGCGAGTGACCTGTTCGCCCGGGCGCCGATCGTCGCGGTCGACCCCCGCGGATGCGGCGCCGAACTTCCAGGTGTCGTGCTCGCGCCCAGCCTCGCCCACGCCGCGGCCATCGCCCCGCCGGACCGGACGATCGTCCATCTGTGCACGCCACCGGACAGTCGCGTGACCGTCCTCGAGGAGCTCGGCCGCCACGGCTTCACGCACGTGCTGGTGGAGAAGCCGCTGGCCATCGACGAGAACGACCTCGCCGACGTCTACCGGATCTGCCGGCACCGGAACATCCGGCTCCTGGTCGTGGCCCCATGGCTGGCCAGCGCCCTCACCCGGCGGCTCCAGAGCGTCGTCGACGCGGGCGAGCTGGGCGCGCTCCGAGCCATCTACATCATCCAGCGCAAGCCTCGCTTCACGCGGTCCCTCGGGTCCGACGGGCACCCGAGCGCATTCGAGGTCGAGATGCCACACTCCGTCGCCGTCGCCCTCGCGCTCGCCGGGACCGCGAGCGTCCACGACGCCGGCTGGACCGATCTGCGCTTCGACAACGTCGTCCGCCTCCGCATGGGGAGTGCCCGGCTGGCGCTGACCCACGGGCGCGGCGTCCGCACGGAGATCCGATCGGACCTCGCCTCACCGCTTCGCGAGCGCCGGATCACGCTCGAGTTCGAGCGCGCATCCGTCGTCGGCCACTATCCGGCCAGCTCCGCCGACCATGCCGCCCAGCTCGTCACCACGATCGGGCTGCGAGCCAGCCGGGAGGTCTTCCACGACGACGCGCTGATGGCGGTCGTCCTCGACGCCTACCGGCGGTTCGCCGGCCCGGGCGGATCCGATCGCGAGCTCGACCTCCATGCCGAGGTCGTTCGCCTCGTGTGCGCGGCCAAGCGGCTGTGCGAGGGCCAGGACGCCGGCCGGCTCGCCGAGCGAACCCGGGCCACGGACGACCTCGATGCGCGCCGTGCCGGCTGAGCGCGCGCCGGTGGCGACGCCGGTCCCCGCACGGAGGCTCGTGAGATATGCCGGCGTCGGCGACGAGGCCGGCGAGGACCTCGACGACCAGCTCGACGCGATCCGCCGGTTGGGCTGGGACACCGTCGAGCTGCGTACCGTGGGCGGCGTCGCCGTGGCCGATCTCGACGAGCGGGCGTTCGCGGGCCTGGCCGCGACGGTCGCCGCGCGCGGCATCGAGGTCGTCTGCGTTGCCTCCCAGATCGGCAGTTGGGCGCGTCCGATCACCGGTGACCTGGCCCGGGACCTCGACGAGCTCGCCTCCCTGGCCGAGCGCTGCCCGATCCTCGGCGCGCGCTTCGTGCGGGTCATGTCGTACCGCAACGACGGCCTCGACGACGCCGAATGGGGACGGCGCGCCGTGGCGCGATTGCGCGAGCTCGCGCTGCGGGCGGAGCAGGCCGGGCTGGTCCTCCTCCACGAGAACTGCACCGGCTGGGCGGCCGTCGATCCGCGGCGGATGCTCGAGCTGGTCGACGCCGTCGGCAGCCCGGCCCTCGGACTGATGTTCGACACCGGCAACGGCCTGGCCTACGGCTACGACGCAGCGGACATCCTCCCGGAGATCGTCGACCAGGTCCGCCATGTCCACGTGAAGGACGCCCGCGGCACCCGCGACGCCCCGTCCTACCAGCCCCCGGGGGTGGGCAGCGCCCGCGTCGCCGACTCCCTCCGGCTGCTGCTCGACTCCGGGTACGCCGGGGCGTTCGCGATCGAGCCCCACGTCGTCCTGCGGCCCCACGAAGCCTCGGGCGCCGGCGAGCCCGCAGGCGCCGCACGGCGAGCCGGCTTCCTCGCGTGCGGCGCGGCGCTCGAGGAGCTCGTGCGCCGCGAGGTCGCCGGACTGGGATGGACGCCGGTGCCGGGCGGCATCGCGCGCGAGCGCCCGCGATGAACCCGGCGCACCTCATCGACGCCGCCGATTGCGAGCTCCTCCTCCGGTTGCTCGAGCTGCCGACGATCGGACCGCTCGAGCGGCGGCCGACCGATCCGCCGCCCGAGCTGTGGGAGGCCCAGCGCGCGTACGCCGAGGCGGCGGGAAAGCTCGGATTCACGGTCGTGCACCACGCGGCGGCGCGACCGGCGGACGTCGCCGGCGACGAGGTGCCGCTGGCGGTGCGGCGGGCCGTCGCCGCGGACCCGGGCTTTCTCGAAGCCCAGCCGAGCCTCGTGCTGCGCCTGGGACCGGCCCTCCCGCGCGCGGCCACCGTGATGTTCAACGTCCACCTGGACACGGTCACGGGCCTCCTCCCGGTCGACTTCGACGGCTCGGGCTTCCGCGGCCGCGGGGCGATCGACGCCAAGGGGCCGGCGGCGGCGCTGCTCGCCGGCATCCGAGGGGCGATCGCCGCCGAGCCCGCGATCGGAACGGGGATCGGCGTGCTGATCCAGGCGGTATCCGGAGAGGAGGGCGGAGCGATGGGGACGATCGGCACCCGCCTCCTCGTCGAGCGCGGGTACGTCGGGCGGCTCAACCTCTTCTGCGAGCCGACGGATCTGCGCTACCTTCCGCGCGCCACGGCCACGATGACCGCGTGCGTCCGCGTCGCCGGCCGTGACGCCACCGATGATCGACCGGAGCGCGGCCACAACGCGACGGTCCTGCTCGGCTTCCTCGCCGCCCACCTCGGCCGCGTGCTGGCGCCGCGCGCCGACGGCGCGCGCGTCTGCATCGCGGGTCTGCGCACCGGACCGCTCCACAACCGGGTCTACGGCTCGGGCACCCTGCTGGTCAACCTGTCCTACGCGACGACCGCGGCCGGGCGACGCCTCGAGTCCACCTTCGCGGCGGTGCTGGCCGAGGGCCTCGCCGAGTTCGCCGTCCGCTACGCGGGCTCGCCCGACCTGGCCCTGACCGCCTCGGAGGCAGCGGCGGTGACCAGCGTGGGCTGGCTCAAGCGCGGCCTCCCGACCCTCGACGCGAGCGACCCGTGGTGCGAGGCGATGCTCGAGGACGATGCCCGGATCGACCGCTGGCCGGACGCGGAGCCGGCGTTCACGTGCGACGCGATCTGGATGGACGGCGTGCCGGGGACCTACACGGCGGTCTTCGGCCCCGGCGACCTCGGCCGCAACAACGCGCATGCGGCGGATGAGTTCGCCGACGTCCTCGAGCTCGCGGCGTTTGCTCGGCACGTGGCTGAGATCCTGGTCGCCTTCGCGCGCCGGTCGGGCACGGGATGACCGCGTCCGCGGCCAGCGCGACCGACGTCCTCGTCGACGGGGCCGAGCTGGCCGCGTTCGTGGCCCGCGTGTTCAGCCGCCACGGGGTTCCCGTCGGCCGGGCGCGCGCGGCGGCCGCGGCCCTCTGCTACGGGGACCGGACCGGTCACTCCTCGCACGGGGTGGCCAACCTGACCCGGCTCTATCTCCCCCTCTTCGACGACGGCCGCGTCGATCCGCTCGGGGAGCCGGCCGTCCTCGCCGACCGCGGGGCCGCGGTCCTCCTCGATGCCCGGCGCGCCCTCGGACTGTGGGTTGCGAGCGAGGCGATCGATCTCGCGGCCGAGCGAGCCGCGCTTCACGGCATCGGCATGGTCTCGGTCCGATCGGCCACGCACTTCGGCTGTGCCGGCCATCATGCGGCACGAGCCGCGGCCCGGGGCATGGTCGGCATCGTGGCCGCCAACTGCGGCGCGCAGCGCATCGCGCGCCCCCCGGGCGGCACGGTCGCGATGCTCGGGACCAACCCGCTGAGCATCGCGGCGCCGGCCGGCGGCGAGCACCCGTTCGTACTCGACATGAGCACGACGGCGGTCCCGACCGGCCGGGTGCGTGCCGCGGCGCGAGCCGGGGCGTCGATCCCCGAGGGATGGCTCGCGGACGACGCGGGCCACCCGGTGACCGATCCGGCCGCGTTCGACCGCGGGGACGCGCACCTGCTGTGGCTCGGCGGAGCGGGTCACGGGGCCTACAAGGGCTTCGGGCTCGGCGTGGCCGTCGAGATCCTCGCCGCCCTCGTGTCCGGCGCCGCCCTGGGCCCGGCTCCGGCGGCGCTCGACGGCGACGGCGGTCCGTCGGGGCGCGACGACGACATCGGGCTCGTGTTCATCGTGATCGCGCCGGGCGCGCTCCGCCCTCCCGACGAGGTCGAGCGCGACGCGCAGGGGCTCTTCGGGGCGCTCCTGGCCTGCCCGCCCCTGGCCGGCGGCGAGCCGGTCCGCTATCCCGGCTGGCACGAAGCCGAGCGGGCGCGGACGTGCGAGCGACACGGCGTCCCGCTCGCGCCCGCCGTCTACGACGAGCTGGCCGCCGTCGGCGGACGGCTGGGCCTGCCCGGCCCAGCGCGACGGAAGGCCTGATGGAGCCGCTGCGGGTCGGCGTCGTCGGGCTCGGCGTGATCTCGCGCTTCTACGTCGCGGCCCTGACCCAGCGGGACTCGGGGATGCGCCTGGCCGCCGTGTGCGACCGCGACGAGACGGCGCTCGTCCCGTTTCGGCGGCACGTGCCCTGCTACCGCGACTACCGGGCGATGGTCGAGCGCGACGAGCTCGACGCCGTCGTCCTCACCCTGCCCAACGACGCGCACGCCGCCGCCTGCCACGCATGCATCGACGCCGGGCTGGCCGTGTGCGTGGAGAAGCCCCTCGCCTTGAGGCTCGCCGAAGGCGCGGCGATCGTCGCCCACGCGAGCGAGAGGGACGTAATCGTCTTCACCGCCTTTCACCGCCGCTACAACTTGGCGGTCCTCGAGCTGGTGCGGCGGCTGCCCGCCGATGTGCCGATCGCCTCGGTGGAGGTTCGCTACTGGGAGCGGATCGAGGACCACGTCGGCCGTGACCGGTGGTACCTCGACGCGGAACGCTGCGGGGGCGGATGTGTCGCCGACAACGGCCCGAACGCCTATGACCTGGCCGCCCTGTTCCTCGGCGAGCTCCGCCTAGTCGACGCGGTGATCGAGCGCGACGCGGCCGGAACCGATCGCCGTGCCGTGCTCACGATGACCGCCGGCGAGGCGGAGGCGCGGTTGGACCTCGACTGGTCCTACCCGGGTGAGCGCAAGGATGTTCACATCACGCTGGCCGACGGCCGGATCGACCGGGCCGACATGCTCGCCGGCTTCCCGGGGTTCAAGGCGTCGCTCTGGCACGAGTACGTCGGCGTCATGCGAGCCTTTCGCGAGCGGCTGGGCTCGAGCCGGGTCGCCGTCGACGGCGGCCTGCCCGCGCTCGCCGCCGTCGAGGCCGCCTACCGTGCCGGTCCACCCCGAACGCGGGGAGCGGCGGCGCCATGACGAGCGAGGACGGTCCGAAGCGAACGGTCACCGCCACGCTCGTGAAGGTTCTTCTCCACCGGCGGGAGGATCGCGGGATGAGCCTCGAGCCGTACGCCAGCCGGTGCGTGCGGGGCGGGGAGATCCACGAGCTCGTGACGACCAGTCACACCGAGACGGCGGCAGGGAGCCGCATCGATCGCGTCGGCTTCCTCGGGTTTGCCGAGATCACGCGCGGCGGGGTCATCGACCGCGGCGACCGGGTGGTGATCGGGGGCCACCAGGTCGGCGCGGTGCTCGGCTTCGACGCCTGCCATCACCCGAATCACTACAACGTGCTGATCGCGACCGGGTCGATCGCGAGCGGCCTCGACCTCGCGCTCGAGCCCGAGGCGCCGATCCGGTTCGAGCCGGCGCCGCCGGGCTGATCCCGGCGCCGCCACCGCGAGCTGCCGTGCCCGGCAGCTCGCGGCGAGTCGCCCAGCCGGGCGCGGCGATGCTCAGCCGAGGAGCGACACGTCCAACGTGCCGGCGTGGAAGTCCCGCACGGCGTTGACGAGCTCGTCGACCGTCAGCTGCCCGTCTCCGTTCTCGTCGATCTGGTGGAACGTGTCGACGGCGGTCGACTCGTCGACGCCGACCGCGGCGAGCCACACCTTGTACTCGTCGGGGTTGACCAGGCCGTCGCCATCGGTGTCGACCAACCCGACGATCGCCTGGATGGTCGGCCGCAGGAGGGCCGCGAAGCCCTGATCGCCCGCTGCGAGCATGTGCTTGTCGACCGCGGCGACGAACTGCTCGAGCGTGAGCGACCCATCCGTCCCCACCCCGCCCCACGAGGCGAGCTGCTCCCACATCTGTGCGAACGCCTGCACGACGGCGGCTCCGCGCGGCGAGGTCTCGGTCTCGCCGAAGCCGGCGACGATCTTGGCTGACTCGGCGTCGAAGTCACGCTTTTCGATGGTCCCGCTGTTGTCCTCGTCCCAGTGGTTGAACCGCTGGACCAACCGCTCCTCCTGTACCGTCGTAGGCATGCCTCGCTCCTCCATTCGGATTACGGACTCTGCCCCGCAGTTATATCAACGTGAGTGTGCGATTGCGACCCGGCCGTGAGCACATTGCGACGGGGAGCATACGTGTGAACAGTTGTTACGCGGAATCGCCGGCCGGTTCCACCGCGCGGTGCTCGGGCGCCGTCCACAGCGTCAGTCGGCGCTCGGACCCGGCGGCGGCATGGCGCTGGCCACACCGAGCCGATTCCAGGCGTTGATGGCCATGATCGTCCAGAGCAGATGGGCGAGCTCGGACTCGTCGAATGCCGCCGCCGCCTCGGCGTAGACGGCGTCGGGAACCCCGGCGTCGGCGAGCAGGGTGACGGCCTCGGCCAGGGCCAGCGCCGCCCGTTCGCGCGCGCTGAAGAAGTGCGTCCCGCGCCACGCCTGGAGTGTGTAGAGCCGCTGCTCGGTCTCGCCGGCGGCGCGCGCCTCCTTGGTGTGCATGTCGAGGCAGAACGGGCATCCGTTGAGCTGGGAGGCGCGGATCTTCACGAGCACCCCGATCGCCGGGTCCAGCCCGTCGCCGGCCGCCTGGGTGAAGGCAGCCAGGGCGCCGTACACGTCCGCGGTCACACGCGGCAGGCTGACCCGCTCGGCCGGCCTGGTTTCCTCTGCTACGTCGGTGTTCGCCATCTCGGCTGTCCTCCGGGTCTCGTACCACGCCGCTGCCGGCGTGGGTTCGTGGAGCAGGTCACGTCCAGTCGCCGCTGCCGTAGGTCGTCGCGACCTCGGTCAGCTCCTCGCGCATCTCCAGGCGCCGGACCTTGCCGGTCCCGGTGCGGGGAACCTCGTCCCATGTGACGACCCGGGGCTCGGCGAGCGCCGGCAAGTCAGCCACGGCTCGCTCCCAGGCGGCGGCGTCGAGCGAGCCGTCGACGGTCACGACGACCGGGAGCGGCGGCTGACCGGGCGTGCCGAGGACGATGCATTCGAGCACCTCGGGAAGGCGGTCGTCGAGGATGTCCTCGAGCTCGACGCAGCTGATGCCGGGGATGGCATCGACCTCGCGGTCGACGAAGATCACATCGCCGGTCCGGGTGACCCTGCCGATGTCGCCGGTGTTGAACCATCCGTCGTCGGCCTTCTCGTCGTAGCGCTCCTGCTCGCCGATGTAGCCGAGACAGAGGGCCCGGGTCTTGGCCATGATCACGCCCGGCTCCCCGCGCGGCAGCCAGTGGAAGGTCTCCGGGTCGACGATCCGCAGGCGGGTCTTGATCGGCGTCGGCTTGCCCTGGTTGCGCGTGGTCGGATGCCGGTCGCCGGTGGCGGCGAGCGCCTTGCGCGTGAAGAGGCGGAAGGTCAGCGGTCCGGTCTCCGTCTGGCCCCAGCCGTGCATGAAGACGACGCGCGGCTGCCGCGAGGCGGCCATGAAGGCGCGGACGGCCGGGGGATGGATCGCGTCGTAGGTGCTCACGTAGAGGCGGACGTCCCGAAACGGGTTCTCCGGCCCGGCGGTCATCGGCTGCCAGCGGATGAACGTCGAGGGCAGGCCCTCGAAGATCGTCGGCCGGTGCCGGCGCAGGAGCGCCTCGGACCGAGCCGGTTCGTGGTCGGCGACGATCACGACCTTGCTCGGAAGCATCGTCATCGCGACCGCCGTCCAGCAGAACGTGCGTCCGTGGGAGAAGGCGCTGGCGCTCGCGACCGTGTCGTCGCGCCGGCAGCCGAAGAACGGGTACCGGCGCGCCTCGAACTCGGCGAGGCAGCGGATGATCGTCGTCGTGGAATGCACGGCCAGCTTGGGAACGCCGGTCGTGCCGGAGGTGAGGCAGACGATCAGCGGCTCGTCTTCTCCCCGCCGGCGACGGGGCGGCGCCTTGTGCCCGCCGACGTCCTCGAGCGCGAGCGCTCCGGGCGCCGGCTGGTCGATCGTGACGGTCTGGCCGGCGAGGGCGGCCAGGTCGATGCCGTCGCGGCGCGCGGTCTCGAGCGTGGCCGCCGTCGTCACGAGGACGGCCGGCTCGAGCCGCCGGAGGAGCAGTTCGAGCGCCTGCGGGGCCAGGTCGCTGCGAATCTTCGCCGGCACCGCGCCGATGCGGATCGCGGCGTAGGCCAGGAGGTCGCTGTCCCAATGGTTGGCCTTGAGGATCGCCACCCGGTCGCCGGGGCCGGCGCCGGCGACCGCCAGCCAGCCGGCCGCCTCGAGCACGAGCTCGGCCAGCTCCTCCACGCTGTGCGTCAGTCCGCGGTCCGGAGCGATGTCGAACGGCCGGTCCAGGAGGACCGTGGTGGCCGCGCCCGCCTCGGCGGCGTCCTCGAAGAGCGAGCTGGGATTGATGTTCGTCATGGGGTCGGTTGGTCGTCGGCGACGGACACGGGCACGGGCTCGCTCCGCGCCTCCCCAAGACCGTGCGCGGAGATCCGCGCGAGCGCGAGGTCAGCCGAGCGGAACGCGCCTTCGCTGTTGGGGGCCCCCATCAGCCAGTCGCCGGCGTATTCCACGGCGCGTACCGGACGGCGCAGGAACGCCGTCCGTCCGCGCAGCGACGCCGGGGTCACCTCGGGCAGGCCGTGGGGGAAGCGATGGACGTAGGCGGCCGTGACCGCCCGGCGCAGCCCGGGGACGAAGAGCTCCGCCTGCTCGCCGAGACGATCGACGATCAGCTCGTCGGGAGCCTCGAGGAGCTCGCGGGTCGTCGCGGGATGGGCGATCACCGAGACGAGGCCGAGATCCCGGGGCGCGCGGTTGGGGTACTTGTTGTGGTCGATGGTGACGGCAGCGACGACCGGGTTCTCGACCGCCGGCACGAGCAGCACGTAGGCGGTCGGCGAGTCCCGGTAGGTGAGCCGGCGATCGAGGGCGAAGCTCACGCGCAGCATCGGCCGGTAGGTGCACGACTCGAGGTAGCGACGCTCGTCGTCGGGGGGATTCGCGTGGAGGTCGAGCGCGACCGGCGCCGGGACGCAGAGCACCACCGACCGGGCGGTGAGGACTCCGGCTTCGCTGGCCACGAGCGCCGAGCCGCCGGGCACGGGGGTGACCTCGCTGATCCGCACGCCGGTCCTGACGTCCAGCCCCGCGGCCAGGCGGCGCGAGAGCGTGTCCATGCCCTCCCGGTAGGTCCGCAGGCTGCGCGTGGACTTGGTCCCGAGGAGGAAGATGGCCAGCGGCGCGGCGGCCGATCGCCCGGTCTCCCAGCCGAAGAAGCCGCCGACGAGCGGCTCGAACACGTAGTCGGTCAGCTCGCCGGAGTAGTCGGCGGCCACCTGCGCGATCGTGAGGAGCCCGAGCGGGGTGCTCTGGGGCCGCTCGGCGTCGAAGGCGCGGGCGCGCTTCCCGAGCGCCGCCTGGAAGCGGAGGAGATCGCGCCGCGCGCGGATCGAGAGGCCGGCTCCGGTGATGAGCCCGAGCGGTCGTCCGGCGTTCCCGTGGAGCCGCCCGTGGCGCCAGACCGAGACCGCCCGGGCGACGCGGGGCGCCTCGGTCGCGTGCAGGCCGACCTCGCGCATCAGCTTCCAGGTCGCCGGGTAGCCGTAGGTCGCGATCATCTCGGCCCCGGTGTCGATGACGAAGCCGTCCTCGCGCAGGCTGGCCATCCGCCCCCCGACCCGCTCGGACGCCTCGAACACGGTCACGGTCCGCCCGGCCTTCTGGAGCGCATGGGCGACCGCGAGGCCGGACGGCCCGGCTCCGACGACGGCGACGTCGAGATCGGCGGTCACGACGCTGCCCGGACGGCGCTGGGGCGGACCACGTTCGCGGTGAACATCGTCACGACCGCGACGCGGTGGGTCAGGATCCCGAGGTTGCGGGCGGCGAGGATCTCCCCCCGGTAGAGCCCGATCGCGATCTGCGTCACCCGCAGGCTCATGACCGGGAGCATGGCCAGCGGGAACCACCGCGGCGCGAATCCGAGCGCCGCCGAACCGAGGATCGTCAGGGCCTCGAGCGAGGAGGCCGCCTTGATGAACGTCTTGTTGCGGTGCCAGGAGAGCGTGGTCGCCGTGGTCCGGCGGCCGACCTTGGCGTCGCCCTCGATGTCGTTGGTGTTCGAGTAGATCCCAAAGAGCATGGGCCCGAGCCCGAAGAGCAGCGCCTGGACGACGACGAACGCGCCGGCGTCGCCGGCGACGAGGCCGTAGGGACCGAGGACCCAGCCGAAGGCGACCCCGGAGAGCACGACCTCGGCCCATCCGTGGTAGCTGAGCTTGGCTCCCCAGGAGTACTGGATGAACGCGGCGGCGCTGAGCGCCGTGAGGCCGATCGCCCACCGCGGGCGGTGGCGGGCGACGGCGATCGAGAGGGCCGAGGCGGCCGCTGCCCCGGCGACGCCGGCCCAGCCGAAACGGACGGCCTCCTGCTCGGTCAGCTCGCCGGTGAGCAGCGGCTTGCGGCGGAGCCTCCGGGCGGGGGCGTCCGGTCCGTAGTTGAAGGAGTCGCTGCCGTCGCGATACCCGGTGACGTCGTCGAAGGCGACGGTCGCCGCGACGACGCAGGCCTCGCTGGCGAGGAAGGTGGCGAGGGTCAGGAGATGCCGCGGGCGCAGCCGCTCGCGGCCCGGGAGGAGCGACCAGACGAGCGGCAACCCGAAGTAGTAGTCCTGGATGTCGAGCTTGAACAGGCGCTTGTACGCGTCGACCTTGGGTCGATCGAAGAACTCCCGGACCGGGAAGACCGGGCCGGCCGGGCGCTCGATGTACGGACGGGGCCGGCGCAGTGCCCGCGCGCGCGCCGCGTCGCTGAGCTCGTGCGCCCGGGGCGCGGCCCGGGCGAGGAGGTCGCGCAACGGGCGACCGGACGGCGGGTGGTTGCGGTTCGCCTCGACCATCAGGCGAAGTCGCAGACGGCGTCGGCGATGTACTCGACCTCGACGTCGCTCAGGTGGGGATAGACCGGGATCGAGAGCGCGCGCCGGCTCGCCTGCTCGGCGTGGGGCCAGGGTCCGCGGTCGCGGGCGAAGCGAGCGAACGCGGGCTGACGGGGCAGCGGCCGCGGGTAGTAGACGTGGCTGGCGACCCCCCGGGCGGTGAGGTGCTCGCGCAGCTCCTCGCGCCGGTCGACGAGGAGGGTGTAGACGTAGTAGCAGCGGCCGTTGCGTCCGCGCGGAGGAGGGACGACGCCGCGATCGCGCAGGCCGGCGAAGCGCTCGGTGTAGTAGGCGGCGATGTTGGCCCGGCGATCGAGTCGCCCGGCGAGGCCGGGAAGGCGGTGGAGCTGGAAGGCGGCGAGGATCTCGTCGAAGCGGCTGTTGCCGCCGATGCGATGGTGCAGGAACCGGTTCGTCCCGTCCTGCCCGTGGTTTCGCAGCATCCTGACGGCCCGGGCGAGGTCCGGATCGTCGGTGACGACGGCTCCGCCCTCGCCGGCGGTCCCGAACGTCTTGACCTGGACGAACGAGAAGACGCCGGCGTCGCCCCAGAGCCCGGCCGGGCGCCCGTCGAGCACGGCGCCCTGGGCGACGGCCGAGTCCTCGACCAGGCGGAGGTCGTGGCGGGCGGCGATCGCCCGCATCCGGGGCATGTCGGCCATGACCGAGAACATGTGGGCCGGCATCAGCGCCCGGGTGCGCGCGGTCACGAGCTCCTCGGCGGCGTCCGGGTCGATCACCATCGTCCACGGGTCGATGTCGGCGAACACGGGGACGGCCCCGAGGTTGACGACGGTGCTGGCCAGGGGCGCGCAACCGAAGGCGGGGACTACGACCTCGTCGTCGGGCCCGACGCCGATTCCCTGGAGCAGCATCGCCAGCGCGGCCGTGCCGCTGCCGCAAGCGACGACATGGGCGGCGCCGAGGAGGGTCGCCAGCTCGTGCTCGAAGCGGGCCGTGTGCTCGCCGAGGATGAACCGCTGCCCGGGGGCGGTGCCGACGGCGTGGACGATGTCCAGCAGCGCCTCCCGGTCGCCCTCGAAGAGATCCGGGGGAAAGAACGGCAGGTTCACGCGGATGCCCGACCGAAGAACGCGCGAACGAGACTGCACACGTACTCCACGGCCTCGAGCGAGAGATCGGGGTAGAGCGGGAGAGCGAGGGCATGCTGACAGGCCGCCTCGGCGTGGGGGAAGTCCCCGCGCCGGTAGCCGAGATCGGCGAAGCAGGGCTGAAGATGCAGCGGCCGCGGGTAGTAGACCTCGGTCTCGACGCCACCGCGGCGAAGGAACTCGGCGAGCTCGTCCCGTCGCTCGACCTCTACGAGGTAGACGTAGAAGACGGAGTTCGTCGTCGTGGACGGCTGGCGGAGGGTCGGCAGGCGGCGCACGCCGGGGGCGCCGGCGAGCTCCTCGGTGTAGGCGGCCGCCAACTCGTTTCGCCGGGCCATGTCCTGGTCGAGACGCGCCAGCTTGGCGAGGAGGACCGCGGCCTGGATGTCGTCCATCTTGCTGTTCACGCCCGAGATCCGAGTGGCGTTCGAGATCGCCGGAAAGTTGTCGAGCGTCCGGCCGTAGCGCCCGTGGTGGCGCAGTGCCGCGGCGGTCTCGGCCACCCCGGGGACGTTGGTGAGGATGGCCCCGGCGTCGCCGATGGCGCCGAGCGTCTTGGATGGGAAGAACGAGAGCACGCCGCCGGCGCCGAGGAGCCCGGCGTGGACTCCGTCCCAGCGCATCCCGACGGCCTCGGCGCTGTCCTCCACGACGAGCAGCCGCAGGCGATCGGCGAGGTCGAGGATCTGTCCCATGTCGGCCATCTGGGAGAACAGGTGGACGGGCATCACCGCGCGTGTGCGGGGGGTGGCCACCGCGGCGATCGACGCCGGGTCGATCGCGTATGTGTTGGGATCGATGTCGGCGAATACCGGCCGGCCGCGGGCGAGCACGACCGCGGAGGCGGAGGCGACGAACGTGAAGGCCGGGACCACGACCTCGTCGCCGGGCTCCAAGCCACATGCGCGCAGCAGCAGCACGAGGGCATCGGTTCCGGAGTTCACCCCCACGACATAGCGCGCACCGGTCCAGGCGGCGAGGGCTGCTTCGAGCTCGACGACCTTGCCACCGTGGGAGTATTTCCCGCGATCTATCACCTCGCTCACGTGACGGCGGATAACCGGCCACAGCGCCTCGAACGACGAGGCCTGCGTGAAGAATGGCACGCTCCGCGTCCGAACCCGCACGCCGCTCGCGTCATTGCGCATGTGCGGGCGCGACGTGCCGGTCACGCCGCTAAGGCCTAGGCGTGCCGCGTCGCACGCGCCGCTCGCTTGACCTTCGCACACGCACGGCGCACCTTGGCCCGCGTCGAGTGCGCGGCCCGTGCCTGCGCGCACACCGCGGCGACGCGCCGTGGCTTAGCGGCCTTCGTGGCCGTGGACACCCCGGCGCTCGCGGGTGCGTCCGCGTACCTCCAGCTTCCGTCGCCGATTACGTGGGCACCGTCCCCGGCCGGGATCGTGATGAACGGGACCGTGCAGGCCGGATCGACGAACACCTGCACCGGCCGGCCGCTGTTGTTGGCCATGGCGTGGGCGATCAACGGAGGCAGCAGGTTGCAGGCCCCCAGGTCGAGGCCGCTGGTCAGCGGTCCCTCGTCCAGGGTGAAGATGCTCACCGGGGTTAGATCGACCCCGGGCCCACCGACGGCGGCGGCGCCGACGCTCACGGGGCCGAGGCTGAGGCTGAGGGCGACCGGGAGCAGCACCGCCCAGCTCCCGTTCGGTGGCACGTGGTTTCCGGAGCCCGGAGCGACCGGCAGGCCGAAGATCGTGGCACAGAAGGGGTCGGCGTAGATCAGGACCGGCGCGCTCGACGTGTTGAACAGCACGTGGCCGAGCAGGGGAATCCGATGACAGCCGCCGGGGTTTGCGGTCACGTCGAGCGGCAGTGGCGCGTAGCGGGTTGAACGAGAAGATGCTCACCTTCCCGCTCACGGGCGAGACGGCCGCGCAGGCCCGACGCCCGCCGCCAAGCTCACACCGAGTCCATCGGGCTGAGCTGACGCGCAGCCCAGGGCCAGCGCGACGACGAGCGCCAGGGCGAGAGGGGGAAGCGAACCTTGGTGCGCGCGGCATCCTGGCCTCCACCTCCGTGGCAGACGGGACTGATCTCTGTGAGGCCGCGAGCCTACCAAGTGTCGCTCACGCGCGCTAGTCACTTTGGCTCCCACCTGCGTCTCGGTCGCTGTGAGGCCTGCCGACCGGGCGGACGACGGCCGCCGCCACCGAGTGCCGCCTCCAGCCGCCGTGCGGGGCGACACCATCACGTGTCGGGACGCGCGGCGGTCAGCTGAGCACGCCGCCCGGCGAGGCCCTGCGTTCGCGCGATCTGCTCGGCGATCGCGCCGGGCGTGAGCCCGACCTCCTCGAGCAGAAGACCCGGGGCGCCGTGCGTCACGAAACGGTCCGGCAGGCCGAACCGCCGCAGCCGGGTCGTACGGTCATTATCGAGTAACAACTCGGCCACCGCCGCGCCGAACCCGCCGCTCAGCACGTTCTCCTCGACCGTGACGAGCAGATCGTGGTTGTCGGCCAAGCGGAGGATCAGCTCCGCGTCGAGTGGCTTGGCGAACCGCGCGTCGGCGACCGTGACGCTGACCCCGTATGACTCCAGCAGACGATCGGCGGCGGCGGCGGCGATCCCGACGCCGGATCCGTAGCCGATCAGGGCGGCGCGCTCGCCTTCGCGCATGACCTCGCCCCGACCGATCGGGACGAGCCTCGGCTCACCGGTGGGCCGGACCCCCTCCGCCGGGCCGCGCGGATAGCGGAACGCGATCGGGCCGGCCTCGTAGGCGAGCGCCGTGTGGAGCATGTCGACGAGCGTCCCGGCGTCCCGCGGCGCCATGAGGACGATGTTCGGCAGGCAGCGCATGAAGGAGATGTCGAACGCACCGTGGTGGGTGGGGCCGTCGTCGCCGACGAGGCCGGCGCGGTCCATCGCGAACACGACGTGCAGCTTCTGGAGGCAGACGTCGTGCACGATCTGGTCGAAGGCTCGTTGGAGGAACGTCGAGTAGACGGCGACGACGGGCTTCATCGTCCCGAGGGCCAGGCCGGCCGCGAACAGGACGGCGTGCTGCTCGGCGATGCCGACGTCGTAGTAGCGCTCGGGCATGACCTTCTGGAGCAGGTCCAATCCGGTGCCGGAGTTCATCGCCGCGGTGATCGCGCAGACCCGCGCGTCGCGCCGACATTCCTCGACGAGCGCTCGCGCGAACACCGCGGTGTACGGCGTCACCGGGAGCGGGAGCGCCAGGCCCGTCCGCTTGGCGGCCGGCTTGCGTCCGACGATCGACGCCGGCTTCGCCGCGTGCCAGGTCTCCATCCCGGCGAGGCCGCCGTTCTCGGCCGGGGCGAACCCCTTGCCCTTGACGGTGTTCACGTGCACGACGACCGGACGTTCGGCGGCGAGCGCCACGCCCATCGCGGCCCGCACCGCGCCGACGTCGTGGCCGTCGACGACGCCGATGTAGGCGAGGTCGAGTTGCTCGAACAGCAGGCCGGGCGCCCAGAACGCCTTGATCGACTCCTTCAGCTGGGGCCCGAGCCGGTCGATCCGCTCACCGATGCCTCCGGGCAGCCGCGTGAGGGTCTCCTCGAGATCCTCACTCGCCCTGTACAGGCCGGGGTGCAAGCGCAGGCGGTTGAAATACCGCGACAGGGCGCCGACGTTCGGCGCGATCGACATCCCGTTGTCGTTGAGTACGAGGACGATGGGCAGGTCCATTCCGCCGGCGTTGAGCAGCGCCTCGAAGGCAACGCCCCCGGTCAGGGCCCCGTCGCCGATCACCGCCACGACCTTGCCGTCGGGGAGCGCCCCGCGCCGCATCGCCTCCTTGAGCCCGACGGCGTAGGAGATCGACGTCGACGCGTGACCGGCGCCCATCGCGTCGTGCTCGGACTCGAAGATCGAGCAGAACGGGCGCCAGGCCGCCGTACCGGCGGATGGTTCCAGGTTCGGCACGGCGCCCGGTGAGGATCTTGTGCGGGTACGCCTGGTGCCCAACGTCCCAGACGAGCTTGTCGCGCGGCGAGTCGAGCAGGCTGTGGATCGCCACCGCGAGCTCGCATGCGCCGAGGTTGGCCCCGAAATGGCCCCCGATCTCGCCGATCGTGTCGATGATCAGCCCGCGAGTCTCGTCCGCCACCTCCTGGAGCTGCTCGTTGGTGAGCGGCCGGAGATCCTGAGGTCGCCCGATGCGGTCGAGGAGCACGCGCTAGCTCCCGGACACGCGGCGTTCGGCGAGGAGCGAGGCGATCCGCGCCGTCGCCGTCCCGATCCCGACCGGTCCACCGAGGACCGGCGACGGCGCGCCGGGCAAGGCCGGCTCGGGCCGGGCCCCAGTCGGGACCCGGACGCCGGCGGTGCCGAGGCCGGTCGGGCCTGCCGGGAACGACCCGGTGGGGGACGGCCGCGGCGACGCGGCCAGGGCCCGCGGCTGGCCGCCGGCGAGCAATGTTCCCGGCGCGTTGAGCCGGCGCAGGGCGGCCTCGTCGTAGCGTCGCGTGAGGTGGTGCCAGTCGAGGATCCCGGCCATCCAGTCCTGGAGGGACTCGACCCAGGCCGCGAGGGTCGCCCGATCCTCATCGTCCAGCCCGAAGTCGTCGGCGACGATCGGGAGCTCGGTGGCGATGATGTGCTCGAACTGCTTCACCCGCGTGGTCATCAGGTCGTTGACCACGTCCACGGCCGGCGCGCGGTCGATGCCGAGGAAGCTCTCGACGATGAGCACGCAGTTGTGGAGCTCGCCCTCGAACTGGATCTCCTTCTGGTAGGAGAAGACGTCGTTGAGCAGGCAGGCGTAGTCCTGGGCCGCGTTCTCGAGCTCGACCAGCGACCGGGTGAGGAAGAGGTCGGCCGGGAGGGTCCCGGCCTGCGTGATCCGAGCGAGGTTCATTGTGAGGTCGGAGCCGAACGTCATGCGCCGCATCTCGATGTAGTCGACCGGGTCGGGGATCCGGTGCTGGATCTGGTTCTGGAGCTCCCAGAGCCAGCTGTCGGTCATCGTCTTGACGCCGTCCCGGAAGCTCACGCGGCCGTCGATCGACATCGGCGAGGCCGTGCGGTGCCAGAGCTCGGCGAGGCCGGCCTCGGCCGGGTTGACCGGCGGCGGGGTGGCGCCACAGTCGATCGGCATGAACAGCGGCATGCGAGCGGTGAAGGTCTTGGCGCCGGCGAGGTCGCGGGTGGAGCCGTAGACCTGGGGGAAGAAGTCGTCGCCGTAGGTCCCCCAGGTCAGCCAGGCCGAGGAGACATCGAGCTCGGGGCCGGAGGCGTCCGGGTGCAGGCGCGCCGCGCAGGCGGCGAAGTCGAAGCCCCGGAGCTGGTCCTCGTCCCAGATTCCGGCGCCCGGGTGGCCCGGAACCGACTCGAGCATCCCCATCGCCCGCGCCCAGTCGAGGCAATGCCGGCGCGAGCGGTCGATGTGCGGGTTGACCCGGGCGACGTAGGGCATGTAGAACGGCGGCAACTTCGTCGGCCCGACCGGGGCGAACGGCCTGTGCGTGTTGGCGCGAAACCGCGTCAGGCCGAGCGACCGGGGCGATCCGCTGAGCAGGCGCGCGCCTGCGGTCCCGAGCCCGACGGGGCCGCCGAGCACGTGCGGATCCTGCCCGTCGGCCGCTCGCTTGTTCATGTAGCGGCTCGAGCGCATGTGCCATTCGTGGCCGCCGGCCTGCCAGTCCTGGAGCCCCTTCATGTAGAGCAGCACGCTCTGGCGCTCGAGCGGGCTCAGCGCGTACTCCTCGAACAGCGGCGGCACCTCGGTCAGCGCGGTGTTCTCGAACTGGTGGAGGCGCGAGGTGAGGATCTCGTTGGTCAGGTCGGCGGCGGCCTGGGTGTCGATGCCGAGGAAGTGCTCGAGCACGAGGACGCAGTTGGCGAGCTCGCCCTCGTCGCCCACCTCCCGCTCGTAGGAGAACAGGTCGTTGCGCAGGTGGACGCCGTCGGCGAACGTGTCCTTGAGCACCCGCATGGGCCGCGTGTTCCAGACGCGGTCGGGAACCTCGACGAAGTTCGCGTGCTCGACGAGGTGGGCCGACCAGGGCGCGCCGCCGACCTTCCGCCGCATCGCGATGTACTCGATCGGGTTGGCCACGCGGCTGGCGCTGATGTTGTTGAGCTCCCAGTTGGACTCCTCCAGCAGGCTCTTGGTGCTCTGGAAGAACCGCCGCCGCCATTCGACGGTCTTGCCGGGCACCGTTCGCGCCCATAGGTCGATCAGCCCGCGCTCGACGGGGTTGGTCGGCTCCGGCGGCGCCTCGGTCAGGTCGACGCGGCATGAACAGGCGGCAGGCGCTCGAGGTAGTCCCGCCCGCCGACCAGCGTCGCGGGACCGCTTGAAGACGTCGAGGAAGTGGTCGTCGAAGTAGAAGACCCAGACGTACCAGTCGGTGACGAGGTCGAGCTCCGGGCCGGCGTGTCCGGGTGGGTGTAGGCGCAGAGCAGCGCGTAGTCCATGCGCGTCGAACTTCGCCTCGGTCCAGATCTCCGGCGTGTCGTCGGCGGCCGGCGTGTCGAGGATCCCGACCTCCCGCGCCCACTCCTTGGAGTGCCGGCGGGCCGCCTCGACGTTCGGGTTCAGGCGCGCCGGCCAGCCGATGTAGAACTCGGGCAGCTCGAAGGGTTGGCCGGCGGCGGGGGCCGATCGCTCGACGGTGCTCATCCTCGACCTCCGGACGGCCGGCCGCGTGGGTGGGCGCCGATCATTCGGGGTCCGCCGGCCGGCGGGCGTAGGTGTCGATCAGGGGCTGATCCTTGAGCTCGCGGAGCTGGTTCTTGCACCACCAGGAGTACGCGTCGCGGGTGTCGGTCTCGGCCGCGTGGACGAACTCGTCCCAGTCGACCCAGGCACAGGCGCCGACCTCCAGCGGGTTCGGCTGCGGCCATGTCGCCGCGCGGGCGACGAACACGGGGCAGAACTCGTACTCGACGATCCCCCGGAACGGCGGGGCACGGTACAGATGGTCGGGCAGGACGACCTCGAAGTCTCGCGCGGTCATGCCGAGCTCGTACTCGAGACGGCGCTCGATCGCGTCGCGCAAGCTCTCCCCCGGGGCGGGGTGGCCGCAGACCGAGTTGCTCCACACCCCAGGCCAGACCTTCTTGCCGAGGGCGCGCCGGGTCGTCAGGAAGAGCCCGGCGTCGTCGAACACGTAACACGAGAACGCCAGGTGAAGGGGGGTGTCGGCGTGATGGGCCGCCCACTTCTCGGCGGTCCCGATCGGGGACCCGCGCTCGTCGACGAGGACGACGAGCTCCACGTCGCCGTCCCGGCGCGGAGTCGTGGCCGCGCCCGACATCCCGGTCGCGTCACCAATCACAGGACGTCACCGCACGCGCGGTCGGCGTTGAGGCGCACGAGCATCCGCAGGCGAGTGACCGCGCGCGGCGGCCGCGCGCGGCGCGGGGCCGGTCGCGTCCTCATCACGCGACCGCCCGGCAGTCGTCGTCGCCACGCTCGGCCTGCCCGCTCAAGCCCTGATCTGGCAGTCCTCGAGGACGCCGAGCGCGTCCGGGACGAGCACGGCGGCGGAGAAGTAGGCGGTGACCAGGTAGTTGATCACGGCCTTCTCGTTGATCCCCATGAACCGCACCGACAGCCCGGGCTGGTATTCATCGGGGATACCCGTCTGGTGCAGCCCGATGACGCCCTCGTTGTCCTCGCCGGTCCGCATGACGATGACCGAGCTCGTGTGGTCCTCGGTGATCGGGATCTTGTTGCACGGCAGCAGCGGCACGCCCCGCCAGGACGGAACCGTGGCGTCGTGGAACGGGATGTTGTCCGGGTAGATCCCGGCCTTCGTGCACTCGCTGCCGAACGCCGCGATCGTGCGGGGATGCGCGAGGAGGAACTGGGCCCCGCGGCGACGGGTGACGAGCTCGTCGAAGTCGTCCGGCGTCGGCGGCCCGGTGAGCGTGCGGATCCGTTGCTTGAGATCGCAGTTGTGGAGCAGCCCGTACTCCCGGTTGTTGACGAGCTCGTGCTCCTGGCGCTCGCGCAGGGCCTCGATCGTGAGCCTCAGCTGGTGCTCGGTTTGGTTCATCGGGTCGTTGTAGAGGTCGGCGACGCGCGTGTGGATCCGGAGCACCGTCTGGGCGACGCTGAGCTCGTACTCGCGGGGCGAGAGCTCGTAGTCGACGAACGTCCCGGGCAGCGTCGGCTCGCCACGGTGCCCGGCCGCGAGGGCGATCTCCGCCTGGCCGGACTTGTCCTGCGGCATCGACGGGAGCACCTTGTACGCGTCGATGTGGGCGCGCAGGGTCTCGTGCTCGCCGACGATATGCTCGAAGACGTCCTGCTTGAGCGTCAACAACGTGCACCGGGTCGCGGCCTTGGCCGTGAAGTCCCAGTAGTCGTCGGTTTCGAGAATCGCCTCCGGCGTGAAGTAGTCGCCGTCCGCCCAGACGGTGAGCACCGCCTCCTCGCCGTACTTGCCCGTGCCGATCTTCTCGACCTTGCCGTGGGCGATCAGGACGATCTGGTCCGCCGGGCCGCCCTTCTCGACGATGACCTCGCCGGCCGCGACCTCCTGCTGCACGAACATGCCGGCGAGGGTGTTGAGCACGTCCATGTCGTCGTAGGTGCGCAGGAAGGCGATCTCGCAGAGCTCGCCGGGGATGACCTGGACGTCGTCGCCGACGTTGGTGAACGTCACGCGCCCGTCGCCGATCTCGTAGCTCAGCCGGCGGTTGACGCGGTACACGCCGCCCTTGGTCTCGACCCAGGGCAGCACGCGCAGCAGCCAGCGCGAGGAGATGCCCTGCATCTGGGGCGCCGACTTGGTCGTCGTGGCGAGGTTTCGCGCCGCGGCAGTGCCGAGGCTCAGCCGCGGGTCGTCGGTACCCGGCGGCACAGGATCAATCATGAGTTCTGCCTTCCGCGTTCGCTGATTTCAAAGAGGGTGATCTCCTGGCATCCGCCCGCTGGTGGCGCGGGCGCCTTCCACTGCATCCGACTCCGGCGCGTCGCAGTGGATCCGGGCCCCGACTGGACCCCGGCGGTGGCGCCGGTCTCAACTCCTCACACGGGCACGGCATACGGCTGCGGCCGCGCGCAGGCTGCGGGCGGCCGACCAGCATCACGCGACCACCTGCCGCGCGATGAAACGGCCGAAACCATCCCACTCACTGTCACGTGCCACCCTCTGGGCGGACTGTAGCAAGGTTTCGGCCTCATGCGACGCAATATGCTCATAAGGCGAGGTTCCGGACCGACTCGCTGCGCCCCGACGTTCGCGGACACCCTGTTACGAGCCTGTGAACGAGACGCGCCGGCGAGTGCCTTGACGAGGGCCCGGAGCATCGCGTACACTCGCCGGGAGCTCACGGCGGAACGTTGTGAGGATCACGAGAGGACCCCCGGTGACGGGACAGTTCTGCGCGTCGTGCGCCACAGCGCACCGACACGCCATTGAGGTGTCCATCGGCGCCTGGGACTCGCAAGCGATCCCACCAACCGACGCCGGCCTGAGCTCACGCCCTGTGGCGTCGCCGGCGCGTGCCGCCCGGGAGTTGCCGTGTGCGATTCGAGTCGACCGGCACGCGACCGGCACAGACCCGAACGGAGGGTGGAGGGATGTTGCAGGTCTCAGATCTGTCGCTGCCGGCCAGTAGCCTGGCCGGCCTCGTGACGGCGTTGCTGGCGAACCCGGACCGCCCCGATCCGAGCCGGCTGCCCCGGACCCCCGAGCACGGCACCTCGGCGCGGGCGGACGGCCGGCAGGCGCCGGCGTCGAGCGCCCCGCCGCGGTTCGACCGCCCGATCGGGTTGGGCGGGTCGGCGGCCCGCCTGTCAGCGCAGACCGCGCCGGCCGCGCCCCACCCCGCGGTCGCGCGGCCGGGCGCGCCGGAGCTTCCCGGCCGGCCGAGCGGCCTCGGCACGGCCGCCTGGCGGGTCGCCGGCGACGCGGCGTCGGCGAGCGCCGCGGACGCCCGGCCGACGGCGGGCGACGAGGCTGACGCTTCGACGCCGGAGCTGTTCTGCCCGGGCGCGGTGCGCGACGACCCGGCCCTCGGTGAGGAGGTCAACGGCCGGCTCGTCGCCTGGGCCGGCGAGGTCGGCATCTACTCCGGACCAGCTCGACCGCCTCCGCGCCTGCAACTTCGGCCGCCTGATCATGCTCACGCACCCCGGCACCGACGATCCCGACCGCCTGCTGGCGGCGGCGAAGTGCGTCGTCGCGGAGTGGGCGGCGGACGACTACTACGTGGACGAGGTCGAGCTCGGTGCCGACCCGAGCATGGTCGCCTCGCGGCTGGCCCTGCTCCACGCCGTGGTCGATCCGGCCCCCCTTCCGGCACGGATACGCGGCCGCAGCTCGACGCCTACCGTCGCGAGCGGAGCCGATCGCGACCGCGTTCCGCAGCGCGATGGAGCACCTTGCCGATTACGCTCCGTCGACCCAGATGGGGCGGTTCCAGCATCAGATGGGGATCCTGTTCGTCGCCTGGACCCAGGAGGCCGACTGGCACCGGAACGGGCGGACGCCGCCGGTGTGGGAGTACCTGGTGCAGCGGCACCTCAACAGCTACCTGCCGCCGATGATCCTGATCGATTCCGGTCGCCGGCTACGAGCTGCCGCCCCACGAGTTCTTCGATCCCGCGCGTCCGCCGAGCGTTCACCCGGGCCGGTGCCGCGAACGTGCTGCTGAACGATCTGCACTCGGCGGCGTTCGAGTCCGAGACCGACTTCAACCTCCCTCGCGTCATCGCCGTCGGAGGAGGGCTGCTCCAAGCGAGCAAGCGATCAAGCGCACGGTCGAGATCCACAACGAGCTGATGCAGCTGTTCGTCGCGGAGGCGGCGGGCCCTCAGCCCCGCCGGCTCGCCGATGCTGAGGCGCTTCTTCCTCGACACCTGGGCCTGGCTCGGCGGCAGTCGCGAATGGCACGCGACCACCGGCCGCTACCAGAGCGACGACGGCCAGTGAAGCGTCCGTCAACCCCCGAGCCGGGCCGTCCTCCCGGCGACTCGGCACCTGTACCTCGAAAGGAGCTAGCACCATGAGCACGAGCAACCTGGGCAGCGCCATCCTGCGCGACGAATACCAGCGCGCCGTCGCGTCCTACTGGAACAGCACGGCTCCGACGGGGAGCCGCGGCGCCGGCCGGCAGGACGACGTCAACTGGCTGCTCGGCGATCTCGACGGGCTCTACCACCACCACTACGGGGTCGGAGCCGTCGATCGAGCGGCCCTGGAGGGGCCGGCGGAGACCCGCGACGCCCGGGTCATCGCCGAGCTCCATCGCCTCGAGACCGCCCAGGCCGACCTGCTCCTGGACCAGCTCGGCGACATCACCCCCGACGATCGGATCCTGGATGCCGGGTCGGGCCGCGGCGCGACCAGCTTCATGGCCGAGCAGCGCTTCGGCTGCCGAGTCGATGGCGTGACGATCTCCGAATATCAGGTCGCCTTTGCCAACGATCAGGCCCTGTCCCGGGGCGTGAGCGACCGCGTCCGATTCCACCTGCGCAACATGCTCGACACCGGCTTCGAGACGGGCTCTCGAAAGGCCGTCTGGACCAACGAGACGACGATGTACGTGGACCTGTTCGACCTGTTCGGCGAGTTCTCGCGCCTGCTCGCGGTCGGCGGCCGCTACGTCTGCATCACCGGCTGCTCCAACGACCTCACCGGCCGGTCGCGGGCGGTCGCTCAGATCGACGAGCACTACACCTGCAACATCCATCCACGCAGCGACTACTTCAAGGCGCTGGCCGCCAACGGGCTGGTGCCATTCGAGGTCATCGACCTCACGAACGCGACGATCCCCTACTGGGAGCTGCGCACCGCAGCCGTCGCCCGCGACCGGGATCGAGGACGCCTTCCTCGAGGCCTATCGTGAGGGCAGCTTCCACTACCTGATGATCGTCGCCGACCGCATCTGAGCCCGACCGGCGCCCCGCTCGCCCGACGTGTCAGCGGTCGCGTGACGTGACCAGGTGAGCGAGGGCGCCGAGCTCGGCGGCCGCGCGGCCGCGCAGGCCCGCGGCGCCGAGATGCTCGAGCGCGCGCGAGCGCTGGACGTCGGCCTCCGCGTCGCTCCATGCGCGCCCGCCCGCGCGCTCGATCAAGCGGCGCGCCCGGGCCAGCTCGTCGACCGACAGCGGATCGGTGCCCCGGTACAGCCGGGCGAGCTCGCGCGCCTCCGGAGCCCCGGAGCTGAGCGCGGCGACCACGGGGAGCGACTTCTTGCGCCGGGACAGGTCTGAGTTCGCGGCTTTGCCGGTCGTGGCCGGGTCTCCCCAGATCCCGAGGATGTCGTCGACGAGTTGGAACGCCAGGCCGAGACGCTCGCCGAACCCAAGCAGCTGGGCGACCTGCGGATCGGAGCCGCCGACGATCATGACCCCGAGCGCGCACGAGCATCCGAGGAGCGCCGCGGTCTTGCCGCCGGCCATGGCCAGGCACTCCTCGAGACCGACGTCGGCCCGATCCTCGAACGCGAGGTCCGCGGCCTGACCGTCGACCAGCCCGAGGACGGTCGCGTTGAGGATCACCAGGGCATCGAGCGCCCGCTCGTGCCCGCTTGACGCCAGCACGTCGACGGCAAGCGCCAGGAGCGCATCACCGGCGAGGAGCGCCGGGCCCACGCCGAACACGCTCCACGCGGTCGGCCTCGATCGGCGCAGCACGTCGCCGTCCATGACGTCGTCGTGCAGGAGGGAGAAGTCGTGCACGAGCTCGACGGCCACGGCCGCGACCAGCGCGTCGGACGGGTCGCCGCCAACGGCCTCGGCGCAGAGCAGGACGAGCGTCGGACGCAGGGCCTTGCCCACGCCGCCCTTGGTGGCGGTCCCGCGCCGGTCCC
This sequence comes from uncultured Solirubrobacterales bacterium, assembly GCA_963817865.1. Classification (GTDB taxonomy): domain Bacteria; phylum Actinomycetota; class Thermoleophilia; order Solirubrobacterales; family Solirubrobacteraceae; genus Palsa-513. Next base: position 22,008 of record CAWFQO010000004.1, on the reverse strand, counting down.
ACCAGCCGATGTGATAGCCCGCGACCAGCCGCAGCGGCGGCGAGAGTCGGTCCACCGCCGCGCGCAGCGCCGGCTCGAGCAGGTCCGCTCCCCACGCGAGAATCTCCCCGGAGGAACGCGCAGGCGTCGGCGCCATCACGTCGCCCGACCCTTCTGGCCGCCCGCCGTCAGGGCCCACAGTCCCGCCGCGAACCGAGTGCGAAGAGATGCTCTGGCGCGGCCACGGCGCATCGAGCTCCACGTAGCAGTTTTGACGCCCGCGGGGCAGCGCGTGCCGATCGCATCCGGGATACCGACGATCGTACACAACGAGTCGGGGATTCAAGCGTGCTCGGTGTTTCGACCCAGGAGGCCCGCGCGCCGCCACCCTCACAGCGCCGCACCAGGTCCGGCGGCGGCACGCGCCCGTCCCCGGCGGCTACTCGAGTGCGGCCAGGCGGTCGAGGAGGTACTCGACGAGCAGCGATTCGGGATCGGCCGGAACGGTCGCCTCGCGGGCGAGATCGCCGTCCGCCGCGACCGGTGGCTCGCCGATCTCTGCCGGCCGCGGCACCCGGCGGGCGTGAGCGTCGTCGAAGGCAGGACCACACATGGACATCTCGGCTCCTCTCGGGCAGTATGCGACGCGGGATCCAGCTGCATGGACCGCGGGAGCGCCGGTCCCGGCCCCTCGGGGCAGCCCTCGGAACTCGCACGGGACGATAGTCCGGTCGCTTCGTCGATGTCAAGATTAAGCGTTGATGAAGCAGAACCAGCACACTTGCTATCCGCGCGCTGCCCGTGTGAACGCCTAGCGGAAGGCGCGGAGGTACCCAGCCTGGGCCGCCGTCAGGACGTCGAGCTCGACGCCGAGGGTCGCAAGCTTGATCCGCGCGACCTCGCGATCGATCTCCACCGGCACCCGGTGGACCCCCGGCCCGAGCGTCCCGGCGGCCCGCGCGAGATGCTCGACAGCGAGGGCCTGGCCCGCGAACGAGAGGTCCATCACCGCCGCCGGGTGCCCGGCCGCCGCCGCCAGATTGACCACCCGACCCTTGGCCAGGAGGTTCAGCCGGCGACCGCCGAGGTCGTACTCGTCGACCAGGGGGAGCACCTCGCGCGGCGGCCCGACCGCGACCGCGGCCAGGTCGGGGAGGCTGATCTCGACGTCGAAGTGGCCGGCGTTGGCCAGGACCGCCCCGTCCTTCATCCGCACGAAGTGCTCCCGGCGCAGGACGTCCGGAGCCCCGGTGACCGTCACGAAGACGTCGCCCCGCTCAGCGGCGTCGACGGCCGGCATGACCTCGAAGCCGTCCATCCGCGCCTCGAGCGCGTGGATCGGGTCGACCTCGCAGACGATCACCGACGCCCCGGCGCCGTGGGCGCGCAACGCCACGCCCTTGCCGGCGTAGCCGTAGCCGACGACGACGAACGTCCGTCCGGCGAAGAGGAGGTCGGTGGCCCGGAGGATCCCGTCGAGCGTCGACTGACCGGTCCCGTAGCGGTCGTTGAAGGTCCGCTCGGTCAGCGCCTCGTTGACCGCGAGCACGGCGCACCGGAGCTCCCCCCGGGCCTCCATCGAGCGCAGGCGGACGAGGCCGGTCCTCGTCTCCTCGGTCGCTCCGAGCATCGCCCCGGCCGGTGGCCGCTCCCCGGCGTGGGCCGCGGCGATCAGGTCGCCCCCGTCGTCGATGGCGACCTTCGGCCCGGCGGCGACCAGCCGCTCGAGATGGGCCGCGTAGTCGCCCGGCGCCTCGCCCCGGCGGGCGTGGACCTCGGCCCCGTGCCCGACGACCAGGGCCGCGGCCACGTCGTCCTGGGTCGAGAACGGGTTGGCCGCGCAGAGGGCGCTCACCGCGCCCCCGGCGATCAGCGTCCGAATCAGGTTGGCCGTCTCGGCGGTGACGTGGAGGCACACGGCGACGCGGAGACCGTCGAGCGGCCGCTCGACCGCGAAGCGCGCGCGGATCGCCCCGAGCACGGGCATCTGCCCGTCGGCCCAGCGGATCCGCGCCTGGCCGGCCTCGGCGAGGCCGAGGTCGGCCACCTCGTGGGGTGGGAGCTTGGCGATCGGCCGACTCCGCCGGCCGCCCGCCCGCGTCCCCTAGTAGCGGTAGTGGTCGGGCTTGTACGGACCGTCGACCGGGACGCCGATGTAGGCGGCCTGCTCGGGGCGGAGCTCGGTCAGCTTGACCCCGAGGGCGGCGAGGTGGAGCCGGGCGACCTTCTCGTCGAGGAGCTTCGGGAGCACGTAGACCTGCTTCTCGTAGTCGTCGTTCTTCGTCCAGAGCTCGATCTGGGCGATCGTCTGGTTGGTGAACGAGTTGCTCATCACGAAGCTCGGGTGCCCGGTCGCGTTGCCGAGGTTCATCAGGCGGCCCTCGGAGAGGACGATGATCGAGTGGCCGTCGGAAAACTGCCACTCGTCGACCTGGGGCTTGACCGTGACCCGCCTGATGCCGGGGACGGCGCCGAGCCCGGCCATGTCGAGTTCGTTGTCGAAGTGGCCGATGTTCGCCACGATCGCCTGGTGCTTCATCCGCCCCATCTGGTCGGCGGTGATGATGTTGACGTTGCCGGTGGTGGTGATGAAGATGTCGGCCGTCTCGACGACGTCCTCGAGCGTCGTCACCTGGTAGCCCTGCATCGCCGCCTGGAGCGCGCAGATCGGGTCGATCTCGGTGATGATCACCCGGGCACCCTGCCCGCGGAGCGACTCGGCGCAGCCCTTCCCGACATCGCCGAACCCGCACACGACGCCGACCTTCCCGCCGATCATCACGTCGGTCGCCCGGTTGAGGCCGTCGATCAGCGAGTGGCGGCAGCCATAGAGGTTGTCGAACTTCGACTTGGTCACCGAGTCGTTGACGTTGATCGCCGGGAAGAGCAGCGTCCCGGCCTCCTGCATCTGGTAGAGCCGGTGGACCCCGGTCGTCGTCTCCTCGGTCACGCCCTTGATGTCGGCGGCGATCTTCGTCCACCGCTGCGCGTCCTCGGCGAGCGAGCGCTGGAGCAGGGTGAGGAAGACCCGGAACTCCTCGGACTCCGCCTCGGCCGGGTCGGGCACCGCGCCGGCCGCCTCGTACTCGACCCCCCGGTGGACGAGCATCGTCACATCGCCGCCGTCGTCGAGGATCATGTTCGGGCCGCCGCCGTCCGGCCACCGGGCCGCCTGCTCGCTGGCCCACCAGTACTCCTCGAGCGTCTCGCCCTTCCACGCGAAGACGGGCACGCCCTGCGGGTCCTCCGGCGTCCCGTCCCGGCCGACGACCACGGCCGCGGCCGCGTGGTCCTGGGTCGAGAAGATGTTGCAGCTGCACCAGCGGACCTCGGCCCCGAGCGCGGTCAGCGTCTCGATCAGCACCGCCGTCTGGATCGTCATGTGGAGCGAACCGGTGATCCGCGCCCCCTTCAGCGGCTGGGCCGAGGCGAACTCCCGCCGGGTCGACATCAGTCCGGGCATCTCGTGCTCGGCGAGGTCGATCTCCTTGCGACCGAACTCGTTGAGCTGGAGGTCCGCGACCTTGAAGTCGGTCGCGGGGATGACGGCGGTCGGGCTCATGCAAGCTCCAGTGGGGTCGATTGGGGGGCGGCGATCAGCTTCTGATGCTTGTCCTGCTCGAAGCGCAGCCATTCGTCGGCCGCGACGTCCGGCGGGCGGCGGGGCTCGGCCGAGAACCAGGCGTCGACGGCGCGCCCGAGCTCGGGCTCGCGGCGGACGCGCAGGGCGAAGCCGATGTCGGTGAGCCCGACGTCGAAGCGACCGAGGAGCTCGCGCAGGGTTCGCAGACGCTGGAGCTCCTCCGGACCGTAGAGGCGGTAGCCGGATTCCGAGCGGCGCATGGCCAGGAGCCCGATCCGCTCGATGTAGCGAAGCATCCGCGGCGACCAGCCGGTCGTCTCGGCCGCCTCGTGGATCGTCAGCGCCTCGCTCACCGGTCCTACCTTACCAAACCCGTGTCAAGGTTCCGGCGGTGGGGGCCCCTCTTCGTGCTGGGCCAGGGCGGCCTTCAGCTCCTCGATCGCCGGGACCGGGGACGGGTCGAGACCCCGGAGGATGGCCATGTAGAGGGCGACGAGATCGCCGAGGAGGACGAGCGAGATGACGCGCTCGACCGTCGTCTCGCCCCGGGTCTCGACCCGGAAGGTGTGCTCGGCCACGGCGGACACCGCCTGCTCGGTCAGCGCGATCCGCGCCTTGACCCGCGGGTGGATGTCGCAGTCGTCGAGGAAGACCGCGGAGAAGCGCCCGACCTCGGCGGCCCCGCCCCACCCGACGAGCTCGTTGTGGTCGAGCTCGGGCAGCTCGTGGGAGAACGCCGGGGTCTCGGCGTTCTCGTTGATCTGGGTCTTCCAGCGGTAGGCGATCGGCCCGGTCAGGGCCGATCCGGCGATCACGGGAATCGTCCCGGTCAGGGCCCGGGCCATCGTCTTGGCCAGCGAGTCCTCCGGGGCATCGGGACCCCACTCGGCGATCAGGGTCCCGGTGTGGGCCGCGGCCACGTCGATCTCGGCGGCCATCCGGGGACCGGCGCCGCAGAGGGCGGCGACCTCGAGCGCGGAGACGAGCATGTAGGCGACCGCGCACCGGGGCTGGAAGCCGCCCGGTAGGGGGATCACCGGGACGCCGTCGGCCCGGGCGAGGGCGGCCAGGGCGCCGCCGGTGGTCACCGCGACCCGCCGGGCGCCGACCGCGCCGGCCGCCTCGTAGCAGGCCAGAGTCTCCTCGGTCTCGCCCGAGTAGCTCGCGCAGAGGACCGTCGTGTCGGGCGTCGTCCACGGCGGGAGGCCGTAGCTGCGGGCGGCGAGGATCGGCCGGGACGCGTGATCGCCGAGCGCGGCCCGGGCGAGCACGCCGCCGATCGCCGAACCGCCCATCCCGGCCACGACCAGGCCGCCGGGCGTGTCGACCGGCTTGATCGCCGCCGACTCGACCCGCCAGAGGGCGTCACCCAGGTGCTCGGGCATCGCGAGGACGTCGGCGAGCTGGGCCGAGGCGTCGAGCTGGGCGATCGTCTCCCAGGTCAGGGCCGGTGAGGTCATGAGAACCGCACCGCCCGGTCGGGGAGGCAGACGCCCGGTGCGATGCGGGCGCCGTTGGTGATCACGTTGTCGGACCCGATCGTCGCACCCTCCCCGAGCACGGCGCCCCCGCTGAGCTCGGTCCGCGGGCCGATCCGGACGCCGGGGGCGACGATGCAGTCACGCAGCACGCAGCCGGCGCCGACCTGGGCGCCGCCCATCACCACGGAGCGTTCGATCCGGGCGCCCGCGCCGACGTCGACGTCCGGGCCGAGGACCACGAGGCTCCCGACCTCGGCCTCCGCGCCGATGCGGCAGCCGGTTGCGATGACCGCCGGCGGGATCAGGCGGCCGTCGACGACGACCCCGACGGCGACGTCGAGGAACCCGTCGCCGAGCCGGTCGGCCAGCCGGGTCGACATCCGGCCGGCGATGATGTCGAACGTCGCCTGGAGGTAGCGCTCCGGCGTGCCCACGTCGAGCCAGTAGGCGTCGGACGGAAAGCCGTAGAGCCCCGCGCCGACGAGGGCCGGCCAGACCTCCCGCTCGATCGAGACGGCGCGCCCGCCGGGGATCAGGTCGAGGACCGACCGGTCGAGGACGTAGGCCCCGGCGCTGATCAGGTTGGTGTCGACCTCGTCGGGCCGCGGCTTCTCGACGAACTCGGTGACCGCGTGGCCCGGCGTCATGCGCACCAGCCCGTAGGCGGTCGGATCCTCGACCGGAACGAGGGCCAGCGTCCCCGTGGCCCCGGTCCGTTCGTGCTGGGCGATCTGGGCCGTCAGGTCGAGGTCGGTGAGGACGTCGCCGTTGAGCATGAGGAACCGCTCGTCGAGGAGCCCCTCGGCGAACTTGAGGGCGCCCCCCGTGCCGAGCGGCTCCGGCTCGGCGATGCAGCGCAGGCGCAGGCTGTGCGCCGACCCGTCGCCCAGCGCGCGCTCGACGCTCGTGGGGAGGAAGCCGCAGCAGAGGACGACGTCGTCGACCCCGTGGTCGCCGAGCCACTCGAGCATGAAGACGATCAGCGGCCGGTCGACCAGCGTCATCACCGGCTTGGGCACGGTCTGGGTCAACGGGCGCAACCGGGTCCCTTCGCCGCCGACGAGGATCACCGCCTGCACTAGGTCGCCCGCGCGCCGGTCACTGCGGTCGCCCGATTCCCTCGTAGACCAGGCCGGCCCCCCGCACGGCCTCCGGGTCGAGCGCGTTGCGCCCGTCGATCACGAGCCGTCCGGTCATCGCCGCGGCCATCGCCGCCCAGTCGAGGTCGCCGAACTCCGACCACTCGGTGACGAGGACGACGGCGTCCGACCCGCGGGCGGCGTCGATCGCCGAATCGGTGAAGCTGACGTTCGGCATCAGCGTCGTCGCCTCCTCGGCGGCGATCGGGTCGTAGGCCCGCACGCGCGCGCCCTCGGCCTGGAGACGAGCGGAGAGGACGAGCGAGGACGCCTCGCGCATGTCGTCGGTGTTCGGCTTGAAGGCGAGCCCGAGGAGGGCGACGGTCTGCCCGACGAGCGAGCCGAGGTGCTTGACCAGCTTGGCGATGACCCGCCGCTTCTGGAGCTCGTTGACCTCGATCACCGCGTTGAGGAGCTGGAAGTGATAGCCGGAGTTTCCGGCCAGCTGCTTGAGGGCGGAGACGTCCTTCGGGAAGCACGAGCCGCCGTAGCCGATGCCGGGGCGCAGGAAGGCCTGCCCGATGCGCGAATCGAGCCCCATCCCCCGGGCCACCTCGACCACGTCCGCGCCCGTCTCCTCGCAGACGTTGGCGATCTCGTTGATGAACGAGATCTTAGTGGCCAGGAAGGCGTTCGACGCGAGCTTGACCATCTCCGCGCTGGCGATGTCGGTGCGCACGATCGGGGCGCCGAGCGGGCCGTAGAGGTCGATCACGGCGTCGCCCGCCCAGTCCCCGTCGTCGCCGACGACGACCCGATCCGGGTGGGCGAAGTCGGCCACCGCCGACCCCTCCTTGAGGAACTCGGGGCAGGAGACGTAGGCGAGCCCGTGCCGGCCGTCGGCGTGCAGGCCGCGCTTGATCGCCGCCCCCGTCCCGGACGGGACGGTCGACTTCATCACCAGGGCGTGCCGGTCGGACCTGGGCATGGCGTCGACGACGGCGTGGACGGCCGAGAGGTCGGCGTCGCCGCTGTAGGTCGGTGGCGTCCCGACGGCGACGAACAGGAGCCGGGCGTGGTCGACCGCCTCGTCGATGGTGGTCGAGAAGCGCAGGCGCGACCGGTTGCGCTCGATCTGCTCGGTCAGCCCCGGCTCGTAGATCGGGATCTCGCCCCGGCGCAGCCGGGCGATCTTCTCGGCGTCGACGTCGACGCAGTAGACGTCGTTGCCAAGCTCGGCGAACCCGGCGGCCGTGACCAGCCCGACGTAGCCGGTCCCGATCACCCCGACCGGCTCGCGTGTCGCGCCCATGGCCGCGCAGGCTACCGGTGGCCCATCCGCCGTGCCCGGCCCCCCGCCCGGCCGGTCGGTCAGGCGCGCCCGCCGTCGACCGCGCGCAGCGTCTCCTCGACGGCGGCCCCGCACTGGGCGCCGAGGTCGGCCACGAAGGCGCGCAGCGCCCGCCGGTAATGCTCGAGCGATGAGAGTGAGACCCACTCGGCCGGTCCGTGATGTCCCTCCCCGACCGGGCCGAACTCGACGGCGGGGACGCCGGCGGCGAGGAAGGAGATCGCGTCCGAGGCGCCGTCGCGCCCGACCGTGAGCACGTCGGCGCCGCCGGTGCGCCCGGCCGCCGCGCCGAGGGCGCGGACGTAGGGGTTCGAGCGCGAGACGGTGGCCGGCATGCGGTGGAGGCGCCGGGTGATCTCGAGGTCGGGGATCGCGTGGATCTCGGCGGCGATCGCGTCGGGATCCTGGCCGGGGATGTAGCGGATGTCGATGTCCATCCAGCAGGTGTCCGGCACCTTGTTGAACGCGTCCCCCCCGCCGATCCGGGCCAGGTTGATCGACGGGCGGTCGAACAGGTCCGAGGAGACACGGCTGAACGGAAGCCCCTCGACCTGGCGGAAGGCGTCGTAGGCCTTGAGGATCGCGTTGTCGCCCAGCCACGGCGTCGACCCGTGGGCCGCGGTCCCGGTCAGCTCGACCCGGACGGCGAGCACGCCCTTGGCCTCGACGCCGATCTGGAGATCGGTCGGCTCGCCGGTGATGGCGAAGTCGGCGCGCAGCCCGGCGTCGACCATCGCGTCGGTCGCCCGGTCGCCGATGTCCTCGGACTCCTCGTCGGGCACGCAGAGCAGGCGCAGCCGGACCTTCTCCTGGGTCGCGGCGTCGCGCAGGGCGAAGAGCATCCCGGCGAGGGCGCCCTTCATGTCATAGGCGCCGCGACCGAACAGCCGGTCGCCGTCGATCAGCGGCTCGAACTGGCCGGGTCGGGCCCGGACGACGTCGAGGTGGCCGTGGAGGATGACCGACGGCCCGGCGGCCGGGCCGACCTCGGCCAGAAGGACCGGGAGGCCGTTGTGGGCGCGCTCGTCGACGGCGATGTCGTTCGTCTCGAGCCACCCCTTGACGAAGGCCGCGGCCTCACGGATCCCCTCGTCGCACGAGGTGTCGTAGGCGATCAGCCGGGCGGCGAGTTGGCGCTCGTCCATCGTGGGACTCTAGTGACGGCGGCGCGGACGCGGCCAGACGTAGCGCCGGGCGGCGGCCATGCTCGCCTGGCCGGCGAGCTGCTGGACGGCCACGGCGACCGTCGGGTAGACGTGGACGACGCCGGCCAGGTCGGTCAGGCGCAGCCGCCGGGCGACGGCCAACCCGAGCTCGCCGATCAGCTCGCCGGCCGCCGGCGCGAGCACATGGGCGCCGACCACCCGGCCCCGGGCCGTGACGATCAGGACCGCGCCCTGCGTGTGCTCCTCGGTCAGCGCCCGGTCGGACACCTCGAGGCCGCGCCGCCAGACCTCGACCCGGCTCGGCCGACCGGCGGCCCGCGCCTGCGCGGCGGTCAGCCCGACGTGGGCCAGCTCGGGATCGGTGAACGTCGTCCACGGGACGGTGAAGGCGCGGCCGGTATGGCCGGGGAGGAACATGTTGCGCACCGCCCGGGCCGCCTCGTACCCGGCCGCGTGGGTGAACCGGTAGCGGCCGGCCAGGTCGCCGGCCGCGTAGATGCTGGGGACGCTCGTCCGGTAGCGGTCGTCGACCTCGATCCCCGCCGGGCCGACCGCGATCCCGAGCTCCTCGAGCCCGAGGTCCTCGACGTTGGCGTCCCGGCCGACGGCGACCACGAGCTCCTCGGCCGGCCAGATGCGCTCCCCGGCGTGGACGACCTTCACGCCGCCGGCCAGGCCGATCCGGTCGATGGCCACGCCGAGCTCGAGGACGACGCCCTCGGCGCGCAGGACGCCGACGAGGGTGTCGACGAGCTCGGGCTCGTCGCGGACCAGCGCCCGCGGTCCGCGTCCGAGCACGGTCGCCGCCGTCCCGAGCCGGCGCAGTCCCTGGGCGAGCTCGATCGCGATCGGTCCGGCCCCGATCAGGACGGCGCTGGACGGGAGCCGGGGCTGCGCCCAGAGGGTCTCCGAGGTCAGGTAGCCGGCCTCCCGGAGGCCCGGGATCGCCGGCACCCGGGGCCGGCTCCCCGTGCACAAGAGGACGAACCGGCCCTCGAGGGGCCGGCCGTCGACCTCGACCAGGTGGGGCCCCCGCAGGCGGGCCGTCCCGGCGTGGAGCTCACAGCCGAGCGCCTCGAAGTGGGCGGCGCCGTCCTCGCCGGCGGCGATCCGGGCCTGGACCCGGCGGATGCGCGCGAGCACCCGGCCGGTGTCGACGACCGGGTCGGACGCCTCGAGTCCGAAGCGGTCAGCCGTGCGGATCGTGTGGGCGGCCTTCGCCGAGGCGAGCAGGGCCTTGCTCGGCACGCACCCCGTCCACAGGCAGTCGCCCCCCAGGCGATCCCGCTCGACGCAGGCGACCCGGAGGCCGAGGGACGCGGCGAACCCGGCGGCGACCATTCCGCCCGACCCCATCCCGACGACGATCAGGTCGTAGGTGGCCGCTCGAGTCCGCATCGCCGCCCGGGCCGGTCTAGTGCAGCTGAATCGGCGGAGCCTGATCGGCCGCCGGCGGCGGCGCCAGCCGACGCCCGCGGACGGGCGACGGATCAGGCTCCGCCGACTTTGAGGAACGCCTCGAGCCGGCGCACGTCGCGCTCGGCCCGAGCGAGCTCCTCGCTCTCGGCCGGCGCGCTCTCCACATCTCCCTGGGCCCGGCTGAGCCTGGCCTCGAGCTCGGCCCGGTCGAGGCGGTCGGGGTCGATGGCCTCCTCGACGAGCACGAGGGCCCGGTTCTCCGACATCTGGAGGTAGCCCTCGGCCTGGGCGAAGCGGACGATCTCGGTCTCCGAGCGGTAGAGCCGCAGCTCGGTCGGCTCGAGCGTGGCCAGGATCGGCGAGTGGTGGGCCAGGATCCCGATCGAGCCGACCGTCGTCCTCGTCGAGACCATCTCGACCTCCTCGTTGAACACCTCGCCCTCCGGAGTGAGGACCTCGACCCGGAACTTCGTGCGCGCCATCAGGCGGCCTTGACCACGTCTTCGATCGTGCCCTTGAGGAAGAAGGCCCGCTCGGGGACGTCGTCGTGCTTGCCCTCGAGGATCTCCTTGAAGCCCCGGATCGTGTCGGCGATGGCCACGTAGGCGCCGGGCGTGCCGGTGAACTGCTGGGCCACGAAGAACGGCTGGGAGAGGAAGCGCTCGACCTTGCGGGCCCGCTGGACGATGATCTTGTCCTCGTCGGAGAGCTCGTCGATGCCGAGGATGGCGATGATGTCCTGGAGCTCCTTGTAGCGCTGGAGAACCTCCTTGACCTCGTTGGCCACGGTGAAGTGCTCCTCGCCGACGACGTCGGGCTTGAGGATCGTCGAGGTCGAGTCGAGCGGGTCGACGGCCGGGTAGATCCCCTTCTCGGCGATCGCCCGGTTGAGGGTGGTCGTCGCGTTGAGGTGGGCGAAGACCGAGGCCGGCGCCGGGTCGGTGAGGTCGTCGGCCGGGACGTAGATCGCCTGGATCGAGGTGACCGAACCGGTCTGGGTCGAGGTGATGCGCTCCTGGAGCTGGCCCATCTCGGTCTCGAGCGTCGGCTGGTAGCCGACCTGGGAGGGCATCCGCCCGAGCAGCGCCGAGACCTCGGAGCCGGCCTGGACGAAGCGGAAGATGTTGTCGATGAAGAGGAGGACGTCCTGCCCCTGGTCGCGGAAGTACTCGGCCATGGTCAGGCCGGAGAGGGCGACCCGCATGCGGGCTCCGGGGGGCTCGTTCATCTGGCCGAAGACGAGCATCGTCTTGTCGATGACGCCCGACTCCTTCATCTCCAGCCAGAGGTCGTTGCCCTCGCGCGAGCGCTCGCCGACCCCGCAGAAGGCCGAGAGGCCGCCGTGCTCCTTGGCCAGGTTGTTGATCAGCTCCTGGATGAGGACGGTCTTGCCGACGCCGGCCCCGCCGAACAGCCCGACCTTGCCGCCCTTGGCGTAGGGGGCGAGGAGGTCGATGACCTTGATCCCGGTCTCGAACATCTCGGTGGTCGGGGTGAGGTCCTCGACCCGGGGGGCCGGCTGGTGGATCGGGCGGCGCTCGACGTCATCGGGCAGCGGGTCGCCCTCGTCGATCGGCTCGCCGAGCAGGTTGAAGATGCGCCCGAGGGTGATCTCCCCCACCGGGACGGTGATCGGCCCGCCGGTGTCGATCACCGTCATGCCGCGGGCGAGGCCGTCGGTCGAGTCCATGGCGACCGCGCGGACGCGGTCGTCGCCGAGGTGCTGCTGGACCTCGCAGACGAGGATGCCGGCGTCGTCGGGCCGCTCGACGGTGATGGCGCTGTTGATCTCGGGCAGCTCGTCGGGGAACACGGCGTCGATCACGACGCCCTGGATCTCCTCGATGCGGCCGGTGTTGGTCGCGCCGGTGTCGTCGGCTTCGGTGGTCGGGGCGGTGGCTGCTTCCATCAGATGGCTCCTTGTAGGCGAGTCGCGCTAGACCAGCGACTCAGCGCCGGCGACTACTTCCATTATCTCGGCGGTGATGTCGGCCTGGCGAGCGCGGTTCAGCTCGAGGGTGAGGTCTTCGATCAGCTCGCCCGCGTTCTCCGAGGCGCTGCGCATCGCGGTCATCCGGGCGCCGTGCTCGGAGGCGGTCGAGTCGAGCAGGGCCCGGTAGATCGAGACCTCGATGTAGTCGGGGACCAGCCGGCGGAGGATCTCCTCCGGCTCGGGCTCGTACTCGACGAGCGCGCGGTGGCGGGGCCGCTCGGCGGCCTCCTCCTCGGCTTCGTCCTCGTCCTCGCCGAAGATCGTCGCCTCGGCGATCGGCAGCAGGGTCTCGCGGGTCAGGTCCTGGGTGAGGGCCGAGACGAAGCTGTTGTAGAAGATGTCGACCCGGTCGACCTTGCCGTCGACGTAGGCGCTGATCACCTCGCCGGCGATCGTCCGGGCGTCGGCGTAGGTCGGGCGATCGGTGAAGCCGGTGTAGGCCCCGGTGACCTCCTTGTTGCGAAAGCGCAGCGAGGAGACGCCGCGGCGACCCGAGGCGAACCAGACCGGCGTCTGCCCGGCGGCCTCGAACTCGGCTCCGGCGCGGATCCCGGCCCGGAGCACCTGCGAGTTGAACGCCCCGGCCAGCCCGCGGTCGGCGGTGACGAGGAGCAGCGCCGACCTTCTGCTGCTGGTCGTGCGTGGCGAGCAGCGGGAGGCGCGCGGTCTCGCCGCTCCCGGCCGCCTCGGCCGCCTGGCGGGTCATCCGCCGCAGCGCCCCGGCGTAGGGGCGCAGGGCGACGATCCGCTGCTCGGCGCGCCGCAGGCGGGCGGCCGAGACGGCCTCCATCGCCTGCGTGATCTTCTGCACGTTCTTGAAGCTGGCGATCCGGTTCTTGACGTCGCGCTGGGACATCAGACGCTACGCGGCCGCTCCGGCGGAGACCTCGACCTCGGCGTCGTCGGTGTCGGCCGCCGCCTCGCCGGCATCGTCGCCGTCGTCGGGCTCGGCCTCCCGGGCGGCCGGCGCGGGCGCGCCGGCGTCGTCGGACGGCTGGCCCTCCTCGTCGAGGTCATAGCCGAACTCGTCGGCGAACTCGGCGACCGCGTTCTTGACCGCCTCCTGGGTCTCGTCCTTCCAGTCGCCGCCGGCGATCTTCTCGCGCAGGTCGCTGTGCTCGTCGCGCATGAAGCTGACGAGCCGATCGAGGAACTCGGGGACCCGGTCGACGCCGATCCGGTCGAGGAACCCGTTGGTCGCGGCGAACACCTGGACGACCTGGTCCTCGACGGCGAGCGGCGAGCGCTCGTTCTGGTTGAGCGCCTTGACCAGGCGGGCCCCCCGGGCCAGGGTGCGCTGGGTGTCGGCATCGAGGTCGGACCCGAACTGGGAGAACGCCTCGAGGTCGCGGTACTGGGAGAGCTCGAGCTTGAGCCGGCCGGCGACCTTCTTCATCGGCCCGATCTGGGCGTTGCCGCCGACCCGGGAGACCGAGATCCCGACGTTGATGGCCGGGCGGACGCCCGAGTAGAAGAGCTTCGGCTCGAGGAAGATCTGCCCGTCGGTGATCGAGATCACGTTCGTCGGGATGTAGGCCGAGACGTCCCCGGCCTGGGTCTCGATGATCGGCAGGGCGGTGAGCGAGCCGCCTTCGAGCTCGTCGGAGAGCTTGACCGCCCGCTCGAGCAGCCGCGAGTGGAGGTAGAAGACGTCGCCCGGGTAGGCCTCGCGGCCGGGCGGGCGGCGCAGGAGCAGCGACATCTGCCGGTAGGCGTAGGCGTGCTTGGTCAGGTCGTCGTAGACGACGAGGGCGTGGCCGCCCTTGTAGAGGAAGTACTCGGCCATCGCGCAGCCGGCGTAGGGGGCGAGGAACTTGATCGGGGCGGCCTCGTCGGCGGAGGCGGCGACGATGATCGTGTTCTCCATCGCCCCGGCCTCGCGGAGGGTCTCGGCGATGGCCACGACGGTGGCCATCCGCTGGCCGATGGCGACGTAGACGGAGACGACGCCGCTGTCCTTGTTGTTGATGATCGTGTCGATGCCGATCGTCGTCTTGCCGGTCTGGCGGTCGCCGATGATCAGCTCGCGCTGGCCGCGGCCGATCGGGATCATCGAGTCGATCGCCTTGATGCCGGTCTGCATCGGCTCCTTGACCGGCTGGCGCTGGACGATGCCGGGCGCCTTGAACTCGGCCATGCGCGTCTCGGTCGTCTCGATCTCGCCCTTCCCGTCGAGCGGCGTGCCGAGCGGGGAGACGATCCGCCCGAGGAGGGCCTCGCCGACCGGAACCTGGAGCAGCCGGCCGGTCCGCTTGACCGTGTCGCCCTCGACGATCTTGTCCCAGTCGCCGAAGAGGACGGTGCCGACGTTGTCGGACTCGAGGTTCAGGGCGAGGCCGGTCACGTCGTGGGGGAGATCGAGCATCTCGAAGGACATCGCGTTGTCGAGGCCGTGGACCCGGGCGATCCCGTCGCCGACCGACAGCACGGTGCCGACCTCGGTCAGCGAGGCGCTGCCCGCGTCGAGTCCCTCGATTCGGCTCTTGAGGATGCTGGTGATTTCGTCCGGCTTGATGCGCATGTCAGGCTCCTTGCGTCGCGGGGCGGCCCGCTCTCGTGGTCACTAGCCCCTGGCGACTTGCTTGCGTAGTTGTTCCAACCGGTTGGCGATCGACGCGTCGAGAATCGAGTTGCCCACCTGCACGATCAGTCCTCCGAGGATGTCCGGCTCGACGCGGGAGGTCAACTCCACCCGGCGGCCGGTCTGCTTGCCGATCTGCTCGCCGATCTCGGCGAGCGTGCTCTTGTCGAGCTTCGTGGCGCTCGTGACCTGGACCGGCAGGAGCCGGTTCTCCTCCTCCCAGAGGGCGTCGAGCTGGCGCCGGATGCGGAAGAGGGCCGGCATCCGGTGCTTCTCGAGCAGGAGCTCGAGGAAGTTGGTCAGGGCCGGCTCGGCGTCGTCGAGCATCGCCGCCAGCCCGTCCTTCTTCTCCTCGGTCGAGAAGTAGGGCGAGAAGAAGAAGACCTGGAGATCGCGGTTCTCGTCGACCGCCGCGGCGAACTCGCCGAGTTGCTCGCGGACCGCGTCGAGGTCGCCCTGCTCGCGGGCGACCTCGAACAGCGAGCGTGCGTAGACGGTCGCGATCTCCTCCATCAGTTGTGCTCGGGCGGACCGGCGGCCAGGGCCGTGAAGTCGAGCTCGGAGAGGGCCTCCTCGACGAGCCGCTTCTGATCGTCGTCGTCGAGGACCTTGCGGGTGACCTTCTCGGTGGCGAGGATCGTCAGGTTGGCCACCTCGGCGCGGATCTCGAGGATCGCCCGCCGGGTCTCGGCCTCGACGTCGCGCCGGGTCTGCTCGAGCAGCTCCTCGCGGCGCTCCTTGGCCTCCTCGAGGGCCCGCTGCTGCGCCGACTCGGCGGACTTGTGCGCCCGGGCGAGGATCTCCTCGGCCTGCTGGCGGGCCTCCTGGAGGCGCTGGCGGTACTCGGCGAGGACCTCCTCGGCCTCGGTCTTCACCCGGGCGGCCGTGTCGATCGAATCCTCGATCGCGGCCTGGCGCTTGTCGAGGGCGTCACGGATGCGGGGGAAGACGGCCTTGTTGAGGATGAACAGCGAGATCCCGAAGACGAGCAGGGTCCAGAACATGATCCCGACGTCGGGCGTGATCAGCCATGAGCCGCTGGCGGCGATCGGCATGTCGGAGAGGATCGTCATCGGCTTAGAGGAAGAAGGCGATGAACCCGCCCACCAGGCCGTAGAAGAAGCAGGCTTCGGTCAGGGCGAAGCCGAGCCACTGGATCGAGGCGATCTCGTCGCGCATCTCGGGCTGGCGGGTGACCGACTCGATGACCTTGCCGAAGAGCATGCCGATGCCGGCCCCGGCGCCCGCCGCCCCGCCGCCGGCGCCCACGCCCAGGGCGATCGCCCGACCGGCCTTCACGCCGTACATGTCGGGCGTCGAGGCCGCGGCGGCCGCCGCGTAGATCGGATGGAACATGGACATGAAGAGGTGCGTCATTAGCATTGCTCGGGGACTCCTTGTGAGGGCTGGTAGCGGGGCACGGCGGCTAGTGCTTGGTCACGGCGCCACCGAGATAGATGGCCGCCAGGATGGCGAAGATGAAGGCCTGGAGGCCGGCGATCAGGACGGCCTCGAACAGGAAGATGGCGATCCCGAAGGGCAGGGTGAACCAGCCGAGGAGCTGGAGTCCGAGGAGCACCGCGAGGTCGCCGGCCATGAACGCGATCAGCAGGTGCCCGGCGAGCAGGTTGGCCCAGAGCCGGATGGTCAGCGAGAGGAGCCGCAGGAAGTTCGAGAGGATCTCCAGGGGGAAGATGAAGCCGAGCATCCCTCCGGACACGCCCTGGGGGACCAGGCTCTTCAGGTACCCGATGAAGCCGTGGGCGCGGATGCCCTCGACGTTGTAGGCGATGAAGACGAGCAGCGCCAGCGTCAACGGGAAGCCGACGTTGGTGTCCGCCGCGTAGATCTGGAACGACGGGATCTTCGCGCCGAAGAGGTGGAAGCTCTCCCCGGAGTTGACGGGCAGCGGGATGTAGCCGATCAGGTTCGAGAAGAGGATGAAGATGAAGAGCGTGCAGATCACCGGGAACCACTTCCTGGCCATCCGCTTGTCCATGTTCTCGCGCGTCATGCTGAGCGAGAGGTTGTAGAACATCTCGACCGCGGTCTGGACCCGGTTCGGGCGCATCGTCATCCGCTTGGAGACCCAGGTCATCGTGCCGATGGTCAGGGCCGCGGCGATCACCAGGTAGAGGACGCCCTTGTTGAGGACGATCGGTCCGACGATGTGGACCCAGGTCAGGAGGTGGAACTCCTCCTGCGGGAGGAACGACTCGTTCTTGTGGCCCTTGATCCCGAACAGGACCCCGAAGACGACGAGGCCGAGGATGTAGACCCCGACGATCCCGTAGGTGATCTTCTTGCGCTTGGTCATCGCGTCCGCCTGGTCATCGAATGGGGGCGCCCGAGCCCGAGCCCGAGCCCGAGCCCCGAGCCGGGGGCCCGCTGGCCAGCCGGATCGCGAAGGCGATCGAATAGGCGCCGACGATCACGAGCGCCGCGGTCAGTCCGTCCGCCCGGCCGCCGGCCAGTCCGGCGACGATGATCGCCCCGGCGAGCAGCCAGATCCGGCCGAACGCCTCGAACAGGTTGATGCCGAGCTGCTTGCGGGGGTCGGTCCCCTTCCTGGCCATGAGGCGCCGGTCGGTCACCGCGATGATCCGCTGGAGGATCCACGCCGCCGCGCCGACCATGTAGCCGAGCACGGGTGCCCCGAGCGCGAGGGCAGGAATCGTCGCGATGGCCACGAGCGCGACATCCAGATACCGCAGGACCACCATGAACCGCTCTTCGGGCGCCGCACCGACGCCTACCGCCAAGGGGGGCTCCCCGGACGTCGCCTGGGCGCCGCGCACGCGACACGGCGGGCGAGTCGGGAAGCTCCGGCGAGACGGCCGCCGCCTGCGATGCGCCGGCGCCACCCGCGGGGGGAATGGACGCAGCCGGGGTCGCGGTCGTCGGTTGAGAGTTGGAGGTCGATCAAGGGGATGGCGCAGGCGCGCAGGGCGGGACGCATGATATGCGGGCCCCCAGCAGGGCGGCGCGAAGTCGGGGGTTGGGGATCTTTCATCTGGATGCGGGACCCCCGAAGCCGGCAAAGTCCGCGCCGGGGCCTCGCGCGGGGACCGAGCGGACGCGGCAGGGCAGCGCCGCTCAGGGCCGCCATCCTACACGTCCCAGGACTTCGTAACAAGTTTGTGACACCCGGCACACATGGGTCGGGCGGGGCGATCGACACGCCGCCGCGTCCGGGGCGATCGGCCGGACGGGCGCTGCGATCGGCCGGGCACCGCGTCCGGGGCACCCGACCGGACGGGCGCTGCGGCCGGCCGATCGCCGCGTCCGGGGCGCCCGACCGGACGGGGCGCCGAGCGGACCGACCGGTCGCGTCGGCCGGGCCGGGGGGCCGTCGAGGGTCGCGCGGAGAGCGGAACGACGCGGGCCGCAGCCGCCGCCCGAGGGGCGCCGGGGCCGGCCCGATCGAGTAAGTTGGAGTGGCGATGGTTGCGCGCACACCCAAGGATCGTCGCCCGGGCTCGGTCGTCGCCCGGATCGGCCGGCGGCTGCCGCACGGTTGGCCCGACGCGATTCGTCAACTCGCCCTCTGGGGCTTCGCCGACGTCCTCTACGAGGGGGTTCGCGGCCTCGTGGCCGGCAACCCGACCCTGGCGTTCGCCAACGCCGAGTGGCTGATCTCGCTCGAGCGGGCGACCGGGACGTTCTGGGAGCCCCACCTCCAGTCGCTCGTCGTCGGCCACCACGAGCTGATCGAGGCGGCCAACTGGATCTACCTGAACGCGCAGTTCACGGTCAACCTCGTCTTCCTGGCCCTCCTCTACGCCTTCCGCAACGACATCTTCTACTTCGTGCGGAACATGTTCTTCGTGGCCATGGGCGTCGCCCTGGCCGTCCACCTGGCCGTCCCGGTGGCCCCGCCCCGGCTCTTCCCGCAATACGGCTTCGTCGACACGATCCACGCGATCGCCCACATCGACCAGGACACGGGGGCGGTCTCGCTGTTCGTCAACCCGTACGCCGCGGTCCCGAGCATGCACATGTGCTTCTCCCTGCTCGTCGGGGTCAGCGCCATGCGCCTGGCCCGCCGGCCGTGGGTGCGGGCCCTCGCCCTGCTCTACCCGATGGTCGTCCTGACGGTGATCGTCGTCACCGGGAACCACTTCGTCTTCGACGCGTTGAGCGGCGCCGTCCTCGCCCTCATCGCCGCCCTCGTCGCCCAGTGGGTGATGGCCCGCGCCCGTCCGGCCGCCTGGTCGTGGGGCCAGCAGCCGGCGGTCGGCCACACCAGCCCGTAGCGGCTTCGGACTCAGAGCGCGGTCGTCGGCTCGAGGCCCCGCCGGTCGAGCTCGTCGAGGACGAGCGGGAGGGCGGCGAGCGTGCGCCGCCAGGAGCCGGGGGCGCCGTAGTCGTCGGCGTCGTGGGCGAGGAGGACCGACCCGGGCCCGAGCCCGGGCCCGGTCATCAGGCCGGCGATCGACTCGGGCGTGGCCCGGGCCTCCCAGTCGCGCCCCCAGTGGGTCCAGAGGAGCGGGCGCCAGCCGTGGGCGTGGGCGATCGCCAGGGCGGCGGCGTTGAAGATGCCGTAGGGAGGCCGGTAGAGCCCGATCGCCGCGCCGGTCGCCTCCTCGATCCGGGCGCGGGCCCGGGCGATGTCCGCGGCGACGGCCGCCGGGCCGAGGCGCAGGAGGTTGCGATGGCGGTCGCAATGGAGGCCGACGCGGTGGCCGGCGGCGACGATCTCCCCGGCCAGGGCCGGGGCGCGGGCGACCTGCTCGCCGACGAGGAAGAAGGTCGCCCGGACCCGGCGAGCGGCGAGCAGGGCGAGGACGGCCGGGGTGCCCTGGGGATGGGGTCCGTCGTCGAAGGTCAGGGCCACGCCGGTCCCGTCGAGGGTCCGCTGGCCGACGCCGAGGGCGCGGCGCAGCGGCGCGAGGTGGAACGCGGCGCCCGGCAGGAGGTAGGCCCCGGCGAGGGCGGCGGCACCGAGGGCCAGACCCGCCGGCGCGCCCGGGCTGCGATGATCGCGCTGCGTCATGATCTCCCTGCTGTTGGGCATCGCCGCGGCCTCCGCCGCCTCCACGCTCTACAGCCTAGGGATTGCCGTCCAGGCGCTCGACGCCCGGGAGACCGACCAGGCGCACGGGCTCCAGGTCAAGCTGATCGGCCAGCTCCTGCGCCGGCGGCGGTGGGTGGCGGCGACCGGCATGACCGTCCTCGGCTGGCCGCTCCAGCTCCTGGCCCTGTCCTTCGCCCCGCTGGTCATCGTCCAGCCCGCCCTGGCCGCCGGCCTGATCGCCCTGCTCCTCGTCGCCCAGCGGATGCTCGGCGAGGTGGCCGGACGGCGGGAGGTGCTCGCGGTGTCGGCGATCATCCTCGGCGTCGGCGGCATGGCCGCCGTCGCCCCGGGCCGGAGCACCCACCACGCCGACCACCGGGCGCTCGCGGTCGTCCTCGTCCTCCTCGGCGTCGCCGCCGCCCTCCCCTACCTGCTGCGCCTGCTCGGCCGGTCGCTGCCGACGCTGACCATGCTGAGCGCCGGCTTCTGCTTCGCCTGGAGCGGCCTGGTGACCAAGCTCGTCTCGGATGCCCTCGCCGGCTCGCACTGGGCGACCGCGCTCGGTTGGGGCGCGGCCACGGCGGTCGCCTCGGGCCTGGGCCTGCTCAGCGAGATGAGCGCGCTCCAGGTGCGCCCGGCGATCCAGGTCGCCCCGGTCGTCTTCGTCGTCCAGACGATCGTCCCGGTCGGCCTCGCCGCCGTCCTCCTCGGCGAGAGCCTGACCCGGACCGCCTACGCCGGGGTGCCCCTGATCGCCTGCCTCGGCCTGCTCCTGGCCGGGGCGACGGTGCTCGCCCGCTCGCGCCTCCTGCTCGCCCTCACGGCGAGCGGGGAGCCGGTCGCCTAGCCGCCGCCCTGGAGGACCGAGAAGGTCACGCCGGTCAGCCGCTCGGCGGTGAGCTCGGCGGCGAAGCGGTCGAACGAGCGCAGGGAGGCGGGCGACCCGTCGAGGGTGACCACGGCGACGTCGCCCGGGTGCGGCGCCCGCGACGGGACCGGGGCGGCGGCGGTGATCTGGATCGATCCCTGGACCGGGGTCGCCCCGGCGTGCTTGGCCAGGATCAGCTGGCCGACGCTCGGGCCGTTCTGGGGCGCGAGGTAGAAGAAGGGGTGGCGCAGGTGGAAGGCGCGCTGCTCGAGCCGAAGCTTCCCGGCCGTCTGCATCCAGCGGAGCGCCCGGGCGCGATCGACCTCGCACATCGGCGCGTCGCCGACGGCGCGGAGGGTCTGGATCGTCGCGCCGGTCGGGACGGTGGCCAGGGCGAAGGTCGCGTGGAGTCCGAGCCGCTGGAGATGCCCGGCGATCGTGGGGATCGCCGCTTGGGAGGTCCGGACGACCAGGCCGACCTCGGGCTTGTTCGTGGGGACGGTGACCACGGTGTGGACGCCGATGACCTTCGCGGCCAGGGCGGTGACCTCGTCGGTCGAGAGCATCCACACCCCGGCCGTCAGGGCGATCATCAGGCTCGCGCCGTAGTGGGCGAGGCGCAGCCGCCAGAGCGGGATCGTCGCCACCCGGCGCGGCGACTCGAGCACGAGGTCGGAGGCCCGGGGCGCGGCGGCGGCCGCCGGGCCGACCGGAGCGCGGGCGGCGCAGGTCGCGTTGACGTGGTCGAGCAGCTCGTCGGTCGTGCCGGCCAGGCGGACGAGGTCGAGCTGGGCCATCGCCCGGGTGTTGATCTTGGCGTGGCCGACCGGGAGCCCGTAGGAGACGACCGGGCACCCGCGGGCCATCGCCTCGAGGCAGGTGACCCCGCCGGTCGAGTGGACGAGGACGTCGGCGGCGGCGAGGATCTCGGACATCCGGTCGGTGAAGCCGAGCACGCGGACCCGCGGCTCGGAGGCGAACCGCTCGCTCAGCTTGTCGCGAACGGCGTCGTTCTTGCCGGCCAGGCAGATCAGGGTGGCGTCGGGGAGGCGGGCGAGCTCGTCGACGGCGCCGGCGATGTCGCCGACCCCCCAGCCGCCGCCCGAGATGACGATGACCTTGCCGTCGGCCGGGAGGCCGAGCGCCGCGCGGGCGCTCTCCTGACCGCACGGCTCGAGGAACTCGGCGGCGATCAGCGGTCGGACGAGGCGGACGCTGCCCGACCCGGCGATCCGCTCGACCGAGGCGACGGACTCGTCGTACATGACCAGGTGCATGTCGATCCCGCGCTGGGCCCAGAAGAACAGGCCGGTCAAGTCGGTGATCGTGGCCACGGTCAGCGCGTCGACGTAACCGAGCTCGCGCAGGCGCCCGAGGACGACGGTGACCGCCGGGTAGGTCGAGACGACCACGTCGGGGGCGTACTCGGCGATCCGCGCGCGCAGGCGGCGAGCCCCGAGGCGGTAGAGGAGCTTGGCGGCCGCCCAGCGG
>CAWFQO010000003.1:0-68088 GCA_963817865.1 uncultured Solirubrobacterales bacterium | reverse complement strand
CCATCCACCCACGGGGGCGCGCGGACGTCGGGGGCCTTCCGACCCCCGACGCCGCATACGCGCGAAGTCGCCGCTTAGCCGATGTCGTTCGCCGGCCGGTTGCGGCCGGGGACCTGGTTCGGGGCGAGGATCCGGCGATCGCCCGGGTACGGGCGGCGCCAGCTCGTCGCGGCGTACCAGTCCAGCCGGTTGAGCTGAGCCGGATTCTCGAGGTCCGCCTGGGAGTCGGCGCCCGTGTGGCGCTGGGAGTGGGTCCAGGCGACCCACTTCGCGATCACCGCCCGCGCGGAAGCGGGTGCCCCGGCGCTCGCGGCGACCGCCGCCGGCCTCGTCGCGTCCACCCCGAGGTCGAGTGGAACCTGGCTGGGCACGAGGTCGTACGGCGTGAGGTCCGGCGTGTTCGTGAACGCGTCGTACATCGGGACCGCCGCGCGGTCGAGCTGGTTCATCGGCTGGATGCCGAGGATCTGCTCGATCGTGCGCACGAAATTGAGCTGCGTGTAGTAGTGACTGTTCACCGCGCCGCGACGCGAGTACGGGCTGATCACGAGCGCCGTCGAGCGGTGACCGTCGACGTGGTCGACGCCGTTCTGCGGGTCGTCCTCGACGACGAAGATCGCCGAGTCCTTCCAGTAGCTGCTGTGCGAGATGTCGGACACGATCCGGCCGACGGCCTTGTCGTTGTCGGCCACCTGGGCCGTCGGGAACGGGTTGCCGCTGCCGACGCCGGAGGTGTGGTCATCGGGCACGCGCATCAGCGTCAGGTTGGCGAGGTCGCCATTCTTCGGGTACTGGATGTCGTGACAGATCGGACCCTCCGGCTGCGGGCTCGGGTTGAGGAATGCCCGCTCCCAGATGTCGATCCGGTACTGGTCTGGCACCTGCAGCGCATACTGCGGATACTGCTTGCAGAGGATCGGCAGCAGGGAGCCAATGTTGTCGGGATAGGTCTGGTACTGGCCGGTCGAGGTCGGACGCGCCGGCTTGGCCGCGTTGCCCTCGAGGTACTGCGAGTACTGGTACCACTCCTTCCACGTCGGGCCTGCCGGCGCCGGGGGGGCGTTGAAGAAGTGCGCGTACTCGCCGAAGTCGGCCACGGTCCGTCCGGCGCGCGCGGCGGCGTTCCAGAGGAAGCCGTTGCGTGCGTAGGCGAGCGCGTCACCGCCCTCGGCCGGGTAGGAGCGGGTGAAGGCGGCGAACTCCTTCTCGACGTAGTCGTTCGCGTTTGCCTGCATCAGCCAGTTGTGTCCGTCGGCCGACAGGGTGCCCGGGTCGTAGAAGTTGTCGAACAGCCCGAAGCGGTTGGCGAGGGCGTGCTGATTGGGCGTCGCCCGCTGGCCGAACTGCGCCAGCGTTGGGTCGCTGTTGCCCTTGCCGATGTCGCCGAAGACCTGGTCGTAGGTCCGGTTCTCCTTGATGATCAGGAAGACGTGCTTGATCTTCGACGGCGCGCCGATCTGGGTGGGCACGACGGCGCCGCCGATCCCCGGGCCGGCCAGCTGCTGAAGGAGGCCTCCGGCGCCGGCGGCGGCGCCGTTCTGATCCCTCGCGCCGCCGTCACGGGGAGCCGCCGCGTCGCGGGCGTCGCCGGTCCGAGCGATGCGCTGCCAGTTGTTGTTGACGAACACCTGATGGGTGAGCGAGCCGAGCTGCCCCTCCCCAGGCGGGGCGAACGTCGTCACGCTGCCGGTGTCGTTGTAGGTGTTGTGATTGGTCGCCGGTGGCTGGGCAAAGGGATCGCCGGGGTAGTTGACCGTCGACGGCGCACCGCGCGAGCCGATGCCCTTGTCGTTCGTCACGACGATCTTGCCGATCGCCTTGTCGAACTGGACGTTGACCGGGTACCAGTCGGTCGGGATCAGGCCGACGAGCCGCACGGGGTCGGTCGGGCGCTCGATCCCGAAGACCTCGATCGCGTTGTTGCGACCGACGCTGACGAGCACGTGCCGGGCGTCCGGCATCGTGATCGCGTTCGGCCCGCTGCCAACGCCGCCGACCGGGTTGACGTTGAACGTCTGGGCGACGCGGTGGCGACTGGTGTCAATGATCGAGACGCTGTCGTCGTTCGAGTTGGCGACGAACAGCCACTGGTTCCACAGGTAGAGCGCCGTCGGCTGCAGGCCGGTCGGGATCTCACCGGTCTCCCTGCCCCCGGCGAGATCGACGACCGAGACGGCGCCGGTCGTGGTGGCGCCGGTCGCCGGGTCGGCGACGACGCTCGTGCCGTACGAATTGTTGGTGTTCTCACCGGGCTGGGCCGGGCGGCCGCCCTCGTCCGAGACGAACGCCTCGCCGCCCGTGATCACGACCTGCCGCGGGGCGTTGCCGACCGGGATCTGCGCCGGCTCGAGCGTGTTCGTCGCCGTGTCGACGATGCCGAGCGTGTTGTTGCCATTGAGGGCGACGTAGAGCTTGCTGCCGTCGGGCGAGAGGGCCATGCCGGACGGGATCGCCGCGTCATTCGGCGCAGGGTGGTTGCCCGGAACGCGGATGACTACGGGCGTCGGACCGACGGTGCCGTCGGGCGCGACCGCGAACCGGAGGATGTCCGTCGACTGCGGCACCCACAGGGCGCGCCCGTCGGCCGAGTAGAGCGGGCCGTCGGGACTGAAGCTGCCATCACCGAGCCTCGGCACGCCGGCGCCGGTCGGGTTCGCCGGGACCTGCTGGACGACCTGGTTCGCCTGCGGGTCGATCAGGGTGAGGAAAACCCGGCCGTTGTGCCACGACATCGCCGCGACCCGGTGACCGTCGGGGCTGAGCGTGCTCGAGGTGAGGCGGCCGCCGGCGACCGGCTGACCGCTCGTCGTCGTCCGCGGCGTGCGGCCGTCGACGCTGTACTCGCTGACGAGCGTCCGCTCGCCATAGGGCTTGATCCACTGGTTCTCGGGCAGCAGGATGCGGCCGGCCGCGTCCTGGCTGCCGACCTGGGCGGCGCCGAACGGATCGTCGAACACGCCCTCCGCCGCCGCCACGCCGGCACCGAGCGCGCCGGTGAGCGCGAGGGCGGCGAGGGCCGAGCGGCGCCCGGCGCGTACGGGCCGACGCGCGCCGTGAGCTTCTCTGGACATCGTTCCTCCGGGGTCTCGGGGAGGCCCGCGCAGCCAGCGACCGGCGGACGAGCGACACGCTAACGAGACCGGGAACGCTCAGTTGTTACCGGCCGGAGAACGCGCGATCCGTCCGCGGCGGCGCTCACGGACGGGCTCGTCGAGAGCAGTCGAGGGCTCGGGTAGCCGGATCGCTCGTGGCTGCGTGCGGCGCCGGCGCATAGGCCACATGGTTGAGACTGGCCGGCTGACAGGCGCGACCCCACCCAACGACCGCTATCGAAGCAGGAAAGCCCCACGTCTGCCGGACTCGCCTAGGGCCAAGCCCCACGTCGCGATTTTGAACCCTGGGTCGTCGGCCGCCAGATTCCGTCGGGTCAGTGTCGTAACCTGCATCTCCGCTGTGCCATACGTTGGCGTTATCGGTCCGGGAGTGCGACGGGACTCGGCGACAGGGGATTCGGTCACCGAGCCGGACCCGTTGATCCTGGAGGCGGCTGAGGAGGTGGGCAGACGCCTCGCTCAGGCCGGCGCGATCGTCGTCTCCGGCGGCCTGGGGGGTGTGATGGCCGCCGCCTGTAAGGGCGCGCAGGCTGCGGGAGGAATTTGCGTCGGCATCCTGCCGGGCACAGATCGGGGAGACGCGAACCAGTTTGTCTCAATTGCCCTACCGACCGGCCTCGGTGAGGCCCGGAATAGCATTGTAGTGTGCGCCAGCGACGTGCTCATCGCGGTGGGTATGGGTTTCGGGACCTTGAGCGAGATCGCGTTTGCTCTCCGCTCCCAGAAGCATGTGGTCGGACTCCAAACGTGGGCGGTCGCGGAGGCGTCGCCGCATATGCATCCCGCTGTATCTGCGGCCGCGGCGGTGCGCTGCGCACTTGAACTCGCCCAGCCGCAAGCCGGGTCAACGAGCCCGCGACAGTGACGAACCACCAGGTATCGGAGAGACTCGACACTTCTGAGATGAGCGCTGCGACCGACGGAACGTGGCGACGGTACGACTTGGTCCAGGTCATTACGAGATCGGCTCTGGAGTGTGTCGTGCGTGACGATGTGACCACCGGAGCACGGTGCTTGGCGTGTGCCAGCTGGGCAGCGGTTTGCCGCCTGCTGCGCGCCCCACGGAGCGGTACGAGCACCACCAACCCAGGCCGGGCCGGAGTTCGCCGCGGCGAAGCTAGCCACGGCCGGTACCCGGACCCGCCGGCTACCCCGAGAACGCCCTGCGGGGTTGCCGTTTCCCTCTGTCTTGCCTCCCAGGCAAGATGCGACGCGGTCGCTTCGCATGGGCGGCGAGGTGACCTCCCATCGGGACGATTTTTGCACGGCCGAGCTGGACCGCGGGTGTCGCTCAGGCGACACCCACCGTCCAAAGCGGGGTGCGAGCCACCGGCCCGGTGCTACGCCTGCTTCTCCGGGCGAGGCGTACTTGCGCTGCGACCGGGCCCGCTCTCAGCTGCTCGAGGGAGGCGCGGCATGTGACCGCCAGCGCGTGGCTGCGACTGCACCGAGGGTGCCGGTGAGGGTTGCGATGATCGGCGCGAGCGCGAGGTGCTGGAAGGCGGCGTCGAGCGTGTTGGCGATCGCGAAGGCGTGCACGTCACTCCAGTGGCTGGCGAGGTATTCGGGGGAGCCGCTGATGTTCTGTTCGAGGGTAGGAAGGGCGAGGTAGGCGAGCGCAAACCCGAACGCGATTGTGGTCGTGACGCAAAGCATCGCGGCGGCGACGGCGGCGAGCACGCCAGCGGGGAGCGACCCGGTGCGGCGGACGACGACGGCCGCGGCAGCGGTCCAGAGAACAAATGCGCCGAGGAGCAGCGGGGCGGTGGCCGCGATGCTTGGCCAGCCAGACAGGCCGGCAAACGTCTCGACCGTTAGGCTGGCGATCCACATCGCGCCGCTGAGCATGCCGACGAGCGCCCCGATCGGGACCGCGACAATTACGCCCGGGCGCCCGTTGCGCCGGGACGCAGCCGAGACCACCGCGGCATAGACCATGAACGCGGCCAGCGACGCCAGCACGTAGCGAGTGCCACCGGGTCTGGCGAGGACCGAGCCTTCTGCCGCGAGCCCTCCCAACAACGCAAGGTCAACGACCAGGACGGACGCGGCGACGGTCCACGGCCATCGCGCTACTTGTCCCGCCGGCTGTCGTGGAGGTTGCTCGCTAATCAGAAGATGCTGGCCTGTCACGCGTCGATAACCGTAGCGGCGTGCGGCTTCCTCGCAGCCTGAGAGGGGCGCGCAGCAGCCGGCCCGGCGCGGGTTTCGGACTGCAGGCATCAGCGTGGCGCGGCTTCCGCCGCGCCATACGGGAGCGCCGCCTCACATGCCGCCGGGTATCGGGGCCGTCCGTGGCGGGGTGTGTCATCGGCACCGGTTGAACGTCTCCTTCGACGCGGAAACGGCAGCCCGTGTCAGGCTGTGCGAATGCCCACGCTCGACGAGACGGCTGGCAACTCGAGAGCGGCGCGAGCGACACGGTATCGGTTAAGGCGCGGCTACTCTCCGACGAATGAGCCGTCGGGGGCGATGATGAAGTCATCGCTTGCGATGCTGCGGATGATGATTCCCCACCTCTTCGGTCGCCACACGTCGACCATGACGCGCAGATTCCGTTCGTCTCCTTCATCGAAATACACCATCGTCTCGAGGATGAGCAGCTCACCCGAGCCAGCGCGCATCTCCTCGTGTAGCGGCTTGCTCTCGAAGCCCCGCAGTTCGTCGTAGTGCCTGGTTCGGAGTGCATTGATCTTCTCGGCGACCCAGCCGACTGCCTCTTCATGGTCGCCTTGGCCCACCCGCACGAGACTATCCTGCCGGCCCTGAGCACCGTCCGGAGACTCCGACAGACCCGCTGAGCCGTGGCCCCCCGGCCCGCGCGACTGCCGCTCGCGCAAAGGAGCCGCGGTTCCGGGGCGGAGCTGATCGTTTTCGGGCCCTGGCGGTCGTCGGCGGGATCGGAGTCCCGGGCCCGTCTCCCGGACAGGCTAGTCACGCGCGGCTCGCGCGGGTGCGGCGTGCAGAAGCCCGGTCGCCCCTAGCTGGACCGACGTGTCCAGCAGCGCCCCCCGGCACCGTCCGGGCGGCCGTGGTTACTCCCCGGCCTCCCCGACCGCGACGGAATCGCTCGGCGCATACCCGATTGACGACGGCCACGCGTGGTCGGTTTGCGCGACCTTCGACAGCGGCGGGGCTAGCGAGGGTCGATGCGGTATGCGATGGCGCGGTGGCGGATCGCGGCGACGCGGACGGTCTGTTCGCGGTCGTCGAGTTGGTAGATGATGCGGTAGGTCCCCAGGCGGAGCGATCGCAGGCCGGTCAACCGCCCACGAAGGGCATGGCCGGCGAGCGGCTCGCGTTCAAGTAGACCGAGGGCGTCCTCGACCGCGTCGATCAGCGGCCAACCGAGGTCGAGCAGCTCGCGGCGGGCGCGCCGCGCGAGAACGACGCTCGCCACAGCTCAGCGGGTCGTGCGTTGGTGCGCCAGTTCGGCGCGCAGGTCCGCGAGGGTGACGGTCTCCTCGCAGGAGAGTTCGGCGAGGCCCGCCTCGATCGCGGCGAGCGTCGCGGAATCGGAGAGGATCTCGGCGGTTTCCTCCAGAGCCTCGTACTCATCGATCGGGACGAGTACGGCGGCCGGTTTGCCGTTGCGCGTCACGAGCACGTGATCGCGGCGGTCGGCGACATCGCTGAGCAGCTCGCTGAGCCGGCTTCGAAACTCACGCACGGGGACCGTCTTCGCCATGCAGTGAGTGTACTCGATTGCGTACACGCGCCCCCCTTACCGCGGGCCATCCAGAGTGCCGCTCCGCGCGAGAGGGAGGCGCGGTCGGCGGAAGCCTGGCCGCGAGCCAGACCGGTCCTGCGCCAGGGAGTAGCGTTCATGGCGTGAGCCAGTCTCTCCGTCTCACGATCGTGTTCGAGCCCGATGAGGACGGCTGGATAGTTGCGTCGGTCCCCGAAGTTCCCGGCGCGTTGAGCCAGGGGCGCACGCGCGACGAGGCCCGCGAGAACGTCATCGATGCCCTACACGGAATCCTCGAGCTGCGCTTCGGCGAGCATGCTCTCGCCGAACCCGCGGAAGACAGCGAGTCGCTCGAACTGCACATCGCGGCGTGAAGCGACGCGACCTCGAGCGCCATCTCAGCGATCACGGCGCACGTCTCCTGCGCGAAGGCGCCAACCACAGCTTCTGGGGGCTTGCGCCGAGCGGTCGACCGCGGTCCCGCGGCACCGTGAGATCGCCTTCGGATTGGCACGCAAGATCTGTAAGGACCTCGGCATTCCGCCGCCAACCGGCTCCCGGTAGGAACCAGCCCGCGACTGCTTCGCGCGACAACCGACCGCGGGGTGGTTGGCTGACGCGACGGCAAACGGCTGGACGCGAGGCCGGTGGGTGCCGAGCATGGTACACGCGGTCCTCTGTTCGCACCCGACAAATCGGAGGACTAAATGACCGCCTCACCTCTTCTGGACGTCGCCGGTCGGCGACGCTCACCCGCGACACTTCCCGGCTACCACGCAGCGCGCCCGCCACGTAACAAAGGTCTGCGCTACCCGGGCGGATCCCCCGCGGGTTGAGGAAATCGTTGCTGTGATGCGCCACGCCGGCGCTGGCATCCACGGTGATCGGATGCGCGGCCTGGTCGTCGTACTGTGGCGTGCTGGGCTGCGCATCGCGGAAGCTCTCGACCTCGCCGAGAGCGATCTCGACGAACGCCGCGGAGCGCTGCTCGTGCGTCACGGCAAGGGCGGCAAGCGCCACGAGGTCGGCATGGATGATTGGGGTTGGGAACAGTAGTGCCTGGTAGCCGAAGCCAGCCGCGGCCAGCCAGCCGAGCGTGTCCGCGTCGGCTTCAGCCGCGGCCTGTGGATAGAGCTGGTCGTAAAGGTCGCGAGCATCGACCGCGAACTCCATCTTCCACGGAGCCAGCAGCACGGCCGCGATGCGCAGGCCGAGCACGAGGGCCACGAGCGCGATCCAGCCAACGAACTCCAGACCCTGGCGCACCGCGCGCTTCCCACACGCTTCACACACGACCGTCGCGCAGGTCGTGCGTTCCGACCGCTGCATAGAGCCAAAGGGGCCGCCTAAGCAGGGCTCTCCGAGTGGGCGGTGCTGGGCTCGAACCAGCGACCTCCTGCGTGTAAGGCAGGCGCTCTAGCCAGCTGAGCTAACCGCCCGGGTGGTGGCCGACAGACGATCAGGCTAGACGCTTGCGAGAATGGGCGCATGACCACCCCCGACCCGCCCGGCCCCTGAAAAGATGGACCTCGGCCTGACCGGCCGGGTCGCCCTGGTCACCGGCGCCTCGAAGGGCATCGGCCGGGCGATCGCCGCCGAGCTCGTCGCCGAGGGCGCCCGGGTCGCGATCAGCGCCCGGTCGCGCGAGCGGTTGGCCGAGGTCGCCGGCGAGCTCGGCGCCCAGGCGTTCGTCCACGACAACGCCGACCTCGACGGGATCGACCAGCTCGTCGCCGAGGTCGACCAGGCGCTCGGACCGATCGAGATCCTCGTCACGAACACCGGCGGCCCCCCGCCCAGCCCGGCCCCCCTCCACCACACCCAGGACGAGTGGGAGGCCGCCTACCGGACGCTCGTCCTCGCCCCGATCGGCCTGGTCGCCGCCGTCATGCCCGGGATGCAGGACCGGGGGTTCGGGCGGATCGTCAACGTCGCCTCCTCGACCGTCCGCGAGCCCTCGCCGACCCTGATGCTCTCCAACAGCCACCGGGCGGCCACCCTCGCCGCGTTCAAGACGATCGCCCGGGACGTCGCCGCCGACGGCGTCACCGTCAACTCCGTCCTCCCCGGCCGGATCGCCACCGATCGGCTCTTCGACCTCTTCGGGTCGAAGGAGGTCGCCGAGGCGGTCGGCGCCGACGAGGTCCCGGCCGGCCGGCTCGGAACCCCCGAGGAGTTCGCCGCCGCCGTCGTCTTCCTCTGCTCGACCCGGGCCGCCTACGTCACCGGGACGGCCCTCCTCGTCGACGGCGGCCTGACCCACCTCATCTAGGGGCCCGCCCGCCCTCAGCCGAACAGGGCGTCGACCGAGACCTCGATCCGCCGCCCCCCCGACCCATCGCCAGCGTCGACCCCGGCGGCGACCGCGTCGATCGTCCGGGTGATTGCGAACAAACCCTGGACCCCCGGGCTCAGGAAGCGGGACGGCTTCCCCAGGCCGTGGGCGTCGCCCCCCGGCCGGTGGTAGTAGCGAACCGGGGCGTAGACGCTCAGCGCCCGCCGCGCCCGGGTCAGCGCCACGTAGAGGAGGCGCCGCTCCTCGGCGATCCCCTCCTCGCTCCCGCAGGCCATGTCGGCCGGCATGTTCCCGTCGTAGGCGGCGATCAGGTGGACGGCGTCCCACTCGAGGCCCTTGGCCGAGTGGACCGTGCTCAACACGAGGTAGTCCTCGTCCAGATGGGGCGGTCCGGCCCAGTCGGCGCTCGAGCTCGGCGGGTCGAGGACGAGCTCGGAGACGAAGTGCCGCAGGTCGCCGGCTCCCCCGGCGGCCGCGACGAGCGTCTCGAGGTCGAGCATCCGGATCGCCGCGTCGGCGTAGCGCGACCGGATCAGCGGGGCCAGGGCCTCGCACAGGCGCTCGGCTCGAACCCCGGCCCGCTCGGCGTCGCTGTCGCGCTCGAGCGCCCCCACCAACCCGTCGGCCTGCTCGCGCGCCGCCTCCGGGATGTGTTCAACCGCCGCCGGCCAGCGCCCGAGCTCGGGCGCGCCCCCGCCCGGCGGCCGGAGCGCCTCGAGCGCCCGGCGGGCGCGGATCGGCCCGACCCCCTCGAGCAGCTGGAGCAGGCGGAACCAGCTCATCTCGTCGGCCGGGTTGTCGGTCAGGCGCAGGAGGGCGACCAGGTCCTTGACGTGGGCGGCCTCGAGGTAGCGCAGCCCCCCGTACTTGACGAACGGGATCCGCCGCCGGGTCAGCTCGACCTCGAGCAGGGCCGAGTCGTGGCCGGTCCGGAAGAGCACGGCCTGGCGGCGGAGCTCCATCCCCTGCTCCCGGGCCGCGAGCACCCGGTCGCAGACCTCGCCGGCCTGCTCGGCCTCGTCGCGCGGGAGGACGAGCTCCGGCCGGACCCCGCCCTCCCGCTCGGTCCACAGCTCCTTGCGGAACCCGGCCCGGTCCTGGGCCGAGACAGCGTTGGCCACGGCGAGGATCGGCCCGCTCGAGCGGTAGTTGCGCTCGAGGGTCACGACGGCCGCGTCGGGGAACTGGGTCGGGAAGTCGAGGATGTGCCGGGCGCTCGCCGCCCGGAAGCCGTAGATCGCCTGGAAGTCGTCGCCGACCACGGTCAGGTCCCGCCGGGTCGCCCGGAGGCTGCGGACGATGTCGACCTGGAGCCCGTTGACGTCCTGGTACTCGTCGACGAGGACGTGGTCGTAGGCGGCCCCCAGCCGCGGCCCGAGGACCCCGTCGGCGGCGAGCGCCCGCCAGTAGAGGAGCAGGTCGTCGAGGTCGAGGACCCCGAGCCGCCGCTTGCGGGCCCCGTACGCCCGGAACGTCTCGGCCAGAGCCTCTCGATGCTCGGCGCACCAGGGGAACGACTCGTTCAGCACCTCCTCGAGGGCGAGCTGGGCGTTGACCGCCCGCGAGTAGATGTCGAGCATCGTCTGGGCCCGGGGGAAGCGCCGCCGGCCACCGGCGTGGCCGGCCTCCTGGCGGACGAGGTCGAGGAGGTCGGCGGCGTCGCCGGCGTCGAGCACCCCGAACCCCGGGCCGAGCCCGAGCGCCGAGGCGTGGGTCCGGACCGTCCGGTGGGCGACCGAGTGGAAGGTGCCCCCGTCGATCCGCCCGGCCGCCGGGGCCGCGTGCTCGGTCAGGGTCCGGGCCCGGGCCACCATCTCCCGGGCCGCTCGGCGCGTGAAGGTGAGGAGCAGGATCCGCTCGGCCGGGACCCCCCCGGCGATCAGCCAGGCGACCCGCGAGCAGAGCGTCGTCGTCTTCCCGGTCCCCGCCCCGGCCAGGATCAGGAGCGGACCGCCCCCGTGGCACGCCGCCGCCCGCTGCTCGGGGTTGAGCTCGTCGAGCCAGCGGTCGGCCTGATGGGGTCGGTCGTCGAACACGTGTTCGACGACCGTAGGGACCCGCCCGGACGTCGCGCAAGCGACGACCCACTCACGGGAGCAGGACCCGCTGACCGGAGATGAGCGCCCCGGGGATGAGGTGGGGGTTGAGGTGCTCGAGCGCGACCGCGCTCGTCCCCTCCCGGGCGGCGATCGACGAGAGCGTCTGCCCGGGGCGGACCGTCCAGTAGCGCGGGTGGTGGGCGCCGACCCGGGCGGCGACCGGAGCGAGCGAGGGCGCCGGGCTGCGGGCGGTGGTCGAGACGACGATGAACGCGACGGCGGCGATCAGGGCGATCAGCGCGCCGAAGGCGACGATCCGCGCCCGGACGATGTTGCCGTACGCGGCGACCGGAGCCTCCCGCCGCCGCGGACGCGCCAGCCGCTCGGCGAGCGCGTCCGCCCCGGGCCCCGAGCCCGGATCGCCGAGCGCCCCATCGCTCTTCGGGCCCCGCTTCGACGGACGCCGGGCGGGGCGGGGTGGCGGGATCGGGAGCGGGGTGGACATGATCGACACCGGTATACCCGAAACCAGACCTAGCGATCAGGAACTCGGCAGCTTACGCGCATGGCGGTAGAGCCCCCGCCAGGGATCCCCGCCTTCGAGCCGGTCGCCGATCGTGGCCACGGTCCATCCGATCGGGTCGTAGCCCGGCGTCGGCGAGCTCCTCCCAGTGGAGCGGCGTGGCCACCGGCGCCGCCGGCCGGGCCCGGACCCCGTAGGCGGCGATCGCGTGCTGGGCGTAGGCGTTGCGGTTGACGTCGAGGTAGATCCGCGAGCCCCGCTCGGCCGTGTGCCACTCGAGTGTCAGCTGATCGGGGTTCTCGGCCACCATCCCCTCGGCCAGGGCCCGGGCGAACCGGTGGACCTCGGTGAACGACGGCCCCCGCCGGAGGGGCGCGACGACGTGGATCCCGCGCGACCCGCTGGTCATCGCGTACGGGTGGAGCCCGAGGTCGCGCAGCCGGTCGCCGACCGCCCGGGCGGCGGCCCGGACCTCGGCAAAGCGCTCGTGCGAGGGGTCGAGGTCGATGATCAGCCGGTCGGGCCGGTCGGGCTGGTCGGCCCGCGAGAGGAAGACGTGGGGCTCGATCACGTTCTGGGCGGCCAGGTAGACGAGCGTGGCCGGCTCGCGGACGACCACCTGGGTCAGCGTCCCGCCCCGCTTGGCGATCACCACGCGCGGGATCCACTCGGGGAAGTGGGCCGGGGCCGCCTTGAGGAAGAACCCCGGGCGCTCGATCCCGGCCGGGTAGGCGCGCATGGCGAGCGGGCGATCCCGGACGTGGGGGACCATCGCCGGGCCGACGCGCTCGTAGTGGCGGGCCAGGTCGAGCTTGGTCAGCCCGTCCCCGGGGAACAGCACCTTCTCGGGGTGGGTCACCTCGACGCCGCGGCGACCGACGCGCAGGTTCATCGCTCGCGCACGACCTCGGCGGCGGCCTTGTCCTCGCGCAGGCCGAGAAACCGCGGATGGCGGAGCAGCCCGTCGCCGGTCCATTCGGCGAATCCGACCTGGGCGACGAGCTCGGGGCGGACCCAGGTGATGTTCGGGGTGCTTGGGAGCCGTTCCCGGTCGGCGAACGGGGGTCGCCCGACGCGCAGACGCTCGAGGCGGTCGGCCAGGTCGGCGAGCGTGGCCCGGTCGAAGCCGGTCCCGACCTTCCCGGCGTAGCGGAGCCGGTCACCGTCGTAGTGGCCGACGAGGAGGGCGCCGAGGTGCTCGCGCGAGCCGCGGGGCGCCGTGTAGCCGCCGATCACGAGCTCCTGGCCGCGCTCGCACTTGAGCTTGAGCCAGTCGCGCGAGCGCGCGCCCGCGTACGGGCTGTCGGGCCGCTTGGCGATCAGCCCCTCCCAGCCCTGGGCGCACGCCTCGGCCAGGAGGGCCGCGCCGTCGCCCTCGCGGTGGTCGGTCGCCCGCACCGGGTCGGCGACGCGGATCGCCGCCCCGAGCAGCCGCTTGCGGGTCATGAGGGGCAGCCGGCGCAAGTCCTGGCCGTCGAGCCAGAGGAGGTCGAAGGCGTAGTAGAAGACGGCCGCCGGGCGCCGGCCGCGGGCGGCCAGGCGGGCGAAGCTCGTCTGCTCGCCGGCGAAGGCGACGACCTCCCCGTCGAGGGCGAAGCGGTCGGTCTCCTGGCCGGCGAGCGGCGGGACGAGCTCCGGATAGCGGCCCTCGAGGGGAAGGTCGTTGCGCGAGCGCAGGCGGACCGCCTCGCCGTCGCGCACGCCGATGCAGCGGACGCCGTCGAGCTTGCGCTCGAAGATCCAGTCCGGGCTGGCGAAGCTGCGCTCGGCGGTGAGCGTCGCCTTCATCGCGTCCGCCCCGGTCGGCGGCCCGGCCGCACGCAGGAGGCCGCGCTCCTCGGGGCTCAGCAGGTCCAGTGGCGCCGGCATGACCGGCGCCTACCCGTTTTCCGGGTTTCGGCCCCGGGTAGGCGGCGGGGGTGGGAGACGGGCGCGACGAGACCGAGAAGGAGGGCCTCGACCGCAACCTCGAGGAGCTCCTCCAGGAACTCCGGGTCGCCCTCCCCGGGGTCCAGGTCCTGTTCGCCTTCCTGCTCGTCGTCCCGTTCAACCAGGGCTACGCCCGGATGAGCGCCTTCGACAAGCGCATCTACTTCGCGATCCTCATGTGCACCGCCCTGGCCACGATCCTCCTGATCGCCCCGACCGTCCACCACCGCCTCGAGTTCCGTCGCGGCGACAAGGCGCACATCGTCCGGTCGGCCAACCGCCTGATGATCGCCGGGCTCGCCCTGCTCGCCGTGGCCATGTCCGGGGCGATCCTCCTGATCGCCAACCTCGTCTTCGGCACCCGGGCGACCGTGGTCGCCACCGCCGCGACCCTCGCCGCCTTCGCCGCGATCTGGTACGGGCTCCCGCTCCAGCGCCGCCGGCGGCTCGACCGGCGGTGAGCCCGCCGCCCGACCGGCTGCTGCGCACGCCCCTGCTCGCCGGGGCGCTCGCCTTCGCGGCCAGCGCCCACCACGGGCCCCGCCGGGCCGGGGACACCGACGTCGACCATCCGATCGCCGTGGCCCGCCTCCTCGACGACGCCGGCTTCGACGAGCCGGTCGTCGCCGCCGCCCTCCTCCACGACGTGGTCGAGGACACCCGGACGAGCGTCGAGGAGATCCGCCGGCGCTTCGGCGAGCCGGTCGCCTCGCTCGTGGCCACTTTGACCGAGGACGAGGGGATCGAGAGCTACGCCGAGCGCAAGGCCGAGCACCGGGGGCGGATCCGCCGGGAGGGAGCCGGCGCGGCGGCGATCTACGCGGCCGACAAGCTGGCCACGGCGCGGACGCTCGAGGGGGAGCGGATGGCGGCGCCGCGACTCGAGCACTTCCGCCGAACGCTCGAGGAGCTCGGCCGGGCACGTCCGGACCTACCCTTTCTCGGCGAGCTCCGCGAAGCACTGCTTCGGATCCGCCCGGAAGGGGTAGCGTAGCCGGCGATGCGCGGGATCCTCACCATCATCTATGTCCTGATCGGCGCGGTGGTCGCCAATCAGCACCATTTCTTCACCCACCTCACCACCCTCTCCCAGGTGATCTCCGCCGTGCTGGCCATCGTCCTCTGGCCGCTGATCGTCTTCGGGAACGTCAACCTCCACGTCACCCTGCACTAGGCCCGCCGACGAGCCGGCGCTCGAGCGGGGTCCGGAAGCGCGGGGTCAGGCGGACGGGGCCGACCCAGGCGCCCAGCGCGGCGAGCTCGGCCTCGATCGCCGCCACCGCGTCGGCCCCGACGTCCTCGAGCAGCTCGTGGACGACCTCGCCGTCGCGGCGCTGGGCCCACCCGCCGACGACGCGCCCGTCCCACCAGAGCGTCGGACCGGCGTTCCCCGTCCGGTCGAAGAGCAGCTCCCGGTGGGGCCCGAGGATCCAGCCGCGCTCGAACCAGCCCATCACCGTCGGGTCGAGGCCGGGGAGGGCGGCCGCCCACGGCTCGGGTGCCGCCGTCGGCTCGAGGTCGCCGGCCAGGACCAGGCCCGCCGTCCCGCCGTCGAGGGCGACCTCGACCGGGTCGAGCTCGCGGAGGACCTCCTTGACGACGCCGGCCGGCCAGCCGGTCCACCACTTGAGGTCGGCGAAGGTCCCCGGGCCGAAGGCGGCCAGCCAGCGCCGGGCGAGCTCGACCCGCGCCGGCTGCGTGGCCACCACCCCCATCGGGGCGCCGAGCCACGACTCGAGCGGCGCCCAGCGGTTCAGCGTGCTCGTCCACGAGCCGAGCGGCCGCCCGCGGACGATCAGGCCCTCGGCGGCCAGGAGGAACAGCACGCGGCTGGCCACGCCCTGGCGGGCCTCCGAGCG
Source organism: uncultured Solirubrobacterales bacterium (assembly GCA_963817865.1). Classification (GTDB taxonomy): domain Bacteria; phylum Actinomycetota; class Thermoleophilia; order Solirubrobacterales; family Solirubrobacteraceae; genus Palsa-513. The sequence continues at coordinate 52,641 of CAWFQO010000003.1, read as the reverse complement.
GGTGCCCGCGCCGACGACGATCTGCCGGCCGAGGGCCGGGACGTCGCGGCCGAGCTCGGCGGCCGTCGCCTCCCCGCGGGCGCTCAGCGCGGCGAGGGTCGCCGCCGCGGCCGCCGCCAGCCACGCCTCGCCGTCCGCGGCCACGCCGGCGGCCTCGAGCAGGCCGACGAGCTTGCGCCGCTCGCCCGGGACGAGCGCCGCCGTGCAGGCGGCCTGGATGACCGGCATCAGGTCGACCGGGACGACGAACATCGTCCGCCGCATGCCGAGCATCCGCACGACCGAGCGGTCCTCGTAGAGGGCCCGCTCGACCGCCTCGACCCCGGCCCCGGCGAGGCGCCGGCGGGCGGCCAGCATCACCGACGTCGGATCGGTCGCGTGGAGCCCGGCCAGGGCCCCGGCGAGCTCGGCCACCCCGGCGGCCGGAGCGTCCGCCGCGAGATGGTGACGGCGGGCGAGCCGGGACCGGCGCTCCGCCCCGCCGATCCGCCTCACTGCCCCTGCGGGGGGCGTAGGACGACGGTGAGGAAGACGTAGGCGAGGAAGATGGCGCCGGGACTCTAATGCCGGGCGGCGGCGAGGGCGTCGCTACGCTCCGCCGATGGAGCCCGACCCGATCGCCGTCGACGAGGAGATCCGCCGGCGCCTGCGCGCCCAGCGGATGCGCGGCGACTTCGGCCAGGTCCACATCGCCCCGACCCAGCCCGAGGAGGTCCCGGACGTGGCCGGGACCCGGCTGGTCGTCCTCGGCCCCGACCATCCCCACCTCGAGGGGGCGCCGTCCTCGCCGGCGCTCGAACGGGCTTCGCGCCCTCGTGGAGGAAGCCGGCCGCGGCACGCCGCGGGCCTACCGCAACATGCTCGTCTTCGTCGCCCCCGATCCGGCTCCGCTGGATGACCTGCGCCAGGCGGTCGGACGCTTCCTCGCCGGCGAGGGGGACGACGTCGATGCCCGCCTTGGGGCCGCCTGGTCGTGGCTGCTCGCCCCGTCGGCCACCGGGTGGACCACGATCCGGGCACCCGGGCGCGACGAGCTCGCGATGCGGGCGAGCCGGGAGCTCCGCGCCGCCGGAAGCCTCTTCGTCGACTATCCCCCCGCGCGCCTGCGCGCCGACCTCGACCGGGTCCCGCTCTGGCCGCCCGGCCAGGATCACGTCGCCCTCGCCCAGGTCTGGGAGGCCTACGCCCGCTCGCTCGAGCTCCCCCGCCTGCGGAGCTCGGCCGCCGTCGCGGCGGCCGTGGTCGGCGGCCTCACGGCCCCGGACTGGGCGACCGGGACGTTCGCCTACGCGGAGGGGTTCGACCCCCGGACCGGGCGCTACCACGGTCTCGTCGCCGGCCGGCCGGTCGCCCTCCAGGGGTCCGGGCTCATCGTCCGCCCCGAGGCGGCCCGGGCTCAGCTCGCGGGCGACCGGGGCGATGGGTAGTATCGCGCCGGTGCACCGCCCTCGACTGCGCACCACCGCCCGTGCCCTGACCCTCGCCGCCGGGCTCGGGCTCGCCGCCTGCGGCGGGACCTCGAGCAACGGGGTCGAGGCCAAGACGCCGACGGCGATCGTCGGCGCCTCCAAGCAGGCGGCCGACGCCGCCAACTCGGTCCACGTCGCCGGCTCGATCGCCGCGACCGGCGCCCCGACGACCTTCGACCTCCACCTGGTCAAGGGCCAGGGCGGCCAGGGCAGCCTCTCGGTCAACGGGCTGAGCTTCCAGTTGATCCGGATCGGCTCGGACATCTACGTCAAGGGCAGCCCGGCCTTCTACCGGAAGTTCAGCGGCGCCGCGGCCACCCTCCTCCAGGGGAAGTGGCTGAAGGGACAGGCGACGAGCGGGAGCTTCTCCGCGATCGGGCCGTTCACCGACCTTCCGAGCTTCGTCGATCAGGCCCTGTCGAACCCCGAGAAGACGCTGACCAAGGGCGCGAGCCGGACGATCGGCGGCCAGAAGGTCATCGACGTCAAGGATCCGATCGGCGGCTCGCTCAGCGTTGCGACCACCGGGAAGCCCTACCCGGTCCAGATCGCCAAGGGCGGGGCGAGCGGGGGGACGATCACCTTCGACCAGTGGAACACCCCGGTCAAGCTGACCGCCCCGGCCGACTCGGTCGACATCGCCCAGCTCGGCGCCGCCGGGTAGGGGACGGCGGCCCGGGCGTCCGGGCCGGTCACTCGCCGTCGAGGACGGCGCCGTCGTCGATCTGCCGCGGCGGCCGGCCGGCGTTGTCGACGACGACGCTCCCCCGGACGACGATGCCGCCGCCGAAGCCGACGTCCCCACGCACGACGAGCCGCTCGCACTCGACGAGCGACGGCGGCCCGGCCGGGAAGCGGGGCTCGAAGTCGTCGAGGAGCTTGAAGTGGTCGGGGTCGAGCTCGACATACGGCGGCTCGGGAAGGCGACGGCGGCGGGATACGTGGATCCGGGCGTCGTCGTCCAGCTCGAAGCAGTCCGAGCGGAGGGCGAGCAGGTCGTCGGTCGTCTTCACCGGGACGAAGCGGGTCCGGGGGACCCGGATGGCGCTCGCCCGGTCGAACAGGGAGATCGCCGAGCCGAGCGCCGTCTCGAGCTGGTAGACGGCCGGAGTCGATGGGTCGCTCGGATCGACCGTCTTCTCGTTGCGGATCAGCGGCAGGAGCAGGACGCCGTCGTGGGCGGCGAGGAGGTCGGCCAGGGCGCCGAGGCGCAGCCAGAGGTTGTTCGCGTTGAAGAACCGGTGGCGCCCGACGTCCTGCATCGCCGCCCGGTCGTCCTGCGAGGTCTGGGCGGTCTCCCGGAGCACGAGGCGCCCGGTCGCCCGGCTGCGGGCCAGGTGCCCGCCCTTGCGATCGGCGGCCGTCCGGTCGCACTGCTCGGAGACGAAGTCGAGCCCCTCCTCGACCAACCAGCCGAGCACCCGCGGGTCGGCGACGGCGCCGAGGTTGTCGGTGTTCGAGATGAACGCGTACTCGTACCCGGCGTCGAGCATCCGCTCGAGCGTTCCCGACGCGAGCAGCGAGACGAGGAGGTCACCGTGCCCGGCCGGGCACCACTCGAGCTCCGGGTCGGCCGGCCAGTCGACCGGGGCGAGGGTGTCGACCCGGAGCTTCGGCTCGAGACCCTGGAGGAAGTCGAGTGGGAGGTCGACCGGGAGGTCGGGGTAGGCGGCGAGCGCGGCCAGGGAGTCGTCCTGGGTGCGGGCCGAGTTCATCAGCAGGAGCGGGAGCCGGACTCGGTGGCGGCGGCGGAGGGCGAGAACCTGGCGGGCGACGATGTCGAGGAAGGTGAGGCCGTCCTTGACCACGAGGAGCCCCTTGGCGCGCGAGAGACCCATGCTCGTGCCGAGGCCGCCGTTGATCTTGATCACCGCGAGGCGGTCGAGCGCCTCCGGGATCGAGGCGTCGGAAAGGTCATCGAGGGCGGGGAGCTCGTCGATCGGCTCGATCTCGTCCTCGAGGATCAGGCCCGTCGTCTCCCGAGGCGAGCTGCTCGAAGCGGTTGCGGAAGGCGGCGATCGCCGGCGGCGACTCGCCGGCCCGGCGCATCTTCTCCTCGGCGGCCCAGAGGCTCTCCTCGCTCACCCCGGCAACCTACCCTGGTTCGGCCGGACCAACAGGGAGGCTAGAATTCGGACGGACATGTGTCGGAGCATCCGCACCCTGCACAACTTCGAGCCCCCGGCGACCCCGGAGGAGATCCGGGCGGCGTCGCTCCAGTACGTGCGCAAGATCAGCGGCACGCGCGCCCCGTCGCGGGCCAACGCCGCGGCGTTCGACCGGGCGGTCGACGCGATCGAGAGGGCCTCGACCCAGCTCCTCGCCGAGCTCTCGACCTCGGCGCCGCCCAGGAACCGCGAGGTCGAGGCGGCGCGAGCCGCCGCTCGCGGGGCCGGCCGCCGCGCCGCCTAGCGCTCAGGGCGCCGCCGGAGGGGCCGCGCCGGTCGAGGTCGTCTGCGTCGTGGTCGTCGCGTCGTGGTCGTCGGCGTGCTCGTCGTCGGCGCCGTCGAGGCCGGCGGGACGGCCGTGGTGACCGTGACCGTCGCCGGGGCGGTCACCGTCGTCGTCGGGACGGTCACGGTCTGCGTCGTCGTCGGCGTCGAGACCGTCGGCGTCGGGACGGGCGGGGTGTTCTGGGCGCCGCCGCCCCAGAACGTCGTCGACCCGCCGGCCCCGGTGATCGAGTGGCCGACGAGGAGGTCGGGGACCGTGAAGACGGCGACGACGATGACGAAGGCGAGGAGGCCGGTCGCCAGCACGAGGCGCCAGCGCGGGCGCCAGCCGGGGCTCGGGGTCGTTTGGTAGGTCACCGTGGACCAGTCGCCCGGACCGACCTCGGTCTCCTCCCGGGCCGGCGCGAGCGGGCGGCGGTCTGGTGCTCCCGCGGCGCCGGGCGGCGTCCGCGGTACGATCGGGGCGACCCGCTGGGCGGTGGCGGCGACCCGGTCGACCGGGCGGCGCAGGAACTCCGAGACGAGGGCGACGATGACCGGGGTCAGTGCCGCGCTCAGGACCGTGCCGGACCCCCAGACGTGGGAGGCCGTGTACGAGGCGGCGGCCGAGGCGGCCGCGGCGACGCCGAGGGTCCCGACCGAGATGCCGCCGCGGCGCTCGTCGCGGGCGCTCGCGATGGCCTCGCGCAGGGGCTCCCGACCGACTTCGGCGAGGGGCTCGTCGGGGACCGGGCTCGGAGGGTCGGGCGTCACCTCCGTCCTAGGTTAGCCGGGGCCCGGCGCGAGGGCGGGACCCTCAACGGCGGTGGTCGGCGCCGCCGAGCGCGACGGTGGCGACCGCGGTCGCCAGGTGGTAGAGGATCAGGAGCTGGACGAGGGCGAGCGATTCCGAGCGATGCTGCTCGCCGCCGATCGTCACCTCTCCGAGGTGGGCCGAGCGGAGGTGCTTCGCGTAGTGCAGGCGATCCCAGATCATCTCCTCGATGACCAGCGCGTGCGCCCGGGTGAGCGTCCCCGGGATCCGCAGCAGCGTCTCCCCGTCGCGCGGCTCGCTCAGGGCGATGCCGGTCTCCGGATCCTCGACGAAGGGCGACAGGTCGGGGTGGGGGATGCCGTCGCGGAGGATGAGCTCGGCGTCGAGATGGTCGGCGTCGCCGCCCTTGGGCGGGAGCGAGCGGCGGACGACCATGTCGGCGTGGCGCGCCTGGGGGCGGATGAAGGACTCCGAGTCCGGCTCGCGGCGGTCGAGGTCGGCGAGCACCTGGTCGGTCGTGTAGCCCCGCCGCGAGGTGTCGCGCGCGACCTTCCACGAGCGCCGGAGCTGCTCGGGCGGATCGAGGTAGACCCGGACGTCGTAGGCGTCCCGGAGCTTCTCGGTGTGGTAGCCGAGCAGCCCCTCGACGATCAGGAAGCGGGCCGGGGTGACGTAGACGGGGGCGGCGAAGCTCCCCGACGAGTGGTCGTAGACCGGCTTGAGGATCGACTCCCCCTGGCGCAGGAGGGTCATGTGCTGGGCCATGATGTCCATGTAGTTGCACTCGGGGTCGAGCGGCGTGATCTTCATGTCGGCCCGCTGGACCCGGTCGTAGCGGTGGTAGTCGTCGGTGCAGACGTGGGTGACCGAGTCGGGCCCGAGCGCCTGGACGAGGCCGCGGCTGAGCGTCGTCTTGCCCGAGGCCGAGTCGCCGACGATGCCGAGGATGATCGGACGGGCCATGAGCGGTGGGCAGGTTACCGCGCCGGTCTGCCCCGTGCCGCCCGCCACCGTCCGGGCCGTCCCACCGATGCCCTAACCTCAGAGGATGCTGACGAACCTCCAGATCGTCGCGGCCCCGGAGTCGGGCGAGCCGAGCGCCGTCTTCGACGCCTCGGCCGCCCAGCTCGAGGCGGCCGGGTATGCCGTCAGCCACCATCTGCGCTGGCGCTTCGGCGGCGAGAGCCTCGAGGTCGAGGAGACGCTGACGATGCGGACCGTCGTCGCCCTGGGCGACCAGCTGGCGGTGCTGATCGACGCCCACGCCCACGGGACCGTCTTCCTCGTCGGGGCGGCCGGTCCGCTCCTACACGAGGCGGTCTCGACCTACGTGACGATGCGCGACCTCGAGAGCCACCAGTCGGTCGAGGAGCGGGCCAGGCTCGCCGTCCTCGCGGATCTCCTCGTCGACCTGCGCGAGCTCTGCGCGTCGCTCGAGGATCCCGGGAGCGGGTCCGATCACCCCTTGTGCGCCGTGTAGATCTCGGCGGTCGCCAGGACCGTCCCGTTGGCGAGGGCCCCGCCGGCGACGAGCACACGCCCACTCGGGAGGACAGTGGTCGTCTGGTGCAGGCGCGCCCCGCGCATCGGGGCGACGACGGTCCAGGCGTTGGTCCTGGCGTGTAGGTCTCGGCCGTCCGCAGGGCGCCCGAGTCGTTGAGGCCGCCGATGACGAGGACGCGGCCGTCGCGGAGGAGGACGGCGGAGGCGAAGCCACGGCGGCCGTGCATCGGCCGGGTCAGCTTCCAGCGGTTGGTGGCCGGGTCGTAGACCTCGGCCGTGTCGGTGAACCCCGGGGATCGGTCGCCGCCGCCGGCGACGAGGACACGACCGTCGCGCAGGAGAGTAGCCGTGGCGTTCGTCCGCGGGATGTGCATCGACGCCGCCCGACTCCAGTGGTTGGTGGCCGGGTCGTAGATCTCCGACTCGCTGCGGAAGACGTCGTTGAAGTTCTGGCCCCCGGTGACGAAGACCCTCCCATCCGGGAGGAGGGTGGCCGTGTGGAGGTAGCGGCCGGTGTGCATCGACCCGCCCGCCGACCAGTGGCCGGTCGTCGGGTCGTAGAGCTCGGTCGTCGTCAGCGCGAGCGAGCCGTTGGCCAAGCCGCCGGCGACGAGGACCATCCCGTCGTTCAGGAGCGTGGCCGTCTGGTTGGCCCGGGGTCCCACCATCGGGTCGGTCGCCGTCCAAGTGTCGGTCTGCGGGGTGTAGAGCTCGGCCTCGGTGAGGAAGCCACCCTTGCTCTCGAGGTTCGCCCCGCCCGCCACGAGAACCTGGCCGTCCGGGAGCAGCGTCTGCGTGTGGGCAAAGCGCCCGACGAGCATCGGGCTCGCCGCCTGCCACTTCCGGGTCTGCGGGTTGAAGAGCTCAGCGCGCGAGGTGAACCCGGCGCTCCCGTAACCGCCGGTCACGAGCACCAGCCCGTCCGGCAGCAGCGTAGCCGCGTGGACCTCGCGGCTCGTGCGCAGCCGATGGACTGAGCGCCAGCTCCCCCGGCCCACGGCGGCGAGCGTCGGCGTCGCGGTCGCGAGCAGGAGCAGGCAGGCGAGGAGGACGGCGGTCGGCGGATGTCGTCGGGTTCGCTGCATCGCAGCCCGGGAGTCTAGGCGGCCGGAGCCGACCCGGGCGCAGCACCCGGGCTACGGGTATTCTGCGCCTGTGCCGATGGTCGTCAACGCCCTGAAGAACGGCTATGTGGTCTCGCTGATCGGCGCGCTCCTGATCGGCGGGGCGCTCGGCTGGCTCGTGCTCGGCGGCGGTGGATCCTCGACCTCGACCGCCACCAAGCCCGGGACCCAGCAGGTACAGGTGTCCCTGCGACGCGGCGTCTACCCGCCCCTCGGCCTCGCCCTCGAGCAGCCGACCTCGTGGCTGACCTCTACGCCGGGCTCTGGGGTCCTCACGCTGGCCAGCCCCGACGCCGGGCTGACGTCGATGACGATCTCCGATCCGGGCGCCGCCGGCACCGCGAACAAGCTGCGCCCCGTGATCAACAGCCAGCTGGTCAAGACCTTCAGCCCGGCCAAGGTGATCGCCCAGCGCCACGGCCCGATCGGCAAGACCCCGGCGATCACCACGGCGATCCTCGGCACCGACGCCGCCAAGCGGCAGGTGCTCATCCTCTCGACGGCGATCTCGAGCGCCTACCGGACCTACAGCATCCAGGTCTTCTTCAAGGCCCCAAAGCCGACCGCCCAGAGCCTCGCCGAGGTGCGCAACATGCTCGCCTCGATCCGCTTCTTCGCTCCGACCGGCTGATCCCGGGTCCCGGGGGCCGGGCCGGCGAAGGGCTCGGGGCGCGCGTGGACCGCCGTCCGGTTGGCCCGCCCGAGGGGCGTGCCCGGTGGCCGGCGCCGCCGCCGTCCGCCAACGAGGAACGGCCCCCGAAGGGGCCGTTCCGGTCCTGCTGCGCGAGAGGCGGCTCGGGGTCAGTCGAGGAGGCCGCTGAAGCGGCGCATCGCCACGCCGGTCCCGAGGAGCACCAGTCCGAGGATTCCGATCGGCAGGGGATCGAAGCCCGTGAACGGGAGGGTGCCCGCCGACTTGGCGCCGGTCGCGCCGTTGCCGTTGCCGTTGTTGCCGTTGCCGTTGTTGTTGCCCGGGCAGGCCGAGGCCGGCGTGTTCTCGACGCCTTCCGTGCAGTCCCGGGCCGTGTCGGTCTTGCCGCCCTCGGGAATGCTCGGCCCGGTCGGGCCGCTCCCCGTGACGCAGTCGTTGTCGCCGCCGACGTTGCACTTGTGGGCGGTCGACGGGACCTTCGGGGTGACCGGCGTCGTGCAGTTCGGCTGCGTCCCGACCTGTCCGGCCGGGCACGTGGTCGAAGCCGGCGGGGCGGTCGCCGTCGAGTCGGACGCGCCGGTGGTCAGCTTGACCAGCGACGAGCCGCCGCCCAGGGCGAGCACGAAGGCGTCGAGCGCCTCACGGACGCCGTAGGGCGACGTGGCCTGCTGGGCCCCATCGGTCGAGTTCGTCGCCGCGGCCGGGCTCTGGTCGGCCGAGTTGCAGACGAGGTCGAGGACGCCGGGGAGTCCGGCCACCGTGTTCGCCACGCCGCCGGGGGAGCCGTCCGGGTTGGGGTTGCCGCCGCTCGCGCAGCCGGCCGACGGGATCGCGTTCAGGAGACCCGTGACCGCGCCGGTCGTCGGGATGACCACCGAGCTGTCGGTCTCCGTCGGCGCCGCGTTGTTGCAGGCCTTGGAGATCGTCGACGACTTGATGACGTCGGCCAGGATCGTCGGCCCGAGGTTGGCCTTGGTGATCAGGGTCGACCCGGTCGCCGTCTGGCAGGTGCCGTCGCTGGTGATGTTGCCGTCCGACTGGGCCGCGCTCGCCCCGAGGGCCGAGAGGACCCCGGCCGGGAGCGTGACGCCCGGCAGCCCGCCGAGCTGGAGGTTCGCCACCGCGAAGTGGTTGGTCGAGCCGGTCGCCGTCGTCGCCGAGTTCGCCGTCACGACGCCGAGGCAGACGGCCCCGCCGGTCGAGCTGCAGAGGGCGGAGGTCACCGAGTCGAGCGGTCCGGTTGCCGTCTGACCCGGGTTCGTGTCGATCGGCACAAGCTCGATGCCCGCGACCGCGGCGACCGTGATGTGGCCGTGGTAGGTGCCGTCAGCGCGCTGCTCGCCGCGGGCCCGGCCGACGACGAGGAGCTCGGACGGCGGCGTCTTGCCGGTCGGGTCGTTCGAGTACGGCCTCGTGGAGTCGGGCGTAAGTTGGGTCACGGCGACGGTGCCCTCGCCGTGCGGGAGCGTCCCGTGGAGCGGAGGCGTGGTCTCGGGCTTGGTCGTGGTGAACGTGTTCAGCGCGGCTCCCGAGGCAGACAGCGGCGTGAATGCCAGCGGCATCAGCATCGCGGTAGCCCCTACGAGCAGACGGAGTTTCGACATTGCATCTCCCCGGATTCGACGTAACGGCGCGACAGACACCGCTGAGTGGAACAAACCATACTTCAAAACCGCCTCCCCCTGTTTCAACGCGTCCGACCCAGCGCCTGCAACGACCGCCGGGATCCGGCGCTCCGACCTGGGCGCCCCTGATAGATTGCCGGCCCGGCGACCCCCTGGCCGGCTCCTCAAATGCCCCGCCCGTACCCCAGAAGAGGGCGGATCGCCCGCTCCCCCGCCCACCGGCTCCCCGCCGCCGCGGTGGCCGCCTGCCTCGTCCTCGCCGGCCTCGGCGCCCTCCCGGCGGACGCCGGACCCTCGCCCCAGCGGACGGTTCGCATCCGCGTGACCTCCGCCGGGCAGCCCAACGGCGCGAGCGCCAACCCCCAGATCTCCGCCGACGGGCGCTTCGTCGCCTTCGAGACCGCGGCGTCCAACCTCGGCTCGGCCGACGCCAACGGCCACGTCCGCGACATCTACCTCTATGACGAGAAGACCGCCGCGATCAGGCTCCTCTCGGCCCCGGCCGACGGCAGCGGCGCCAACGGGCCGTCGAGCCTCCCGACGGTCTCGGCGGACGGGAGCGTCGTCGCCTTCTACTCGCTGGCCACCAACCTCGTCCCCCGCGCGAACAACGTCGTCCCCGGCGCCGCCCCCCACGGCGACGTCTACGCCTGGTCGAGCGCCGGCGGCCTCCAGCAGGTCAGCCTGACCTCGACCCAGGTCCCGGCCGACGGCGACTCGGGGGAGCCCGACGTCTCGGGGGACGGCCGGCTCGTCGTCTTCAGCTCGACGGCCGACGACCTCATGAACGGTCATCCGGCCGGCCAGCGCGAGGTCTACGTCCGCGACCTCTCGAGCGGCCAGACCACCCTGGTCAGCGCGACCCCGGACGGGAGCCCGGCCGACGGCGACTCGAGCGCCCCGGCGATCAGCCCCGACGGCGGCTTCGTCACCTTCTCGACGACGGCGACCAACCTCGTCCCCGGGACGACGACCAACGGTCCCCAGGTCGTCATCCGCGACCTCGCCGCCGGGACGAACGAGCTGGCCAGCGTCAACGGCGCCGGCGCCCCGGCGAGCGGCGGCCCGGGCGCGGGATCCCCGCTCGTCTCCGACGCCAGCGCCGGTGGACGCTACGTCGCCTTCGCCTCCCCGGCGACGAACCTCGTCAGCCGCGACACCAACCACCGCATCGACGTCTTCGTCCGCGACCGCGTCGCCAAGCGGACCCTCCGCGCCAGCCTGGCGACGACCGACCAGCAGGCCGACGGCGACTCGCTGTCCCCGTCGATCAGCGCCGACGGCCGCTATGTGACGTTCCTCTCCCGCGCCTCGAACCTCACACCCAACCAGCCGCCCGGCGCGAACGTCTACGTCCGCGACCTCGTCCGTCACACGACGATCATGGTCGAGGCCGCCTCGAGCGGCCATCCGCGCAGCCGCGAGCGGACCGCCGCGATCGCCCAGCGCGGCTCGACCGCGGACGACGGCTCGGCCTCGGTGTTCGCCTCGAGCGCCCAGAACCTCGTCACCGGGAAGACGAGCTCCCTGCCCGACGTCTTCCTCCGCCACCTGACCCCCGCCCCGATCAGCCTGGCCAGCACGCGGGCCGGCCTCCAGAACGGGCACGTCGTGATCACGTTCATCTCCGTCGACCGCCAGGCCGGGCCGCTCCTCTGCCGCCTCGACCACCGGGTCCGGGCGATCTGCCCGATCGGGGGCATCGTCCTGCCCCTCCTCGCCCCCGGAAAGCACCTCCTCACCGCCTACGCCGGCGGACCCGGATCGATCTACGCCTCCCGTCCGACTCGGGTGCACATCCTGATCCGGCGCGGCGGCCGCGCCCAGGTCAAGGTCACCAACCCCGGAGCAGCCCTCGGCCTCGGCTGATCGGACACGCCGCATGACGCGCGCCCGGAAGATCGTCTGTCTCGGCGGCCTCGCCGTCCTTCTCTCGGCCTGCGGCTCCGCCCGCACCGGCGCCCCCCCACCGCCCGTCGCCCCGCCGGCCGAGGTGCCGGCGGTGACCGGGGACAGCCTCGTCGCCCATGCGCGGGGCCTGGCCGTCCCCGTCTTCCTCCGTCCCGGCGCCGCCCGGGCGACCGTCTCGCTGGCCAGCCCCAACCCCTACGGGTTCCGGCGCGTCCTCCTGGTCAAGCGCGCCGTCCCCGGCTGGCTCGACGTCTACCTCCCGATGCGCCCGAACGGCACCACCGGCTGGGTCCGCCGGGCGGACGTCCGGATCGTCCCCGACCCCTACCTCCTGCGGATCGACCTCCGCCGCCACCGCCTGACCCTCCTGCGCCGGGGGGTCGTCATCGACCGGGCGAAGATCGGCGTCGGGCGCGCCGTCACCCCGACCCCCTCGGGCGTCTACTTCCTCACCGAGCTCTTCCGCCTGACCGACCCCGGCGGACCCTACGGCCCCTACGGCTTCGGGCTCTCGGCCTACTCGAACGTCCTCCACGAGTTCGCCGGCGCCGACGGCCAGATCGGCATCCACGGGACCAACGAGCCCGCGGGCATCGGCGCGGACGTCAGCCACGGGTGCATCCGCCTGGCCAACCCCGAGATCACCCGCCTCGCCCGGCTCCTCCCCCTCGGCACGCCCGTGCACATCAACCGCGCCTGAGCGGCCGCCCCGACCGGCGGCCGCCCAGCGCTGAGGGCAGGTCAGCCGGCGAAGTAGTAGACCGTCTGGCCGGAGACGGTCAGCGCCTTGCCGTGCCCGGTGATCCACGCGTCCCGCGCCGCGGTCGCCGAGCTCCGGCCGCCCGGACCGCCGCCGCCCCCGCCGAGGATCACGTAGTGGAGCTGGCCGCTGGCCACGAGCTGCTGGAGCTTGGCCAGGCTCGGCGCCGGGTCGGAGCCCATGAAGCCCCCCATGTCGATCACGTCGCGCCCGGTCTGCAGGGCGAGCTGGGCCGCCGTCCCCGACCCGACCGCGGCGGCCAGGTAGTGGGCCGTGCCCTGGTGGGCCTCGAGGTAGGCGACGAGCCCTTTGCTGACCGTCCCGCCCGGGCCGCCGCCCCCGCCCCCGAAGCGCCGCGCACCGGTCGGGAGGCCGGTCGGCGGGGCCCCCCCGAAGAGCGCCGGAGCGCCCGGCGGCGGGCCGAACCCTCCGCCGAACCGGCCGAGACCCGACGGCGGCCCGCCCGGGCCGCCGCCCACGCCGCCACCCGGGCCGCCGTCGCCGGCCACGCCGGCCACGCCGGCTGGCCCGGCGAGCGGGTTCGCCCCGGTGATCGACCGACCGACCGTGGCGATCGAGTAGGCCGTCGGGCCGGCGAGCAGGGCCAGCGTCCCCGCGACCGCCGCCACCGCGCGCAGGCGCCGCCCGGCGCGGCCCGACGCCCGTCCGCTGCGGGCGAGCAGGAGCGCGCCCCCGCCGCCCACGGCCAGGGCGAGCGCCGCCGGCGCGAGCCAGGGGACGAACCCGGACGTCCGGCCGAGGATGACCGCCCCCAGCGCCGCCGTCCCGAACACCGCCGCGCCCAGTCCGGCCGCCCAGATCAGCGTCCCGCGCGCCCGATCCCACGCCAGGGCCAGCCCGCCACCCGCGAGGGCGGCGACCGCCGGGGCCAGGGTCGTCGTGTAGTAGGGGTGGAAGATGCCCTGCGAGAAGCTGAACACCGCCCAGGAGACGACGGCCCAGCCGCCCCACAGGAGGTAGGCCGCACGCGCCGAGTCCATCCGCCGGCCCGCCGGGTGCTCCACAGGCCGAGCGCGAGCCCGGCGGCGGCGAGCGGCAGGAGCCAGGCGATCTGGCCGCCGACGATCGTGTTGAACAGGCGCAGCGGGCCCGTCTGGCCGCCGAACCCGCCGCCCGGTCCGCCCGCGCTGTCGCCGGCGACCCGCGAGAGGCCGTTGGCGCCGAAGATGAGCGAGAACCACGAATTGTCGGTCGTGTCGCCGACCCACGGCCGGTCGGCCGCCGGGAGCAGCATCATCGTCCCGTACCAGACGAAGCTGACCGCCGCCATCGCCCCGCCGGCCGCCGTCAGCTGCCCCAGGCGCCGGCGCAGGCCGCCCTGACCGGCGACGAGCACGGCGAGGACGAGGCCCGGGACGATCAGGTAGGCCTCGAGCATCTTCACGTTGAAGGCGAGCCCGACGAACACCCCGCTCAGCAGCAGATGGCGGGTCCGCCCCGACTCGAGCGCCCGGACCAGCGCCCAGGCGGCCCCGAGCTCGCAGAGGACGAGCACCGCGTCCGGGTTGTTGAAGCGGCTCATGGCCACGAAGATCGGCGTCAGCGCCAGGGCCAGAGCCGCGAGGATCGCCGCCCGGTGCCCCAGCGTCCGCCGGACGATGTTGTGCAGGACGACGACCGAGGCCACCCCGCAGAGCGCCTCGGGGAGGAGCATGCTGAAGCTCGAGAAGCCGAGCACCCGGCCCGAGAGCCCCATCAGCATGTTGGCCAGCGGCCCCTTGTCGAGGCTGTCGGACCCGCTCACGTCGAGCGCGTTGGTCGCCCACGCCGTCCAGTCGCGGCTCGCCGCCTGGGCCGCCTCGGCGTAGTAGCTGTTGCCGTAGCCGTTGCGCGTCAGCCCCCAGAAGGCGAGGACCCCGGCGATCAGGGCGACGATCCACAGGGCCGGCCGCGACCAGGCCGGGTCGCCGTCGGGACTGGCCAGCAGGCGGGCCGCCACCCGCCGGCCGGCCCCGGTGGCGGGGATGGCTCGGGCGGTGATCGACGGCGTGGACATGCGGGGATCCTTTCGGGTCTGGGGCGGGGAGCGTTCGGGGGATCCTCCGGGGCGTCCGCGTGAGCGTCCCGGGCGGCGGCTGAGGAGTTCCTGAGCCCCGCGGCCGCGCCCCCGGACGGCCCCGTTCAGAAACCGCCCCCACCCGGCGGGACTGCTCCAAAGGACAACGAGAACGAGTCGCCGGTCGCGCTGAGCGCGCTCGGGACGGCGGTCGCCGCGTCCTGACCCGCCGTGCGGGCCGGCCCGCCCGGGGTCAGGCTGATCGCCGTCGGCGACCAGGCCGGGTCGGCGATCGTATCGGTGCCGATCTGCTCGAGTCCGTTCGAGCGCTCGCTGTTGCCGCCGAGTCCGACCCAGCTCGCCGGGAACGTCGGCTGCCCCGCGCCCCGCCCGGGGGCGGGACACGCCGTGGCTCGTCTGCGGTCAGTGGCCCGGCCCCGGGCCGTGGCCCGTGCTCGGGTTCACCGACAGCACCTTGAACGCGGAGTCCTCGAGGACCTCGACCTGGCTGCCGTCGCTCTTGGTGACGTGGACCTCGTAGGCCGCGCCCGACGCGTCGCTCGGGTTCTCGGCCGAGGCCCGGGTGACCGCGCCGCTCGTCGCTCTGATCCTGATCGCATTTCGTGATCCTTCCGTGGTGGACAGGCGAGACCGGAGGATCGAGGCGGCGCCTGGGAGGGCGGTCGGGGGAAGCTCAGAGATCACTGAGCGATTGGCTCAGACCGCGAGGACGATCGCCGCCCGCCGAAGACACGCCGCTCAGCCGGGGCCGGCCGCCGCTGCCCGGATCGCGACCTCGGCGCCCGCCGCGCCGTCGTCGAGGGGACCGGCGTGCTCGTAGCCGGTCAGCTCGAGGACCCGCCGCGGGGCGCTCCCCGCCGCGGCCACGACCCGCAGGAGCTGGCCCCGCCGGCGCAGGCGCTCGCGCAGGCCGTGGATCAGGGACACGGCCGAGCTGTCCATGAAGGTCGTCGTGCTCAGGTCGAGGATCAGGCCGAGGGCCGCGTTGGGTAGTGCGTGGAGCCGGGTTTCGAACTCCCCGACGTTCGAGACGTCGAGCTCCCCGTCGACCGCCGCCCGCACGACGCCCTCCCGCTCGGTCAGCGTCAGCCGGCCGAGCTCACCGGCCGGCCGGCCGTTCATCCGCCGTCCTCCCCCGGGGCGCCCAGGCGCCGGGTCATCTCGACGCACGTCCCCCGGGCGCTGCGGTGGACCACCGTCTCGTCGGCCAGCTGGTGGATCAGCTTCAGGCCGGTACCCCGGAGCTGCCCCCGGGCCGGGCGCCACCCGCCCGAGTCGCGGACCTCGATCCGGACGACCCCGGCCGTGTGGTCGGCCTCGAGGTCGAACTCGTGGTCGCCCGGGCCGTAGGCGTGCTCGACGGCGTTGGCCGCCGCCTCGCTCGCCGCGAGCGTCAGGTCCTCGATCACGAGCTGGGAGGCGCCGAGCGAGCGCAGCCACCCGGCCAGCTCGCGGCGCAGCCCGCGCAGGGCCGTCGGCTCGGCCGGGAGGCGCAGCGACAGCTGGTCGGAGCGGCTCCCGAGCAGGCGGACGGCCACGAGCGCGACGTCGTCGCGATGCTCGGTCCCGCCGACCCCGGCCTCCCGGACGATCCGGTCGCAGAACGGCTCGAGCCGCTCGCCGGTGTGGCGTCCGGCCGACGCGCGGAGCCGGCTCAGGCCGCGGTCGAGGCTCTCCTCCCGGCGCTCGATCAGGCCGTCGGTGAACAGGAGGATCGTATCCCCCGGACCGATCGGCTCGACCGCCTCCTCGACCGGGGTCCGCCCGACCATGCCGAGGGGGGCGACCAGGCCGCCGGCGAGGAAGGCGGCCCCGCCGGTCTCGCCGACGAGCAGGGGCGGGAGGTGGCCGGCGCTCGCGAAGCGCAGCCGCCGGCCGGCCGGGTCGATCAGGAGTACGAGCACGGTGGCGATCATCCGCGCCCCGTGCGTCGCCTCGACCAGGCCGTCGAGGCGGACGAGGGCGGCGGCCGGGCCGTGGCCCTCGAGGATGTAGGCGCGCAGGCCGTTGCGCAGCTCGCCCATCACCGTGGCCGCCTGGACCCCGTGGCCGACGACGTCGCCGATGACCAGGGCGACGCCCCCGTCGGGGAGCCGCAGCACGTCGTACCAGTCGCCGCCGACCGCCGTCGCCTCGACGCTCGGCAGGTAGCGGGCGGCCAGCTCGAGGCGCGGGACGGACGGGAGCTCCTGGGGGAGGAGGCTCCGCTGGAGCAGCTCGACGAGCCCGTGCTCGTGCTCGTAGGTCCGGGCGTGGGCGATCGCCGTCGCCGCCCGCTCGGCGCACAGTCCGAGGAGGCCGAGCTCGCGGGGCGCGGCCGCGGCGCCCGCCTGCCAGCCGAGGTAGAGCACCCCGGTCAGGGCGTCGGCCGTGCGCAGGGCGACGGCCACCGCCGAGCGGATCCCCGTCGCCGCGAGCGACTCGTGGAGCCCGGGCCCGCCCGCGGTGAGGACGAGGGGATCGGTCCGGGTGGCGGCCGTCCCGACGAAGCCGTCGTCCGGGAGGCCGACCGGCTCCGGCGCGATCCGCTCGGCCCCGGCGGCGGCCCGGAGCGTGAGCCGGCCGGCCGCGTCGGCCAGGGCGATCCCCGCGGTGTCGGCCGCGAAGAGCTCGCGGATCCGCGTGACCACCTCGCCCAGGAGCTCGTCGAGGTCGAGGTGGGCGAGCGCCGCGTCGCTCAGGCTCTGGAGCCGGCGGATCGTCTCGGTCGCCGCCTCGGCCTTCGCCTGCGCCGCCATCGCCTCGAGCCGCTGGGCCCGCTCGCGGTGGAGGGCGACGAACACGGCCACCTTCGAGCGGAGGACCTCCGCCTCGAACGGCTTGGTCACGTAGTCGACGGCGCCGGCCGCGTAGCCGCGGTAGACCTCGTCGATGTCGGAGGCGAACGCCGTCAGGAAGATGATCGGGATGTGCCGGGTCCGCTCCCGGGCCGTGATGTAGCGGGCCGTCTCGAAGCCGCCGAGCCCGGGCATGTGGACGTCGAGCAGGATCAGGGCGAAGTCGACCTCGAGCAGCTGGCGGAGCGCCTCGGCGCCCGACCGGGCGAGCACGAGGTTCTCGCCGAGCGGCTCGAGGACCGCGCCCAGGGCGGTGAGGTTCTCCTCGTGATCGTCGACGAGGAGGACGTTCACCCGCGGCCCCGGCGGTCCCGCCATCCCGCTCCGCGGGGCCCGGACGCCGGCCGCCTCCACGGCGCTCATCGCCCGATCGCGGCCACCGGCGCCACGCCGCTCACGCCATCCAGGACTTCAGGAGCAGCAGCAGGCGCCCCGGATCGACCGGCTTGGCGACGTGGTCGGAGGCCCCCGAGCGCAGGCTCTTCTCCCGGTCCCCCTGCATCGCCTTGGCGGTCAGGGCGATGATCGGCAGGTCGCGGAAGCGGGGCATCGTCCGGATCGCCGCGGTCGTCTCGTAGCCGTCCATGTCGGGCATCATGATGTCCATCAGCACCAGGTCGATGTCCGGATGGCGCTCGAGGGCGGCCAGCGCCTCCTTGCCGGTCTCGCCGAAGACGACCTCGATCCCCCGGTCCTCGAGCAGGCTGGCCAGGGCGAAGAGGTTGCGCACGTCGTCGTCGACGAGGAGGATCTTCTTGCCCTCGAGGTCGACCGACCCTGGCTGCTCGTCCGGCGTGTCGAGGCTCGGCGCCGCCCCGTCCCGGCGGTGGAGGACCATCGCCGTCTCGCCGAGCAGCCGGGCCGCCGTCGTGGCCAGGCGGACCGGCGGGCCGCCGCCCGCCTCCAGGCGCTCCTGCTGGCGCGGGCTGAGCGGGCGGGTGACGTAGACGATCACCGGCGCCTGGCGGGTCGCCGGGCGCTCGCGCAGGGCCTCGAGCAGGTCGAGCCCGGCCGAGCGCGGCGGGGTCAGGGCGAGCACGATGCAGTCGAACGGGCGCCCGTCGTCGGGCAGCGCGGCCAGGGCCTCGGCCGGAGTCGCGGCGACCGTCGCCGCGACGCCCTTGTCCGGGCCGATCAGCCCGCCGATCGCCGTGGCCACCCCGTCCCCCGCGTCGACGACCAGCAGCCGCTTGACCGGGGGGTGCTCCTGCCCGTTCCCGGCCACCGCCGCGCCCGGCGCGGCGATGGCCAGCGCGGCGGCGTCGTGGCGGGCGGTGGCCGCGTCGCCCGGCCGCGTCGTCACCGGCGTCGGCGCGGCCTCGGCCAGGCGCTCCGGGCCGCCGTAGGTGACCGGGAGGTAGAGGGTGAACGTGCTCCCGACGCCGGGGGTGCTCGCGACGTCGAGCGCCCCGCCGAGCATGGCGACGATCTCCCGGCTGATCGACAGGCCGAGGCCGGTCCCCCCGTACTTGCGGCTCGTCGTCCCGTCCGCCTGCTGGAAGGCCTCGAAGACCGCGGTCAGCTTGTCCGGGGCGATCCCGACGCCGGTGTCCGAGACGCGGAAGGCGAGCATCGGCGGCGCCGCCGGCGCGAGGGCGCCGGCCGCGCCCGGCGGGACGAGCTCCGGATCGACGAGCTCGAGGGCCAGGGTCACGCCCCCGCGCTCGGTGAACTTGAACGCGTTCGAGAGGAGGTTCTTCAGCACCTGCTGGAGGCGCTGGGCGTCGGTGACCAGGGTCTCCGGCACCCCGTCGGCGCAGATGATCTCGAAGGCCAGCCCCTTGTCCGAGGCGACCGGGCGGAACGTCCGGCTGACGTAGTCCTGGACGTCGGCGACCCGGATCACGTCGGGCAGCACCTCCATCTTCCCGGCCTCGATCTTCGACAGGTCGAGGATGTCGGAGATCAGCTCGAGCAGGTCGGTCCCGGCGCTGTGGATCGTCCGGGCGAACTCGAGCTGCTTGTCGTCGAGGTTGCCGTTCTCGTTGGCCGCGAGCATCTTCGAGAGGATCAGCAGGCTGTTGAGGGGCGTGCGGAGCTCGTGGGACATGTTGGCCAGGAACTCCGACTTGTACTGGGAGCTCAGGGCGAGCTGGCTCGCCTTCTCCTCGACCCCCATCCGGGCGAGGTCGATCTCCCGGTTCTTGGTCTCGATGTCGCGGTTGCGCTCCTCGAGCAGCGCCGCCTTCGCCTGGAGCTCCTCGGACTGGTTCTGGAGCTCCTGGGTCAGCGACTGCGACTGCTGGAGGAGCTCCTCCGTGCGCATGTTGGCCATGATCGTGTTGAGGACCACGCCGAGGGTCTCCATCAGCTGCCCGAGGAAGGTCCGGTGGACGCTGCTGTACGGGGCGAGCGACGCGAGCTCGATGACCCCGAGGAGCTGCTCCTCGAAGAGCAGGGGCATCACGATGATGTTCGCCGGCCGCGCCTCGCCGAGGCCCGAGCTGATCCGGATGTAGTCGGCCGGGGCGTCGCTGATCAGGATGCTCTTCTTCTCGAGCGCCGCCTGTCCGACCAGCCCCTCGCCGAGGGCGAAGCGGTCGGGGACTCCGGCGCGGCGGCTGTACCCGTAGCTGGCGATCAGGCGCAGGCTGGCCTCCCCGGACTCGCCGTCGTCCGGCGTCTCGGCGAGGAAGAACGCCCCGTGCTGGGCCGAGACGGTCGGGGTCAGCTCGCTCATGATCAGCTGGCTGACGGTCCGCAGCTCGCGCTGGCCCTGCATCAGCCCGGAGATCCGGGCGAGGTTGGTCTTCAGCCAGTCCTGCTCCTCGTTGCGCGTGGTCGTGTCGCGGAGGTTGGCGATCATCTGGTTGATGTTGTCCTTGAGCTCGGCCACCTCCCCCTGGGCCTCGACGGCGATCGACCGCGTCAGGTCGCCCTGGGTGACCGCGGTCGAGACCTCGGCGATCGCCCGGACCTGGGTGGTCAGGTTCCCGGCCAGCTGGTTGACGTTCTCGGTCAGCCCGCGCCAGGTCCCGCTGACCCCGGCGACCTCGGCCTGACCGCCGAGCTTGCCCTCGGTGCCCACCTCGCGGGCCACCCGGGTGACCTCGGCGGCGAAGGAGCGCAGCTGCTCGACCATCGTGTTGATCGTGTCCTTGAGCTCGAGGATCTCGCCCTTGGCGTCGACGGTGATCTGCTTCGACAGGTCGCCGTTGGCCACCGCCGTGGCGACCTGGGCGATGTTGCGGACCTGGTCGGTCAGGTTGGTCGCCATGAAGTTGACGTTCTCGGTCAGCCCGCGCCAGGTCCCGGCCACGCCGGGGACCTCGGCCTGGCCGCCGAGCTTGCCCTCGGTCCCCACCTCGCGGGCCACGCGGGTCACCTCGTCGGCGAAGGACCGCAGCTGCTCGACCATCGTGTTGATCGTGTCCTTGAGCTCGAGGATCTCGCCCCGGGCGTCGACGGTGATCTGCTTGGAGAGGTCGCCGTTGGCCACCGCGGTCGTGACCTGGGCGATGTTGCGGACCTGGTCGGTCAGGTTCGACGCCATCAGGTTGACGTTCTCGGTCAGCCCGCGCCAGGTCCCCGAGACGCCCTCGACCTCGGCCTGGCCGCCGAGCTTGCCCTCGGTCCCGACCTCGCGGGCCACCCGGGTGACCTCGGCGGCGAAGGAGCGCAGCTGCTCGACCATCGTGTTGATCGTGTCGGCCAGGGCCGCGACCTCGCCCTTGGTGTCGACGGTGATCTTCTGGGAGAGGTCGCCCTGGGCGACGGCGGTCGTGACCTGGGCGATGTTGCGGACCTGCTCGGTCAGGTTGTTGGCCATGAAGTTGACGTTCTCGGTCAGGCCGCGCCAAGTCCCGGAGACGCCCTCGACCTCGGCCTGGCCGCCGAGCTTGCCGTCGGTCCCGACCTCGCGGGCGACGCGGGTGACCTCGTCGGCGAACGAGGAGAGCTGGTCGACCATCGTGTTGATCGTGTCCTTGAGCTCGAGGATCTCGCCCTTGACGTCGACGGTGATCTTCTGGGTCAGGTCGCCCCGGGCCACCGCGGTCGTGACCTGGGCGATGTTGCGGACCTGGCTGGTCAGGTTCGACGCCATGAAGTTGACGCTGTCGGTCAGGTCCTTCCACGTCCCGGCCACCCCGGGGACCTCGGCCTGGCCGCCGAGCTTGCCCTCGGTCCCGACCTCCCGGGCCACGCTCGTCACCTGCTCGGCGAACGACGAGAGCTGGTCGACCATCGTGTTGATCGTGTTCTTCAGCTCGAGGATCTCGCCCTTGACGTCGGCGGTGATCTTCTGGGTCAGGTCGCCCCGGGCCACCGCGGTCGTGACCTGGGCGATGTTGCGGACCTGGCTGGTCAGGTTCGACGCCATGAAGTTGACGCTGTCGGTCAGGTCCTTCCACGTCCCGGCCACCCCGGGGACCTCGGCCTGGCCGCCGAGCTTGCCCTCGGTCCCGACCTCCCGGGCCACGCTCGTCACCTGCTCGGCGAAGACGTCGAGGGTGTCGGTCATGCTGTTGATCGTCTCGGCCAGGGCCGCGACCTCGCCCTTGGCGTCGACGGTGATCTTCTGGGAGAGGTCGCCCTGGGCGACGGCCGTGGTCACCTGGGCGATGTTGCGGACCTGGTTGGTCAGGTTGGTCGCCATGAAGTTCACGCTGTCGGTCAGCCCGCGCCAGGTCCCGGCCACGCCGGGGACCTCGGCCTGGCCGCCGAGCTTGCCCTCGGTCCCGACCTCCCGGGCCACGCGGGTGACCTCGTCGGCGAACGAGGAGAGCTGGTCGACCATCGTGTTGATCGTGTTCTTCAGCTCGAGGATCTCCCCCCGGGCATCGACGGTGATCTTCTGGGTCAGGTCGCCGCCGGCCACCGCGGTCGTCACGAGGGCGATGTTGCGGACCTGGTCGGTCAGGTTCGACGCCATCAGGTTGACGTTCTCGGTCAGGTCCTTCCACGTCCCCGAGACGCCCTTGAACTTGACCTTCGCCTGGCCGCCGAGCTTCCCGTCGGTCCCGACCTCCCGGGCCACCCGGCTGACCTCGTCGGCGAAGGACGAGAGCTGGTCGACCATCGCGTTGACCGTGCGGCCGATGCGCAGGAACTCGCCCTTGACCGGCTGGCCGGCGATCTTCAGCGCCATCTTCTGGGAGAGGTCGCCCTCGGCGACGGCCTCGATCACCCGGGCGACCTCGGTCGTCGGCCGGACGAGGTCGTCGATCAGGGAGTTGGCCGACGCGATGCTCGTGGCCCAGGCCCCGCCGCCGCCGTGGAGCGTGGCCCGCTCGGTCATCCGCCCCTCGCGGCCGATGATCCGCGCGACGCGGACGAGCTCGCGGGCCATCCGGTCGTTGGTCGCCACCAGCTCGTTGAACTCACCGGCCAGCTCGCCGGCCAGCCCCCGCCGGCGGACCGGGAGGCGGACGGAGAAGTCGCCGCCCCGGGCGGCGCGGAGCGCGTCGCGCAGCGCGAGCGCGCTCTCCTCGTCGAGCCCGTCGGAGTCCGGCGCCCGGGCGGCGCCCGTCGCCCTCGATCTCCCTCCGGCCGCCACCGCAACTCCTCTCGTCCGAGGTCAGGTCGGCCGATGATAGACCACCGTTTGGGCCGCTCCGCCCGGAGTTCGTCGGCTTGCGCGCAGCGCCGACCGGCGGTTCGCCCGCGTCCAGCAGGCCGCGAGGACGAGGGCGGGGGGTCAGCCGAGGGCGAGCACGTGGTCGGCTCGGGCGATGACGATCGGCTCATGGGTGGCGCAGATCACCGTCCGGCCCTCCCCGGCCGCCCGCGCGAGCTCGCCGGCCACGACACCGGCCGCCGCCTCGTCGAGGCGCGAGGTCGGCTCGTCGGCGAGGAGCAGGCCGCCCGGGCAGGCGAGGGCCCGGGCCAGAGCCACCCGCTGGCGCTCGCCCGCCGAGAGGCGGCTCACCCGCTGGCCGGCGCGCTCGGCCAGGCCGAGCCGGGCGAGCGCCGCCGCGGCCGGCGCGACGCCCGCGCCCCGCACGGCCCGCGCGAGCTCGACGGTCTCGTGGGCGGTCAGGAACGGCGCGAGGTGGACGTCCTGGGGGAGGAAGCCGATCTGGGCCCGCCGGACCGCGGCGCGCGCCTCGGCGTCGAGCCCGGCGAGGGAGCGGCCGTCGAGGGCGACCTCGCCGGCGTCTGGCACCTCGAGCCCGGCCAGGAGACGCAGGAGGGTGGTCTTCCCCGAGCCCGACCGGCCGGTGACCACGGTCAGACGCCCCGGCGCGAAGGCGGTCGAGAGGGCGGCGAACACCGTTCGGGCGCCGAAGGCCTTGCTCACGGCCCGGCACTCGACCCGGGTCGCCGGCCCCGCGCCGAGCGCCGGCGCGGGCGCGGCGGCGGGGGGTCCGGGCGCCGGCGGGGGTCCGGCCGGCCGCACGACGACCTCACCGGGGCCGGGGTGGGCGCGCGCCCGGTCTCCGATGCCCGCGGCGGCGAGCAGGGCCGGCGGGAGGCGGACCCACCCGCGGTCGTCGACGACCAGCGTCTCGGCTCCGCCCCGTCGCTCCCCGCCGATGCGCCCGTCGCGCAGCCGCACGGCCCGGTCGGCGACGGCGGCCATCGCCGGGTCGTGGGAGACGACGACGACGGTTGCCCCCTCGGCGCGCGCGAGCTCGGCGATCAGGGCCCGGACCCCCCGCGCCGACTCGGCGTCGAGCTCGCCGGTCGGCTCGTCGGCCAGGAGCAGGCGCGGCCGGTGGGCGAGCGCGGCGCACAGGGCGAGCCGCTGGCGCTCGCCGCCCGAGCAAGTCGCCGGCAGCGATCCCGCCCGGTCGGTCAGGCCGACGGCCTCCAGCAGCGCTCGCGCCCGCGCCCGCCGCTCGGAACGGCCGACTCCGCGGAGGGCGAGGGGGAGGACGATGCCCTCGCCGACTGGCAGCGCCGGCACGAGGTTGTGATCGGCCCGCTGGTCGAGGAAGCCGATCGCCTCCCGGCGCAGGGCGCCGGCGGCCCGGGCCGAGAGCCGGCCGACGTCGTGGCCGAGGACGCGGACGACCCCGGCCGACGGCGCCTCGAGCCCGGCGATCACCCGCAGCAGGGTGCTCTTCCCGGCCCCGCTCGGACCGAGGACGCACACGTGCTCGCCCGGCTCGACGGTCAGCGACGCGCCCTGGAGGGCGGCGGCGTCGCCCTCAGCGGTCCGGTGGACGCGGAAGACGTCGCGGAGGTCGACCGCCGCGGTCATCGCCGCCCCCGGGTGGCCGCCCACCCGGCCGCGCCGAGCGCCGCCGCCGTCCCCGCCGCGAACCAGGCGACCTCGGCCCAGGGGACGACGGCGACCGGGGCGAGGGTGAGGGACGCCACCACCGGCGCCGCCCGGACCGCGGCGACCGCGAGCCGGCCGAGGGCAAGCCCCACGACGAGCCCGCCGAGGAGCCCGAGCCCGGCGGTGGTGGCCAGCCGGAGGCGGGCGTCGCGGCGGAGGGCCCGCGGGCCGAGGCCCTGCCCGGCGAGATCATCCTCGAGCCGGTCGTCGCGGGCGCCCCCGGCGACGAGCAGGCCGAGCGCCGCCAGCGCGACCGCCGCGGCCGCGGCGGCGGCCAGGGTCCCGGCCACTCCGCGGAAGACCGGGTCGGTCCGGAGGGCGCGCTCGAGGTCGGCCCGGTAGGCGAAGGTCAGCGAGGCGAGGCCCGGGGCGGCGAGGGCGGCGCGGGTCCGGGCGAGGTCGGGGGTGGCCAGCCAGAGCTCGTCGGCCCGGCCCTGCCCCGGGGCGTCGGCGTCGAGGCGCGCCGCGAGCGCCGCCTCGTCGGCCACGAGGAACCCGCCGGCCGGCACGGTCGGGAACCGACGGGGCCGCCCGACCACCCGGGCGAGGATGGCCACGCCGTCGACCGTCAGGGCGAGCCGGCCATCGCGTCCGGCCTGGGCCGCGCTGGCCGGATCGGCGAGCACCGGGAGCGGGACCGCCCCGTCGTCGCCGGGCTGGGGCGGGCGCAGGAGGCCGGTCGCCCCGGGGGAGACGAAGTCGGCGCGCAGGCCCGCGCCACTCGCCCGGGCGCCGGACGCCGCCCCCCGGGCACGCCACCCGGCCAGCCCGAGGGCGGCCAGAGGCCGGCCCCCGGCCCCGAGCGCGAGCGGCCGGTCGATCGTCACCCGCGCGCGCAGAAGCGTGTCCGGGGTCGGGCTCTCCGCGTTCTGGTGGCCGCTCGTCGCGGCCAGGCCGGCCGGCTCGTCGAGCTCGAGCCCGGCGAGCTCGACCCCGGCCGCCGCGGGCGGGAGCGCGGCGCGCAGGGGACGTGGGGAGGCGCCGAGCCCCCCGAGGCGCACGACGGTCACCCGGCCGGTGTCGTCGCGCAGGACGGCGGCCAGGGTCAGGCCGATGTTCGTCGCCGCCGCGGTGACCTCGAGCGCGCGGGTGCCGGCCGGCAGCCGCGGGCCGGGGATGCGGAGCGGCGGCCGTGGCTCGAGCGGCTCGAGCGGGGCGGTGGCGCCCGCCGCGCGCAGGCGGGCGAGCCCGGTCGCGGGCACGCCGAGGAGGGGGACGGTGGCCGTCGCCCCGCCGCTGGCGAAGCTCGCCTCCGTGCGGCGGACGGGGAGCACCGCCCCGCCGGCGAGCTCGCGCCAGCGGGCGAGCGGAGCGAGGGCGAGCGGCGGCGCGAAGGACGGCCCGGCGGCCACCGTCACGTCGAGCGGGACCTGGCTCGCCGCCTGGTCGGCGGCCTCGCGCGAGAGCGTCGCCCGGTAGGAGAGGGCGAACACGCCGAGCCCGACGCTGATCGTGAGGAAGGCCGCCGCTCCGGCCGCGGCGCCCGGCGCCCGGGCCAGGTCGACCAGGGCGAGGCGGACGGGGAGCGGTCCCCGGCGGGCGGCCCGCTCGGCGCCGCGGAGGATCGCCCCGGCGAGGCGGAAGACCGCCGCCCCGGCGACCAGGCAGCAGAGCGGCGCGAGCAGGACGGCCGGCAGATCCCCGCGCGCGGCGGCGAGGCCGAGGGCGCCGGCGGCGGCCAGGGCGACGGCGTCGGCCGCCGGTCGCCAGGACCCTACGAGGAGGGCGCCGGTGACGAGGAGGCTCACGGCCGCCCAGCCGCCGGCGAGGGCGCCGGCGCCGCCGAGGCCCGGGTCGAGGATCGCCCCGGCCGGCGCGCCCGCCGCCGCGGCGAGGGCCCAGACGAGGGCGGCGCCGGCTGCGGCCCCGACGACGATCCCGACCGCGGCGACCGTGGCGGCCTCGACGAAGGCGAGCAGCCCGCGCTGGGCCGGGGTCGCCCCGGCCGTGCGCAGGCGATCGAGCTCGGCCGCCAGGTCGGGACGGAGCGAGCCGGCGGCCAGGAGCACGAAGGCGAGGAGGGCGGCGGCCGCGCCACCGCCGGCCAGGAGGAGTCCGCGGCGGGCGCCGGCGGCGTGGGCGCGAGCGGCGGCGAGGGCGGCGAACGGGGCCGAGAAGGTCAGGCCCGGGTCGATCGCCGCGAGGTCGGCCTGGCGGACGCTGGAGGCCCGCCTCGACCCGGGCGATGTCCCAGCTGTGGAGCCGGGAGAGGGCGAGCGCGGCGACGAGCGTCGAGGTCCGGAAGACCGACTGGAGGCCGGGGAGGTGGGCGAGCCCGGCGGCGTCCGCGCTGACCAGGAGCGGCGGGGGCGGCGACTCGCCGGGGGCGTAGGCGGAGGCGGCGAACGGGCGGAAGCCGAGCGGGACGTCGGAGGTCAGGCGAACCGACCCGGCGAGGCGCAGGCCGGCGGCCGGGAGGGCGAGGCTCTCCGGCGGGGCAGCGCCGCCGGCCAGGAGCAGCGGGCAGTCCCGAGCGGCGCACGGCGCCGGGCCCGGGGTCGGGGTGGCCCAGCGGGCGAGCGGCGTGATCGCCGCGAGCTGGACGACGCGGCCGCCGAGGCGCAGCGACTCGAACAACGTCACGGCGGTCGTCGGCCCGAGGCCGGGCGCCCCGGCGAGGAGGGCCTGGGCCGGCGCGCCCGGGTCGTGACCGGTGATCCGGATCGCGGCGGCCGTGGGGGGGACGGCGGCCAGGGTCGCCCGGGCGGCCCGGTCGGCGGCGACCGCGGCCTCCCCGGCGACGGCGCAGGCGAACGCGGTGGCCAGGGCCAGGCCCGCGGCCGGCACCAGCCACCGGCCCGGCCGGCGGCGCAGGCGGGCCAGGGCGAGGGCGGCGGGGGCCGCGGCCCGGCTCAGGCGCGCGGAAGCCGCATCGGCCAAGTCACTCCGGAAGGCGCGAGACGGCGGTCCGCACCGGCGGCTCGCCGTTGCTCGCCGCCCGGTCCGCGGCGCCCGGGGGCGGCCCGCTCCGGCTCGCCTCGTCGGCCAGGGCGGCGAGTGCGGCGATCAGCCCGTAGAGCTCGCGGCGGGTCGTGGCGGCGTCGAGCGCCCGCTGCTCGGCCCGCCGGGTGTGGGAGTCGGCGGCCTCGCGGTGCTCGGCGATCGCCTGGGTGTGCTCGCGCAGGGCGGTGACCAGGCGCCGCCGCTCGGCCCCGAGGTCGTTCAGGCGGCCCTGGAGTGCGGCGGCCCGGGGGGCGCCCCGATCCGGGTCGGGAGCCCGGCCGCCGGACGCCGCCTCGGCGGCCCGCTCGCGGGCGACGATCAGCTCGATGTGGCTGGCGACGTCGGCGGCCGCCTGCTCGGCGGCGAGGGCGACCGCGTAGGAGCGCCCGGCGCTTCCGGCCAGCGGCGAGACGCCGGACCCCGGCTCCTCGGCCGCGATCGCCCAGGCCGGGCTGGCGGCGACCGCGGCCGGAGGTGGAGCGGTCGGCTCCGGTGCCGCGGGCGCGGCGGCGAGATCGGCGGACGGGCCCTCGGAGGTGACCGGGGCGGCCGGGGCGGCGGGCGCCGGGGCGGCGGCGGGCGCGGGCGGGGCGGTCGCCGGCGGGCGCGGTCGCCGGCGGCGCGGCGGCGGCGTACTCGGCGGTCGGTTGGAACCGGGCGCCCGAGTCGGGGCCGGCGGCGACGCTCACCGGACCGGGTCCCGCCGTGTCCGATCGCTCCCGCGCGGCCCGGGGGACCGACTCGTCGGCCCGGTGGACCGCGGTCTGGCTCCGCGGCTCGTCGGCGGCGACGGCCGCGACGGCCGGGACGGCGGCGGCCTCGGGCAGGGCGGCCTCCGCCGGCGGGGGCCCGGGCACCGGCCGCACCCCGCTCCCATACGCGGCGGAGGCCTCGAAGTCCCTGCTCCGAATCAGGACGAAGGCGAGTCCGGCGGCGACCAGGCTGAGGATCGCCCCGATCAGGAAGATCTCGTTCAGGCCGTCGACGAAGCCGACCCGAACGGCGTGCGCGGCCGTCGCCCGGGCGACCGGCGGCGCCGAGGCGATCGCCGCTCCGGCGCCCGTCCCCTGGGCCACCCCGGCGGCGAACGTGTGCGCCTGGGCCGTGCCGAGGAGGGCGCTGAGCTGGCTGAACACCTTCGTGCTCACCGTATGCGAGAAGATCGCCCCGAGGCCGGCGATCCCGGTGGCGATGCCGACCTGCCGGAACGTCGAGTTGATGCCCGACGCCATCCCGGCCCGGGCCGGCTCGACGACCCCGACGGCGGTCGAGGCCAGCGGCGGGTTGATCACGCCGACGCCGGCTCCGGCCACGATGAACCCGGGGATCAGGTGCTCCCAGCCCGAGGCCGCCGTCAGCCCGCGCATGAGGATCAGGCCGACGCCGACGAGCACGAGGCCCGGCCCGATCAGCAGGTTGATCGGCACCCGCGTGGTCAGGCGGCCGGCGATCGTCGAGGTCAGGAGGATGCCGCCGGAGAGGACCAGGAGCCGCAGGCCCGTGTCGAGGGCCGAATAGCCGAGCACGTCCTGGAGGTAGAGGACGAGGTAGAGGAGCATCGCGAACATCCCGGCCGACAGGACGAAGGCGACGATCGACCCGCCGGCGAAGGTCGGCTTGCAGAAGAGCGACAGATCGAACATCGGCGCTCGCTGGACCCGCTCGACGACCAGGAAGATCACCAGGAGCGCCGCCGACCCGGCCAGGCACGCCTCGATCTCCGTCGAGCCCCATCCCTTGCCGTTGCCCTGGATCAGCGCGTAGACCAGGGCGGCCAGCGCCCCGCTGAAGGTGATCGCCCCCAGCCAATCCGGGCGGTGGGCGCCCGGCTGGCGGGACTCCTCGACGCGCAGCAGGGCGACGATCACGCCCGACGACCCCGATCGGCACGTTGACCAGGAAGATCCACCGCCAGCTGAGGCCGGTCGTCAGGGCGCCCCCGGCCACCGGCCCGATGGCCACGGCCAGCCCGGTGATCGCCCCCCACACGCCGAACGCCACCCCCCGCTCGTGGCCGCGGAAGGACGAGGCGAGCAGGGCCAGGGAGGTCGAGAACATCGCCGCCCCGCCGACCCCCTGGGCCCCCCGGGCGAGGTTCAGGAAGAGCGGCGTCGTGGCCAGGCCCGAGAGCAGGGAGCTCACCGTGAAGAGGCACAGCCCGATCACGAACACCCGCCGGCGCCCGAACAGGTCGGCCAGCGACCCCGTGGTCAGGAGCAGGGCGGCGAGCATCAGCGAGTAGGCGTCGACCACCCACTGGAGGTCGCTGAAGCTCGCCTTCAGCGACGTCTGGATGTCCGGCAGGGCGACGTTGACGATCGTCACGTCGATCAGCAGCATGAACGTGCCGACACAGACGGCGATCAGGGTCCACCACTTGCGATCCATCAGCCTCGACGCTCCTCGGGGTACCGAGTCCCGTCCGACACGGGACGTGTACGCAGGCAAAACAGCAGTCTAGCGACGACCATGACCAGGCTCGACCGGGCCCGGATCAGGCGGCGACGGGGCCGCCTCGCCGCACTCCGCCCCGAGGGCGTCGAAGAGCTCCCGCACCCGCTCGAGCACGGCGGTCGCCGTCCGGAGCTCCTCGGCGTCGAACTCGGCGAGGGCGGCGTTCCACAGCGGGGTGAGCCGGGCGCGGCGCGCGGCGACGCGCTCGACCCCCGCCGGCGTGAGGCGGCAGACGACGATCCGCCGGTCGCGCTCCGAGCGCGACCGGGCGACGAGGCCGGCCTCGGCGAGGTGGTCGAGCATCCCCGAGACCGTGGCCGGCGTCACCTCCGCCGCCGCCGCCAGCTCCCCGGCCGGCAGCTCCCCCCGCTGGGCCAGCTCGACGAGCAGGGCGTACTGGGCATGGGCGATCTCACCCGGGCGCTGGGTGTCGCGCCCGCGCAGCCGGCGGACCGCGGCGATCGCGCCCTTGAACGCCCGGCCGAGCGCCTCGCCGGCCCTCTCCCGGTCCGTACCGCCCTCCGGGGCAGCTCCGAAAGAGACGCGTTCGGTCGCCGGGCCCATCGCTCTAGACCCCGAGCGGCTCGAGCGCGGCTTCCTGCATCGCGAGCCTCCGCTCCGCCGCGATCGCCCGCTCGGCTCGCATCAGCACGAGGCACGGGACGATGGCCACCGCGGCGATCCCGGCCGACCACCAGAACGCGGTCCCGAAGGCGCCGGCCGCGGTGGCCGGGCTCGGCGGGTGACCGGCCGCGCTCAATGAGCGCTGGAGGACCACGGCGAGGACCGCGGTGCCGATCGAGCCGCCGACGCGCTGGAGGACGTTCATCTGCGGCGTCGCGTCCGAGAGCTCCTCCGGGCGCAGCGCCGCGAACGCCGCCGCCATCGCCGGGACGAAGGCGAACCCGATCCCCATCCCGCGCACGGCCATGACCGCCGAGAGCCCGAGGATCGACGTGTGCGGGCCGACGAGGCCGAAGGGGATCGTGGCCAGCGAGGTGATGAGCACCCCGAAGAGGGCGAGCGGCCCACCCCCGAGCCGGTCGGTCAGCTTCCCGGCGAGCGGCATCACCAGCGCGGCCCCGAGGCCCTGCGGGCCGACCAGGAGGCCGGTGTCGAGGACGCTCTCACCCCGCACCTGCTGGTAGTAGAGCGGCATCAGGATCATCGCCCCGAAGAGCGCCGCGCCCAGGCAGAAGGTGGTGATCGACGCGGCCGCGAACGTCCGGCGCCGGTAGAGGCGGACGTCGAGCAGCGGGTTCGGGACCCGCAGCGCGTGGGGCACGAAGGCGGCCACGAGCCCCACCCCGACGACGATCGGGACGACGACCTTGGCGGCGGTGAACCCGCCGGTGATCCCGACCTCGGCCAGGCCGTAGGTGATCGCCGGGATCCCCGCCCCGAGCAGGATCAGGCCGAGCACGTCGAGGCGTCCGGCCGGCTCGGGCTTCGGGCTCGGCAGGCCCCGCACCCCGGTGACGAAGGCGACGAGGCCGATCGGCACGTTGACGAAGAAGATCCACCGCCAGCTCGCGTTGTCGAGGATCAGGCCGCCGAGCGCCGGGCCGAAGATCGGCGCGAGCATCGCCGGCACCGCGACCACGCTCATGACCCGGCCCATCCTTCGCGGGCCCGCCGCCGAGGCCATGATCAGCTGGCCGATCGGCAGGATCAGGCCGCCCCCGAGCCCCTGGAGCACGCGGAACACGATCAGCTCGGTCGTCGTCGTGGCGATCCCGCACAGCGCCGACCCGGCCGTGAAGAGGACGAGCGAGACCAGGTACACCCGCTTCGCGCCGACGCGCCGGGCCGCCCACCCGGCGATCGGGATGACCGCCGCCAGCGAGAGCAGGTACCCGGTGACCACCCACTGGATCTCGGCGATCGAGCTGTGGAGCTCGCGGCCGAGCGTGTCGAGCGCGACGTTGACGATCGTCGTGTCGAGGATCGACATGATCGACCCGACGATCACGATCCCCGAGATCCGCCAGACCCACGGCTCGATCTTGTCTGTCGCCCCCGGGTTGGTCATTAGGTAGCGAAATGTTAGGCACCTGATCAGTCGCGTGTCAAGCCGTGGCGGCGTCACCTCCGGCCGGTCGGGTGGCGTCGAGCCTCGCGACCGGCTCGCGCTCGACCGCGAGGATCGCCGTGTCGTCGCCCTGCCCGCCGACCTGGAAGTCGTCGAGGGCGGCGGCGATGCGCCCGACCGCGTCGGCGGCCGTCGTCGACCCGGTCAGCGCCCGCTCGAGCCGTTCGGGGCCGAATCGATCGCCCCGGCCGACCGCGTCGAGGACGCCGTCGCTGTAGAGGACGAGCACGTCCCGCTCGGCGAGCTCGACGGCGACCGGTTCCCAGGCCTCGTCGTCGTAGGCGCCGAGGATCGCTCCGAACCGGCCGACGTGCTCCGGGCGGGCGTCGCGCACGAGCACCGGGAGCGGGTGCCCGGCGCAGGTGACCTCGGCCCACGCGCGGCCGTCGACCTCGCGCAGGACGACGCACACGGCCGTGCACAGCGACATCTCCGGCCGCGACCGGAGCGACCGGTTCAGGGCGGCCAGGGCGGCGGCGGCCGAGTCGGTCAGCGTCGCCGCCGTGCGCAGGGTGTGGCGCATCAGCGCGGTCAGGGACGCTGCCTCGGCGCCCGCGTCCGGTCACGTCGCCGACGACGAGCATCCACCCGCCGACGATCGCGAACCCCTCGTAGAAGTCCCCGCCCACCGACGTCTCGTCGCCGGCCGCCCGGTAGAGGGTCGCCGCCGTCCACCCGGGCAGCTCGGGCAGCGGCTCGGGCAGGAGGCTCTCCTGGAGGATCCGGGCGATCGTCGACCGCTCGGTGTAGAGGCGGGCGTTCTCGACCGCCGTCGCCGCGCGGCGGGCCAGCTCGGCGGCGAGGGCGACATCGTCGGGGCCGAACGATCGGCCCGACTCGGCGCTGACCAGGCTGAGCACGCCGACGCTCCGTCCGCTGCTCGTCATCGGGACGATCAGGGCCGCCCGCATGCCGAGGCTGCGCAGGCCGGCCAGGTGCGCCTCGTCCTTGGCCGCGGCGACCAGCATCTCGTCGGTGATGCCGTTGACCGAGGTCGGCTTCCCGTCTCGGAAGACCTGGGCCGCCCCGCCCGGGTCGGTGAGCGACGTCGGGTGGCGGGCGCCGATCTCGCGCGCGAGCGACACCTTCGCCGGATCGACGTGGGCGACGGCCACCGTCGCCAGGTCCCCCCGGTCGTCGGGCAGGCTGACCGCGCACCAGTCGGACAGTCCGGGGACCGCCAGGTCGGCCACCTGCTGGAGGGTGCGCTCGTAGTCGAGCGAGGAGGCCAGCGCCGCGCCCGCCTCGGCCAGGACGCGCTGGCTGAACTCGGCCCGCTTGGCCGCCGTGATGTCGGTGATGACGTTGACCACGAGCGTGATCTCCCCGGTGCTGTCGCGGACCGCCGAGGCCTTGGTCAGCCGCCACTGCTCCTCGTTCGTCCGCCGGTCGACCGCCCGCACGACCAGCGGCTCGGGCTCCTCGCCGGCGAGGACCCGGCGACCCGGGAGGTCGGCCATGTCCAGGGGCGACCCGTCCTCGCGGAAGGCGTCGAAGCCGGCCGCGACCTCGCTCGGCGGCGTGGCCACGAGCTCCTCGGCCGAGGCGAAGCCGAGCAGCCCGGCCGCCGCCTCGTTCGCGTAGACGAGGTTGCCCTGGCGGTTCTGGACGGTCACCGCGTCGGCCAGGCTCCCGAGCGCCGTGGTCAGCTGGGCCTCGATCGTCTGGAGCTCGGTCGACAGGCCGGCGTTGTCGAGGGCGAGCGCCACGCGTCCGGCCAGGACCTCGACGAACTCGAGGTCGGCGAGGGCGTACGCCCGACCCGAGTCGCGCCTGGTCAGGAGGGTGAGCGCGCCGATGCTCCGCCCCCGCGCCCGGAGGGGGACGATGATCGCCGCGGTGATGCGCAGCTCGCGCAGCCGCTCGAGGTCGGCCTCGTCCCGGGCTCCGGCCCGCAGGACGGCCTCGGTCGCCGGGTGCAGAAGCCGGGCCCGGCCGGCGGCCACCGCCTCGGCCGCTCCGGGCCGGTCGCTCGGCGACGGCTCCCGCGCGCGCAGCCACGCCTCGTGCGCGACCGCCTCCGGGCCGGCGACCCGCACCGCCAGCCGCCGCAGCCGGCCTTCGCCGAGGACGTCGAGCACGCTGACGTCGGCGAACCTCGGGACGATGAGCTCCGACACCCGCGCCGCCGTCTCCTCGAGACGCAGCTGCCCGTCGGCCACCTCGGCGATCGCGGCGAGCAGCGCGAAGCGCTCGCGATCGACCGCCGTGTCCCGCCGCCCCCGGCTGGCGAGGACGGCGACGGCCCCGCCGACGACGGCCACGACGACGCGCAGCAGGTAGGCCGCGGTCAGGAAGTTGCCGTTCCAGGCCGCGCTGACGAGGACGAGGGCGATGGCCACGCCCGCGATCACCCCGGTCTCGCCCGGGCCGGCGAGGACCGCGACCACGAACGGGGCCAGGACCACCGTGCCGATGACGACGCTCCCCGGGTCGAGCCCGTCGAAGACGGCGAGGCCGCCCGCGATCAGCAGGCCGACGGCCACGGCGGCCGCCCGCCCGCCCGCCCCCGCTCCGGGCCGGGCCGCGCTACGCGTGCGCCGACCGGCCACCCGCCCCGGCTCCGAGGTCTTCGAAACGGAGCCGATCGGCGAGCCCGGTCATCGCGAAGATCCGCTGGACCGGCTCGGGTCCCCGGCCGAGGGTGAAGCTCACCCCCACCTCCTCGGCCCGGCGGTGGAGCGCGAGGATCAGGGTCAGCCCGGAGCTGTCGAGGAAGTCGACGTCCCGGAGGTCGAGCAGGAGGCGCTCCCGCCCGTGTCCCTCGACGGCCTCCCGCACCCGCTCGACGGTCGAGAGGTCGATCTCGCCCCTCGGGGCGACGACGACCAGCTCACCTTCCCGGCGGACGTCAACGGTGAATTCTGGGTCGGGCGTCGCCAAGCCTCCTCCGGCGGACTCTAGCGTCCGTCGCGTCGGGCTCGGGCGGCTCAGCCGAAGCCGACGGCTCGGCGCCGCCGGCGGGGGCTATGGCTGTGGCTGTGGGGCTGTGGGGCTGTGGGGCTGTGGGGCTGTGGGGGCGGTGGGGGCTGTGGGGGCTGTGGGGGCTGTTGGGGGCTGTGGCTGTGGGCGGGGCTGTGGCGGTGGCTGTGGCGGTCGGGGCGGTCACGCCGTGGTCCCGCCGAGTCGGCGCGAGTGGATGACCCGGTCGATCAGGCCGTAGGCCGCCGCCTCCTCGGCGCTGAAGTACCGGTCGCGATCCATGTCGTCGTGGACCCGACCGACCGGCTGCCCGGTGTGCTTGGCGTAGAGCTCGTCGATCCGCTCCCGCAGGGCGAGGATCTCCCGGGCGTGGATCTCGACGTCGGCCGACTGGCCCTGGAAGCCGCCCGACGGCTGGTGGATGAGGATCTTCGCGTCGGGCAGGGCCAGCCGCTTGCCCGGCGCCCCGGCCATCAGCAGCAGCGACCCCATCGACATCGCCGTCCCGAAGCAGATCGTCGCCACGTCGGGCCCGATGAACTGCATCGTGTCGTAGATCGCGAGGCCGGCGTAGACCGACCCGCCGGGCGAGTTGATGTAGAGCGAGATGTCCTTGTCCGGGTCGTCGGACTCGAGGTGGAGGAGCTGGGCGACGATCAGGTTGGCCACGTCGTCGTCGACCGGCTGGCCGAGGAAGACGACCCGCTCGCCGAGCAGGCGCGAGTAGATGTCGAACGAGCGCTCCCCGCGCGAGGTCTGCTCGACGACCATCGGGATCAACGGCATGGTCGGATCCTTTCTCTCGGAAGCTGCAACCGACTGGTTGCGCTTCCACGGTGTAGCATATCCGCAACCGCAGCGTTGCACGAGTCAGGAGAGCCGATGTCCGAGCTGGTCACCCGCAGCCTGTTGATCCCGGCCGCCCCCGCCGACGTCTGGGACGCGCTGACCGAGCCGTCGCGCCTCGCCGAGTGGTTCGCCGACGAGATCGAGGCCGACGCCCTCGTCCCCGACGCCCCGGTCGTGTTTCGCTGGGACGACGGCCGCGAGCGGCACGGGGTGGTCGAGGAGGTCGACGGGCCGGACCGGCTCGTGTTCCGCTGGTCGGGGGCCGACGGCTTGGAGAGCCGGGTCGCCTTCGATCTGGTCGAGGAGGCGGCCGGGACCCGGGTGACCGTCGTCGAGAGCGGGCTGACCCGCCGTGCGGCCGCCGGCCGCGCCGGCGCCGCCGGCCGGTCGTGGGGTCCCCGCCTGCGGGCCCTCGCGCTCTTCTGCGCCTCCGCCGTCGCGGCCTAGGCTCCGGGCGCCGCGGTGGTCGACTCGCGCCTCGACGCGGTCTTCTTCGCCCTGGCCGACCCGACCCGCCGGGCGGTCGTCCGCCGCCTCCTGTCCCGCGACTCGGTGACCGCGACCCAGCTCGCGGGCGACCTCCCGATCACGCGCCAGGCGATCGCCAAGCACCTCGGCGCCCTGACCGACGCCGGTCTCGTGGCCGGCCGCCGGGAGGGGCGCGAGACGCGCTACCGGCTCACCCCCGACGGGCTGGGCGAGGCGTCCTCCTGGCTCGAGGCGGTCGGCGCAGAGTGGGACGAGCGGCTCGAGCGGCTCCGCCGCCACGTCGGCGGCTGATCGGTGAAGCTCGAGCTCTGGACCGACGGCGCCTGCGCGGGCAACCCGGGGCCCGGCGGCTGGGCGGCGATACTCGTCGCCCGCCGGGCCGACGCGACGATCGCCCGGCAGCGTGAGCTGGTCGGGGCCGAGCCGGCGACCACCAACAACCGGATGGAGCTCCGGGCGGTGATCGAGGGGCTCCGCGCGCTCGAGCGCCCGGCCGCCGTGACCGTCCACATCGACTCGGCCTACGTCATGGACGCCGTCGCCCGCGGCTGGCTCGCCCGCTGGAGCGCGCGCGGCTGGCTGACGGCGAGCAAGCAGCCGGTCAAGAACCGCGAGCTCTGGGAGGAGCTCCTCGTCCTCGTCGGACGCCACGCCGTCGCCTGGTCGAAGGTCAAGGGCCATGCCGGGGTCGAGCTCAACGAGCGCTGCGACCAGTTGGCCGTCGCCGCCTGCCGGGCGGCCGCCGGCGACGGGTCGAGCCGAGGCTGAGACCGCCGGGCGCCGGCGCGCGACCTGGCTCGCCGCCCGGCCGCTGCGGGCATCGCAGGCGCCGCCGCCCCGCGGGCACGACGCGTGCCGGCGACGTCCCTAAGATCTTCGCCGCCTCCTGGTCGCGCGGGAAGGGCACCGATCCGGTCAGCAGCTGATAGAGGACGCAGCACGTCGGCGCGTCCGTCGACCGGCTTGCCGCTGACCTAATGGGGCTCCAGCGCGCGGTCTGACCCCGAGCCGGGGCCGCTGGTACCGGCGGACCGGGGGCGTGATTGGGCCGCGCGCCGCCGGAGCTCGGGAGACTTACCGAACTCTCAGCTTCGGCTCGTGCGGCCTTTAGCAAACGGGCCTTTACTGGTACGCGAGACGCCGATCCGGTCGCGAGCCGGGAAGGGAGCCCGATGGGGCTGTTCGATGATCACGACGATACGTTTTCCTCCGGTCGACGCCCGGCCCCGGTCCGGCGGAGCGCCCCCGCGACGAGGCCGCTCGCCCCGCCGCCTCTGCCGCCGCGCGCAGAC
The DNA here is from genome assembly GCA_963817865.1 of uncultured Solirubrobacterales bacterium. GTDB lineage: Bacteria > Actinomycetota > Thermoleophilia > Solirubrobacterales > Solirubrobacteraceae > Palsa-513. The sequence continues at coordinate 15,246 of CAWFQO010000003.1, read as the reverse complement.
GGCGTCCGCATGAGGCTTCCGGCGGGGCTCGCCGGGCTGTTGGTGACCCTCGCCGTGGTCGTCGGGGTCCTGATCGGACACGCGGCTTGGAGCTCGGCGCCCGGTTCGGGTGCTCCGACCAGCACGCCGAGCCTCTTCGGCAACGCCGGCCCCAGCCCGTCCGCCCCCGCCGGTTCGGGCTCGTCCGGTTCGGGTTCGACCGGGTCGAGCGGTGCCACCGGACAGAGCGGCGGTTCGGCGGCGAACGCGCAGCCGGTCGCCGCCAAGGTCGATCCGGCCCTGGTCGACATCAACTCGACGCTCGGCTTCCAGGGCGCCGAAGGCGCGGGGACGGGGATCGTGCTGACCGCGGACGGAGAGATCCTCACCAACAACCACGTGATCGACGGGGCCAGCTCGATCCGGGTGACCGACGTCGGCAACGGAAAGACCTATGACGGGACCGTGGTCGGCTACGACCGCAGCAAGGACATCGCCGTCGTCCAGCTGAAGAACGCCTCGGGGCTGGCCACGGCCAAGCTCGGCGACTCCTCGACGGCCGCGGTCGGCCAGTCGGTGCTCGCGATCGGGAACGCCGGCGGGTCGGGGAGCACCCCGTCGACGGCGGCCGGGACGATCACCGCCCTCAACCGGTCGATCACCGCGGCCAACGAGCTCGACGGGACGACCGAGCGCCTGACCGGTCTGATCGAGGTCGACGCGAACGTCCAGCCCGGGGACTCGGGCGGCTCGCTGGTCAACGCCGCCGGCGAGGTGATCGGGGTCGATACGGCCGCTTCGGCCGGGTTCTCCTTCCGGACGGGGACCGGGCAGGGCTACGCCATCCCGATCAACCAGGCCCTGGCCATCGCCCGGCAGATCATGTCCGGTCAGAGCTCCTCGGCCGTTCACATCGGGCCGACCGCCCTCCTTGGGGTCGAGACCTCGAGCGTGGGCGACCAGGCCGGGGGCGGGCGCTTCGGCTACGGCTACGGCTATGGCTACGGCTACTACGGCTACTCCGGCGGCACGGGCTCCTCCCCGACCGGGGGCGCCGCGGTCGTCGGCGTGGCCGACGGCGGCGCGGCTCAGCGCGCGGGCTTGGCCAACGGCGACGTGATCACCCAAGTGAACGGTCAGTCGATCAGCTCCCCCGACGCGCTCAGCAAGGCGATCACCGCGCTCAAGCCGGGTGACAGCACCACCGTCGGGTGGACCGACGCCGGCGGCCAGTCACACACGGCGACCGTGACGCTCGGGACCGGGCCGCCGGCCTAGGCTGAGACGACCGGCGGCGGGGTGCCCGCCGCGCTCGCCGGGAGGCTTGGATCCCAGTCGCAGACCGAGCAGGAGTACGTGAAGGCCGAGTGGGCGAACTCGAGGGCGTAGGCGTGAGGGTCGGCGGCGGCACGGACGTCGGCCCAGTCGAGGACGAACTCGCCGAGGCTGTCCTCCCAGCGGGCCCCGGCCGGAGAGAGGTTGCCGGCGGCGAAGCCGTCCGGGGCCGGATGAGCGTAGGCGTAGAACGCCGCCGAGCGGTAGCGAGCGTCCCCGGGCCACCAGCCGACCGCGACCTCCTGGGCATCCATCGCGTTGCGCATGATGAAGTCGGTCGACGGCGGCTCGGCGGGAAGGCCGGAGAACAGGCTGACCGCCAGGTCGAATGAGCCCCACCAGGCGTTGACCGGGGTCGAGCGCCCGCGGTAGGGGGCGCGGAAGGCGGCGAGGACGAGCGCGGCCTGCGTCGCGGCGGCGAAGTAGGTGGCGACCTGGCCGGTTTCGTAGGCGCGGTGCTCGTCGTCCTCGTCGAGCCGGGCGGTCCAGGCCACCTCCTGGGGAGTCGGGTTGATCTCGACGGCGCCGGCCAGGTCGCCGACCGCGGCCAGCAGGTCGCGTGTGACCTCGCCGACCGGTCGATCCGGCGTCAGCGGGATCCGGCAGGAGCGTCCGTCGCTGTGCTCGGCGACGGCCTCGTGGCGGCCGAGGTCGAGCGCCGCCACGAGGGCGCCCGACCCGTCGGGCGCAGGCAGCGGCGCCGTCTCCCAACCGCGGGCGGTCAGCCGCAGGGCTGCGTGCTGGAGTTGCGGCTCGGGTGGCGCGAGGGCGACCGCCAGCTTTCCGAGGACCTGGGTGTGGGCGTGGAGCGTGTCACACGTCGCGCTCCAGTCGTCGTAGCCGAGCGACGGCCATGGCGAGGTCATGTCGCCACGCTACCTGAGGACCGGGGCCCGGTCCAGCTAGGCTCCAGGGATGAGCCAGGCCTTTCGTCGCATCCTCGAGCCGGAGCTCGGCGCGGGCGTGCCGGACGGGCTCGGGGTGCTCTCCGAGGACGAGCTCGAGGAGTTCGCGGGCATCGTCCGCGCCGCCAAACGGCGTCAATCGCAGGAGCTCGAACTGGCGGTCGAACAGGCGCTCGACATCGTGCCGCGGCTCCTGCGCGGCACGATGCGCAAGATCCTCTTCGGTTGACCTGAGTGACGGGGTCGCTCAGCACGTCGGTCGAGGTGCTCAAGCTCGCGCGCGTGGTCGGCGTCGAGCCCGATGAGCTGGGGTACCTCGAGCAACTCGAGGCGCAGGACGTGCGGGATCTGCGCGAGCAGGTGACCGTGGCCGTGTTCGAGGCCGATCGGCAGATGCTCCAGCGGGTGGCGGCGGCGACCAAGCTGATCCCGGCCAAGCTGGCCGCGGCGGTCGGGGAGCGGGCGTTCGGAGCGCTCCTGTGCGCCCGGGTCGCCAACCTGCTCGAGCCGAACCGGGCAGTCGACATCGCCGGCCACCTGCCGGTGGCGTTCCTCGCCGATCTCTGCCTCCATCTCGATCCCCGGCGGGCAAGCCGGGTGATCGGGGAGATGCCGGCCCCGATGGTCGCCGAGATCGCCGGCGAGCTCGCGGCGCGGAAGGAGTACATCGCGATGGGGGGCTTCGTCGGGCACCTGTCGAAGGCCGCGCTCGACGCGGCCCTCGACGCGGTCGGCGACGAGGATCTGCTGCGCACGGCCTACGTGGTCGAGTCGAAGCAGAGCCTCGGCGCCCTGGTCGCGCTGCTCGCGCCGGAGCGCCTCGAGGACATCGTCACGGCGGCGAGCACGGCCGATCTCTGGATCGAGGCGCTCGACGTACTCGGCCACGTGAGCGAGCGCCAGCGGGGGGCGCTCGGCGACATCGCCGCCGCCCAGCCCGACGAGGTCCTCAACAGCATGGTCCGGGCCGCCCAGCGCGACGGGCTCTGGGCGGCGGTGCTGCCGGTGACCCGGGCGATGAGCCCGGAGAGCCGCACGCGGTTCGCCAAGCTCGGGTCGATCCAGACGCGGCCGGTGCTGGCCACGATCGTCGATGCTGCCGCCCAGGAGGCGCTCTGGCCCGAGCTGCTCATCCTCCTGCCCCTCCTCCCGGCCGCCGCCCGGCGCCGTGTCGCGGCGTTGGCCACCTCGTTCGGCCGCCAGGTGATCGAGCGGATCGTCGCCGCCGCCCACGAGACAGAGCAGTGGCCGGCGCTGATCGCCTTCGCCAACGAGCTCGACCAGGCGCCCCGCCTGAGCATCGCCAAGCTGATCGACCAGGGCGACGACGAGATCCTCGACTCGCTTCTCCTCGCGGTCGACGACGACCGCCTCGAGGCCGAGCTCGTCGGCGTCCTCGGCCTGCTCCCGGCGGCCGCCCAAAAGCGGCTGGGCAAGCGGATCCTCGCCCTGACCGCGGGCGAGTTCCTCGCCGACCTGGCCGAGGCGGCCCGGGAGGCCGAGGTCGAGCCGCTCACCGAGACGCTGAGCGCCCGGCCCAAGCGTCCCCGCGCGGCCTAGCACCGGCGGGCGGGGGCGGGGCGGTCGGGCCTAGGTGCGCGGGGCCGAGGCGATCCGGCGCCGGCGGCCGCGGAGCGGGGGCTCGGGGCTGGCCTCGGCGATGAAGGCGCGCAGATCGGCGTTGAAGCGGGCCGGGCGCTCGAGCATCGGCAGGTGGCCGGTGTCGGGGTAGATCAGCTTGCGCGAGTCGGGGATCAACCACTCGAACTCGCTCGCGTCGGTGACCGGGACGAGCCGGTCCTCCTCGCCCCAGATGATCAGGGTCGGGCAGACGATCTCCCCGAGCCGGTCGCGGATCGGGTAGCGGGTCATCGCGTCGAGGGCCGGGGTGAAGCCGGTCGGCCTGGCGGTTCCGCGCACGACTTCGAGGATCAGGGCACCGGACAGGAGTTCCGGGTGGGCGACGATGAGGGCGAGCAGGTGGCGGCGCAGGCGGGCGCGGCGAACCGGGAAGTCGGAGCGCGAGGCGAGGAGGGCGAGGACGAAGAAGAGGACGTTCTCCAGGCGACTGCGGAGGTTCTTGCGGCGCTCGACCCGAACGTGCTCCATGTCGAGGCCGATCGCCGGGGCGACGCACAACCGCTCGACCCGTCCGGGAAAGCGGATCGCCAGCTCGGCGCCGATGAACCCGCCCATCGAGTTGCCGGCGACGATCGCGCGCTCGACGCCGAGGGCTTCGCAGACCGCGTCGACGAGCCGGGCGTAGCCGGGGATCGACACCGGGTCGGCGGGCGAGGGCGACCGGCCGAAGCCGGGCAGGTCGATGGCGATCACCCGATGGTCGGAGGCGAAGGCGCAGATGTTCTCGAGCCAGCTCTGCCAGCAGGACAGGCCGTGGATGAGCAGAAGGGGCGGCCCGGAGCCGATCTCGACGATGTTGACCCACTGATCCTCGACCTCGAGCCAGCGCTGGTGGGCCGACCAGTCGACGTCCATCCACGGCGCGCGCCCGCCGGACCCGTAGGAATCGAGATCGCCGTCTCGAGGTCGGGCGCTTCCGCTCTCCACCGACGAGAGGATAACCGGCGCCCGCGATGATCCGTCGAGGGCGCCGCGCACGCAGCACGAGCATGAACAAGATCCTCGCCCTCCTCGGGGTGATCCTGATTCTCGCGACCGGCGCCGCCGCGATCGGCCTTTTCGACGGGGCCGGCCGCTCCGCGCCTGCGGTCTCGACCGCCGCGGCCGGGTCGGTGTCGGCCACCCACGCCCGGGTTCCGATCGCCGGGTTCGCGTTCAAGCCGACGGCCGTGCACATCAAAGTCGGCGGGTCGGTGACGTGGACCAACCTCGACACGGCCCCGCACACGGCGACGGCCGATTCGGGCGCGGCCTTCGACACGGGCACCCTGATGCAGAGCCAGCACAAGACGATCACGTTCAAGACGGCCGGGACGTTCGCCTATCACTGCGCGTTCCATCCGTTCATGACCGCGTCGGTCACGGTCGGATGATGGACCACGCGCTGCGAGCGGCCGGGGCCCTGTTGATCCTCGGGGTCGGGGTCGTCCACCTCGAGCAGTACGTCGACTTCATCAAGGATGTGCCGACGATCGGCGTCCTCTTCCTCCTCAACAGCTTCGGCGCCGGGGTGATCTGCGTCCTGCTGGCCTCCCCGCTCCGGCGCGTCGCGGCCCTCGGAGGGATCGCCGTCTCGCTCGGGTCGCTCGTCTCGATCGCCATCGCCCGGTACGCCGACGGGGGCCTGTTCAGCTACACCGAGCCGACCACGCGCACGCCGATCATCATCGCCGTGGCCCTCGAGATCGCCGCGATCGTCGTCCTCGCTGTCGTCGCCTCGCGCCGGGGCCGGACCGCCTAGCAGTAGTAGTAGTAGGGCGGATCTAAGAACCCCGTGAGCAGGGGCTTTCCCAGCCTGATCGGGGCGACTGTACGCCGGTCCTATGGCTGAGCGTACTTTCGTTGCGTGCGCAACGGTGGTTGGTGGAGCTCAAGACCGTTTTCCGCGCCACGCGCCTGCGTGGCGCCACGAGAGGAGCCGCGTCTGAACCGCGCGGCGTCCGCAGCGGGAGCGAGCGGCGTGTGAAGGGAGACGCCTGCTTCCTCGTCGCGTAAGGAGGCGCGAGAGCACCGGCTCTTGAGACGCGGGCTGGTCGTCCGATGCAAGCACCCGCCGACCCACGACACCGGCGCCCCGCTACTGGGCGAACGCGCAAGCGCCTGGCCGCCGCCCGCCCGCGCGGCCGGCGATCGCTTCGCTGCTAGTCACGGACGTAGTAGTCGCGGCCGACGCCGTCAAAAGCTACGCGGTTGCGGCAGCAGTTGTTGAAAGCGCCTCCCGGAACCGCACGGGCACGGGTCGTTGTTGCCGAGCCGTTCGACCAACTCAACCCCCGGCGCTTCGCGCGCCGCGCTTCCCCCGCCCCTCGGCAGGGAATCCGTGGCGGCGCTTGCTCATCGGCTCGAAAGGGACCGTTCGCTGTCGTTGAGGCTGATCTGCCATCCGATTGCTATCGGCAGCCGACACGCCGACGCATGAGCGTTGATTGCGACGGGCGCGACGAGCGCCGTGCTGGTCGGTGGCTGCTCGCCCCGCCCGCTGACCGGTCGAGCAGAGCACTGCGCACCGCGACCGGAAAATTCTTTTGGTTTGGTCCTTACCGATGCGTGGCGCGGGCGTTTCAGGGTCGAAGAATCAACCTCTGGATAAGGGCAAACCCGTCGTGAGGCGGGGGCGCAAAACCCGGGACCTCACCGACGTGAGGCCGCCCAGTCGCCGCAGGAGGCAACCATGAAGTTTCAGACCAAGACGCTCGCTTTGACCGCCGTGTTGGCGATGTCCGCGGTTCCGGCGTTCGCGCTGCCGTCGCAGGTCCCGTCGAACTCCGGGACTGCGCATATCCCGAGTAACCAGGGCACCCTGATGGCGCCGTCGAACCCGGGGCCGCCCACGAGCCCGGGTGGATCGGCGAACCAGAGCGCCTCGACGGACACGGGGACGACCGGTGCCACGGGAACGACGGGCGCGAGCGGCGTTGTCCAGTCAGGCGGCCGCGCGTACGGGCAGGTCTGCTCGACCGAGAGCAGGACGCACGTCGCCGGTGCGCACGGCACGCCGTTCAGCCAGTGCGTCGTCGCGATGGCCAAGCTCGCCGGCGGGAAGACGACCAACCCGACGACCGCCTGCAAGACGGAGAGCAAGAAGCACGTCGCCGGCGTGCACGGCACCCCGTTCAGCAAGTGCGTCTCGGCCGCGGCGAAGCTCCTCGGCAAGTAGGCGTAGCCGCCGTCCGCATCATCCTCTGAAAGCAGTGGCAGTGACCGGGGCCGTCCACGATGCGTGGGCGGCCCCTTCTGCGATTCTGAACCCCCGTCCTTGAGATCAACCTCCTGACTTTCGCCCGCGGTGCCCGTTGTCGATAAAGGATGCATGGAATCGCTGAGCCCCCCGATTGCCGTGCCCGCTGCTCGCCCGCCCACGGTCGCGTTTCGCTTGGCGTCCGACGCTCGGCTGGTGCGACTCGCAGCGGCTGGCAGCGAGGGCGCGATGGCGGCGATCTTCGAGCGTCACCATCAGGCGCTGCACCGCTACTGCCACTCGATCGTGGGCAACAGCCACGACGCCGCGGACGCGCTGCAGAACACGATGATCAAGGCGCTGCGCGCGCTGCCCGGGGAGCAACGCGAGATCGTGCTGCGGCCGTGGCTGTACCGGATCGCGCACAACGAGTCGATCTCTCTGCTGCGAGCGCGGCGGCCCGAGAGCGATCTCGACGCGGCGGCGCACTTGAGCGATCCGGCGGCGGCCGGTCTGCTGGACTCGCGCGAACGGCTCCGCTCGCTGACCGGGGACCTTGGGGAGCTGACCGAGCGCCAGCGTGGCGCGCTGTTGATGCGCGAGCTCGGCGGCCTGGAGTTCGCGGAGGTCGCCGAAGCCCTGGACTCGACACCGGCCGCGGCGAAGCAGAGCGTCTACGAAGCGCGCTGCGCCCTCCAGGACATGCAGGAGGGCCGCAACATGTCGTGTGAGACGGTCCGCCGCGCGTTGTCTGACGGCGACCGGCGCACGCTGCGCGGGATGCGCATCCGCGGCCATCTACGCGGCTGCGCGGGCTGCCGCGAATTCGAAACGGCGATGCGCCACCGCCCCGTCGCGCTCGCGGCGATGATCCCGCCGCTGCCGATCGCGGCAGCCACGGCGATGCTGCACAGCGTCCTCGGCGCCACCGGCACCCACGGCGGCGGCTTCGCCGCCGGGCTCGCCGGAACCGCGAAAACCGCGACCGGGCTATCCCTGGCAGCCAAGGCCGCCACGGTCGTGGCCGTCAGCGCCACGCTCGCCGGCGGCGCGGTCTACGTCGCCCCCCAACTCCAACCCGCCAAGCCCGCGCACCGATCCGCGCTCCCGGTCACCGCCGCGAGCGCATCCCCCCCAGCTCGGTCGGCGGCCGCTCGTGCGCTGCGACGTCTCCTCTCCGGCGCCAGCACCGGTAATCGCCACGCCACGAAGTCAGGCGCCCGCAGCAGGGCCGCCGCGACGCTCGGCGGCACGCTCGCCCCAACGACCACGGGCACGCTCAGTCCCAGCAGCGCCGCCATCGCGGGTCCTGCCCCCGGCACACCCGGCTCGGGCAACACCGCCACCCAGGGGTCTTCGACGGGCACACCCGGCTCCAGCAACCACGGCAGCGCCGGCTCCAACAGCCAGGGCACGACGGGTCATCCGACGGGCACCCCCGGCTCCAACAGCCACGGCACAACGGGTCATCCGACGGGCGCCCCCAGGCCCGGCATCGCAGCCGCGCCCGGCGCCCCGACCGGCACGCCCGGGGGCAGCACCCCTGTCGTGAACGGTGCTCCGCTCAGCCCGGCTGGCTCCGCCTCCACGGGCGCCTCCGGCGCTACGGCTGGCACGCCCGCGCCGCGCGCCCTCGGCTCTACCGGTCCCACTGGTCCGCCGGTCAGCGTCCCGGGCGGGAGCACCGCGACGCCGCCGGCCCACCGCTGACCCCGAGCGCCGCGAAGTCATATCTGGGCGCGGCCCCCGACGAACCAGGCGGGAGCCGCGCCCGCGCCAGCCCCCCTTGCATGGCCCGGCGGAAGCGAGCGCCGCTCGATCACCGGCGGTCGCGCCTGCCCATCGTCCCCAAGCAGGTGCACGGACCTACCTGACGGTCCCCGCCCTTGCCTTCGGCGAAAGCGAGGGGAGGACGCGGAGTCGTTACCGAGCCTGACCCGATCAGTGACCATGCGGCGGTGGCGTCGTGGGGGAGCGCGGATGCGCCTGCGCGCTTCGCCTTATCGCCGGGCGCACGCGACCCCGATCCCTTCCATCCGGCACACGGACCGGCGGACGTGCAGAGCCGGCGCTGTCGGTACCGGGCTTGCCACTCGGGACTCGATGAGCAGCTGAGATTCCTGAACCCAGAAGCGACATCGACACCCTGATCAGCTTGCGGAGGGCGGTCACGGACCTGCTCGATCACCGGGCAGCACGAGACCCCGGCAGTGGCGTACGATCATGCGACCTTGGTGAATCAGCCTGGGTGGCGTGGTGTCAAGCGAAGTCCGGTGTGAATCCGGCGCTGTCCCGCAACGGTGATGCCCTGAGGGGAAGAGTCCGGTCGCCTTGCATTGCGTCCGACGACCAACCCTCGGATGAAGGGCGGTTCGTGCGCCTCCGGCGCGCCGACTCCTTCGTCCTCCAGTCAGCGGAGGATGACGATGGCAGGTGCAGCAGCGAAGGTCGCCGAGGTCTGGCGGTCACTCACGCGCGCCGAGCGCGGGAAGGCCGGTGCGATGGTCGCCGTGATCGCGATCGTCAACGCCGCCGCCTGGGGGATCTTCGTACTCGAGATCCTGCCCCAGCATTTCAAGTACGCAGGCCTGGGCGTCGGGCTTGGCGTCGCCGTCACCGCGTGGACCCTGGGTGCTCGGCACGGCTTCGACGCCGACCACATCGCGGCGATCGACAACTGCACCCGCAAGCTGATGGCCGACGGCCAGCGCCCGCTCGGTACCGGCTTCTTCTTCGCGCTCGGCCACGCGAGCGTCGTGATGATCGTCGGCGTCGGGATAACGATCGCCGCCAAGGCGGTCTTCAAGGCCGTCGTCACGCCGAGCTCCGGCGTCGAGGTCGCCGGTGGTGTCGCCGGAACGGCGATGTCGGCGACGTTCCTGTGGATCATCGCGGCCCTCAACCTCGTCGTCCTCGCCGGGATCGTGCGCGTGTTCCGCGACATGCGCCACGGCACCTTCGACGAGGAGGAGCTCGAGGCGCAGCTTCAGTCGCGCGGCCTGATGTATCGCTTCTTCGGCCCGCTCATGCGCGCGATCAAGCACCCGTGGCAGCTCTTCTTCTTCGGCGTCGTGTTCGGCATCGGCTTCGACACCGCCACCGAAGTGCTGCTCCTCGCGGGCACCGCAGCCGCCGCCACCGAGGGATTGCCCTGGTTCGCGGTGCTCACCCTCCCGCTGCTATTCGGCGGGGGTCTGCTGCTCTGCGACAGCATCGACGGATTCTTCATGAACTTCGCCTACGGCTGGGCCTTCGCCCGCCCGGTCCGAAAGGTCTACTACAACATCACCGTCACCGCGCTCTCCGTCGCCGTCGCGTTCCTGATCGGCGGCATCGAGATCGTCGGCCTCCTCTCGACCGAGCTCCACCTCCACGGCTGGCTCGGCGACTACCTGGCGAGCTTCAACATCAACACCGCCGGCCTCGTCGTCGTCGCCCTGTTCGTCCTTGTCTGGGCCTTCGCCCTCGCGCTCTGGCGATTCGGCAAGATCGAGTCCCGCTGGGAGGCGGCCGCGGCAGCCGCCCGCTCCGAGCGAGTTGCCCCGTGAGCCCGCGCGACCCGCCGAACGCCGCTCGCCCTCGTCTCACCTGAGCGCCAGCAGAGTCACGACGACGGTGACCTCGGCGATCACCACCGTCGCGCCCAGGGTGTCGCCCGTACGGCCACCCAGGCCGGCGCGAGCCCACCCCGTGACCGCCATCGCGACAACGGACGCGGCAGCGAGAACGATGACGCCGTGACCGGGATCGGCGAGCCCGAGCGCGACGGCGCCCGCCGTGAGCGTGGCGAGCGCCAGGTGCCCGCGGCTGACCGCGAACCCCGCGCCCAGCCCGTCGGCCCGGGCCGGGGGCGCCAGAGCGGCGTGGAGGAGCGCGGACCAGCGGCCGGTGGCGGCGGCCACCACGAGCGCCCGCCAGGCCTCCTCGCGGCCGAGCCCGGCCAGCGCAAAGACGAGCAGGAGGAGCCAGACGAGCAGGGCGAGCGCGCCGAACGTCCCGATCGCGGAGTCGCGCATGATGGCCAGGCGCCGTTCGCGGTCCCGCGCCCCGAGCCCGTCGGCACAGTCGGCGAGTCCATCCTGGTGCAGCGCGCCGGTCACCACGACGAGCGCCGCGACTGCGAGCACCGCGGCCACGCTCGGGCCGAGCGACGGCTCGGCCAGATAGCCGACCGCGCCGGCGAAGGCGCCGACCAGAGCCCCGACGACCGGAAACCATCCGGAGGCCGCGCTCAGCGACGGCATCTTGTCGCGCAGCCCGACCGGCACGACGGTCAGGAAGGCAAGCGCCGCGCGAAAGGTGCGAATCGGTTCCTCTTACCGCCGGCGCGCGACGCCGGCCTCCTCGAAGGTGGCCATCTCTCGGTGCAGTGCCCCGGCTGCGGCGATGACCGGCAGGGCGAGCAGCCCTCCCGAGGCTTCGCCCAGGCGCAGTCGCAGGTCGAGCAGCGGCTCTAGGCCGAGTTCGGCGAGGACGATGTCGTGGCCGGGCTCGGCCGAGCGATGACTCGCCACGAGACACTCGGCGGCGGTCGGATCCAAGCCGACCGCGGCGAGCGCGGCGGCGGCCGTCGCGTAGCCGTCGAGCACGACGGGCAGGCGCCGTCGGTGCGCCTCGAGGACGGCGCCGGCCAGCGCGGCGAGCTCGAGGCCGCCGACCGCCTCGAGTCCGGCTCGAGCTCCGAGCGGCGCGCCGTGGCGTTCGAGCGCCGCGAGCACGACCGCGCGTTTTCGCTCCAGTCCCGCCGCGTCCATTCCGGTCCCCCGCCCGACGGCCAGGCTCACCGGGGCTCCGGTGAGAGCGCACACGAGCGCGGCGGCCGTGGCGGTGTTGCCGATGCCGATCTCGCCTAGGACGATGCAGTCGACCCCGGCGTCGCCGAGCTCGCCGGCCAGTCCGGCGCCCGCGGCGAGCGCCGCCACGACCTGCTCGGCGGTCAGCGCGCAGCCGGCGAGCATGTCGGCGCTCCCGGCCGCGACTTTGGCGTCGCGCACACCCGCCGGTGTCGGCCCGACGAGGCCGAGATCGGCCACGAGGAGCGGGTGGCCGCCCCGCCGGGCCAGCACGCCGACGGCGCTCTCTCCGCGCGCGGCGGTCGCCGTCACCTGCGCGGAGACCTCGCCGTCGAAGAGGCTCGTCCCATGGATGACGTGGCCGTGGTCGGCCGCGCAGACGAGCACGCCGGCGCGGAGCCCGGCCGGCGGCGGTGCTCCGGCGATCGCCGACCAGCGCTCGATCAGCGTCTCCAGCGCCCCGAGGCTGCCGGCCGGCTTGACCAACTGATCGAGACGGTCACGGGCCGCGATCGCAGCGACCCGGTCAGGCCGCCTCGAGACCGCACCGCCCGGGACCGCACCACGCGAGACCGCATCGTGCCAGCGCTCGTCCATCACCACCGTTTCGAGCGGGAGCCGCGCCGACCACCCGGCAGCCTCGAGCCCCGGGCGCACCGGGCGTTCGTCGGGCCAGCCGAGGCACAGGTAGGCGATCGGATCGACGCGCGGCGGGATGCCGAGCACCCGGCGGAGATCGTCGGGGCGGTAGAAGCTGACCCAGCCGACCCCCAGTCCTTCGGCGCGCGCGGCGAGCCAGAGGTTCTCGATCGCGCAGGCCGTGCTGTAGACGTCGGTCTCGGGGATCGTCCCCCGGCCGAGGATCTCGACCTGCGGATCGCCGTGGTCGCAGCAGACGACGATTCCGAGCGGCGCCTCGATCACCCCCTCGACTTTCTGGTCGAGGAACTGCCGGGTGCGCTCGTCGAAACGATCGGCCTGGCGCAGCCGCTCACGCTGGGCGAGCCGGCGGATCTCCGCCCGGGTGCTGGCCGCGCGCACGACGATCAGGCGCCACGGCTGCATAAGCCCGACCGACGGCGCGCGGTGGGCCGCCTCGAGGACGCGACGCAACACGTCGACGGGCACCTCGTCGGGCCGGAAGCGGCGGATGTCGCGCCGCTCGGCAATGACACGGTGCACGGCGGCCCGCGCCTCGTCCGGATAACGCCAACCAGTCGGGTCCGCGGAGCGTTCCGCCGCGCGGGACGCATCGAATCCCGGCGGTGTGGGCGGACGGACGAGTCGATCCGGAGCAGGCACCAGCGCGAACAGTAGAGTGACGCCGTCAGCGCGGCGGTGCGGGGGAAGCCGGTGGAATTCCGGGACGGTCGCGCCACTGTAACCGGAGCCACCAAAGGCCCGGGAGTCAGAAACCCGTCCGCCGCGAGCACTCCCAGTGTGGGACGCCAGATCCCATGGAGGAAATCCGCATGCTCTCGGCAGGCGCAGGATGAGGAGACTGCTCCTCGTACGGCACGCGCCGACGACCGCCACCCGGGCGTTCGCATTCCCGACCGACGAGCCGCTCGACGAACGCGGGCGCGAAGCCGCCGCCAGCCTCAGAGAAAGGGTTCCTGATGGCTTCGAGGTGCTGTGCAGTCCTGCACGCCGCTGCCGGGAGACCGCAGCTGCGGCCCGGCTTGCGTCGCCGACCGTCGACCCCCGGCTGCGCGAATGCGGCTTCGGGACGTGGGCCGGGCGGACGCTCGAGGAGATCGCCGCCGCCGACTCTCAGGCTGTCGCGTCGTGGATGACGGATCCGGCCGCGCGGCCGCACGGCGGCGAGAGCCTCGAGTCCTTCGCCGCTCGGGTCGGTGCCTGGCTCGACGCTCAAGCGCTCCTCGACGGCGGCGCGGTGGCCATCACCCACGGCGGGATCGTCAAGGCGGCTGTGGCGCACGCCCTGGGCGCGCCGATCGGGGCGTTCTGGCGGATCGACGCCGCGCCGCTGTCGATCACCGAGATCCATGCTCACGACCGCCGCTGGACGCTCACGCGAGCCAACTGCCGGGTCGCATCGCCCCGGGCAGGTGCGGCGTGAGCGGCGCGGCGCTTGCCGGCGGCTACGTCGCCGACGCGATCCTCGGCGACCCGCGGACCTTCCACCCGGTGGCCGGCTTCGGGCAGCTCGCCCAGCGCGCGGAGCGTGCCGCCTACGCGCCGACGCGGACGCGGGGCATCGCCTACACGGCGCTCCTCGTCGGCCTGGCCGCTGCCGGCGGCGAGGCGGCGGCCCGCCTCGCGGCGCGCGCTGGCCTCGGCCGTCCGGTCGCCCTCGCGCTGGCGACGTGGGCCGCGCTCGGCGGACGCTCGCTGACCCGGGCCGCCGGGCGGCTGGCCGACGATGTCGCGTCCGGGGACCTCGTGGCGGCGCGGGCGGCGCTGCCCCGTCTGTGCGGACGTGATCCGCAGGACCTCGACGCCGCCGCGCTGACCCGCGCCGCGCTCGAGTCGGTGGCCGAGAACACGACCGATGCGGTCGTCGCCGTGCTCTTCTGGGGCGCGGCCGCCGGCTCGGCCGGCGTGCTGGGCTACAGGGCGGCGAACACGCTCGACGCCATGGTCGGCCACCGGACCGCCCGCTACGGTGAGTTCGGGTGGGCGTCGGCCCGTCTCGACGACGCGGTCAACTGGCCAGCCTCGTGGCTGGCGGCGATTCTCACGGCTCTGTGCGCGCCGCTGGTCGGCGGATCGCCCGTCGCGACGTGGAGGACGGTCCGGCGCGACGGCGCCAAGCACCCGAGCGCCAACGCCGGCCGGATCGAGGCGGCGTTCGCCGGCGCGCTCGATCTGCGCCTCGGCGGCCCGCTGGCCTACGCCGGCGTTGCCGAGCTGCGCCCGCTGCTGGGCACCGGTCGCCCACCCACGCCGGCCGACGTAGGCCGCGCCAACCGCCTCTCGGCGGCGGTCGGTGGCGCCGCGCTGGCTATCTGTGCGAGCGCGCGAGCCCTGCTGGCCGCCCGGCGAGCGCGGCACCGCGGGCGGGCTGCATGAAGGGCGCGCTGCTGGTCGCCGGCACCCACTCCGACGCCGGCAAGTCCGTCGTGACCGCCGGGTTGTGCCGGTGGCTTCACCGCCAGGGCGTTCGCGTCGCGCCGTTCAAGGCGCAGAACATGGCGCTCAACTCGGTGGTCACCCACGGTGGGTTCGAGATCGGCCGCGCCCAGGCCATGCAGGCGGCGGCGGCCGGCGTCGCCCCCGAGGTAGCCATGAACCCGATCCTGATCAAGCCGTCGGGCAGCCACCACAGCCAGTTGGTGGTCATGGGCCGGCCCTACGCGAACGTCAGCGCAAGTACCTACCAAGAGCTCAAGGACGACCTGCGCCCGGTCGTGGACGGCGCCCTGGACGACCTGCGCGCCCGCTATGACGT
>CAWFQO010000002.1:0-47821 GCA_963817865.1 uncultured Solirubrobacterales bacterium | reverse complement strand
GACCTCGGCGACCAGGCCCTCGACGGTGAGCATCAGGCCCGGCGGATCCGGGTCCACGCCTCGGCGAGGACATCGCGGAGGATGGCCTCGATCTCGGCGAACTGCGCGGGCCCGGCGATCAGGGGCGGGGCGAGCTGGATCACCGGGTCGCCGCGGTCGTCGGTCCGGCAGATCAGGCCCCGGGCGAAGAGCTCGCCGGAGAGGAACCCGCGCAGCAGGTGCTCGGACTCCTCGGCGGACCGAAGGTCTCCTTGGTCGCCTTGTCCTTGACCAGCTCGATCGCGTGGAAGTATCCGGCCCCGCGGACGTCGCCGACGATCTCGAGATCCCGGAGCCCTTCGAGCATGGCCCGGAAGGCCGGCTCGTGCTCACGCACCCGGCCGCACAGGTCCTCCCGCTCGCATGATCTCGAGGTTGGCCAGGGCGACGGCCGCCGAGACCGGGTGTCCGCCGAAGGTGAAGCCGTGGGCGAACATCGCCGTCCCGCTCATGAACGGCTCGGCCACCCGGTCGGAGACGATCAGCGCCCCCATCGGCGCGTAGGCCGAGGTCAGCCCCTTGGCCGTGGTGATCATGTCCGGGACGTAGCCGTAGCGGTCGCAGCCGAAATAGTGGCCGAGCCGCCCCCAGGAGCAGATCACCTCGTCGGAGATGAGAAGCACGCCGTGGCGGTCGCAGATCTCCCGCACGCGCTGGAAGTAGCCGTCCTGCGGGGTGAAGCAGCCGCCGGCGTTCTGGACCGGCTCGAGGATCACGGCGGCCACCGTCTGCGGGCCCTCGAAGACGATCCGCTCCTCGATCGCGTCGGCCGCCCAGAGCGGGTCGCGGTCCTCGCGCCAGCGGTAGGAGTTCGTGTTCACCACGTGGCAGCCGCCGGGGGTCAGCGGCTCGAACGGCTGGCGCAGCGCGGTCAGCCCGGTCGCCGAGAGCGCGCCCATCGAGGTCCCGTGGTAGGCGAGCTCACGGGCGATCAGCTTGTGGCGGGTCCCCTCGCCGCGGAGGCGGTGGTAGGCGCGGGCGAGCTTCAGGGCCGACTCGACCGCCTCGGAGCCGCCGGAGGTGAAGAAGACGCGGTCGAGGCCGGGCGGGGCGAGGCCGGCGACCCGGGCGGCGAGCTCGATCGACGCCGGATGGGCGTAGCTCCAGTTGGTGTAGAAGGCGAGCTCCCGGGCCTGGGCGGCCCCGGCGTCGGCGAGCTCCTCGCGGCCGTGGCCGACGTTGACGCAGTAGAGCGCGGAGAGGCCGTCGAGGTAGCGGCGGCCGTGTTCGTCGTAGACGTAGCAGCCCTCGCCGCGGACGATGATCGGGATCTCGGCGTCGGCGTAGTCCCCCATCCGGGTGAAGTGCATCCACAGGTGGCGGCGGGCCAGCTCCTGGAGGTCGCCGGCGGCGACTCCGCGTCGGCTGGTCAGATGCGTGGCCATCTCGCTCCTCCTTCGCTCGCGCCGGTCGTCGCGCCAGGCGCGGCGACTGGACAATCCGGACAACCGTAGCGCTGACCTGAGGGCGTATCAACCGCCGATCTGGGCAAACCACGGGGTCCAGCCTTGTACAAATAGTACAAGGTCGAGGTCCTGACCCTGGCCGGGTTCGCGGTCTTCGCCCTAGGCGAACCACCCGGCCGGGTCGATCCGGGTCGGCTGGTCGTGGTTCAATCCCTTGGCGCTCCGCAGCGGGAACGCGCTGATCAACGGGGTGCTGCTCGGGCGCTTCATCTACTGGGGTTGGGACAGCGGAGTCGCGGTGAACGAGGAGTCGCAGGACAGCGCCAACGGACCGGGCAAGGCGGCGGTCCTGAGCAGGGTCCCGCTCGTCCTGATCTACGGGATCGTCGCCGTCGCCGCCCCGGGGCTCCCCGAGCCTGACCGCGGATGACCGGTCCGGGCCCCGGCGCGGACGAGGCGCCCGACGGCCAGGCGACCACGCCGTACCTCGACGCGCTGGTCGCCTACGCGGCCCGCGAGCCGGCGCGCCTCCACGTGCCGGGCCACAAGGGCGGGACCGGGGCCGACCCGGGACTGGTGGCGGCGATCGGGGCCGACGCGCTCCGGCTCGACATCCCGGCGCTGACCCACGGGGTCGACGTCGGGCCGACGCCGACCCCGTTCGATCGAGCCCAGCGCCTGGCCGCGGCGGCGTGGGGGGCGCGCCGGTCGTGGTTTCTCATCAACGGCGCCTCGCAGGGCAACCTGGCTGCCGGCCTCGCCGTGGCCCAGCTCGGCGGCGAGGTGGTCATCCAGCGGAACGTCCACTCGAGCGCGATCGACGCGCTCGTGCTCTCGGGCCTGCGCCCGACCTTCGTGGCCCCGGAGCTCGATCCCGAGCTCGGCATCGCCCACGGCCTGGCACCGGACGAGCTCGACCGGGCGCTCGGGCGGGCGCCGGCGGCGAAGGCGGCCTGGATCGTCTCGCCGACCTACTTCGGCGCGGTGGCCGACGTCGCGGCGCTCGCGGCGGTCGCCCACGCCCGGGGGGTGGCGCTGATCGTCGACGAGGCGTGGGGCGCCCACCTCGCCTTCCACGAGGACCTTCCGGACCACGCCCTGGCCGGGGGCGCCGACCTCGTCATCTCGAGCACTCACAAGATCGTCGGGAGCCTGACCCAGTCGGCCATGCTCCACCTCGGGGCGGGCGGGCGGATCGACGAGGACGTCGTCGACCGCGGCGTGACCCTGGTCGAGTCGAGCAGCCCGAGCGCGCTGCTCCTCGCTTCGCTCGACGCGGCGCGTCGCCAGGCGGCGGTGCACGGGCGCGGGCTGCTGGGCGAGACGATCCGGGCGCTGGCCGCGGCGCGGGCGGAGATCCGCGGGATCCCCGGCCTCGACGTGCTCGACGAGCGGCTCGTCGGACGCCCCGGGGTCTTCGCCTATGACCCGCTCCGCCTGGCCGTCGACGTCCGCGGAGTCGCCGCGACCGGCTACGAGCTCGGACCGATCCTGCGCGAGGTCGGCGACATCAACCTCGAGCTCTACGGGCAGAACGTGGTCGTGGCCGTCTTCGGGCTGGGGGAGCCGGCCGCCCCGGAGGCCGATCGCCTGGTCCGAGCGCTCGGGCAGGCGGCGGCCCGGGTCGGGCTCGACCGCGGCGAGAAGTCCGTCGGCTTCGCCCCGGCGCCCCCGTGGGGCGAGCTGGTGATGAGCCCGCGGGAGGCCTACCTCGGGCCCCAGGAGACCGTCCCGGCGGGGACGGCGGTCGGGCGCATCGCCGCCGAGTCCCTGGCCACCTACCCACCGGGCATCCCGAACGTCCTGCCCGGGGAGCGGCTGACCGCCGAGACCCTCGCCTACATCGAGCGAACGCTCGAGCTCGGCGGGAGCATCCGCGGGGCGAGCGACCGCCGGCTGCTCACGGTCCGGGTCGTGCTGGTCTGACCGACTTCACCCGAGCCGGCCGGTGGTCGGCGATCGTCGGGCGGGCCGACCCGGAAGGAGGTGCTCGGTCGAGGGCTGGACTTCGGCAATCGCCGACGTCCGGCGCCTCGCCCCGGGGACCGGGCCGGCCGGGCCGAGACTGATCGGCGAGTCAGGTCACGACCAGCGTGCCCTTCATCCCGGCCGCCTCGTGGCCGGGCACCGGGCAGTAGAAGGTGTAGGTCCCGGGCTTGAGGGCGGCGGTCACGGTGGCCGTGCCGCCGGCCGGGACGACCGAGCTGTCCTTGTCGACCCCGTTGCCCTGGACCGAGATCCCGTGGCCGACCCCCGATCCGGCCGGGTTCGTCATCTGGAGGCTCACCGTCCCGGCCTTGGCCTGGAGGGTGGCGACATTGAACCTGAGCCGGCCGGTCGGGTCGGCGCTGAGCTTGACGACGCTCCCGGCCGGGGTCGCGGCCGGGGTCGCGGGCTTTCCGTAGCCGGCGGCTCCGGTCTGGGCCGGGGCGGCCGTCGAGCTCGACGAGCTCGAGCTCCCGCAAGCGCTGAGCGCGAGCGCCGCGAGGGCGGCGGCGCCGAGAAGGACTGGGGTTGGTCTGGCCATCATGGGACCTCTCGGTGGTTGGAACTCGTCAGGCGTAAGGACGCCGCGGCGAGCGATTCCTTCCCGCCTTGCGCCGGCTCCGTGCTCCGGCCGCCCGCCGGGCGAGCGGCGGGTGCCGCCGAGGGGGACGAGCGGGGTAGGGTGGTCGCCGGGTGTCACCGAGGCGAAGCACATCGAAGGTTGGCTGGTCGGCGGCGATCGTGATCGGCGCGAGCCTGTGGTCGGCGCCGCCCCCGTGAGCGGCCAGGCGTCCCGGACCCCGGCCGCCGGGTGCGCGGCCCACTTCCCGACCGTGATCAGAGACGGCTTCCCCGAGCCGCCGATGCGCTTCAGCCGCTCCGGACGCCTGGTCACCCGGCTGCGTATGGCCACGGGCGCGGTGGCCATCGCCGGGCACCGCTATGTGACCGAGACCTACGAGGGGACCTTCCCGGGGCCGACGCTGGTGATGTGTCCGGGCGACAGGGTGACGGTCCACGTGATCAACGACATGAAGACGGGCGAGCCGACGAACCTCCACGTCCACGGCCTCCACGTCTCACCGAGCGCGAACCACGACAACATCTTCATCGACATCGCGCACGGCCACCAGCAGACCTACGACTACGAGATCCCGGCCGACCACGATCCGGGCGCCTTCTGGTACCACCCGCACCTCCACGAGCACGTCGCCCATCAGATCTTCGCCGGCCTGTCCGGGGCGATCGTCGTCGAGGGCGGCCTCGACAACCTCCTGGCCAACGTGCCCCAGCGGCTGATGATGATCCAGAGCACCGAGCTGTGCGGCCACGACCGCCAGTCGGTGCCCTTCCCCACCTCCGCGCCCGGGCCGAGCAGCGGGAGCGAGCCGTGCGACTTTCCCGACCGGGTGATCCCCGACGCGCTGACCAACGAGCGCTTCACGCCGCTGCTCGTCAACGGGGCGATCGACCCGACGGTCAAGATCCGGCCGGGGCAGATCCAGCGGTGGCGGATCTTCAACGCCAACAACAACCGGATCGTCAACCTGAACCTGGCCGGGCAGAACCTCGAGGTCCTGGCCGAGGATGGGAACACGCTGCGGTGGATGCGCCCGACGCGCGACCTGCTGATCGGCCCCGGGTCGCGGCGGGAGGTCCTCGTGCGCGGCGGAGCGCCCGGGCGCTACCCGATGACCGCCGTCCCGTTCGCCCAGTTCCCGGGCGGCGACCACCCGGACCTCACCTCGAAGGGCGGCGGCCCGACGCCCAACCAGATCGTCCTCACCGTCGTGTCCGCCGGCCGGCCGGCGGCCGATCGCCTGCCGCGGGGGCCGCTGGGCGCCCCGGTCGACCTGCGGGCGCGCCACGTCGACCGCCGGCGGACGATCACGTTCTCGGAGACGCCGCTGGCCATGAACATGGGCACGGCCTTCAAGATCAACGGGCGGACGTTCGACCCCGGCCACATCGCGGTGACGATGAAGCTCGGCTCGGTCGAGGAGTGGCGCCTTGAGAACACGAGCTCGGAGTGGCACACCTTCCACATCCACGTCAACCCGTTCCAGGTGGTCAGCGTCGACGGGCGCGCGCCGGGCTACGTCGACTACGAGGACAACGTGGCGATGCCGCCCTGCCACATCGTGCCCAACCCGCCCAACCCGGCCGACCCGGCCTGCGCGAGCCCGTCGGTCGTGGTCATCCGCATGCGCCCGACCGACTTCACGGGGAAGTTCGTCATCCACTGTCACGTGACCAACCACGAGGACCGGGGGATGATGGCCGCGGTCCAGGTCGTGCGCCGCCCCTCGCCCGCCCAGCTGCGCGCGTCGACGGCCCGGATCGGCGGCTTCAAGATCGAGTCGGCGGCCTATGGGGGCGGGGCGGTGGCCGGCGGAGCGGCGGCGGGCCGTGCAGGCGGCGTTCCTCTGCCACCTGCTCGGCATCCCGTCCGGCGGCGGCCTCACCGTGACGCGGCAGTAGTCAAGCTTGATATCGGGGCGCCCGGATTCGAACCGGGGACCTCACCGACCCGAACGGTGCGCGCTACCAGGCTGCGCCACGCCCCGATGAACTCCCGGAGTATCCCACAGCCGGACCGGGGGCGGCCGCTCGCCGCTCAGCAGCCGGTACTCGACGCGCAGGCGCCGGCGGGCCCGGTGGAGGGCGCTCTCGACGGCGGGGACGCTCAGGCCGGTCCACGCGGCGAGCTCGGCGTAGGGCAGGCCGGCGAGCTCGCGCTGGACGAGGAGACGGCGCTCGTGCGGGGGGAGCGACCCGAAGGCCAGGCAGAGGGCGGCGAGCCGCTGGCGGAGCTCGAGCGCGGCGTGCGGATCGCAGGTCGGCCGCAGCTCGACGAGATCCTCGCTCAGCGCCGCCGCCTCGGCCTGGCGCCCGCGCCGGCGATGCTGGTCGATGCACGCGTTCCGGGCGATCTCGTAGATCCACGCCTTGAAGGTGATCGGCCGCTCGCTCGCCCGCATGCTGTGGAGGGCCGAGATGAAGACGTCCTGGGCGATGTCCTCCGAGAGCTCGCGGTCACCGACCCGGGCCCGGACGTACGCGGTCACCGGGCCGCGGTAGCGCTCGACGAGGCGATCGAAGCTCTCCGGATCCCCGCCCCGGACGCCCGCCACCAGCGACGCCGTCCTCCGCCCCGGCGGGTGCCCTCCTGGTGCGCTCTGCTGACGGACCCACTACCCACCCGCCTCCCGTGTACCGTCTCCGCACGCGAGCCAGCCCAGGCCCCTGACTTCTCGCGATCGTCGACGGACCCCAAGGATACGGCAAAGTCAACCCGCGATGGCATCCCTCGAGGACATCCTCGCCGACCTCGACCGGCTCCTCGAACCCGACGGCTTCGACGACTACTGCCCGAACGGGCTCCAGGTCGCCGGGCGGGCCGAGGTCGCCCGCCTCGTCACCGGCGTGACGGCCAGCCTCGAGCTCTTCGAGGCGGCCCGGGCGGCCG
This sequence comes from uncultured Solirubrobacterales bacterium, assembly GCA_963817865.1. Lineage (GTDB taxonomy): Bacteria > Actinomycetota > Thermoleophilia > Solirubrobacterales > Solirubrobacteraceae > Palsa-513. The sequence goes on along the minus strand of CAWFQO010000002.1, from coordinate 40,921 downwards.
GCGCCGACCTCGTCCTCACCCACCACGGCATCCTCTGGTCGGGCGACGACCGCCGGATCACCGGCCGCCTCCACCGGCGGCTGCGCCTGTTGATCGAGGCCGACCTCGGGCTCGCCGCCTACCACCTCCCGCTCGACGCCCACCCCGAATGCGGCAACAACGCCCTCATCGCCGCCGGCCTCGGCTGCGTCGCCCGGCGCCCGTTCGGCCTCCACCGCGGCCGGGAGATCGGCTGCCGGGGCGAGTTCGACGGGGCCGGCATCCCGGCCGACGAGCTCGTCCGCCGGGTCGCCGGGCTCACCGGCCGCCCCCCGCTCGCCTTCACCGCCGGGCCGACCCCCGTCCGGTCGATCGGGATCGTCTCGGGCGCCGGATGCGGCCACCTCGGCGAGGCGATCGCCGCCGGGCTCGACGCCTTCCTCACCGGCGAGCCGGCCGAGCGGGCGATGGCCGAGTCGCAGGAGTCGGGGATCCACTTCATCGCGGCCGGCCACTACGCGACCGAGACGTTCGGCGTCCGCGCCGTCGGCGACCGGCTCGCCGCCCGCTTCGGCATCGAGCACGTCTTCGTCGACATCCCCAACCCGATCTGACCGGCCCGCGGCCCCGGCCGGCCGTCCGTCCGTCCGGTCGGCTTGTGCCCGTCCGCCGGAGCCGGTATACAGAGTGCGGTCACAAAAACAGGAGGCCGCACTGATGCCGAATCACCTGACGCCCACCGAACTCGCTCGTGAAGCCGGACTGGAGCGACGGGAGGTGATCTCCAAGTGCATGGAGATGGGCGTACCGATCTTTCAGGGACGCATCGACAAGTACCTGTTCCTGAGCAGCCTCAGGAAGATCGGCGATTCACGGATGCCGGCCGAGGCCACCGGCTAGCCGGGCAGCGCACAGCCGTACGGGCGGCGGCGGGGCCGAGTGGGGTCGGCACCGCCGTCCGCGCGTCCGGGCCTCAGCCGTCGCTCTGGCGCAGGAGGGTCGCCGTCGTCTGCTCGAGGATCTTCCGCCACGCCCGGGTCTTGTGGGGCTCGGCGTCGAAGTGGGCGACGACCTTGCGGACCCGGGTGGCCGAGATCTCGATCCCGTGGCGGGCGCAGATCTCCTTGAGCGACTCGTACTCCCCGGCCAGCCGGTAGGTCACCGACTGGAAGCCGTGGCGGGCGATCTCGACCCGCGAGGTGAAGTTCATGATCGAGGTCTCGAACATCAGCTCGTCGTTCTGCTCCGGCTCGATCAGGACGATGTCGACCCCCGGGTAGCGCTCCTCCCACCGGCGGGCCACCTCGTGGAGGCGCTGGTGGGCGAGCATCTTGAACGCCTGGTAGCCGATCTGGGGGAAGCCGGCGTCGGAGACGCGGCGCGGGCGGGAGCCGCGGACGGTGGACACCGACCGGCTGAAGTCGTTGACGAACGGGACGAGCGGGTTGATGACCACGACGAGCTTGGCTCCCCGCTCGACGGCGATGTCGAGGTTGGTGGTCGAGACGATGCCCCCGTCGACCAGCTCGCGCCCCTTGACGGTCACCGGCGAGTAGACGACCGGGAGGGCGGCCGACGCCCGGACCGCCCGGGAGATCGGGACGTCGTCCCAGCCGGCGCCGCCGAAGACGACCCGCTCGCACTGGTCGAGGTCGGTGGCCACGATGTAGAGCTCGCGGGCCAGCTCGCGGAAGTCGTCGGTCCGGTCCGGGTCGGCGAGCACCTGCCGGAGGTAGCCCTCCATCCCCCCGCCGGTGTAGAACCCGGACGGGAGGGCCTCGGCCAACCCGAGGACGACGTCCATCATCGAGACCTGGGCGAGCTTCCCGGCGAGCTCGCGGGCGAGCATCGCCGCCCGGAAGGGGAAGAGGACGCCCTTGCGGGCGTACTCGAGGACGTCGAGGCGCAGGAGCGTCCCGATGTCCATGCCCCCGAGCTTGGTCGGCCCCCGGCCGAGCGCGGCGCGCATCATCTCGTCGGGGGTGACGCCGTTGGCCGCCAGGGCGGCGATGAACGCTCCGGCCGAGGTCCCGACGTAGACGTCGAAGTCGTTGATCGTCGTGTTGACCGAGAGGAGGTCGATCGCCTGGAGGGCCCCGATCTCGTAGACCCCGCCGGTGAGTCCGCCGCCGCCGAGGACGAGCGCCGTCTTCGACGGCCGCGCCCGCGGGGCCGCCGGGACGCGCCGGCGCCGGGGCCGGGGGCGGGGCTCGGCCGCCGGCTCGAGCTTGACGACCTTTCCCACGGCCGGCATTCTACGGTCCGGCGCCCGGCGCCCCCCGGGGCGCCTATCCTGGGCGCTTGACCCGAGCCCGCCGCCCGCTCGCCCTGGCCAGCCTCCTCGCCGTCCTCGCCTGCGGGTCGACCGCCCGGGCCGCCCGCCTCCCCGCGGGCCACCGTCGGCGCGCTGCGCGGGCTGATGGCCGCCGAGATGCGCCAGGCCGGGCCCCAGGCCGGCGCCCTCGTCGTCGACCTGGCCAGCGGGGCGACGATCTACTCGCTGCGGGCGAACACGCCCCGGGAGCCGGCCTCGGTCGAGAAGCTCTACACGACCGCCGCCGCGCTCGCCCGCTTCGGACCGGACGCCCGCCTGCGGACCGACGTCCTCGGGGTGGGCGCGGCCGACGCCGCCGGCACCTGGCACGGCGACCTTTACCTCAAGGGGGGCGGCGACCCGACGTTCGGGGCGGCGGCGACCCCCGGCCTGGCGGACGCCCTGATCAACGCCGCCGGGATCCTCAAGGTCGACGGTTCGGTGCAGGGCGACGAGTCGCTCTTCGACGACCTCCGCGGCGACCCGGCCAGCGGCTACGGGTACGACGCCGACCTCGGGGGCCAGCTCAGCGCCCTCGCCTTCGACCGCGGTCGCTTCGGCGGACTCCCGTCCCCGGCCGCCTTCGCCGCCTCGCAGCTCGCGGCGGCGATCCGGGCGGCCGGCGTCCCGGTCACCGGCCGCTCGGGCGCCGGCCGGGCCCCGGCCGGCGCCCGCGTCCTCGCCGGGGTCGGCTCGCCCCCGCTGCGGACGCTGGTCGCCCTGACCGACCTCCCGTCCGACAACTACTTCGCCGAGATGCTCCTCAAGGGCCTCGGGGCCCGCTTCGGGGCGGCCGGGACGACGGCGGCCGGGGCGGCGGTCGTCCGCGCCTGGCTCGCCCCCCTGGGCATCGCCCCGCAGATCGTCGACGGGTCGGGCCTCTCCCGCTCCGACCGGACGACCCCCCGCCAGGTCGTCGACCTCCTCCGGGCCGTGCGGCCGGGCAGCGGGGGCCCGCTCGACGCGGTCGGCTCCGCCCTCCTGGCCGACCTGCCGGTCGCCGGGCGCAGCGGGACGCTCATCCACCGGATGCGAGGGACCCGGGCGGCCGGGCGCTGCGCGGCGAAGACCGGGACCCTGGTCGGCGTCTCCGCCCTCGCCGGGATCTGCGACGGCCGCTTCGCGTTCGCCTTCCTGATGAACGCGATCACCGACGCCAGGGCCCACGCCCTCCAGGATCGGATGACGATCGCCCTCGCCGCGGCCGGCTAGGCGGGTGCCTTCAGCCGAGCAGCCCGAGCAGGCCCGCCTCGTCGATCACCGCGACGCCGAGCCGCTCGGCCTTCTCGAGCTTGGTCCCGGGGCTCTCCCCGGCGACGAGGTAGTCGGTCTTCTTGGACACCGAGCTCGTCACCCGCCCCCCGGCGGCCAGGATCCGCTCGGTCGCCTGCTCGCGGGACAAGGTCGGGAGCGTCCCGGTGAGGACGAGCGTCAGCCCGGCGAGCGGCCCCTCGCCCGGGACCGGTCCGTCCTGCGCGAAGCGGAGGCCCGCCGCCCGGAGCCGCTCGATCTGGAGCGCCATCGCCGGCTCGGCCAGCTGGGCGGCGATGATCCCGGCCATCTTCGCGCCGATCCCCGGGGTCTCGGCGATCGCCTCGGGCGACGCCGCGAGGAGGGCGTCGATGTCGCGGAACTGGCGGGCCAGGTTCTGCCCGGTGATCGCGCCGACCTCCTCGATCCCCAGGGCGAAGAGGACCCGGGCGAACGGCCGCTCCCGCGACGCGTCGATCGCCGCGATCAGGTTCCGGGCCGAGACCTCGGCGTAGCGCTCGAGCTCGATCAGCTGCTCGGCCCGCAGGGCGTAGATGTCCGGGGCCGTGGTCACCAGGCCCCGGGCCTGGAGCGCCGCCACCTGCTTCTCGCCGAGGCCGTCGATGTCCATCGCCCCGCGCGAGACGAAGTGCTTGAGGAGCTGCCACTGACGCCCCGGGCAGACCGGGTTCGGGCACTTGGTGAAGACGCCGTCCGGCGGCTTGACCGTCGCCGTCCCGCAGCTCGGGCACGCCGCCGGCGGCCCGGGCGGCGCGGCCCGGTCCGGCCGGCCGACCGCGCCCGGGGCCGGGGAGACGACCTGGGGGATGACGTCGCCCGCCCGCAGGACGATCACCTCGTCGCCCGGCCGGACGTCCTTGCGGGCGAGGTCCTCCTCGTTGTGGAGGGTGGCCAGCTTGACCGTGACCCCGCCGACGGTGACCGGCTCGAGCTCGGCGAACGGGTGGAGGTCGCCGTACTTGCCGACGTTCCAGTGGACCGCCCGCAGCCGGGTCTTGGCCGTGGTCGGGGGGAACTTCCAGGCCACCGCCCAGCGGGGGTCGCGCCCGACGGCGCCGAGCCGGCGCTGGAGCTCGTGGTCTGAGACCTTGATCACGACGCCGTCGATCTCGAAGTCGAGGCGGCCCCGGCGCTGCTCCCAGGCCAGGCACTGGGCGACGACCTCGTCCTCGGTGGCCAGGAGGACGATGTCCGGGTTGACGGGAAAGCCGCTCCGCCGCAACCAGTCGAGGGCGTCCCAGTGGGTCGCGAACTCGACCCCCTCGGTCGCGCCGATGCCGTAGGCCAGCATCGACAGCGGCCGCTGGGCGGCGAGCGCCGGGTCGAGCTGGCGGATCGTCCCGGCCGCCGAGTTGCGCGGGTTCATGAAGGTCTGGAGGCCGGCGGCCGCCCGGCGCTCGTTGAGGGCGGCGAAGTCGGGCAACGACATGTAGATCTCCCCGCGGACCTCGATCAGCGGCGGCCCGTCGGGGATGCGCAGGGGGATCTGGCCGATCGTGCGCAGGTTGTGGGTGACGTCCTCCCCGATCTGGCCGTCGCCGCGGGTGGCCCCCCGGTCGAGGACGCCGTCGCGGTAGAGCAGGGAGATGGCCAGCCCGTCGATCTTCGGCTCGCAGACGAACTCGAAGGTCGGCGCGTCGATCCCCTCGCGGGCCAGATGGCCGCGCATCCGGGCCACCCAGGCGCGCAGCTCGGCCTCCGAGCGGGCGTTGGCCAGGGAGAGCATCGGCTGGAGGTGGGTGACCTTGACCAGCCGGCTGACCGGCGTCCCCCCGACCCGCTGGGTCGGCGAGTCCGGCGTGACGAGCTCCGGGTGGTCCGCCTCGATCGCCTTCAGCTCGTCGAAGAGCGCGTCGTACTCGTCGTCGCCGATCTCCGGGTCGTCGAGCACGTAGTAGCGGTGCTCGTGGTGGACGAGGAGCGCCCGCAGCTCCGCCGCCCGCTCCTCGGCCCCGGGCGCCTCAGCCATCGAGCAGGCGCTCGAGCTCGAACTCCCGCAGCACCTCGATCCCCGGGAGATCGGTCAGGTCGAAGTGGATCGGGGTCAGCGCGATCCGTCCGGCCGCGACCGCCGCCAGGTCGGTCCCCGGCTCGTCGCGGAAGCCCGGGGCGTTGCCGTAGACCCAGAAGTGGCGGCCGGCGCCCTCCTCCCGGACGAGGCGGAGCTCGTCGTTGTAGATGCGCTTGCCCAGGCGGGTCAACTCGACCCCGACCGGGGCCACCCCGGGGACGTTGATGTTCAGGAGGGTGCCCGGCGGGAGCGGCTGGGAGGCGAGCGAGTCGACGAGGCGGGCGACGAAGGCCGCGGCCACGTCGAAGTCGAAGCCCGACGTGTCGCTGAAGTCGAGCTCCCGGCCCCGCGACTGCTGGGAGACGGCGATCCCCGGCACGCCGAGGATCAGCGCCTCGAGGGCGGCGGCCACCGTCCCCGAGTAGGTGATGTCGTCGCCGAGGTTGGCCCCGTGGTTGATGCCCGAGACGACGAGGTCGACGTTCAGCCCGTCGATCAGGCCGAGCTGGGCGAGCCGGACGCAGTCGACCGGGGTCCCGTCGGTCGCGTAGCCGACCGTCCCGTCGCCGAAGTCGACCTCGGTCACGAGCAGCGGCCGCCGGGTGGTGATCGACCGGGCGGTGGCCGAGCGGTTCCCGTCGGGCGCGATCACCTCGAGGCGCACCCCGTCGAGGTCGCCGAGCGCTCGCCGGAGGGCCTGGAGGCCGGCGGCCTCGATCCCGTCGTCGTTGGTCAGGAGCACCTCGAGCATCAGACCCAGGATATTCGGACGCGGGGACGCGCCCGGCCCGGCCCCCTCAGAGCCGCAGGCGCCGGCGGGCGCTCAGCACCCGGGGCGTCGCTCCGGGGGCCGTGAGGGTCAGCCGGACGGTCACGGTCATCGGCCCGGCCCGGCGCAGGCCGGCCAGCCCGGCCGGCGCGAGCCGGACCCGGAAGGCCGCCTTCCCGGGACCGGCCGCTCCGAGCACGGTCTCGCCGAGGATCACCGCGGCCGACCGGGCCCCCCCGTCGGCGGCGGCGGTGATCCGCAGGCGCACGGCCGCCGTCCGGGCGATCAGGAGGTCGACGCGCACCCGGACCCGCCGGTCGACCCGGACGGACCCGTCGAGACCGAGGCGGCCGAGCCCGCCGAAGACCGCGCTGGCCACCAGGCGCCGGAGCGCGGCCGGGGCCACGACCGGCGGCGAGGTCCCACCCGGCCCCGCCGGCCCCGGTGGTCGTGGTCGGCGGCGGGGTCGTGGTCGTCGGCGTCGTGGTCGTCGGCGGGGGCGGGGTCGTGGTCGCGGGGCGGCGTCGTCGGCGGCGCGGGCGGCGTCGTCGGCGGCGGGGGCGGCGTGGTCGGCGGCGCGGGCGGCGTGGTCGCCGGCGGGGGCGGCGAGCCGACCTGCACGGTCTGGGCGGCGAGCCCCGACCCGCCGGCGTTGTCGGTCACGGTGAGCGTCACCGTCCGCGGTCCGGAACCGGCGAAGACGTGGCTGACCTGGGGCGTGCTCGCCGACTGGCCGTCGCCGAAGTCCCACGCGTAGGAGAGGATCCGGCCGTCCGGGTCGGTCGAGCCGGACCCGTCGAACGAGAACTGCTGGCCGTCGGCCGTCGCGACGGTGAAGGCCGGGACCGGCGGATGGTCGGCGGCCGTCCGCTCCAGGCACGCCCCGCGGGCGTTCGACCACTCGCCCTGGAGGATGTAGCGGTCGCCGTTGATCGTCTGGTTGTACCCGGCGCCGGCGGCTCCCGACACCGGCGCGTAGGACGTTCGGCACTTGTCGGCGATCTCGGTCCCGTCGGCGTTCGTCCACGCCGGCTGGTCGACCAGGGGGTCGGTGAGCATCTCGATGTGCTCGTGGCTGATCAGGTTGACCGTCGAGTCCGCGTCGCTCCCGTTCGGGCTCTCGGGGACGGCGCACCCGCTGACCGCGTCCCACGGGATGTAGCCGTAGACGACGGCCTTCGCGTCCGGGTAGGCCGGGTAGGCCGCCGGATCGAGCTGCGAGTGATAGGCGCAGAAGGCGTTGGTCGAGCACAGGCCGGACGGCGTGTCCTGGCAGGCCTCGACGTTCGACGGGGTGAGCAGGAAGTACGCCCGGTCGAGGCCGCCCCGCCAATTGGTGGCCTTCAGGACCGCGGCGATCTCCGCCTGGATCGTCGCGTCGGTCAGGCACGGCGCCGGGAAGAGGTTGAGCCCGCCCTGGGCGCAGCTCGACATCTGGGATCGGGCTCGTATCGGTGTAGGCCCCGCCGAAGCTCGTCCGGTAGGCGACATTCCCCGAGGCGTCGGTGTACTCGGTCGGCACCCCGTAGACGTTGGCCGCCGTCCCGCTGTCCTGGCCGACGTCGGTCAGGAAGCGCTCGACCCGCGCCTTGAAGTCGTCGCCGAGGAGGTGGCCGGGGTCCCAGAAGATGACGAACGTCTGGCTCGAGTGCATCACCGGACCGCCCTGGTAGGCGACGCTCCCGGACGCCGGTGCCGCCGCGCGCGGCGACGCGCGGCGCGGCGGCCGCCAGCGGGGCCGGGTGCAGGCGCGGGACGAGGCCGAGCAGGCGGCCCCGGGCCTGGGCCGGGGCGGCGAGCGCGAGCGCGAGGGCGAGCGCGGCGACGAGGAAGGCCCCGCCCAGCGCCACCAGCCGGGTTCGCATCGCGATCCGCTCGGTCACCCGGCCGATCGTAGCCGTCCCCGGTGCCCTGCCGAGGCGGTTCGCCCGCCGGCCACCGCTCCGCGAACTACACCAGCTCGAGGAAGACCATCTCGGTCGAGTCGGACCGCCGCGGACCGAGCTTGAGGATGCGGGTGTAGCCGCCCGGCCGCGTCTCGTAGCGGGGCGCGACCTCCTCGAAGAGCTTGTGGACGATGAACTTGTCCTGGCCGAGCGCCGAGAGGGCGAGCCGGCGCGCGTGGAGGTCGCCCCGCTTGGCCAGGGTGATCAGCTTCTCGAGCTCCGGCTTGACCGCCTTGGCCTTGGCCTGGCTCGTCTGGATCCGCTCGTGCTCGATCACCTCCTTGCACAGGTTGCGCAGGAGCGCCTTGCGGTGCGCCGAGTCCCGGCTCAGCTTGTGACGTGTCTTCTGGTGGCGCATCGGGCTCCTTCTCAGTCGGCCCGGAGGTGCAGACCGCGCGCCTCGAGCGTCTCGATGACCTCGTCGATCGACTTCTTGCCGAAGTTCGGGATCGCGTTCAACTCGGCCTCGGACTTCGAGATCAGGTCGCCGACCGTCTGGATCCCCGCCCGCTTGAGGCAGTTGTAGGACCGGACGCCGAGCTCGAGCTCCTCGATCAGGATCCCCCACTCCTCGCCCTGCATCGCCGCCGGGACCGCTCCGCCGGCCCCGGCCAGGCCGCCGTCGAGGACGCCGTGCGGCCCCTCGCGGAGCTCGGCCAGGCGCTCGACGTCGGTGAAGATCGCCAGCTGGGAGATCAGGAGCTCGGCCGCCTCGCGCAGCGCCGCCGACGGCTCGACCGACCCGTCGGTCTCGATGTCGAGCGTCAGCTTGTCGAAGTCCGTCTTCTGGCCGACCCGGGCCTGCTCGACCGCGTAGGCGACGCGGCGGACCGGCGAGAAGATCGAGTCGATCGGGATCACGCCGATCGGCTGGTCGGGCGACTTGTTCTCCTCGGCCGGCCGGTAGCCCCGGCCCCGGCCGACGGTCAGGTAGAGCTCGAGCTTGGTCTTCTTCTCGAGCGTCGCGATGTGGACGTCCGGGTTGAGCACCTCGACGCCCGACGGGAGGTCGATGTCCTTGGCCGTGATCTCGCCCGGTCCGGTCGCCACCAGGGCGGCCTCGACCTCGGTCGCGTCGGAGTGCATCCGGCAGACGACGCCCTTGAGGTTGAGGACGATGTCGGTGACGTCCTCGGTGACGCCCTTGATCGTCGAGAACTCGTGCGCGACCCCCTCGATCCGAACGCTGGTCACCGCGGCACCGGCCAGGGATGAGAGCAGCACCCGGCGCAGCGAGTTGCCGAACGTGTAGCCGAAGCCACGGTCGAGTGGCTCGATCACGAACGAGCCACGGTTCTCCTCAACGGATTCACTCGTGATCCGGGGGATTTGAAAGTCAAGCATCGGGGTCCTAACGTCGTCGTGTTCTCAAGGCCCACGCCGGGCGGGCGCGGGCGGGTGCGGAGCGTTTGCTTACTTCGAGTACAGCTCGACGATGAGCTGCTCCTGCACGGGTGCGGCGACCTCGCGCCGCTCGGGTCGCCGCAGCACCTTCGCGGTCAGGGAGTCGTGGTCGGCCTGGAGCCAGGCCGGGACCTGCCCGGTCAGCTCGGTCGCGTCGCGGATCACCTGCTCGGCCGCCGTCGACGCCTTGACGGCGATGACGTCGCCCGGACGGACCTGGTAGCTCGGGATGTCCACCCGGCGGCCGTTGACCGTCCAGTGGCCGTGACGGACGAGCTGGCGCGACTGGCGGCGGGACGCGGCGAAGCCGAGGCGGACGAGCACGTTGTCGAGCCGGCACTCGAGCAGGGTGAGCAGGTTCTCGCCGGTGATCCCCACCTGGCGCGACGCCTTCTCGTAGTAGCCCTGGAACTGCTTCTCGAGCACCCCGTAGTAGCGCTTGGCCTTCTGCTTCTCCCGCAGCTGGAGGCGGTACTCGCTCTGCTTCTGGCGGCCGCGGCCGTGCTCGCCCGGCGGATAGGCCCGGCGCTCGACGCCGCACTTGTCGGTCAGGCAGCGCTCCCCCTTGAGGAAGAGCTTCTGGCCCTCCCGGCGGCATTGCTTGCACTGCGGTCCGGTGTCTCTTGCCATTCTTCTCAGAGCCTCGACGATCAGACGCGGCGCCGCTTGCGGGGGCGGCAGCCGTTGTGGGCTTGCGGGGTGACGTCCTTGACGCCGGTGACCTCGAGGCCCGCGGCCTGGAGCGAGCGGATCGCCGTCTCCCGACCGGAGCCCGGCCCCTTGACGAAGACCTCGACCTTCTGGAGGCCCTGCTCGATCCCCTTGCGGGCGGCCGCGTCGGCCGTGACCTGGGCGGCGAAGGGCGTCGACTTCCGGGAGCCCTTGAAGCCGGCGCCGCCGGCCGACTCCCAGGCGATCACGTTGCCCTGCTGATCGGTCAGCGAGACGATCGTGTTGTTGAACGAAGTCTTGATGTGAGCCTGGCCGATCGGGATGTTCTTCTTCGGCTTGCGCCGGCCGCGGGCCGGGCGACGGGGAGCGGGCATCTACTTCTTGCCCGCCTTCTTCTTGCCGGCGACCTGCATCCGCTTCGGCCCCTTGCGGGTCCGGGCGTTGGTCTTGGTCTTCTGGCCGCGGACCGGCAGGCCCCGCCGGTGGCGGATCCCCCGGTAGCAGCCGATCTCGGTCAGGCGCTTGATGTCCTGCGAGCGCTCTCGGCGGAGGTCGCCCTCGACGGTGAGGTCGGTGTCGATGATGTCGCGCAACCGGCCGATGTCCGCCTCGGTCAGGTCCCGGACGTAGGTGTCCTTGGAGATCCCGAGCTGGTCGAGGAGGTGGCCGGCGGTCGGGCGCCCGACGCCGTAGATGTAGGTGAGGCCAATCTCCACGCGCTTGTTCAGCGGGAGGTTGACGCCGGCGATCCGCGCCATAAGCGGCCTAGCCCTGCCGCTGCTTGTGGCGGGGGTTCTTGCAGATGACCAGCACGGCGCCGTGGCGCCGGATGATCTTGCACTTTTCGCACATCGGCCTGACCGACGGTCGTACCTTCATGATCCCTTTCGATGAGTCCAGTCGAGGCGGCTCTGGCTGCCGGGACGGCTGCCGCTACCGCTCGCGGATGAGCAGGCGCGCATCGGTCTGCACCTGAGCGCGACTGGGGATGTTAGCAACTGCCGCGGCCGCCCCGCTGGCCGGCCGCCTACGGCCGGCCGGCCAGGCCGCCCGACGGACGCACCCGGGCCTCCGCGGCCCGGCCGTCGCCCGCCAGGTGCCAGGGGGTCAGGATGCGGGGCCCGTCGGCGGTGATGGCCACCGTGAACTCGAAGTGCGAGGCCAGCGACCCGTCCTGCGAGTAGATCGCCCAGCCGTCCGCCCCGACGCGGACCGCCTGGCGCCCGGCCGTGGTCATCGGCTCGATGGCCAGGACCATCCCCTCCTCGAGCAGCGGCCCCTTCCCCGCCGGCCCGTAGTTGGGGATCTGGGGATCCTCGTGCATGTCGCGGCCGATCCCGTGGCCGACGAGCGAGCGGACGACCGAGAGCCCGCCCTCCTCGACGCAGACCTGGACGGCGTGGGAGACGTCGCCCAGCCGGTTGCCGACCTGGCACTCGTCGACTGCGGCGAACAGCGAACGCTCGGTCACCTCGAGGAGCTTCGAGGCGACCGCGCTGACCGGGCCGACCGGGAAGGTCCGGGCCGCATCGGCGACCCACCCGTCGAGGGTGACGCCGACGTCGACCGAGATCAGGTCCCCCCGCTCGAGGGCGTAGGGCCCGGGGATCCCGTGGACGACCATCGAGTTCGGCGACGCGCAGATCGACCCGGGGAAGCCCCGGTAGCCCTTGAAGGCGGGGACCGCCCCCTGCGAGCGGATGAACTTCTCGGCCGTCGCGTCGAGGTCGGCCGTCGTCACGCCCGGGCGGACCTGGCGCTCGAGCTGGCGCAGCGTGCGGACGAGGATGTCCCCGGCGGCCGCCATCCTCTCGATCTGCTCGGGTGTCTTCTTGATGATCATCGCGCCCGCTTGCCCGGAGCGCGGCCTGACCCCGGCTCCACGCCGCCGCCGGGACCGAGGCCGCCCGCGGCCTACAGCTGCTCCTCGAGGCGCAGCGTCGCCAGCGTCGCCCGGATGTGGTCGTGTACCTCGCTCGGCCCCCGGGTCCCGTCGAACCGGCGCAGGAGCCCGCGATCCTCGTAGTAGTCGATCAGGGGCGCCGTCTGGTCGTGGTAGACGGCCAGACGCCTGCGCACCGTCTGCTCCTCGTCGTCCTTGCGCTGGACGAGCTGGGAGCCGTCGATGTCGCAGCGGCCCTCGTGCTTGGGCGGGTCGAAGTCGACGTGGTAGACCCGGCCGCTCTTGCGGCTCACCCGCCGCCCGGACAGGCGCCGGACGACCTCGTCGTCGGGGACGTCGATCAGGAGCGTCGCGGTCAGGCGGCGGTCGAGGGCCTCGAGCTCGGCGGCCAGGGCGTCGGCCTGCTCGATCGTCCGGGGGAAGCCGTCGAGGAGGAACCCGTCGCGGGCGTCGTCCTCCTCGAGCCGCTCGAGGATCACGCCGATGATCACGCTGTCGGGGACGAGCTCCCCGGCGTCCATGTAGCGCGAGGCCGTCTTCCCGAGCTCGGTCTCGGCCGCCACCGCCGCCCGGAGGATGTCGCCGGTCGCGATGTGGGGGAGCCCGAAGTCCTCGGTCAGGCGGGCGGCCTGGGTGCCCTTGCCGGCGCCGGGCGGGCCCACCAGGATCAGGTTGAGTTCGGACACGGCAGGTCGGTTCCCTCGGGAGACGGGCGGAGCACGCGGCGACCATGAAGCGTAGCGCCATCGTCACGGACGGCACGAGGCTCGGCGGCCGACCCCGGTCAGGTCTTGAGGAAGCCCTCGTAGTTGCGCATCATCAGCTGGGCCTCGAGCTGCTTCATCGTGTCGAGGGCGACGCCGATCACGATCAGGATCGACGTCCCGCCGAAGAAGAAGTTGGCGTGGGCCCGGGCGATGAGGATCGTCGGGAGGGCGGCCACGGCCGCGAGGTACAGGGCCCCGGGGAAGGTCAGCCGGGCGAGGATCCGGTCGAGGAACTCGGCCGTCGGGCGGCCCGGACGGACCCCGGGGATGAACCCGCCGTACTTCTTGAGGTTGTCGGCCTGGTCGACCGGGTTGAAGGTCACCGCCGTGTAGAAGTACGTGAAGAGGACGATGAAGACCGACTCCCCGACCACGTAGTGCCAGCCGTTCGGGGTGAAGAAGTTCGAGATCGACTGGGCCCACGGCGTGTTGATCAGCTGGCCGACGGTCGGCGGGAAGGCCATGATCGAGGCGGCGAAGATGACCGGGATGACCCCGGCCATGTTGACCCGCAGCGGCAGGTAGGTCTGGCCGCCCGAGGTCATCCGCCGGCCGATCACCCGCTTGGCGTACTGGACCGGGATCCGCCGCTGGCCCTCCTGGATGAAGACGATCGAGGCGACGACGCCGAGGACGATGAACGGCATCATCACCTTGAACACCTGGTTGGTCGAGGTCCACCAGGCCTGGAGGCCGTTCGGCAGGCGGGAGACGATCGACGCGAAGATCATCAGCGAGATCCCGTTGCCGATCCCCCGCTGGGTGATGAGCTCGCCCATCCACATCAGGAGGACGGTCCCGGCGGTCAGGGTGATGACGATCAGGAAGACGTGGGGCAGGTCGAAGTGGGTGATCACCGGCACCCCTGAGGAGGCCGAGAGCGACCGGAAGAGGAAGACGTAGCCGATCGACTGGGCGAAGGCCAGGCCGACCGTCAGGTAGCGGGTGTACTGGGTGATGCGGGCCTGGCCGACCTCGCCCTCCTTGGAGAGCTTCTCGAGCGACGGGACGACGACGGTCAGGAGCTGGAGGATGATCGACGCCGTGATGTAGGGCATGATCCCCAGGGCGAAGACGGCCAGCTTCGAGAGGGCCCCGCCGGAGAAGAGGTTGAGGAACCCGAGGATGTTCGAGTTGCTGAACTGGGAGAGCGACTTGACCGCCGCCGTGTCGATCCCCGGCACCGGGATGTGCGACCCGATCCGGTAGAGGGCGAGAAGCAGCGCCGTGAACGCGAGCTTCTTGCGGATGTCGGCGACCGTGAAGGCGCTGAGAATCGTGTTCAGCATGCGGGCCCGTCGATCTTAGACGGTCGCCGGGCCCACCGAATCAGGCGGCGATCACCGTCGCGGTCCCGCCGGCCGCCTCGATCGCGGCACGCGCGGTCGCGCTGAAGCCGTGGGCCTCGACGGTCAGGGCCTTGCTCAGCTCGCCGGTGGCCAGGATCTTCACGGGGATGCCCTTGCGCGTGGCCAGGCCGACCGCGGCCAGCGTCGCCGGGGTGACCGACGCGCCCGCCTCGAAGCGGGCCTCGAGGTCGCCGAGGTTGACCGGCTGGGTGTGGGTCCGGAACGGGCCGAACGGCATCGACATCTTCTTGGTCGGACCGCGGAGCTTGCGCATCCGCATGTGGATCGGCATCTGCCCGCCCTCGAACCGGGCTCGATCCTTCGAGCCCGACCGCGACCCGGCGCCCTTCTGGCCGCGCCCGGAGGTCTTCCCCGTGCCCGAGCCCTCGCCCCGACCGACGCGCTTGCGCGGCCGGCGGCTGCCCGGGGCCGGCTTCAGCGAGTGCAGGCCGATCCATTCCTCCCGCTCGACCGGCGGCTTCTTCGCCTTCGGGTCGGCCGGGCTCATGACTGCTTCTCCGAGACGGTGATCAGGTGGCGGACGGCGTGGAGCATGCCCCGAGCCTGGGGCGTGTCGACGACCTCGACCCGGTGGCCGATCCGTCGCAGCCCGAGCGAGCGGAGGGTCGCGAGCTGGCGCTGGTTGGCCCCGTTGCGGGACTTGTGCTGGACGACCTCGAACGTGGTCACGGGGCGACCGCCTCCGCGGTCGGTCCGGCCGGTCGCTCGGGCGCCGTCGTCGGCCGCCGCCGCGGGCGCGGCTCGGCGGCGCGGGCGGGGCAGCGGCGGCCTCGGCCTCGCCGGCGGCGGGCCCGGCGGTGGCCGCCCGCACCTCGGCGGCAGCGGCGGCCAGGGCGGCGGCCTCGGCGGCGGCGGCCTCGGCCAGCTCGGCGCGCTCGATCCGCTTGTCGGTCACCCCGAGCACCTGGGCGATCGAGAGGCCGCGGAGCGAGGCGACCTCCCGGGGCGTGCGCAGGCCGTGGAGGCCCTCGACGGTCGCCCGGACCAGGTTGATCGGGTTCTGGGAGCCGAGGCTCTTGGAGAGGATGTCGTGGATTCCGGCGAGCTCGAGGACGGCGCGGACCCCGCCGCCGGCGATCACCCCGGTACCGGGCGAGGCCGGCTTCATGAAGACGCGGCCGGCGCCGAAGATGCCGGTCGTCTGGTGGGTGATCGTCGAGCCGTGCTTGGGCACCCGGAAGAGGCTCTTCTTCGCCTGCTCGACGCCCTTCTGGATGGCCAGCGGGACCTCGTTGGCCTTGCCGTAGCCGACGCCGACGACGTCCTTCTCGTCGCCGACGACGACGAGCGCGGTGAACGAGAAGCGACGTCCGCCCTTGACGACCTTGGCGACGCGGTTGATCTCGACGACCCGCTCCTGGAGGTCCAGGCCGGCCGGGCTGACTGTTCTGTCGATGCGCATGAGGCGGGAGGGTAGCAGCGAGGCTCAGACCGAAAGGCCCGCTTCGCGCGCTCCCTCCGCGAGCGCCTTGACGTGTCCGTGGTACTGGTAGCCGCCCCGGTCGAAGACCGCGGTGGTGATCCCGGCGGCCTGGGCGCGCTCGGCGAGGAGGGCGCCGGCCCGGCCGGCGACCTCGCCGCGGGGGAGCCCCCGGAGCTCGGCCTCGGTCCAGCTGACCGCGGCGATCGTCCGGCCGCCGAGGTCGTCGATCAGCTGGGCGGAGATCCCCCGGTTGGAGCGGAACACGGAGATCCGCGGCCGGTCGGGGGTGCCCGAGATCTTCGCGCGAACGCGGCGCCGGCGCTTGAGGCGCCTGGCCTGGGTGGTCATCACAGTCATGCTCGAATCTCCTTGCGACGGCGGGCGGTGCGTCGTCATGCGCGCTTGCCGACCTTGCGGGCCACGTACTCGCCCTCGTAGCGGATTCCCTTGCCCTTGTAGGGCTCCGGCGGGCGCTTCTTGCGAATCTTGGCGGCGGTCTCGCCGACCTGCTGCTTGGAGATCCCGCGGACGACGATCCGGGTCGGGGCCGGGACCTCGAACTGGATGCCGTCGGGCGCGGGCACCGAGACCGGATGCGAGTAGCCGAGGGCGAGCTCGAGGTCGGTGCCCTTGAGCTGCGCCCGGTAGCCGACCCCCTGGATCTCCAGGCGCTTCTCGTAGCCGGCGGTGACCCCGACGATCATGTTGGCCACGAGCGTCCGGACGAGCCCGTGGAGCGAGCGGTGCTCGCCGCGGTCGGTCGGCCGGGTGACGACGAGCCGGCCGTCCTCCTGGGCCACCGTGATGTCCCGGGGGATCCGCTCGGACAGCTCGCCCTTGGGGCCGTTGACCCGGACGAGGTTCGGCTCGATCGAGACCATCACGCCGGCCGGGACGGGGATCGGTTGTCTACCGATGCGGGACATCGGTCACCAGACCTCCGCCACGACCTCGCCACCGACGCCCGCGGCGCGGGCCTCGTGACCGGTCATGACGCCGCTCGAGGTCGAGACGATCGCCGTCCCCATCCCGCCGAGGACGCGGGGGATGTGCTTGGCGTCGACGTAGGTCCGCCGGCCGGGGCGCGAGACCCGGCGCAGGCCGGAGATCGCCGAGCGGCGGCCGGAGTCGTACTTGAGCACGATCTCGAGCACCTCGCCCGGGGCCTCGGGGTTCGGGGCGAGCGTGAAGGCGTCGATGTAGCCCTGCTCGGAGAGGATCCGGGCGAGCTCGGCCTTCTGCTTGGACGCGGGGATCACCACCGTCTCGTGGGACGCGCGGATCGCGTTGCGGATCCGGGTCAGGAAGTCGGCGATCGGGTCGGTCATTGACATGGCTTGGGCTCCCCTCCGCCTACCAGGACGACTTCGTCATCCCGGGGATCTGCCCGGTGTGGGCCATCTCGCGCAGGCAGATCCGGCAGAGACCGAACTTCTTGTAGACGGCCCGGGGCCGGCCACAGCGGTGACAGCGGGTGTAGCCGCGGGTCTTGAACTTGGGCGTCCGCGCCTGGCGGACGACCTGGGACGTCTTTGCCATCAGTTCTCCTCGGGGGGGGCTGGGGTGTCGGCCGCCTGGGCGGGCGGGGAGTCGGCCGCGCCTGGTTCGGTGGTGGGGGAATCGGGTTCGAGCTCGAGGGGAGGCTGGGGCGCGGCGGCGGCGGCGGCCGCGGCCTCGGCGGCCGCCTCGGCCTCGAGCACGTCCCCGGCGGCCTCGGCCGTCTCGAGGTCGGCGGCCACGGCGGCCGCGGGCTCGGCCGCGGCGACGACGGCCGGCGGGGCGATCGTCGCACCGGCGGCCCCGCCCTCGGGGCGGCCCTCGCGGGCGAAGGGCATGCCGAAGGCGGTCAGGAGGGCGAACGCCTCCTCGTCGGTGGCCGCCGTCGTGGTGATCGTGATGTCCATGCCCCGGACCTGATCGACCTCGTCGTAGTCGATCTCGGGGAAGATGATCTGCTCGCGGACGCCCATCGAGTAGTTGCCGCGCCCGTCGAACGACTTCGGGTTGAGGCCGCGGAAGTCGCGGATCCGGGGGATCGCGATCGAGCAGAGGCGATCGAGGAACTCGTAGCTGCGCTCCCGGCGGAGGGTCACCGAGATCCCGACCGGCATCCCCTCGCGGAGCTTGAAGGCGGCGATCGACTTGCGCGCCCGCCGGACGTTCGGCTTCTGGCCGGCGATCGTCGCGAGCTGCTTCTGGGCCTGCTCGAGGGTCTTCGAGTCCTGGCGGGCGTCGATCCCCATGTTCAGGGTGATCTTCTGGATCTTCGGCGCCTGCATCGGCGAGGAGTAGCCGAAGCGCTCGACGAGCGCCGGCCGGATCTCCTCCTCGTAGCGGGTCTTGAGGCGGGCGTTGGTGGTCGCTTGGGCGTTGGCCATCAGTCGATTCTCGTGTTCGAGCGGCGGGTGACCCGGTAGCGCTTGCCGTCCTCGCGGACGACGCCGACCCGGGTGGGCTTGTCGTCCTTCGGGTCGACGAGCGCGACGTTCGAGACGTGGATCGGACCCTCGCGCTCGATCACCCCGCCGACCGACTCGGCCCGCTGGGCGTCGCGGACCTGGCGGGGGCGCTCGTGGCGCTTGATCATGTTGAGGCCCTCGACGAAGACCCGGTCCTTCGCGCGGTCGACGCGCAGGACGCGGCCGGTCTTGCCCCGGTCCTTGCCGCTGATCACGGCGACGGTGTCGTCGCGGCGGATCTTCATCCCCATCAGAGCACCTCCGGGGCGAGCGAGACGATCTTCATGAAGTTCCGGTCGCGGAGCTCGCGGGCGACCGGCCCGAAGATCCGCGTCCCCCGGGGGTTGCGGGCGTCGTCGATGATCACGGCGGCGTTCTCGTCGAAGGCGATGTAGGTGCCGTCGTCGCGGCCGAAGGACTTCTTCGTCCGGACGACGACCGCCGTGACGACGTCGCCCTTCTTGACCGTCCCCTGGGGCGTGGCCTGCTTGACCGTCGCGGTGATGATGTCGCCGACGTGGGCGTAGCGCCGGCGGGAGCCGCCCTTGACGCGGATGCAGAGGATCTCCCGGGCGCCGGTGTTGTCGGCCACCTTGAGGCGGGTCTCGTTCTGGATCACTTGGCACGCTCCAGCACCGCGGTCAGCCGCCAGCGCTTGGTCTTCGACATCGGCCGGGTCTCGACCACGCGGACGAGATCGCCCTCGTGGGCCTCGTCGTGCTCGTCGTGGGCGTGGAGCGTCTTCGAGCTGCGGACGATCTTCTGGTAGCGCCGGTGGCGGCGGCTCGTGTCGATGCGGACGGTGATCGTCTTGGCCGCCTTCGACGAGACGACGATGCCCTGGCGGACCTTCGGGGTCCCGGGCACGTACTCGGCGGCGACCGCCGGGGCGGCCGGGGCGGCAGCCCGGGCCTTCTCGCGCGTCTTGTGGCGCGTCGTGCGCCGCTGGCGGGCCTTGACCAGGCGGGCGGCGTCGCGCTCGGCCTGGCGCTCCTCGGGGGTGGTCGGGCCGCGCCGGCCCGGGGTCCGGGCCGCGCGGCGGCGCCGGCGCCGCTCCTTGGGAGCGAGCACCTCGACCGGCTCGGCTTTCACTGCTGGCGTCGCTGCCTCCTCGGCAGCGCCTGGGGTCTCGTCTGACATCTTCCTCAGCTCTCGGTATGGGCGCGATCGACGGTCAGTCCGCGCTGGCGGGCGATGGTCAGCGCCCGGGCGAGCTCGCGCTTGGCCGCCGGCAGGCCGGCCGTGTTCTCGAGCTCGCCGGTCGCGTGCTGGAAGCGCAGGCCGAACAGGTCCCGGCGAACGTTGGCGACGTGGTCGACGAGCTCGTCGTCGGCCATGTCCCTGATCTCCTTGGCGTGGGGCATCCGGCTAGTCCTCCCGGACGACGAACTTGGTCTTGACGGGCAGCTTGTGACCGGCCAACCGCAGGGCCTCGCGGGCGAGCGGCTCGGGCACGCCGGCCAGCTCGAACATCACCCGGCCCGGCTTGACCACGGCGACCCACCCTTCGGGCGAGCCCTTGCCCGAGCCCATGCGGGTCTCGGCCGGCTTCTTGGTCACCGGCTTGTCCGGGAAGACGTTGATCCAGACCTTGCCGCCACGCTTGATCTTGCGGGTCATGGCGATCCGGGCGGCCTCGATCTGGCGGTTGGTCAGCCAGCCGCACTCGACCGACTTGAGGCCGTACTCGCCGAACTGGACCTTGACCTGGCCGCGGGAGATCCCGCCGCGCCGGCCTCGGTGCTGCTTGCGGTGCTTGACGCGCTTGGGGGAGAGCATGACTCAGCGTCCCCCTCCGGGCGGGCGCCCGCGCCCGCCGCCGCCGCCGGGACCGCCGCCCGGTCCGCGACCGCCGCCGCCCGGTCCGCCCCGGCCACCCCCGGGCCCACCGCGGCCGCCGGGTCCGCCGGGACCGCCGCCACGTCCACCCGGGCCGCCGCGACCGCGGCCGCCGCGGTCATCGCGGCCCCCGCGGTCCTGGCGGTCGCCGGACGGCGCCGGGGCGCTCATGTCGGTCAGGTCGGCCCCGCTGTAGCCCTCGGGCATGATCTCGCCCTTGTTGATCCAGCACTTGACGCCGATTCGCCCGAACGTGGTCCTGGCCTCGTGGAAGCCGTAGTCGATGTCGGCCCGCATCGTGTGGAGCGGCACCCGGCCGTCGGAGTAGCTCTCCCGGCGCGCCATCTCGGCCCCGCCGAGCCGGCCCGAGACCTGGACCTTGACGCCCTTGGCCCCGGAGCGCATCGCGCTGGTCAGGGCCCGCTTCATCGCCCGGCGGAAGGCCACCCGGTTCTGGAGCTGCTCGGCGATCGACTGGGCGACGAGCTTGGCGTCGAGCTCCGGCCGCTTGATCTCGAGGATGTTGACCTTGACCTGCTTGCGGGTGATCCGGTGGAGGTCCTTGCGCAGGGCGTCGACCTCGCTCCCCGACTTGCCGATCACGATGCCCGGACGGGCGGTGTGGATGTTGACCTCGACCTCGTTGAGGTCCTTCTTGATCGTGATGTCCGACAACCCGGCATGGGCGAGCTTGCCGATGATGTGCGAGCGGATCTTGATGTCTTCCTTGAGGAAGGCGGCGAAGTTGCGCTCGTTGAACCAGTTCGACTGCCAGTCGTGGATGTAGCCGACGCGCATCGACTCCGGATGGACTTTCTGTCCCATCTAGTCCTCCTTCGGGGTCAATGTGATCGTCAGGTGGCTGGTCCGCTTGCGGATCGGCGTCGCCCGGCCCATCGCCCGGGGGCGGAAGCGCTTGAGCGTCGGGCCCTCGTCGGCGAACGCGGCCAGGACCCTGAGGTCCTCGCCGATCAGCTCGTGGTTGTGCTCGGCGTTGGCGACGGCCGAGTTGAGCAGCTTGGCCCAGTCGGCGGCGACCGCCCGGGGGGCGAAGGCGAGGATCGCGCGGGCCTCGACGACCGACTTGCCGCGGATGTGGTCACAGACGAGGCGGGCCTTGCGCGCCGAGGTCCGGACGTACTTGGCCTGCGCGCGGACGACCGGGGGCTGGCCTGCGGATGGGATTTTTTCGGGGCTGCGCTTGGTCCGCCGGCGGGCCGGCGACTGAGCCCGGCCCCGGTCCGCGGCCGTGGGCTTGGCCTTCTCGGCCCGGGGCGCCTTCGGCTCGGCCTTCGGCTTCGGGGCCGCGGCGGCCGTGGCCCGGCTCGCGGGGGCCTTCGCCTTCCCCGGGGCCTTCGCCTTCGCCGCCGCCGGCGTCTCGGGCTGCGGGTCGACGGCCGAGCCGGCGTCCACCGCTCCCAGGGCATCCGACTCGGGCGCGGCCGCGTCGGGCGCCGGCGGGACCGCTTCGTCGATCGGCTTCTCGGGCTCGGCCATGGCTAGCGGACCTTGCCCGACCCGGCGTGGCCGCGGTAGGTGCGGGTCGGGGCGAACTCGCCGAGCTTGTGGCCGACCATCGACTCGCTGACGAACACCGGGAGGTGCTTGCGGCCGTCGTGGACGGCGATCGTGTGCCCGACCATGTCGGGGAAGATCGTCGACGACCGCGACCAGGTCTTGATCATCGTCCTCGTGTTCGCCCGGTTCATCGTCTGGATGCGCGCCATCAGGCGCTCCTCCACGAACGGACCCTTCTTGCTCGAGCGGCTCATTTTCTATCGCTTCCCCTTGCCCCGGCGGCGGGCGCGCACGATGTAGCGATCGGACGCCTTGCCCTTCTTACGCGTGCGGTAGCCGAGCGTCGGCACGCCCCACGGCGTGACCGGGTGGCGGCCCGCCGTGGTCGAGCCCTCGCCGCCCCCGTGGGGGTGGTCGACCGGGTTCATCGCGGTGCCGCGCGTCTGCGGGCGCACGCCCATGTGTCGCTTGCGGCCGGCCTTGCCGACCTTCACGTTCTGGTGATCGGAGTTGCCGATCGTCCCGACCGTCGCCCGGCACTCGGCCCGGACGAGGCGCATCTCCCCGGAGGGCAGGCGCACGGTCGCCATCTCGCCCTCCTTGGCCATCAGCTGGATGGCCACGCCGGCCGAGCGGCCGAGCTGGCCGCCGCGACCCGGGATGAGCTCGAGGTTGTGGACGACGGTGCCCGTCGGCATCCTCGACAGGGGCAGGCAGTTGCCGACCTGGATGTCGGCCTGCTCCCCGGACATCACGGTCATCCCCACGGTCAGCCGGGCCGGGGCGAGGATGTAGGCCTTCGTCCCGTCGCGGTAGTGGAGCAGGGCGATGTAGGCGGTCCGGTTCGGGTCGTACTCGATCGCGGCCACCGTGGCCGGGATGTCGTCCTTGCGGCGCTTGAAGTCGATCCGCCGGTAGAGGCGCTTGGCCCCGCCGCCGCGGTGGCGCGAGGTCTTGCGACCGTGGGCGTTGCGCCCGCCGCTCTTGGTCAGCCCCTCGACGAGGGTCCGCTCCGGCTCGGTCTTGGTGATCTCCTTGAAGTCCGGGTAGGAGACGAACCGCATGCCCGGGCTCGTCGGCTTGGGCTTGCGAATGGCCATTACTCGAGGCCCTCCAGGCCCTGGAAGATCGGAATCGTGTCGCCCGGGCGGACCTGGACGATCGCCTTCTTCCAGTTGCGGGTCCGGCCCTTGCTGACGCCGCGGCGCTTGGGCTTCGACTTCACGGTGATCGTCCTCACCTCGAGCACCCGGACGTCGAAGAGCGCCTCGACCGCCTGGCGGATCTGCGTCTTGTGGGCGTCGGGGTGGACGCGGAAGGTGTACTTGTCGACGCCCGAGAGGACGTAGCTCTTCTCGGAGACGACCGGCCGGATGATGACCTGGGACGGATGCATCAGGCTGCTTCCTCCTTGGCGGTCCGCGTGTCGGTCGCCCGGGCGCTCAGCTCGGCCAGGGCGGCCCGCGAGGCGATCAGCGACCCGGCTCCGACGATGTCGGCGATGCCGACGTTCGAGACCTCGAGCACCCCGACCCGTCCGATGTTGCGGAACGACAGGGCCGCGTCGGCCTCCTCGGCGGTCAGGACGACGAGCGTCGCCCCGTTGCGCTGGTCCCACTCGGTGAGCAGGCGGTGGGCCGTCCGGGTCGACGGCGCCGTGAAGGCGGCCGGGTCGAGGACGGCGAGGCTGCCCCGCTCGGCGTGGAGGGAGAGGGCGCAGCGCAGCGCGGCCCGGCGCTCCTTGCGGTTGACCTTGAAGGTGTAGGAGCGCGGCTGCGGTCCGAAGACCGTGCCCCCGCCGGTCCACACCGGCGAGCGCGACGACCCGGCCCGGGCGCGCCCGGTCCCCTTCTGGCGCCAGGGCTTGGCCCCGCCGCCGGAGACCCGCCCGCGCGTCTTGGTCGCCGCCGTCCCCCGCCGGCGGGCGTTCAGCTCGGCCCGGACCGACTCGTGGACGAGCGGCCCGTTGAAGCGGGCGCCGAACGCCGCCTCGTCGAGGCCGACCGTCTCCGCCTGGGTGCCGAGGATCGGGGCCTCAGGCATCGGTGCGCACCTCCACGTAGCCGTTGCGGGGGCCGGGGACCGAGCCCCGGACGAGCATGAGGTTGTCCTTCGGACGGATCTCGACGATCTCGAGCCCCTTCTGGGTCACCCGCTTGTTGCCCATCTGGCCGGGGCCGCGGATGCCCTTGAAGACGCGCGACGGGGTGGCCGACGCCCCGATCGAGCCGGGGGCGCGGACGTTGTGCGAGCCGTGGGACTTCGGGCCGCTCGCGAAGTTGTGGCGCTTGATCGTCCCGGCGAAGCCCTTGCCCTTGGAGACGCCCGAGATCTTGACCCGCTGCCCGGCGGCGAACACCTCGACGGTGACCGTCTCGCCGACCAGGAGCTCACCGGCCTCGTCGCGGAACTCGACGAGGTGGCGCAGCGGCGGGGCGTCGGCCCGCTTGAGATGGCCGAGCTCGGCCCGGCTCAGGTGCTTCTCCTTGGTCTGGCCGTAGGCGAGCTGGACCGCCTCGTAGCCGTCGCGCTCGTGCGTGCGGATGCCGGTGACGTGGCACGGCCCGGCCTCGAGCACGGTCACCCGCGCGACCGACCCGTCCTCCTGGAAGACCTGGGTCATGCCGAGCTTCTTGGCCAGGATCGCCGGCATCAGGTCGCGAGGCGGATCTCGATGTCGACGCCGGCCGGGAGGTGGTCGAGCCGCTGGAGCGAGTCGACCGTCTTCGGCGTCGGCTGGTGGATGTCGATCAGGCGCTTGTGGGTCCGGATCTCGAAGTGCTCGCGCGAGTCCTTGTCCTTGAAGGGCGAGCGGATCACGCAGTAGACGTTCTTCTCGGTCGGCAGCGGAACCGGCCCGGACACGGTGGCGCCCGTGCGGGTGGCGGTGTCGACGATCTCCTTGGCGGCCGTCTCGATCGCCTGGGTGTCGTAGGCCTTGAGCCTGATCCGGATCTTGTTCTGGGGGGTGGTGGCCATTGGGCCCGCTCGCTGCTCTCTAGTCGTCCTGTGGATCTGCTGATGTTGGTGGGTTGGGGGCGCGCGCCGAAGCGCTGCGCGTGGCGAGCGCTCCCCTCGATCGGGGCCACCCGCCCCGGGCCGCCTCAACCACGGGCGGACCGGTCCTCGTCGTATCTGAAATGCCTGCGCGCCCGAGCGCGCCTCTCGCTGATTACTTGATGACCTCGGTCACTACGCCCGACCCGACCGTACGGCCACCCTCGCGAATCGCGAAACGCAGACCTGCGTCCATCGCGATCGGGGCGATCAGCTCGATCTCCATCTGGACGTTGTCGCCCGGCATGACCATCTCGACGCCCTCGGGGAGCTGCGCGGAGCCGGTCACGTCGGTGGTGCGGAAGTAGAACTGGGGCCGGTAGCCGGTGAAGAACGGCGTGTGGCGGCCGCCCTCCTCCTTCTTGAGGACGTAGACCTCGGCCTTGAAGTGGGTGTGCGGGGTGATCGAACCCGGCTTGCAGAGGACCTGGCCGCGCTCGATCTCCTCGCGCTTGGTTCCCCGCAGCAGGCAGCCGACGTTGTCGCCCGCCTCGCCGCGGTCGAGGATCTTGCGGAACATCTCGACGCCGGTGACGATCGTCGACTGGGTCGTCTTGACGCCGACGATCTCGACCTTGTCGCCCGTGTTGACGACCCCCTGCTCGATCCGTCCGGTCGCCACCGTGCCCCGGCCGGTGATCGAGAAGACGTCCTCGACCGGCATCAGGAACGGCTTGTCGAGCTCGCGGACCGGGTCCGGGATGTAGGTGTCCAGCGCGGCGGCCAGCTCGAGGATCCCCGCCTTGGCGTCCTCGTCGCCCTCGAGCGCCTTCAGCGCCGACCCGATGATGAACGGGATGTCGTCGCCCGGGTAGTCGTACAGGTCGAGCAGCTCGCGGACCTCGACCTCGACGAGCTCGAGGAGCTCCTCGTCGTCGACCATGTCCGCCTTGTTGAGGAAGACGACGATGTACGGGACGCCGACCTGGCGGGCGAGGAGGATGTGCTCGCGCGTCTGGGGCATCGGTCCGTCGGCCGCCGAGACGACGAGGATCGCCCCGTCCATCTGGGCGGCGCCGGTGATCATGTTCTTCACGTAGTCGGCGTGGCCCGGGCAGTCGACGTGCGCGTAGTGGCGGTTCTCGGTCTGGTACTCGACATGCGAGGTGGCGATCGTGATCCCGCGCTCCTTCTCCTCCGGAGCGTTGTCGATCTCCTCGAAGCTCTTCGCCTCGCCGCCCAACTTCTCGGCCAGGACGTGGGTGATCGCCGCGGTAAGGGTCGTCTTGCCGTGGTCGATGTGACCGATGGTGCCGACGTTGACGTGCGTCTTATCCCGCTCGAACTTCGCCTTACCCACTTTGAATTGCTCCTCTGCCTTGAAGTTTGGGCCCGCCGTATGTAGGCGAACCTGGGAATACTCTCAAATCGCCGCCCCGGCGGCGTTGCGCCCGCGCTGGGCGGCGCGCCCGGTGATCGACGCCCGACATCGCCGCTAGGCCGCCTTCGACTCGCCCATCCGCGTCTCGACGATCTTCTCGGCGATGTTCGGCGGGACCTCGTCGTAGCTCTCGAACTGCATCGTGTAGGTCGCCCGGCCCTGGGTGTTCGAGCGCAGGTCGGTCGCGTAGCCGAACATCTCGCTCAGGGGCACCCGGCCCGCGACGACGAGGGCGTTCCCCCGGCGCTCCTGGCGCTCGATCCGTCCGCGCCGGCGGGAGAGGTCGCCGATGACCTCGCCGAGGAAGTCCTCGGGGACGACGACCTCGACCGCGAAGATCGGCTCGAGCAGGACCGGCTTGGCCCGGCGGGCCGCCTCCTTGAAGGCGAGCGAGCCGGCGACCTTGAAGGCGATCTCCGACGAGTCGGTGTCGTGGTACTTGCCGTCGACCAGGGTCACCCGGATGTCGACCATCGGGTAGCCGGCCTTGACGCCGTTGACCAGGGCCTCCTCGCAGCCCTTCTCGACCGCCGGGATGAACTCGCTCGGGACCGACCCGCCCTTGATCTTGTTGATGAAGTCGAAGCCCTCGCCCGGGGCCGGCTCCATGTCGATGTAGACGACCCCGTACTGGCCGGACCCGCCGGTCTGGCGGATGAACTTGCCCTCGATGTGCTTGACCGCGGCCCGGACGGTCTCCCGGTAGGAGACCTGGGGACGCCCGACGTTGGCCGAGACGTTGTACTCGCGCCGCATCCGGTCGACCAGGACCTCGAGGTGGAGCTCGCCCATCCCGGAGATCTCGGTCTGCCCGGTCTCCTCGTTGGTCTGGACGCGGAAGGTCGGGTCCTCCTCGGCCAGCCGGCCGAGGGCGACCGACATCTTCTGCTGGTCGGCCTTGGTCTTCGGCTCGACGGCGACCTTGATCACCGGCTCGGGGAAGATGATCTGCTCGAGCTTGATCGGGTGCGCCGGGTCGCAGAGGGTGTCGCCCGTGGTCACCTGCTTGATCCCGACGGCGGCGGCGATGTCGCCGGCGTAGACCTCGGGGACGTCCTCGCGGTCGTTGGCGTGCATCATCAGGATCCGCCCGACCCGCTCGTTCTTGCCCGTCGTCGCGTTCATCACCCGGGAGCCCGAGGCCAGGTTCCCGGAGTAGACGCGGAAGTAGGTGAGCTTGCCGACGAACGGGTCGGCCATGATCTTGAAGGCGAGCGCCGCGAACGGGGCGCCCTCCTCCGGCGGCCGGGCCGCCTCGCGTCCGTTCTCGTCGCCCCGGACCGGCTCGATCCCGGTGACCGCGGGGACGTCGAGCGGCGAGGGCAGGTAGTCGATGACCGCGTCGAGGAGCGGCTGGACGCCCTTGTTCTTGAACGACGACCCGCACAGGACCGGGGTCATGGCGATCTCCAGGGTCGCCTGGCGGATGGCGTTCTTGAGCACGGCCTCGGGGATCTCCTGCTCCTCGATCAGGAGCTCGACGAGGGCGTCGTCGTAGCGGGAGACCTCCTCGAGGAGGTGCTCGCGGGCGGTCGTCGCCTCGACGATCAGCTCGTCGGGGATCTCGCGCTCGTCGATCTCCGTGCCGAGGTCGTCCTTGTAGTAGATCGCCTTCATCCGCACGAGGTCGATGATCCCGAGGAAGTCGGACTCGGCGCCGATCGGCAGCTGGATCGGGACCGGGTGGGCCCCGAGGCGGTCGATCATCGTCCGGATGCCCATGTCGAAGTCCGAGCCGATCCGGTCCATCTTGTTGATGTAGGCGATCCGCGGGACCGAGTACTTGTCGGCCTGGCGCCACACCGTCTCCGACTGGGGCTCGACCCCGGCGACCGAGTCGAACAGGGCGATCGCCCCGTCGAGGACCCGCAGCGACCGCTCGACCTCGACGGTGAAGTCGACGTGGCCGGGCGTGTCGATGATGTTGATCCGGTTCCCGTTCCACTCGCAGGTCGTGGCGGCCGAGGTGATCGTGATGCCGCGCTCCTGCTCCTGCTCCATCCAGTCCATCGTCGCCGCGCCCTCGTGGACCTCGCCGATCTTGTAGGTCCGGCCCGTGTAATAGAGGATGCGCTCGGTGGTCGTCGTCTTACCGGCGTCGATGTGAGCCATGATCCCGATGTTCCGGGTCTTCTCTAGGGGGAAAGCGCGTGGCATCAGGTCAGTTCGAGAGGAGTCGTCGTGGCATCGGGAGCTGGTTTCTGGTTGGTGCTGGGAGGCGAGTCGAGAGCAAAAAAAGGGGCCCCTTGGGCCCATGCACACCGCGGGTCAGAGGCCCAGGCCGTGTCGCTATGCGCTCAAGTTCTCCATGGATTCGGACACTCCGGCGGGGAGGGCGGGCACGTGAGTGCGCCGGGCCGCCAAGCGACGCAGGACTATAGCAGAGGCGTTTCGCCCGATCCGGGCGCTCGCCGGCGCCTCGCCGCCCCGCGCGCGCTGCTCCTCCTGAGCGCCCTCTTCGCCGGCGGACTGCTGATCGCCGCCGACCTCTCGCCCCTCTACGAGGTCGACGTCCTGACCGTCACCAAGGCGACGATCACCGGCCACGCCCAGCACAGCTACGCCCTCCTCCTCGTCGGCCTCGGCGTCCTCCCGCTGGCCCTCGCCGCCCCGCGCAGCCGCCCGGCCCGGGCCGCCCTCGCGGTCCTCGGCCTCCTCGCCCTGGGGATCGCCTTGATCGCCGGCGACTTCCACGACGTCCACTCGACCGGGGTGATCGGCCAGCTGTATGAGAGCGCGACGGCCAAGCCCCGGGCCGGCTTCTACCTCGAGACCCTCGGGGCCGTGCTCCTCCTCGCCGGCGGCCTCGGCGGGCTCCTCCTCCCGGACGGGCACCGGCCGCCGCCGCGGGCGCGGGCGGCGCCCGCCCGGGCCGCGGACGACGACCCCGGGGCACCGCCGTGACCGAGCGACCCCGCCGTCGCCGCGCCGGGCCAGCCGGGAGCGGCCGACGGCCGGCGGGGTGGTCGACTCGCCGCCGGATCGAGCTCGCGGTGATCATGGTCACCGAGCTGGTCGGGACGGACGTCCTGCGACGCGGCTGGGCGCGCCCGGTTCGACGCCGTCCGCCGGGAGCTCGACTGGCTGCTTCGGGACGCCGCCGAGGACGTCGGCGGACGCGTGGTCAAGAGCACGTCCGACGGGCTCATGATCGCCTTCCCGAGCGGGTCGGCCGCGCTCGAGGCCGCCGTCGGCATGCAGGAGCAGGTCGCGCGCCGCAATCGCGCCGCCGCCGCGTCCGGCGGCGGTCGGAGCACGGATCGGGATCAGCATCGGCGACACCCTGTTCGAGGACGGCGACTACTTCGGCATCCCCCCGATCGAGGCGACCCGGCTCTGCGCCGAGGCCGGGGACGGTGAGATCCTGCTCGCCGACCCGGTCCGCGCCGTCCTCGCCGACCGGCGCGCCCACCGGCTCGAGCCGGCCGGCCCCCGCCGGCTCAAGGGCCTGCCCGACCCGGTCATCGCCTGGAGGGCGCTCTGCCCGGCGCCCCCCGACACCCCGGGCCCCCCGCTTCCGCCCCGCCTCCGCGGCCTGGCCGGTGGCCCCTACGTCGGCCGCGCCCGGGAGCGGGCCCGCTTGCTCGAGAGCTGGCGGCGGGCCGTCGGCGGTGAGCGCCCGGTCGTGCTGGTCACCGGTGAGGCCGGGGTCGGGAAGACGCGGCTGGTCGGTCACGTGGCCCAGACCGAGCTGCCCGATCACGCCCTCGTCCTCTACGGGCGGTGCGACGAAGGCCAGGGGATCCCCTATCAACCCTGGCGCGAGCTGCTGCGCGACTACGCGCAGGTCGCCCCGCGCGGCCTCCTGCGCCCGCACGCGGCCGAGCTGGCCCGGCTCGTCCCGGGGTTGACCCACCGCCTCGGCTCCCTGCCCGCCCCGACCGCGCGCGACCCCGACTCCGACCGCTACATCCTCTTCGAGGCCGTCGCGTCGCTCTTCGCGGCGGCGAGCGAACGGGCGCCGGTCCTCGTCGTCCTCGACGACCTCCACTGGGCCGACCGGCCGACGCTGCTCCTCCTCAAGCACCTCATCGCCACCGGCCCGGCCGGTCGCCTGATGCTGGTCGGAACCTACCGGGCGTCGGACATCGCCCCCGACCATCCGGTCAGCGACTTCGCGGCCGACCTCCGGCGGGAGCCCCGGCCACCCGGATCGACCTGGTCGGGCTCGAACAGGACGACATCGTCGCGCTCGTCGAGGACATGGCCGGTCACCCGGTCGACGCCGCCGGGCGCGCGCTCGCCCGGGAGGTCCACCGCGAGACGGCGGGCAACCCGTTCTTCGTCGGCGAGCTCCTCCGCCACCTTCGGGAGACCGGGGTGATCGACGAGCGGATCGACGGCCGCTGGTCGCTGGCGAGTCCGCTCGCCGCCCACGACCCGCCGCAGAGCGTCCGCGAGGTCATCGGCCGCCGCGTGCGGCGCCTCGGCGCCGACGCCCGCCGGCTGCTCGACGTCGCTGCGGTGATCGGGTGCGAGTTCGACGTCCCCCTGCTCGCCGCGGCCGCCGACCTCCCGGTTCCCCGGGTGCTCGACCTGCTCGACGAGGCGGCTGCCGCCGCCCTCCTGACCACAGCCGTGGTCACCCGCCCCGCCGCCTGCGGCCTCGACCTGGTCGAGGTCCACGCGTTCAGCCACGGGCTCGTCCAGGCGACGCTCTACGCCGAGCTTCCGGCCGGTCGACGGGCCCTCCTCCACCAGGCCGTCGGCCGGACGATCGAGGCCGAGGCGCCGGCCCCGAGAGGTCGACGGCCGGCTCGCCGAGCTCGCCCACCACTTCCTCGCCGCCGCCCCGGCCGGCGAGCGCGGCCGGGCGGTCGCCTACGCGACGCGGGCCGGCCACCAGGCGATGGGTCAGTCCGCCTACGACCAGGCCGCCGCGCTCTTCGCCCGGGCCCTGGCCCTGTCCGGTGACGCTCCGGGCCCGGACCGGATCGCCCTCCTCCAGGCGCTCGGGAGCGCCCGGATGCGGGCCGGCGACTCCGAGGGCGCCCGGCGCGCCCTGCTCGAGGCGGCCGGCGCCGCCCGGAGCCAGGCCGAGCCCGAGGCCCTCGCTCTCGCCGTGCGCTCCTGTGGGATCTGGGGGCTCAGCCTCGGCGTCGACCATGCCCTGATCGGGCTCGCCGAGGAGGCCATCGGCGTGCTCGAGGGGTGGGGACGCCCGCGGCTCGCCGCCGAGGTCAAGGGCCTCCTGGCCGCCGCCCTCTACTACGCGTCGGCCGAGGAGACTCCGCGGCGCGAGCGCCTCGCCAGCGAGGCGCTGGCCAGCGCCCGCGCCGGGCACGAGGCCGGGGACCGCGAGTCTACCGCGACTCTGGCCTACGTCCTCAGCCGGTGCCTGCTCGCTCGCTGGGGCCCCGACTCGGCCACCCGGGACTTCCCGCTCGCCGACGAGCTGGTCGCGCTCAGCCGCCAGCTCGACGATGTCGAGCTCGAGCTGTTCGCCCTCAACTGGCGCACCACCATGCTCGGCGAGCTCGGCGAGTTCGCCGCGCTCGAGCGGGAGCTCGAACGGATGGAGCACATGGCCACCGTCCTGCGCCAGCCGCGGGCGATCGTCTTCCTCCCTCTCCACCGCGCCATGCTCGCCCTCGTCGCCGGACGGTTCGCCGAGGCCGAGCGATTGAACGCCGAGTCGGTGGCCATCGGCGAGCGGATCGCCGGATCGGTCGGCCGACTGGCCGCCGAGGTCCAGATGATGATGGTCCGCCTCCAGCAGGGGCGCCTCCCCGAGCTCGAGACCCAGGTCCGGCCGTCGTCCACCGGCATCCCGATCTCGTCGTCATCCGCTGCGCGCTCGCGATCCTCCTCCTCCAGGCCGACCGGGAGGCCGAGGCGCGAGCGGAGTTCGAGCGCCTGCTCGAACCCGGGCTCGCCGGCCTGCCGCGCGACCACACCCAGATCCTCGCCCTCGCCCTCCTGGCCGACGCGGCCGCCGAGCTGAATGACCGTCCGCGCGCCCGGTTCCTCTACGAGTGGCTGCTCCCCTACCGCCGGCGCTGAGTCGTCGTGGCCAACGACACCGCGCTCTGGCCGGTCGACCGTTCGCTCGGTCGCCTGGCCGCCATCGACGGCGCGGTCTCGCTCAGGCGATCCCACCTCGCCGCCGCGCACGACCAGGCCGACCGCGTCGGCGCCGCGCCGAGCCTCGCCCTGATCGCCCTCGACGAGGCGCGGCTCCTCGTGCCGGACGACGCCGAGCGGGCGGCCGCTCGCGCCGGCGAGCCCGCCAGGCCGCCGCAACCCTGGGCATGACCCGCCTCGAGCGCGCCGCCGCCCGCCTCGAGGGCGAGCTCGCCGCCGGGTCGGCCCCGCTCGGCGCTCTCGACGCGATAGGGTCGCCGGCAGTGCGCAAGACGATGTTCACCGTCCGCTACGGCATTCCGGCCGGGCTCGAGCTGGTCGGGCTCGCGATCCTGGCCATCGACCGGACGAGCACCGGGCTCGAGGCGTGGGCCATGCTCACCGGGGCCGGCGGCGCCGTCCTCCTTTTCAACGGCCTCTACCGGATCGGGGCGCGGGGAGACGCCGACCGGGACGAGGAGGAGTCGGCGCGGGAGTACTTCGACGCCCACGGCGACTGGCCGACGGCCACCCCGGCCGGCGGCCGGAGGTGGTCCCTGCCCGCCGGGGTGGTCACCCTCGAGGCGGAGGAGGCGGCCCCCGGGCGAGGGCGGAGGCGACGGGGCGCGAGGACGCGCCACCGGGCTGAGCGCCCGGGCGGGGGGCGTTACCAGCGGTAGTGGGCGAAGGCCTTGTTGGCCTGGGCCATACGGAAGATGTCGTCCTTGCGCTTGTAGGCGCCGCCCTGCTGGGACTGCGCGTCGAGCAGTTCGTTGGCCAGCCGCTGGGCCATCGTCTTCTCGCGCCGGTTGCGGGCGAACTCGACGAGCCAGCGGACGGCGAGCGTCCGCGCCCGGCGGGACGGGACTTCGACCGGGACCTGGTAGGTCGCGCCGCCGACCCGGCGAGAGCGCACTTCGAGCGCGGGGGTGAGGATCTTGATCGACTCCTCGAGGGCGAGCACCGGATCCTTGCCGCTCTTCTCCGAGAGGATGGCCAGGGCGTCGTAGACGATCTGCTCGGCGGTTGACTTCTTCCCGTCGAGCATGACCTTGTTGATCACCTGCTGGACCAGGCGCGACCGGTGGATCGGGTCGGGCTCGACCGGACGGATCTGGGCGGGTGCGCGGCGGGGCACGGGTTAGGGCTTCTTCACGCCGTACTGCGAGCGCGCCTTCTTGCGGTCGCTCACGCCGGCCGCGTCGAGCGTCCCGCGGACGACCTTGTAGCGGACGCCCGGCAGGTCCTTGACCCGGCCACCGCGGACGAGGACGACCGAGTGCTCCTGGAGGTTGTGCCCCTCGCCCGGGATGTAGGCGGTCACCTCGATCGAGCCGGTGATCCGGACCCGGGCGACCTTGCGCAGGGCGGAGTTCGGCTTCTTCGGCGTGGTCGTGTACACCCGCGTGCAGACGCCGCGCCGCTGGGGGGCG
This sequence comes from uncultured Solirubrobacterales bacterium, assembly GCA_963817865.1. GTDB lineage: Bacteria > Actinomycetota > Thermoleophilia > Solirubrobacterales > Solirubrobacteraceae > Palsa-513. The sequence continues at coordinate 7,341 of CAWFQO010000002.1, read as the reverse complement.
GCGACCTTCTTCTTGCGCCCCTTGCCGGACTTGAGGCCCGGGGTCGAGAGCTTCTTCTTCGGTGGCTTGCGGCCCTTGCGGACCAGCTGTGAGGTTGTCGGCATGCGGCGGCGGATGGTAGCAGGGTGCCGGTGACGGCAGCCCACCCGGAGCCCGGGTGCCCTCAGTAGGCCTGGGCCGGCGCGGCGGCCCGCAGCGGCGCCGGCGCGATCGCCGAGGCGACGATCACGAGCACCAGGCCGAGCGCCTGGACGACGATGCCCAGGGCGTCGCCGGGGAGCGGGTCCCCGAAGACGAGGATGCCGCCGGCGATGGCCGAGATGTTGGCCGCGGCGCCGGTCACCGCGATCACCGGGACGGCCTCGCCGTCCTGAAGGCCCCGGGCCGATGCGTAGAAGGCGATCACCGAGGCGGCGGCGGCGACGAGGAACCAGGGGCTGACGAGCCCGAGGACGCCGTGCGTGCCGACGATGCCGGTGAGGGCCTTGATCGAGACGTCGGAGACGCCGAAGAGGATGCCGGCGGCGGCGCCGAGCATGGTCCCGTGATGCTCGGCCCGGGCCCCGGCCTGGGGACCCATGATGAGAAGCCCGCCGATCCCGAAGAGGACGGCCTCGAAGGTGATCATCGCCGGGACGGAGAAGGCCGAGTGGGCCCCGTGGGCGGCCGGCACGGTCACCGCGAGGGCGACGAGGCCCGCGGCGGTCAGGGCCAGGCCGACCCATTGGCGCTGCCCGACCTTGAAGCCGAAGAGCCGCTCGGCCATGACGCCGATCAGGACGACGCCGCCGGCGAGGACGACCTGGACGACCGAGAGCGGGGCGAGGGTCATCGCGGCGACGTGGAGGATCCAGGCGCCGACGGCGATGATCAGGCCGAGGGCGAACCAGCGCGAGCGCAGCAGCGAGCGGGCGGTCTTCAACGGGTGACGGACGCAGACGGCGGGAACCTGACAGGCCCCCCTGTGCTTGTAGAAGAACGCGAGGTTCGTCACAAAAGCGCAGAGGAGCGCGAGCAATATGCCGAATTGGATCGTCATTGATCAGCGGGGGGCACCGGGCGCCGCAGGCGGAGGGTGCGCGGCCAGTTCCCTATCGGCAACCGGCGGCTCGCCCTTGACGTTCGGCTCGCTGACGGGTCACCCTAGCGACGAGCCGGGACCGAAGAGCCCTTTCTGGGCAAATCTTTAGCTGAGTTAATCCAGAAGAAGTTGTTGGCACAACCGCTGCCCCCGCCTTTCCGCGCCGTCGACGACGTGCTGTGGGACTTCGGATTCCCGATCGGCGCGCCACCAAACGGCACTTTCCCATCGATCGATGAGGTTTCCCGCTCGTGCTTCGGGGCGGGAGGGGAAGATACCTGCCCGGGCCGGCGCCGCGTGGCCGGACCGCCGGCCGACCCCGGTCGCGGATTCGCCTCTCAGTGGTCGTGCTCGTGCACGTCCTCGAGCCCGGCCTCGTGCGGGTGGGGATGGGCGTGGGTCTCCCCGCCGTGGTCGTGCTCGTGCTCGTGCTCGACGTGGTCGTGGTCGTGGGCCGAGTGGGCGTGGGCGTGGACCTCGCCGTCGTGCTCGTGCTCGTGGGCGTGGGGGGCCGCGTGCGGATGCTCTTCGGGCATGGTGCTCCTCTGCTCGGGTTGGGCGGGCCGGCCGGCGGGGCCGGCACGACGTCCGCCGCCGCCGCGGTCGCGTGGGCGCTCCCGGAGCTACACCGGGCCGGGCGCCCGGTTTCCGAGGATCGCCCGGGCTCGGCAGATGTCGGAGGCCGGGACGGCGAGCGTCCGGCCGCGGCACACCCTCGAAGACCTCGGCCCCGCGTGAGAGCATCTGCATCGGCCGACCCGGCGGGCGCGCGTCCCCGAGGTCCCCGGAGACCCGCACTCGAGGAGGCACGCCCGATGACCCCACCCCCCCACACCGGAGCCGGTACGCCGGCCGATCCGTGGACCCTCGCCACCCCGCCCGGCAAGGCCACCTTCCAGGCCCATCGCGCAGAGACCGAGGAGCCGCCCGCCCTCGTCGTCCAGGTCGGATCGACCGAGCTGCGCTACCACCTGCGCTGCATCGAGGATCTCCACGCGATGCTCACCGCCCACGGCGACTGGATGCCGCTCGGGAGCGCCGACGAGCAGAAGCCGGCGGCCGAGGGCACGGTCGAGGCGTGGGGCCGGTCGGCCGAGAACCCGGTCGGCGGCTGGTACGGGCTGAGGAAGGGCTACCGCGGACGGTTCGGCAACTACGTCCCGCCGGTGCTCGAGGCCCTGGGCCTGGCCGAGGTCGAGCACAATCCGCGCAACAACCGGATGCGGGCGCTGTAGATGAGCGGGTGAGCGAGATCAGGGCACAGGAGTACGAGGATCCCCGCCCGGCCGCGGCGCTCCTCCCCTACCACGACTGGGCCCGAACCCACGAGCCGGGGTGGACGTACACGGCCGCGCGCGTCCTCATGACCCCGATCGCCCTCGGACTCTTCCGGACCCGCGCCGTCGGCCGCGACCACGTTCCGGCGGCTGGGCCGGTCATCCTCGCGCCGAACCACGCGTCGAACATGGACCACTTCTTCTGCGGGGTCCACCTCCGACGCCGGATCCGCTTCATGTCGAAGTCGCAGTTCTTCGGCAACCAGCCGCTCGTCAGCTACGTCTTCCGGGTCTCCGGCCACTTCCCGGTCCGCCGCGGCCATCGCGACGACGAGGCGTTCGCCACCGCCCGGTCGATCCTCGCCCGGGGGGGCTGCGTCGGGATCTACGCGGAGGGCGGACGGTCGCGCACCGGCGGCCTCGGCCGACCGCGGCCGGGGGTCGGCCGGCTGGCGCTCGAGTCGGGGGCGCCGGTCGTTCCGGTGGCCATCCACGGATCGACCGACGTGCGCGGCTGGCGGCGGGGCCGCTTCCCGCGGATCACCGTCGTCTACGGCGAGCCGCTGCGGCTGGGACCGCGGGAGGCGCCGACCCGCGACGAGGAGCGCGCGGCGGCCGAGACGATCTTCGCCCGCGTGCGCGGGCTCTACGCCGCCGCCGAGACTCGCCGGGGCCAGCCGCCGGCCCGATTGCGCCGGCGCCTCTCGTAGTCTCGGATCCCTCGGCCTGGTCGTCTCTCCGCGCGGTCAACATCCCCCAGCAGCCTCGAGCGCCCGGGCGAACGCCTCGTAGGCCGGCTCGTCGAAGAGCCAGAACCGGGCCTCGGCGACGGTCTCGGCCTCGGCGAGGGCCGACCGGACCGCCTCGATCGCCACCCGGGCGGCCGCGGCGAGCGGATAGCCGTAGACGCCGGTGGAGATCGCCGGGAGGGCGAGCACCTCGACGGCGTGGGCGTCGGCCAGGGCGACCGCCCGCCGGTAGCACGACGCGAGCAGCTCGGCTTCGCCGCCCCCGCCCCCCCGCCAGACCGGCCCGACCGCGTGGATCACGTAGCGGGCGGGCAGGCGCCCGGCCCCGGTGAGCTTCGCATCCCCGGTCTCGCAGCCGCCGAGCCCGCGGCACTCGGCGAGGAGCTCGGGGCCCGCCGCCCGGTGGATCGCCCCATCGACCCCGCCCCCGCCGAGGAGGCTCGAGTTGGCCGCGTTGACGATCGCCCCGGCCGTGCCGTCGGTGGTGATGTCCCCGCGGTGGAGTGTGATCCGGCCCATCTTGCGTGAGCGGCCCGCCGCGCCGTCGCCGGCGCCGCGGGCGGCCCCCAAGCCTCTACTTCTCGCCCGGCACGTCCAGCTCGGCCAGCTCCTCGACGAACCCGCCGTCACCGCCGAGGCCGATCTCCTCGAGCGAGGCCAGATCCTGGTCGAACTCGGCGCCGAAGCCGCCGTTTCCGATCCCGAGCTCGGCGGCGAGGTCGTCGTCGCCGAGCAGGCCGAGGTCGTCCATCGCCCGGGGCAGCGGCTCCGACGGCTGGATCTCGATCCTCCGGTAGCGCTTGAGCCCGGTCGCGGCCGGGATCAGCTTGCCGATGATCACGTTCTCCTTGAGCCCGTTCAGCCGATCGATCTTCCCCTCGAGCGCCGCGTCGGTCAGCACCTTCGTCGTCTCCTGGAAGGAGGCCGCCGAGAGGAACGAGTCGGTGTTCAGGGACGCCTTCGTGATGCCGAGGATGATGTCCTCGAACTCGGCGCCCTCGCCGCCCTTGCGGAGGATCTCGTCGTTGATCTTGGCGAACTCGAACCGGTCGACGAACTGGCCCGGGAGGTACTCGGTGTCGCCCTTCTGGTCGACCCTCACCTTCTTGAGCATCTGCCGGACGATCAGCTCGATGTGCTTGTCGTTGATGTCGACGCCCTGGGACTTGTAGACCTCCTGCACCTCCCGGACGAGGTACTGCTCGGTCTCCGTCCGGCCGCGGATGGCCAGCAGCTCGTGCGGGTAGAGCGACCCCTCGTTGAGCTGGGTCCCGGCCTCGAGGCGCTGCCCGCTGGTCACGAAGAGACGCGTCCGGCGGGGGAACGTATGGCGGTGCTCCTCGCCCGAGTCGTCGGTGATGACCACGGTCAGGGCCTTGTCGGACTCCTCGATCGAGATCACGCCGTCCTGCTCGGCGATCTTCGCCAGGCCCTTCGGCTTGCGTGCCTCGAACAGCTCGACGACCCGCGGGAGCCCGTGGGTGATGTCCGCCCCGGCGACCCCGCCGGTGTGGAAGGTCCGCATGGTCAGCTGGGTGCCGGGCTCGCCGATCGACTGGGCGGCCACGATCCCGACCGCGTCGCCGATCTGCGCCGTCTGCCCGGTCGCCATCGCCCGGCCGTAGCAGGCCTGGCAGACGCCGGTGTGGGCCTCGCACTTGAGCACCGACCGGACCGCGACCCGCTGGTTGACGCCGTCCTCGTAGTCGGAGCGGAACGCCTCGACGATCTCGGCGAACTCGGCCCGGTCGATCTCGCTTCCCTGGGCGACCAGCACCTTGCCGCGCTTGGTCTTGACCTCGGCCGCCGCGATCCGCCCGATCAGGTTGTCGTTCGGGTCACCTCCGTCCTTGAAGGTCGGGATCTCGATGAAGCCGACCGTCCCGCAGTCCGGCTCGCGGATGATCACGTCCTGGGCGACGTCGACCAGGCGCCGGGTCAGGTACCCGGAGTCGGCCGTCCGCAGCGCCGTGTCGGCCAGCCCCTTGCGGGCCCCGTGCGTCGAGATGAAGTACTCGAGCACCGACAGGCCCTCCATGAAGTTGGCCTTGATCGGCCGCTCGATGATCTCGCCCTTCGGGTTGGCCATCAGCCCGCGCATCCCGGCGAGCTGGCGGATCTGCTTGAACGAGCCACGCGCACCCGAGTTGGCCATCATGAAGATGGGGTTGAGCTCGTCGAGGTTGGCCACCATCGCGTCGGCCACCTCGTCGGTGCAGGCGTTCCACCGCTCGACGACCGCCTCGTGGCGCTCCTCCTGGGTGATCAGGCCCGTGTCGTACTGCTCCTGGATCTCGGCGACCTCGTCCTCGTAGGTCCCGAGGATCGCCCCCTTCTCCGGCGGGATCACGACGTCGTTCTTGGAGATCGTGATGCCGGCCTGGGTCGCGTACTTGAAGCCGAGGTCCTTGAACGCGTCGAGCACCAGCGAGATCGTCGTCGCCCCGTAGAGCTGGACGAGGGCGTCGATCAGCTTCGTCGTGTCGCGCTTCTTCATCGACTGGTTGACGAAGACGTAGGTCTTCGGGTCGAACTCGTCGCCGAGCGCCTCCTCGAGCGCCCGCTCGATGCGGTCGTTGTAGATGATCCGCCCGACCGTGGTCAGGACGTGGCCGCCCTCCCGACCGAACGGCCGGAACTCGGCCAGGTCGTGGAGCTTGACCCCGGCGGCCTCGTAGGAGAGCTCGGCCTCCTGCGCCGTCCGGTACACGTGCGGGCGCGGGTCGTGGGTCGTCCGGTCGATCTTGGCCAGCTCCTCGGCCTCGAGCCCGTAGGTCAGGTAGTAGGCGCCGAGGATCATGTCCTGGGTCGGCGTGGCCAGCGGGGCGCCGTGGGCCGGGGAGAGGATGTTGTTCGAGGAGAGCATCAGGATCCGGGCCTCGGCCTGGGCCTCGGCCGAGAGCGGCAGGTGCACGGCCATCTGGTCGCCGTCGAAGTCGGCGTTGAAGGCGTGGCAGACGAGCGGATGGACCTGGATCGCCTTGCCCTCGACGAGCAGCGGCTCGAAGGCCTGGATGCCCAGGCGGTGGAGCGTCGGGGCCCGGTTGAGCAGGACCGGATGCTCGTGGATGACCTCCTCGAGCACGTCCCAGACCTCGCCGATCATCGTGTCGACCATCTTCTTGGCCGCCTTGATGTTCTGCGCCGACTTGCGCTCGACCAGGCGGGCCATGATGAACGGCTTGAACAGCTCGAGGGCCATGATCTTCGGCAGGCCGCACTGGTGGAGCTTGAGGTAGGGGCCGGCGACGATCACCGACCGTCCCGAGTAGTCGACCCGCTTGCCGAGCAGGTTCTGGCGGAAGCGCCCCTGCTTGCCCTTGAGCATGTCCGAGAGCGACTTGAGCGGGCGGTTGCCCGGTCCGGTGACCGGACGGCCGCGGCGGCCGTTGTCGAAGAGGGCGTCGACCGCCTCCTGGAGCATCCGCTTCTCGTTGTTGACGATGATCTCCGGCGCGCCGAGGTCGAGCAGCCGCTTGAGGCGGTTGTTGCGGTTGATCACCCGGCGGTAGAGGTCGTTGAGGTCGCTGGTGGCGAAGCGGCCGCCGTCGAGCTGGACCATCGGGCGCAGCTCGGGCGGGATCACCGGGATCGCGTCGAGGACCATCATCTCCGGCTTGTTGCCCGACTGGATGAACGCGCTGACCACCCGCAGGCGCTTGACCGCCCGGGCCTGCTTCTGCCCCTTGGCCGTCTTGATGATCTCCGAGAGCTCCTCCCGCTCGGCGTCGAGGTCGACCTGGGCCAGGAGGTCACGGATCGCCTCGGCGCCCATGCCCCCGCGGAAGTACTCGCCGAACCCGTACGGCGAGCCGAAGCGCTCCTTGAGCTCGCGGAAGAGCGTCTCGTCGTGCTCGATCTTCTTCGGCTCCATGTCCTTGAAGAACTCCCAGACCATCCGCATCCGCTCGGCCGCATCGTCGATGTAGGCCTCGGTGTCGGAGATGTCCGCCTCGAAGGTCTTCTTCAGCTCCTTGCCGAGCTTCTCCCGCTCCTCGTCGGAGAGCTTGGCGATCTTCACGTCGAGCGAATCCGCCCACAGGTAGTCGTCGTCGGCGAAGCCGGTCTGCTTGGCCGTGGCGAGGTACTCCTCGCGCCGGGCGAGCGACTCGCGCAGCTCGAGCACCCGCTCCTCACGCTCGGCCGCGTAGGCGTCGAGGACCTTGTTGACCTCGCCCTCGAGCTTCTCGAGGTCCCGCGCCCGCGCGTCCTCGTCGACCCAGGTGACGATCGA
>CAWFQO010000001.1:0-19170 GCA_963817865.1 uncultured Solirubrobacterales bacterium | reverse complement strand
GCCGAGGGCCCGGTGGCGCCGCCCGTCGTCGCCGACCCGCTCCCCGAGGTCACCGCCGCGGCCGCGCCGCCGGCGCCCCCGCACCCGCCGTGCGCCCGCGTCTCGAGCGCCGCCTGGAGCGCCGCCGGGAAGTCGGGGGCGTACTGGGTGATGTCCGGCGGAACCTGGTTCTCCGCGGCTTGGAGCTGGGCCGCCGTGTGCTTGCACGCCTTGATCCCACCGGTCGCCTGGTACTCGTGGAAGAGCGTGTTGAACGCCGACCCGGCGAAGGCCGGCGCCGCGCAGGCCAGGCTGACGGCCAGCGCCGCGCCCACCGCCCGGAGGAGTCCTCCGCCAGCGTGCATCCGGGCGACATGCTAGATGATGGCGCCTTGACCGTCGCCGCCTCCGCACCGCCGGCGCCCACCCACGCGGCGCCGAGCGTCACTCACCCGAGCGCCGCGGCTCGACGCCTCCTGATCGGCCTGGTCGCCCTCTGCGCCTACGCGGCGTTCGCCCGCGGCGGCAGCGACCTGGCCTCCGAGACCCGCCTCCAGGTGCTCCTCGCCGCGCTCGCCCTGGCCGGCGCCGTCGCCTGGCTCGGCGTCGCCGCCCCGAGCCCCGTCCTCTCCCGCCGCGCGACGATCGGCGTCGGCCTCTTCGCCGGGTTCGCCGTCTGGTGCGGGCTCTCGCTCCTCTGGAGCGTCTCCCCGGCCGACACCTGGGTCGAGGTCAACCGCGCCGTCGAGTACACGCTGTTCACCGCCCTGACCCTCGCCGCCGCCTCCCGCGCGCGAGCCCCGACCGAGCTCGTCGCCAAGGGCCTCCTCGCCGTCGCCGTGGCCGTCGCCCTCTACGCCCTCGGCGGCAAGGTCCTCCCCTGGATCCACCTCGGCCCGGTCGACTTCAACCAGACGGCGATCTTCTCCCGCCTGCGGGCCCCGCTCGACTACTGGAACGCCCTCGGCCTGGTCTGCGTCCTCGCCGCGCCGCTGGCCCTGCGCATGGCGACCGACGTCACCCGCCCCGCCGCCGCCCGCCTGCGCGCCCTCCTGGCCCTGGCCCTGCTCCTCGTCGTGCTCGGCCTGACCTACTCGCGCGGCGGGGTCCTCGCCCTCGTCGTCGCCGTCGCGGCGACCACCTGGCTCGGCGGCCCGCGACTCCGGGGGCTGGCCGTCGTCGGGCTGGCCGTCCTCGCCGCGGTCCCCGGCCTCGCCTTCGCCTTCACCCAGGGTCCACTCACCCACGACAACGTCGTCCTCGGCGACCGGGTCGGCCCCGGCCTCCTCCTCGGCCTCGTGCTCGCGCTCTCCTTCGCCGCCCTCGCCGCCGCCGGCTAGCGCCTGCTCGCCCTCGAGGCCCGCTCCCGGCCCGACCCGGCGCTGACCAGCCGCGTCTCCCGCCTTGCCGGCCGGGGCGCCCTCGCCGCCCTCGCGCTCGGCCTGGTCATCCTCGGCCTCACCGGCACGATCTCCGGCCAGCTCCACGCGTTCACCGCGACCAAGGTCGTCCCCGTCACCGACCCGAGCCGCCTCCTCTCGACCAATTCGGGCAACCGCTGGGTCTGGTGGAAGGAGGCGGCCGGCGCCTTCTCCGACCAGCCGACCGGCGGCTGGGGGGCCGGGTCCTTCCCGGTCACCCACCTCCTCTACCGCCAGCCCCCGGCCCTGAACGTCCGCCAGCCCCACGACGTCCCGCTCCAGCTCCTCGCCGAGACCGGGATCGTCGGGGCCCTCCTCGCCCTCGGCGCGATCGGCGTCCTCCTCGCCGCCGCGATCGCCCGGGTCCGGCGCCTGCCCCCCGGCCGCGAGCGGGCGCTCGCCGGAGCCTGCGTCGCGGCGGCCCTCGCCTGGCTCGTCCACGGCCTCGTCGACTGGGATTGGGACATTCCCGGCGTGACCCTCCCGGCGCTCCTCCTGCTAGCAGTGGCCGTCGCCGCCTCCCCCCCGCCGCTCGCCCCCGGCGCACCCTCCGGCGCCGGGCCGGACCGGCCCGCCGCCGCCACCCGGACCTCGGCGCGCGCCGCCTGGCCGGCGCTCGTCGCCCTGGCCGGCGTGACCCTCGCGCTCGCCGCCTTCGCCGCCTCGGCGATCCTCCCCGACCTCTCGCAGTCGAAAGCCCAGGACGCCCTCGCCGAGGCCAACGCCGCCCGCACCCCGGCCCAGCTCGCCCACGCCCAGGCGACGGCCGAGCTCGCCGCCCGCCTCAACCCGCTCGCCGTCCAGCCCCTGCTCGACGCCGCGGTCATCGCCGATCGCCGGCTCCTGCGCGTCGCCGAGCGCGACTACCTCCTGCGGGCCGTCGCCCGGGCCCCGTACGACGCCGTCCCCTGGGACCAGCTCGCCTACGTCGCGGTCGCCCTCGGCGACCGGGCCGGGCTCCTCAGCGCCGTGCACCAGGCGCTGGCCGTCGACCCGATCGGCTCCCAGTCGCTGATCCTCGCGGCCACGGCCGAGCCCTACCTCGCCCTCCCGCAGAACTCGGCCACGGCCACGGGCACGCCGCTCCCCACCCCGACTGGCTGAGCCCGGCCGCCGCGCGCCCCGGACCCCGCCCGGCCCGGTCAGCGGACGCGGACGGCGACCAGGTCGCCGACGGCGGCGAGCGCCGCGGCCAGCACGTCCGCGGCCGGCTGGGCGGCGTCGAGCACCCGCAGCCGCTTCGGCTCGGCCCGGGCGAGGGCGTCGTAGCCGGCGGCGATCCGGGCGAAGAACTCCTCGTCCTCGAGCTCCAGGCGGTCGGGCGCCTCCCCCCGGGCGGCGGCCCGAGCCCGGGCGGCCGCCGGGTCGATGCGCAGGAGCAGCGTCCGGTCGGCCTCGAGCCCCTCCGTCGCGAAGAGGTTGATCGCCCGGACGGCCTCGATCCCGAGCGCCCGGCCGGCGCCCTGGTAGGCGAGCGACGAGTCGACGAAGCGGTCGAGGAGGACCCAGGTCCCGCTCTCGAGCAGGGGGACCAGGCGCTCGGTCACGAGCTGGGCCCGCGCCGCCGCGTAGAGGAGCGCCTCGGCCCGGTCGCAGAGGAGGACTTCCGGATCCTTGACCAGGTGGCGGACGCGCTCGGAGGCGACGACGCCCCCCGGCTCGCGAAGGAGCTCGACGTCGCCGACCCGCTCGACCAGCGCGCGCTGGAGGGCGGCGGCCAGTGTCGTCTTGCCGGAGCCGTCGATGCCCTCGATGGTGATCAGGCGCCCGCGGGCCATGGGCGGACGGTACCCCTTAACGTTGGCCGGGTGACCACCCTCCCCGGCCTCGAGCACCATCCGCACGCCCGGGCCATGCTCGCCCCGGCCCTCCCCCCGGCCGGCCACCCCTCGCACGCCTACCTCTTCCGCGGCCCGGCCGGGACCGGCAAGCGGTCGGTGGCCCTGGCCTTCGCCGCCGCGCTCCTGGCCGACGGGGCCGAGGACCCGGCCGGTGCCGGCGCGCGCGCGCTCCGCGGGTCGCACCCCGACCTCAGCTGGGTGACCCCGAGCGGCGCGGCCGAGATGCTCGTCTCGGACATCGACGAGCCGGTCGTCGCCGCCGCCGCCCGGACCCCGTTCGAGTCGACCCGGCGGGTGTTCGTGATCGAGCGGGCCGAGACGATGGGCGACGCGACCGCCAACCGCCTGCTGAAGACCCTCGAGGAGCCGGCCGACTACGCCCACCTGATCCTCCTCACCGACCGCCCGGACGACCTCCTCCCGACGATCAGCTCGCGCTGCCAGCACGTCCGCTTCGACCCGCTCCCGACCGCCCGGCTCGCCGCCCGCCTCGAGGCGCTCGGCGCGCCGCCGGCCACCGCCGAGGCCTGCGCCCGCCTCTCGCTCGGCGACGGCGAGCGGGCCGCGGCGCTCGCCCTCGGCGAGGGAGCCGAGCTCCGCCAGGCGGCCGAGCGGCTGGCCCGGGCGGCCCTGACCGGTGAGCTCACCGCGCGGCCCTGGGTGGGGCTGCTCGAGCTCTCCCAGGCCGCCGGCGAGCGGGCGGCGGCCGCCCTGGCCGAGCCCCACGCCGACCAGCTCGAGCTCGCCGCCAAGTCCGAGCGGCGGCGGATCGAGCGCGAGCAGGGCGAGCAGGCCAAGCGGACCCAGCGCCGCGCCGGGACCCAAGCCCTCGACCGGGGGCTCGCCCTCGTCGGCCTCTGGTACCGCGACGTCGCCGTGATCCTCGCCGGCGCCCCCGAGCTCGTCCACGCCGTCGATCGCCGTGCCGAGCTCGAGGCCGACGCCGCCGGCCGGCGCCCGGCCGAGCTCCGCCGGGCGCTCGAGCTCGTCGAGGACACCCGCGCCCGGATGGCGCTCAACGTGACCGAGGAGCTCGCCCTCGAGGCCCTGGCCTACCGGATCGCCGACCCGTAGCCCGGGGCGATCGCCTCGAGCCGGGGGGCGAGGCCGTGGAGCTCGAAGGCGAGGAAGCGGCTGAAGCGGGCGTGCTCGGGCCCGTGGAAGTCGGCCGACCCGGTGATCAGGAGGCCGAGCTCGGTCGCCCGCTCGTGGAGCAGGCGGACCTGCTCGGCGGCGTGGGTGATGTAGAACGCCTCGACCCCGTCGAGGCCGAGTCCGACGAACTCGTCGAGGGCGACGAGCACCTCGTCGGCCACGGCCAGCTCCCAGAACGGGTGCGCCCACACGGCGAGCCCGCCCGCCCCGTGGATCAACTCGATCGCCCGGGCGATCGTCGGGCCCCCCCGCGTGCAGTACGCCGGCCGTCCGGGGACCAGGTAGGCGTCGAGGAAGGCGTTCGCCTCGGAGCACCCCTCGGCGGCCAACCGGGCCCGGTTGGCCGCGTGGCCGACCACGGCCGCCGCCAGGTGGGGCCTTCCGATCGGCCGGCCCGCCGCGCGCAGCCGCTGGACCCCGATCCGGTCGACGGCGAAGCCGAGCTCGTCGAGGGCGGCGAGCATCCGGTCGGCCCGCAGCCGCCGCTCGGCCCGGGACGCGGCGAGCTCGCTCAACAGGTCGGGGTCGTGCGGATCGACCCGGTAGGCCAGGATGTGGCGGTCCTCCCCGGCCGCGGTCAGGGCCGAGATCTCGCAGCCCGCGACGACCCGGACGCCGTGCGCGGGCCCGGCGGCGAGCGCCTCGTCGACCCCCTCGAGGGTGTCGTGGTCGGTCAGGGACAGCAGGCGCACCCCGGCCGCCGCCGCCCGGGCCACCACCCCGGCCGGCGGGAGCGACCCGTCCGAGCACGTCGAGTGGGCCTGGAGGTCGAAGTCGGGGCGATCGTCCACGCGGGCGAGCCTACCCCGGCGCCCGGCGCCGCCGGGTGCCCCGCGCCTGCGCGCCCGCGCGGCCCCGCGCGGCGAGCGCACGATGAGCGTTCTTTCGCGAATCCTTAGGATTGCGTTAGCGGGCTCAGATGCGGGCGCCGTAGAAATCGCTCCCGTGGATTCCCGGGACCCCCAGCCGCCGAAGACGAAGCCGCCCTCCTGGCGGCCCCGCGGCGCGCCCCGCCGGACGACCGCGGCCGCCCTCCTCGGGTCGATGGCCGCCCTCGGCGGCGCCGGGACCGCGGCGGCCCAGACCACCCGCCACCCGCCTCCCAAGAGCCCGCGCAGCCAGACGCGCCGGGCCGACCAGCTGCCGCCGGGCGAACTCGCCCTGCTCGGCCGGGTCTTCGGCGCTCTGAGCGCCGCTGCCCCGGCGATCGCCGCGCCGATCCTCGCCCGGGGCGTCGGCGACGGGACGATCACCCAGGCCGAGGAGGACGGGTTCCTCGCGCGCCTGGCGAGCGTCAAGGGAGGCGACGGTGGCGGGCGGCCAACCGCCGGCGCGGGCCAGGCGGCCGCGCCGGCGGCAGCGCCCCGGAGCCCGGCCGCCCAGGCCCTCTTCCAGGAGGTCTTCGCCGCGATCCGGGCCGATCTGCCCGCGCTCGCCGAGCCGATGGTCGCCGCCGCGGTGACCGACGGGACGATCACCGAGGCTCAGGCCGTCCGCCTGCGCGGGCGCTTCGACCGGGGGCCGCGGCTCGGCTTCGGCCTCGTGATGCGCAACGCCCGGTCGGTCGGGGCCACGAGGCTCCCGTAAGGGGCGCCGACGTTTAATCCAACGGCAAGGTCTCCGGCGTAACCTGGGGCTATGAACCCGCTTTCCGCCATCTTCAAGAGCAAGACCAAGATGATCGACCCGGCGCACGCCCTCCCCGGTCGCGAGCAGGCGATGCCCGTACCCGCCCGCCACGCGGTGCTCGGCAACCCGCTCGCCCCCCCGTTTCCCGACGGCCTCGAGCAGGCCGTCTTCGGCCTCGGTTGCTTCTGGGGCGCCGAGCGCCTCTTCTGGGCGCTCCCCGGCGTCTACACGACCGCCGTCGGCTACGCCGGCGGCGTGACGCCGAACCCGACCTACGAGGAGGTGTGCTCCGCCTCGACCGGTCACACCGAGGCCGTGCTCGTCGTGTTCGATCCGAAGGAGACGAGCTACGAGGATCTCCTGCGCACCTTCTGGGAGGGTCACGACCCGACCCAGGGCATGCGCCAGGGCAACGACGTCGGCACCCAGTACCGGTCGGCCATCTACTGGCGGGACGACCGGCAGCGAGAGGCCGCCGAGCGCTCGCGCGAGGTCTACGCCGCCCGCCTCAGCGAGCTGGGCCACGGCGAGATCACCACCGAGATCGCCGCAGCCGGGCCGTTCTACTACGCCGAGGACTACCACCAGCAGTACCTCCACAAGCACCCCGGCGGGTACTGCGGGCTCGGCGGAACCGGCGTCAGCTGCCCGATCGGGGTGGCCGCGGCCGGCGGCTGAGGGCGGAGCTCAGCCGGTCGGCCCCGCCGGGGGCGGCGGGTCGGCGCCGGCGGCGCGGTAGGTGACGATCCGCACGGTGTCGAACTTGAGCACCTCGTCGTCCCAGCCGCTGGCCGGGCCGACCGCCGTGACGAGCGGGACCACGGTGACCGTGATCTGCTCGCCGGCGGCGAGCGCCTTCTGGGCCACCCGCTCGGCGGCGATGACGACCTTGCGGGCACCGGTCAGGTGATGGCCGGGCCGGGGGTCGAAGGTCCGCCGGGGGCGGACGTCGCAGTGGCCGGCGGCGCCGAGGCAGCCGCCGTGCCCGAAGACGTAGTAGGAGCCGGCGTAGCCGGCCGCGGCCGACCGCCCGGTGCTCGCGTCGGCCGCCGGGTTGTTCAGGTAGACCCGCGCCTCGTAGGAGGAGCCGGCGTGGTCGACGCCGAGGAACTCGATGTCGATCCGGGAAAAGTCCGCGTCGAGCCGGCCGGTCTCGAGCGTCGCGGTGAAGGGGGTGGCCATCGCGCTCTAGCTCCTCACGGGGTCGGGGCGCCAGACGGACCGGCGGCGGAGGCCGCGACCGACGTCGCGTAGTCGTAGCCGAGCGAGCGCACGTCGAGGACCTGCTGCACGGTGTAGCTGAACGGGGCGAGCACCTTGTCGAGGTAGTCGGCCGGGATGTTGTGCGGCCCGTGGCTGAGCTGCCAGAGGTACCAGATCCGGTCGATCATGCAGTGATGGGAGTAGAAGATCGGATCGAAGGCCGACGTGGCGACGACCCCCATGCTCCCCCCGACCCAGCCGTGGACGGCGTCGTGGATGTTCTGGAGTTGGTTCGAGAAGTCGGCGTAGCTCGCCAGCTTGAGGAGGTAGTTGATCGAGTGGAGGCCCGGCCCGAGCGCCGGATCGGTCTGGGTCATCGACGGGAGGTCGCCCGGGTTCCCGGGCGAGCGCTCGGTCCGGCCGGCCGGGGACCCCTCGATCGCCGGGATCGGCCCGCTGGCCAGCGGGTTGTCCTTCCCGTCGACCTGCGGCTCGGCGAAGGCGTCGGGGATCCCCTGCTGGTGTGAGGCGGACGAGGTCCAGTCCCACCAGGGGAGGACGGCGGCGGCGTTCTGGTCGCGGAGGATGTGCTCGAAGCTGACGAGGTAGGCCCGATGCCAGGGGAGGAACAGGTCGTAGGGAAAGAGGGTTCCCGGACCCGGACCCGTCCGGTCGTGGTGCCAGCAGTCGTACCGGTCGAACCCGTGGTACCCGCTCCAGTGCACCCAGCTCCGGTTGTCGGTGCCCGGGAGCCCCTGGATCGTCGCGTAGGCGTCACGCAGCGCGGCGAGGTCGGCCTGCTCGACCTCGGCCCGAAGCACGATGTCGTTCACGGTCTCGACCCCGGCGTTCCCGTCTGCCACCTGCCAATCCCCCCTCGAGGATCCCTCGTGGCGAGTGTAACAAGCCCGCCGGGCGCCCGCCAGCGGCCGGGGCGGGAGCGACCGCTCAACCGCCGCCCGCGGCCGGGGCTCCGCGGGGAGGGCGCTCGAGGCGGTGGATCTCGGTGAGCAGGGCGCTCGCCCCGGCCGCGTCGTAGACGCGCAGCGAGAGTCGGACGGGGAAGCGCCGGGTCACGGCGAGGAGGTGGACCAGCCCGGGTCCGAGGGCCAGGCGGACCGCGAAGACGCCGCTCGCCGCGAGCGCCACGCAGGCGGTGGCCGCCGGCCCGACCGGTGCCCCGGTCGCGTCGATCGGTGAGACGCTGAGGCGCCCGGCCAGGGGGAACGGGTTCGCGTTGACCAGCCCGACCCTGACCGCCGCCGGATCGCCGGCCGTCGTGGCCAGGACGCCGCCGGCGAGCACGAACGACACGCCGGGCCCGCTCGCCGCGAGGCCGGCTCCGCCACCGGCCGGCGCCCGGGTCGGGCAGCGGGCCACCGGCACCGACGCCGCCGGACGCGGCGGGGCGAGCGGGAGGGCCTGGCCGAGGAGGCGGGCGAAGGCGGCGGCGCCGGGAAAGGTCAGGTGGAGCCCGTCGGGCTGGAACCAGTCGCCGTGGCCGGCGGCCACGGCCACCCAGTCGAGCACCCGGACCCGGTTCGGCCACGCCCGGCCGGCCGCCCGGACGGTCGCCGCGTCGGCCCCGGACCCGCCACCGAGCTCGCGCGGCGTGACGAGGCCGAGCACGCGCCGAGGTCCGAGGATGGCCAGCGACTGGCGGATGTCGTCACCCGTGACCGACCCGTCGGCCCCGAGGGCGACGACCACGAGATGCGGGAGGATCCGGCCGCGGGCCAGCCGGCGGAGGAGGTCGAGCGCCTCGGGGAACTGGCGGCAGCCGTGGGCGTTGACCTGGAAGCCGGCGGCGGCGAGGTTGGGGAGGGCGAGGAGCATCGTCGAGTCGCCGATGGCCAGGGGCGGCAGATAGGCGAAGTGGCGGGCCGGCGACGCCCGCTCGACCCCGCCGCAGTCGGCCCGGGCCGCCGTCGGGGCGACCGCGCCGACGGCGAGGGCGAGCCCGAGGGCGGCCAGCGCGGCCGCGGCGCGTCGGCGGGTGGAGGCGGCGAGGAGGGTCATGGGCGGGCGGCGGATTGTCGCGTATGCCGGGGCGTATCCTCGTGGGATGCCGCAGCCGAGGCGCCGGGTCGCCGTCGGAACGGGGGCTCTCCTGCTCACACTGCTCACCTGCGCCACCGCCGGCCTCGGTCACCTCACCCGGCCGGCGCGCCCCGCGAGCCGGTCGTCCGCCCCGGCGACCGCGGCGGTCTCGATCTGGCCGCACCCGGTCCGCTCGGGCCGCCCGGCGGTGATCGAGACCGGCGATGCCCGGGCCCGGAGCCCGCGCCTCGTCGAGTGCCTGACGCCCCCGGGCGGGCGCACCCGCTGCGCGAGCGCCGTCCGCCGCACGGCCACCGGCGGGCAGACCGTCCGTCCGCCTCCGGGCCAGGCGCCTCGGCCTCTGGCGGGTCGCGCTCGATGCCCCGGGCGGGCTCGCCGTCCATCGGGTCTTCCGCGTCGCCGGCGGGCCGCTGCGCCTGCTGGCCACCGGCGACTCGGAGATCCAGGGGATCGACGACATGCTCACGGCCGGGCTCCCCCGGCTGCGGGTGACCGGGGAGGCGCACATCAGCACGGGCATCTCCAAGCCGCAGATGTTCGACTGGGTCGCCCGGGCGGCGGCCCAGGCCCGGTCGCTCCACCCTGACATCACCGTCGTCTACCTCGGCGCCAACGACGGCTTCGCCCTCCCGACCGCGTCCGGGCGCCTGGCCGAGTGCTGCGGCTCGGATTGGATCCGGGCGTTCGCCGGGCGGGCGCGGGCGATGATGGCGGCCTACGCCCGGGGCGGAGCCGGCCGGGTCTACTGGCTCACCCTCCCGGCCCCGCGCGACGGCCAGGCGGCCGCCGACTTCCGGGCGATCAACCAGGCCTACGCGATGGCGGCGGCGTCGTTCCCGGTCGGGGTCCGGCTCGTCGACATCCGGCCGGTCTTCACGCCGGGCGGGCGCTACCGGGACTCGATGACCTACCAGGGCCGGTACGTGACCGTCCGCGAGCCCGACGGCTACCACCTGTCGATCGCCGGCAATGGGATCGTCACGTCGATCCTGATCGGCGGGATGCGGGCCGACGGGCTGCTCGGGTGACCGTCGGCCAGGCGTTCGTGACCGCGGCGGCGGGGCTCCTCGCCGGGGCGGTCAACGCGGCGGCGGGCGGGGGCACCCTGATCGCCTTCCCGGCCCTCGTGGCCGCCGGGGTCGGGTCGCTCGAGGCGAACATCGCCTGCTCGGTCGGGCTGCTCACCGGCTACGCCGGTGGGTCGCTGGCCTACCGCCGAGAGCTCGCCGGCCAGGGTGGGCGGGTCCGCCGCCTGGCGCCGGCCGGCGTCCTCGGCGGGGTCGCCGGGGCGCTGATCCTCCTGGCCACGCCCGCGCAGTCGTTCCGGACACTGGCCCCGTTCCTCATCCTCCTGGCCTGCGCCCTCCTGGCCGCCCAGCCGCGCCTGGCCGCCCGCCTGGGCCGGGGCGACCCCGCAGCCCCCGCGACGGCCGGCGCCGGACCGGCGGCCTGGGCCGGAGTGCTCGCCGCCGGGGTCTACGGGTCCTACTTCGGCGCCGGCCTCGGCGTCCTGCTGCTCGGGGTCCTCGGGATCCTCCTCCGCGACGACCTCCAGCGGCTGAACGCGCTGAAGGGGCTCCTGTCGCTGGTCGTCAACGCGGCCGGGGTCGCCGTCTTCGTCGCCTCTGGGCGGGTCGCCTGGGACTTCGCCGCCGTCCTCGCCGTGAGCGCCGGCCTCGGCGGGACGCTCGGCGTCTCGGTCGCCCGCCGGCTGCGCCCGGCCGCGCTCCGGGCCGGGGTGGTCGGGCTCGGGGTCGCCGTCGCGGTAGTGCTACTCGTCCAGGGGTCGGGGGGGTAGGCTGAGACCCATGCTCGACCTGCGATCGTCACGTCACCCGCCGAACCGCCGTCCTCGCCGTCGTCCTCGCCCTGGCCGCGGCCGTCCTCGCCGCGACGGCTTCGTCGGGTCTGGCGGTGACCATGGCGCCGACCATCAGCGGGACGCCCCAGGTGGGGATGACGCTGACCGACTCGAGCGGGAACACGGGCGTCCTCTACCAGTGGCGGCGCTGCGACACGGCGACGCCGCCCAACTGCACCGACATCACGGGTGCCGGCGGCAACAAGGTGTCCTACGTGGTCACGACCGACGACCTCGGCTCCCGGCTCGAGGTCCGCGAGCTGGCCGGCGGCAGCGCGACGGCCGACTCGGCCCCGACCGCCGTGGTCACCTTCCCGCCCCCGGCCTCGACCGCCCCACCGACGATCGCGGGGGCGCCGGTGCTCGGGGCGACGCTGACCGAGACCCACGGCGGGTGGACGAACTCGCCGACCAGCTACGCGATCCAGTGGGTGGACTGCGACGGGGCGGGCAACTTGTGCACGCCGATCCCGGGGGCGACGGCCCAGACCTACGTCCTCGTCACGGCCGACCTCGGCCACACGATCCGGGTGTTCGAGGTGGCGGTCAACGGGGGCGGGACGAGCCTCCCGGTGGCGACCGGCCCGACCGGGGTGGTGGCCGCGCCGCCGGTGAGCACGGCGCGCCCGACGGTGAGCGGGAAGGCGGTCGTCGGGGGGACGCTCGCGTGCACGACGGGCGCGTGGCAGGGCACCCAGCCGCTCAGCTACACGTACGTCTGGCTCGGGGACGGGAACCCTCATCGCCGGGGCGACGGGCAACCTGCACAAGCTGGCGCCGACCGACGTGGCCCAGGCGATCGGGTGCGCGGTGACGGCGACGAACGTGGCGGGGAGCGCGACGGCGCAGAGCTCCACGGTGCTCGTCACCGCGGCGCCGGCGTGCTTCGAGCTGACCGGGCGGTCGCTCGGGATCTGCAAGGCGCAGAACGCCGAGCGGGCGGCGCTGCGCAAGTGCAGCGCGATCTCCTCGTCGACGAGCGGCGGCAAGGCGCGCAAGGCGGCGTGCGTGGCCCGAGCCAAGCTCACCTACAAGCGGGCGGTGGCGAGCGCCAAGTGCCTGTCGATCAAGAGCAAGAGCAAGCGGGCGGCGTGCGTGGCCCGGGCCCGGAAGATCACGAAGTAGGTCAGGCCGGGAGGGTCGGGCCGCGGCGCGCGGGCCTCGCGGGACCGATGGCGGCGATGTAGGTTTGGCCGATGAAGTCCTCGGATGTGTTAGTGGCGGTTCTGGGCCTGGCCTGGCCCATCCTGATCGCGGTCGTGCTCTGGCAGCTGCTGCCGAACATCCGCAAGATCCTCGACCAGCGTGGTTTCTCGATCAAGGCGGGGGGCGCCGAGATCACCGTGCAGCAGGCATCCGACCAGCTTCAGAGCGGGCTCGAGGATCTCCGCGAACAGGTCTCGACGCTCAAGCGCCAGGTGGCGGGGATCTCCGGCGTGGGCAGCGCGGAGCCGTCGCCGATCTCCGCCGGGGTGCCCCGCCTCCGAGAGATCCTGTGGGTCGACGACCACAAGGAGAACAACGCCTACGAGATCGACGCCCTGATGCGAAAGGGAGTCCGGGTGGCCACCGCGGCGACGACGGCCGATGGCCTGCGGGCGGCCGTCGCGGCGGACCCGGGGTTCGACGCGGTCATCACCGACATGGGACGCAACGAGGAGGGTCACGAGCGGCCGCAGGCCGGGCTCGAGCTGATCGAGCAGCTCAGGGAGAACAAGGTGGACGTGCCGATCTACGTCTACGCGTCGGCCCCGGCGATCAGCCGCTCGGCTGATCAGCTGCGGAGCGCCGGGGTCGTAGCGACGGCGTCCGCGACCGAGTTGATGGAGAAGCTAGGACAGCTCGGGCTGAGTTGAGCACGGCGCCCCCGTGGCGGCCGATCATCGCGGCGATCGCGTTTCCTCCGGCGCTGAGGACGAGCGCCAGCAGGGGAAAGACGATGTTGATCGCCCGACCGGCGTCGAAGGCGATCTGAGCGGCGGCGATTAGAACGACCGCGGCGAGTGCCGCGCACAGGAGGCTCCGGGCGATCGACAGACGCAGGGCTACGCCGGCGGCCACGAGCGCGAGGACGACGATCGTCGCGGCATTGACCGGCCAGCCGGCGTCGCTGAGGGGCAGGCCGGCGCGGACGGTGGCGATCGCGTTGGCGTGGATCTCGGGTCCGGGCATCGGACCCCCTCCGGCCGACGTCCGGAAGCGGTCGGTCGCGTGGGCATCGGTGGCACCGATGACGACGATCCGACCGCGAAAGGTCTGGGGGGCGATCGCGCCGCGGAAAACGTCGACGTAGGAGATCGGCCGGTAGGTTCCGGGACCGCCGGCGAAGTCGATCAAGGCGCCGTCCGCGGGAAACGAGCCCGGGGCCACGTGCGCGCCGGCCTTCTCGGCCGCGGCCACGGCCAGCGTCGGCAGCCCGACCGTCGTGTGGCCCGGCTCGGGCGCCAGCAGTTGGCGTCCTTCGGCACGGACGCGCCGGACCGCCTGATCGACGTCCTGCGGAAACCCCGAGTACCCGGTCGTGGCGCCGCCGAACGTCCGAGCGGGGGTGGTGGCGCCGAAGAGAGTGGTGTTCCCGTCGTTGTCGATCCGAAAGGTCGCGAGGATGAGCCGCGTCCGGGCCCGTTGCACCTCGGCGAGGAGCGGGGTCGTTCCGGGAAGCAGCCGCTTGAACTCGAAGTCCTCGACGATCGCCGCGGGATCGCCGGCGAGGACGTTCCGGAGCACTTGGGCGTCCTCGGCGCGCCCGCTTCGCGGCAGCTCGCGCATGGTGCGGTCGTCGAGCCCGACGAGCACGATCTTCGGGTCGGGCGGATGGGCGCCGCGGACGGTGAAGCGGGCGTCGAGCGTGCGCAGCTCGAGCCGCTGGAGGGGAGTGAAGTCGCGGGCGTAGGCGAGCAGGGCGACGGCGATCGCGACCGTCGTGGCGAGGGCCACGCCGAGGCGGAGGGTCCGGCGCTGGAGCCGCGCCGTCTGACGCCGCTGGCCCCAGGCGCGCACGGCCGGGCCGAGCACGTCGTGGAAGAGCTCGTAGCCGTGACGGTCGGCCTCGCCGGACGGGGCGGGGACGCGGCGGACGATCCGCCGCTCGGGTCGGGCCAGGGCGTCGAGCACCCCGCGGATCGCCGGGGCCGGCCGCTTGGCGTACGCGGCGAGGTCCTCCGGCGAGTAGCGGATCTTCGCGCCCGACGGGGTGACGAGGAAGGCGAACATGGCGGCGGCGACGTCCTGCTGCTCGCGCGGGAGCGACGCCATCGCCGACTCGAGGTGGTCGCGCACGATCGCGTCGGCGCCGTGAAGCTCGACGAGGGTGCTCAGGCGCAACCGCCTGGGACTGCGCGCGGCGTCGATCTCCCACAGGCGCTTCATCACGAGCTGCAGGAACGCGGGCTCGACCGCGTCGCCGCGGCCCGTCCGGGGGGCACCCGTCTCGTTCGACCAGCGGGCCGGGTCGGTCAGTTGGGCGAGCACCTCGTCGATCAGATCGTCGTCGATCCCGACGGCGGGCAGACGGGCGGCGAAGCGCCATTCGTTGACGGTCGCGATCGGCCGGACGATCGCCTCGCGGGCGGCGGCGACGGTCATTGGCGGGAGGCGGAGAAAGTTGTCGAACAGGCTCGGGATCCGGCCCTCGAAGCGGTCGAGATCGGCGAGGGCGTCGTCGCGGAGGGAGACGAGCACGTGTACGCGGAGGTCGGTTCGGGCGACGAGGGCCGGGAAGTCGCGCGCGAACGAGTCGCCAGCCGCCGCGTCGGCAGGCGAGTCGGGGTGGAGGCGCAGGTACTCCTCGAACTGGTCGAGGATCAGGAGCAGGAGGCCGCCGCGGGCCTCGCCCCAGCGGGCGACCGCGACGTCGAGGGCGGGCGCGGTCCCGTCGGCCCCGGCCTCGACCCAGATGCGCCGGGCGAGGGCGGCGCCGGGGTCGCCGGCCCACTCGTCGTGGAAGATGATCGTCGGGGCCGGCGCCCGGTGGGCGGCCGGGGCCGGCGCCTGCGACCGGATGCGCCGGACGACGCCGGCCTTCAGCAACGAGCTCTTACCGCCGCCGCTCGGGCCGAAGAGGATGGTCAGGGAGGCGGCGCGGAGGTTGGCGGCGACGAGTCCGATTTCGTCGGCCCGGCCAGCGAACAGGTCGCCGTCGGTCTCGCTGTCGGTGAACGACCGCAGGCCGGGGAACGGCGAGCGGGCCGCGCCCGGGGCGTCGTCGTCGGTCAGGGCCGTCTCTCGCTTCGCTCGATCGCCGATCGGAGCTCCTCCACGTAGGAGCCGAGCGGAGCGCAGTGGATCTGGACGCCCTTGACGCGCCAGAGCTCGCGGTCGAGGTTGTCGGCCTCGAGCTGGACGGCCCACGAAAGCCAGTCGATGCCGCGGCGCTCGGTCCAGATCCGGTGGAGGATCACGCGCAGGTTCCAGTCCTTCATGCCGTAGCCGAGGAAGAGGAAGTTGCTCTCCATGAGCTTCTCGAGCAGCTTCACGGGGATCAGGTCGCTGAGGCTGGTATGCGTGAGGTAGTCGATGTAGTGATCCTCGGTGATGACCCAGGAGTCCTCTTTCGGGTTCGCGAAGACGGCGCCGTGGATCTTGAGGATCACCGTCCGCACGTCGGGCGTCACCTTCACGTACCTCTTCGGCGAGTGGACGACCGTGCGCCGGCCGCTGGGGTCGACGTGGACGAACCTCCCCTGGTCGGGCGGGCCTCCCTGGGCCAGGTAGTAGACGACGTCGTACTCCTCGCCGGCCGCATCGAACGCGCGCTCGAGCAGGTCGTCGTAGTTGGTGGTGAGGATGAGCTGGGGTCGGGGAGGCAGGCCGCGCCGGGCGCGGAGGGCGGGGAGCTCGGCGAGGAAACGGTGGACCGACGTCGGGACGCAGAGGTTGTCGGGGTCGCGTCGGAAGACGGTCCGCAGCTCCTTGAACACCTTGCCGGCGCCGCGCTGGAGGACGGCCGCCTGTGACGTGCGTAGGAGATTCGGCGGGATCTCGCGCTCGCAGCCGAACTCTTCGGCGAGCCACTCGGCGAGCTCGCCGCCGCTCGGCATCCGGGCGCCCCGGAGATCCCAGACGTCGCCCGCAGCGCGGTCGGAGAGATTCACGCCGGCGCCGAGGAGCGGCACGACGTCCCCGTCGAGGATCGCGTCGGCGACGATCGCGTAGTGGTCGGCCCGATCGCTCACGGACCGACGCGGCGGGCGAAGTAGGTGTGGCCGGCGGCGACGGGGAAGGTCCGACCGAGGCCCTTGTCGAAGACGCTGACCAGGCCGGCCCTGACCGTGATGGTCGTGCCCCGGCAGGTCTCGACCGTGTCCCAGATCGTCCGCTCGGAGGATCCGTTGGCGTCGTGTCCGATCACCATGACCTTGCCGGAACCTCCGCGCCGGTGATTGACCATCACGCTGCGCCGGTCCGGCGGCTTGCGGCGACTCGACAGCTTGCGGCGAACCGCCGCCGTGGTCGAGGTCCCCGAACAGACGAGTGGGGGGCCGGCGGGACTGACCGTGAGCGCGGCGGGGGCCGGCGAGCCGGCCGACGGAGTCAGCGCGGCCTGGGCGGGGGTCACGAGCGCGAACTTGCCGGTCACGACGGCCTGCACCGACTTGGTCATGACGGTGACGCCCTGGGCGGCGTCGACGACCGTGCCCAGGGGCACGCGGGCTCCCTCGGCGGTCAGCGACGTCTGCCGGGCGCAGAGCGGCGTCGTCACCGTCGCCTCCGACGCCGCGACCGGAGTGAGCGCCGCCGTCATGACCCCGAGCACGTTGGAGCCGGTTGGGGGCGGCGGTGGCAGGGGTCCCCAGTCGGCGTGGACGGCGCCGCCGATCGCCTTGCGCGTGGTGAGCAAAGGCGCGCCCGAGCCGCCGACGGAATAGCCGACCCAGGTGGAGCCGACGCCGCCGACCGTGCGCGTGAAGGCGATGGCGTCACCCGTCGGCGACCACGAGGGGAACGCGTCGCCGGCTCGGGCGGTCAGCTGGGTCCGGACCGACCCGTCGCTCGAGATCTTGAAGATGCCGGCCGGGCTGCCGCCGCCGGTATCGGCCGAGAAGGCGAGCGCGCGACCGTCGCTGCGCCAATCCGGCTCGACCTCGTTGGCCGGTGAGCTGGTCAACGGCCGCTGGTTGCTGCCGTCGACGTTCATCAGCCAGATGTCGGCGTTGCCGGTGCGCCGGCTGACGAAGGCGATCTCCTCGGTCGGCGCGGCGACGGCGGGCGATGTCGCGCCGGTGAGCGTCGGTGACCAGTCGGGCTCCGTCGCCCCGCCGGGGTCGTCGGTGAGCTGGCGCGGGCCCCGACCGGTGATCGCCCTCGTCCAGATCTGATCGACCGGCCCCCGCCGGCTGGTGTAGGCGAGCATCTGGCCGTCGGGCGCCCAGGTCGGCTCGATCGCGCCCTTCGGGTCGTGGGTGATCATGCGGACGTTCATCGCGGCGCTCCCGCCGTCGGTGTCGAGAACGAAGATCTGGGGACGGCCGCTGGCGTCGGGCCGCGAGAAGGCGAGGCGCAGCCCGCTCGGCGACCAGGCCGGCGTCGCGCCATCGAGCGGGAAGGCGGACGGAGCACCGCCGGCGGCCGTCGACGGCGCCGGCGAGGCGGTGCTCGTGGGTGCCGCGGCGTCGGCGCCGGCTGGGCAGCCGCTCTGCTGATTGGGGGCCCCGAGCAGGGCGGTATCGATCTGACCGGAGGCGATCTCATACGCGAGCGGGCCGTTGGTGGTGCCGGACGGGGACGGAGCCGTGGTGAGGCCAGCCGGCGCGGCGACGGGCGCGGCGACCGCGAACGCCGCCCAGGCGACGAGCGTCGGGCCGGCGAGAGCGCCGCGGAGGCCGCCGGCGGGGGCTCGCGTCATCGCACTGACCAGCCAGGCGCGATGACGGGTTGTCGAGCCACGGTGGGTGGAGTGTGCCACGTCGGCGGGAGCGTCACCACACAGACGGCCGGTCGGGGCGGGCTCGGGCGGGGCAGAGATCCGTCGACCCGAGAAGTAAGCTGAGGTATGGCGACTTCCGTGGCAAGAGCGGCCGGGGAGCCCCAGGCGGAGGGCGGCGGACGCCTGACCACGGGCGATCGGACCGCGCTCCTGCGCTTCATGCTCGAGATGCGCGGGATCGAGCGGCGGGCGATGAGCCTCTACCGGCAGGGCAAGATCCCCGGGTCCTTCTACGACGGCCTCGGGCAGGAGGCGGTCTCGGCGGGGGCGGCCTTCGCGATGGCGGCGGAGGACCGGCTGTGCGTTCTCCACCGCGACCTGGCGGCCCACCTCGTCCGGGGAGTCGATCCGGAGCGGATCTTCGCCCAGTACATGGGTCGGGCGGCGGGGATCACCGGCGGGCGGGACGGGAACATCCACTTCGGCGACCGGCACCTCGGGTGCGTGGGGATGGTGTCGATGCTCCCGGACATGATGGTCGTGGCCGTGGGCATGGCGATGGCCTTCCGCCTGCGCGGCGAGCGGCGGTGCGCGCTGACCTGGTTCGGGGACGGGGCGACGAGCCGGGGCGACTGCCACGAGGCGATGAACTGGGCGGGGGTCCAGCGGCTGCCGGTGATCTTCGTGCTCGAGAACAACCAGTACGCCTACTCGACGCCGACCGAGCTCCAGTTCGCGGTCGACCCGGTCGAGCGGGCGGCGGGCTACGGCTTCCCGGGCATAACCGTCGACGGGAACGATGTCGAGGCGATGTTCGAGGCGACGCTGGCCGCCCGGGAGCGGGCGATTGCCGGGGGCGGGCCGACGTTGATCGCGGCGCAGACGATGCGGATGCACGGGCACGCGGCGCACGACGACATGCGCTACGTCCCGCCGGACCTCGTCGAGCACTGGCGCGAGCGGGATCCGATCGAGCTCGAGGAGGGGCGCCTGCGCGCCGCCGGGATCGACGTCGCCGGACTGCGGGCCGAGGTCGACGCGCGCCTCGACGCGGCGCTCACCGCGGCCCTGGCCCTGCCGCTGCCGGCGGGCTCGACGGCCACCGACGGCGTCTTCTGCGCGGGGGCGGCCGAGCCGCTCGGGGACGGGCGGGCA